>CAYOAL010000115.1:0-33449 GCA_964401935.1 uncultured Polyangiaceae bacterium
CCGAGAGGAGTGTCGAACAACCCGGAGGAGGGAGCCCGAAGGGCGACCGACGAGGCAATTCCCTCGCCGGCCCTCACGCCTCCCCTCGGCACGAGGGACGCGGCGGTCTCACGGACCAGGACACCAGCTTCCCGCGCAGGTAGAGTGCAGTCACCGCATGGACATGCGCGCGCTTCGCATCTCGCTGCGCCGGCTGGGCGCAACCTTCGGCGCCCGCTTTGGGGGGCTCGGCGCCGTCGTCGTGGGCCTCTTGTTCGGCGGCGCTGCGGCGCGAGGCGAGGCGCTCACCCTCGAGACCGCGCGGGTGCTGTGTTGGCTCGCGGCCGGCCCGCTGGCCCTCTCCGCCGCCCGCGCCCCCGGGCTCCGCGATCGGCTCGACGGCATCGACGTGTTGGTCGAGTCGCGCGGCATCGGGGCCCGCGCGCTGCGGAACAGCCGCGTCCACGCCGCCATCGCGCTGGGCGCTCTGCTCGTCTCGCTCCCGACGGCGCTCGTCGGCCTCACCGGGGCCATCGTCTCCGCTTCGGCCGCGGAGGTGGCCAGGGCGGGGCTCGCGGTGGTGACGAGCGCGGGTGCGGGAGCGACCATCGGCCTCGTCGGAGCCGTCTCTGGTGAGCTCGGCGGTGAGCGCGGCCGCTCGCTCCTCGCGGCGGTGGTGCTCGTCCCCTGGCTGGTGAGCGAGGCTTGGTCGGTGCCGTCGTTGTCGTTGGTGGGAGCGCTCGACGCCGGGTTGTCGCTCGCGGCGGAGGTCTTCGACGCGTGGTCGTAGCTCGGCATCCGCTGCTTCAGCTCGCGCGGGTGTCCGGTCGCGACGCAGAGGGGCCCGACGGCCGCCCGCTCGGCGCGCTCGACAACGTCTCGGTGACGCTCGAGGCTGGGGTGCACGCGTTCGTCGGCCGCCCCGCCGACGGCACGGCGGCCCTCTGCGCGCTGATCGCCGGTCGGCGCGCCACCTCGGTGGGGGTGATCACCGTGCTCGGGCGCGAGCCTCGGCAGAGCGCGGCCACCCGACGACGGATGGGCGTGGTGCTCGCCAAGCCCTTCTTGCCCGGCGGCGCGCGGGCGACGGTGGCGGACGCCCTCGCGAGCATGGGTCGCCTGCGCGGGCTCGATCTGAGCGGATGCCTCGGCCCGGTCGGGGCGGAGTCGCTGAGAGGTCGCAGGCTCGCCTCGCTCGACGCTGGCGAAGCCCGCGCGGTGGAGCTCGCCGCGCTCCTCGCGTGTCCTCGGCTGGCGGTCCTCGTACTCTTCGAGCCGTTGGGCCTCGGGGCCTTGCGCGAAGACGTGGTGCGCGAACGGCTCGCCGCGCACGCCGCCGATGGCGCCTGCGTGGTCCTCGCGACCGCCACCCCCCAAGCGCTCGGCTCGCTCCCCGACCACGTCTTCCTGCTCGAGGCAGGGCGCCTCTGGGGACGCGATCAGGAGGTGGGCTGGGCCTCCGCCCCCATCGATCCCAAGCTCTCCGACGCCGGCGTCCGTGCCCCCCTCTCCTCGCTCGTGCTGTGGCTCCGAGAAGCCGACGCCCGCAAGCTCGTCGCCCACCTCAGCGCGCGCGACGAGGTGGTCGCGGTCACGTGGAAGCTTCATGACAACGATCTGGCGGAGGTGTCGATCTCCAGCCACGAGCTCGAGGCGCTCGCCCTCGCGGTCGCGGATGAGGTCGACAGGAGCGCGGTCGACATCGTCGCCCTCCACGAGCTCCCCACGACCCTCGACGGGATGCGGAGCGCGGCCCGCGCCCACCGCTCCGCCCGAGAAGCGCGTGCTCCCCTCCACGCGCCCACGCCCCCACCGCCGCCGCTCCCCTCCGATGTCGCGGGGGCCTCGTGAGCGCGAACCCGACGCGCCCCGACGCCCTCGAAGGCTGGCGACGCGGGGTAGCGCTCGCGCTGGGGCGGATCCGTCCTGCCTCGGCGGCGCTGGTGCTGTTCTTGTCGCTGATGGTGGGCGTCGCGTTCGCGGTGGCCGCCCGCTCGGGCGGACTCATCGAGGCGCCGAGCCGTGCGGTGGGCCTCGTGCTGCGATGGGTGGTGCCGCTCTCCGCCTTCGCGTGGTGTTCGCTCTCGCTCGGGCGCGCGAGGCTCGACGACAGCGTGTGGCCGATCGCCGCCCTCGGGGTACCCCGCCGGCAGGTGGTGCTCGGGGTCGTCACCGTCACCGCAGCCCTCGCCGCGGTCACCGCGGTCGCCACCGTGGCCGTCACCCTCGCGCTCGCCTACCGGACGATGCCCGGCCTCGTCCAAGATCTCGCGACCACCAGCTGGGTCGCCGCGCTCGGGGCCTCGGCCTACGTGGGCTGGCTCTTCCTCGGCGCGTCGTTCTGGCGCCTCGGACGCGGCCGCTGGGTGCCGCTCTTGCTCGACTTCACGCTCGGCGCGACGAGCGGCCTGTTCGCCGTGGTCTGGCCGCGGCCTCACCTCGTGAACCTCGCGGGCGGCGACGCCCTGCTCGACATGTCGCAGCCCACCGGCTCGGTGGTGCTCGCCGCGATGACGGTGGCCGCAGTGAGCCTTGCCGCCCTCCGCGCCGGCGACTAACTCCACAACGCCGCGATGAGGCGCCCCCAAAGGCCCCGCCCCGAGGCACGCTCCCATGGCACGACGCACCCTCGACCCCAAGGCATCCTCCATCACCGTTCACACTCGCGCCAAGGGCATGCTCTCCAGGTTTGCCCACGACCTCGAGCTCGAGGCGTCGCGCTACGACGTCGAGCTCGACGTGCAAGAGGGGGAGCGCTGGAACGCAGAGCTCTCCTTCGACGTGCGTGGGCTCCGGGTGGTGGGCGTGTTGAAGGGCAACCGCGTCGATCGCGCGGTGCTGTCCGCCGCCGATCGGGAGGACATCGAGCGCCGCATCGTGAGCGAGCACCTGCGTACCGACCGGGTGATGGTTCACGCCGAGGGCGAGCGCTTCGATCGCGCCGAGGTGACGGTCACGGCGGCTCGCGCGGAGCAGCGCCTCTCGGTGCCGCTCGAGGTCGAGCGCCGCGACGCGGGCGCGTTGGCGGTGCGGGCCACGCTCTCGCTCTCACTCTCGCGCCTCGGCGTCAAAGAGGTGAAGGGACCCCTCGGCGCGTTCAAGGTCGATGACGCGATCGAGGTCAACGTCTCGCTCGTGATCCCCTGAGCCGGCCCGCTGATTTCCGGCGGGTGCTGGCCGCGTCGTGGGCGCTTCGGCCTCGCTGGCCACGACCCGGGGGCCGGCGCCGTCGCTGCCGTCGCGCCGCGCCGCTCACTCGCCCGGCTCGGGTGTCACGTCGGGGGCCGCCTGCCCGCGGTGATGAAACGTGCCGTTCTTCTGGTACGGCTGACCACGCAGGCGCTTGGCGGCGGTAGCGCTCCGCCACATGAGGTAGCTCTTGTTGAAGCGCATCGCCTCGCCTGGCGCCAGATAGGGGTTCTTCACGTCCGACAGCGCGACGAGCGCGAGCACCTGCTCGGCCACGCTCACGGGGCAGCCCTCGAGGCGCAGAAAGGGCTCGTTGCGCGCTTTGGCGATCTTCGCGCTCACCGTCACCATCTTCTTGAAGATGTCGTCATGCTTGGCGCCGTGAGGGTCTTTCGTGGAGCGATCGCGGTACAGGCTCCGAACGTCGATCACCTGTCCTCCCACGTCGCCGCGGAAGGTGGCGCAGTCGCCGATGAACACCACCTTCTCCCCCGGCTTGGCGTCGATCGGCCCGTCGTAGGCACCAAACACCACGTGGATCCGCGGCATCTTCTTGTCGCAGTCGCGATCGTAGAGGCGGAGGATCTCGATCGCCTCCTCGATGGCCCCGGGGCACCCTCCCCAGCAATAGTCGGTGGCCTCCGGCTCGGGAGGGGGCCCGGCGTAGGCCGTGATGTTGGAGCCTTCGAAGTACTTCTCCACGCGGATGAGGCCCACCTTGAACCCCTCCGCGCGCTTCTTCGCCTCCTCGAGGGTCACGTCGCCGCTGATGTCGATCGCGTCGAGATCGAGCGGGCCGAAGCCGTGCTCGTGGGCCATGCGGATGTGGTCGATCTCGCGCGCGTCCAGCCCGATGATGGCGGCGCAGACCGCGTCGAACGCGACCGAGTTGTTGCCCATGATGATCAGCCCGAGGTCGAAGGGGATGGGCGTGAGCATGCGGCCCTCGCCGGCGGTGATCGCGTCGATGGCGATGAACTGCGGCTGCACGATGTGCTGCAGATCGGCGATCTTCTCGTTGAGGCGATGATCGTGGTCGATGAGCCGATGGCGGTCGTCCTGGATGCCGATGTAGTTCTTGATCGCGAACGTCACCGTCGTCCATGGATGCGACTTGAACTTCGGGCAATTGACGAAGAAGTCGGCGCGGGCCACCGGCTCCGGGGTGAACAGGTAGTCGCGGAGGCGGTTCGGGTGGTCGAGCGCGATCTCCACCTGCGGCTCTTCCTCGAAGTGGTAGTGCTTCACCCCCGCCCGCTCGAACATCTCGTAGTAGCCGGCGCCCTCGAAGGCGAGGCGGGTCGGGATGGTGATCCCGCAGCGCTCGCCCACCGCGAGCTCCTCCATGCCTCCGTCGCGATCGCGCAGCGCGCGCGCGATCCCCTCCACGAACTCCGGCCGCGTGAACGCGTGGGGAAAGAGCTCGCCCGACGCGACCACGTTCGGCTTGAGGAGCGTGCGCCCCCGCGGTCGCAGCTCGAGCTCCTCGAGCGCCTCCCGAGCGATGGTGCGGATCTGCTGCACGTCGTAGCGATCGCAGCGGCGGATGATGACCTTCGGCCTCACAGCATTGCCAGTCATGGGGATATCCATACGTAAGGGGCGAGACGGCGCGCAGGCAAGCGCGCAATGAGAGTCGACAAAGGAGACCCCGGCCATTGGAGGGAGCCGAAGCGCCTGCGCGCCGCCGCCCTCCGAGCATACGGCGCAGCGCGAGCGCTGGATCAATTCGACGGGCCAGGTGGTACGCAAGTTCCCCACATTATCCCTGGGGGCCTCTGTACCTTCTCGAAATGACGGTGGATTCGCGTGGTCCGAGACTTGCTCTTCTCCGTCGCCGTGCGTCACGCGGCTGGCATGTGGTGCGTTCTGGGTGCGCTCGCCGGGTGCGGTCCGAGCGATCTGGGGCAAGATGAGCTCGACGTGAAAGTGGACACCGCCACCGAGCTCGCGTGGCAGCAGTATTTGGCGAACCTCGAGTTCGCCAAGCGCTACACCGCCCGCTGTGATGCCCCCGCGGGCGCAGACCGTCGGGTGCTGATCACCGGCTTCGGACGCTTCCAGAGCAACGCCTACAACGCCACCGGGGGCATGGTGAGCGAGCTCCTCGAGGAGCTCGACTATCCCGAGACCAGCGCTCCCCCCGCTGGCGCCGTAGACGAGCCCGCCCCGCAGACGGCGGTGGCCCAGGGCATCATCGAGCTCCCCGGAGCAGGGAAGGTCGCGGTGTGCGCGATGGTGCTGCCCGTGTTCTGGGATCTGGCGCCGGTGCTCGTCGCGCGCGAGATGGCCGCCTTTCGGCCGGAGCTCGTGCTCATGAACGGGATCGCGGGGTGGCGGCAGGAGATCTGGCTCGAGCTCGGCGCGGTGAACCAGGCCAAACGTCTCGAGGATGGCTCGAACAACCTCAGCCCCGCAGAGGATCCTGCCCCCTTGTTGCCGGACGCTCCAGCCTCCGAGTACGCGCGGCCCAACCTCGCCTCGTGGCGATCGGTGCGGGGGGCCCTCACGGAGGCCCTCGCGCTCCACGGCGACGTGACGCGCGACGGCGTTCGCCTTCGCGACGTGGTGCAGGGCGCGTTGTTCGCGGGCTATCCGCGCTCGAGCAACACGTACCTGTGCAACAACACCACGTACACGGTCGGCTACGTGATGGACCACTTCGACACGCCGGTGCGCCTGATGGAGGCCTCCCACGTGTGGGACGCCGACGTCGACGCAGGCATCGATCTCACCCTCGAGGTGGATCTGTCCGCCGTGCCGCGCCTCTTCATGCACTGGCCGAGCGACCTTCGCCGCGAGCACCTGGTGGCGGGGACGGCGCTCCTGCGCGCCGCCGTCGACGCGCAGCTCATGCAGGTCGGCGAGCGCACCTTGAGCGAGCTCCCCACGCGCGGCGACAACGAGATGGCCGACCTCCAGCCCACCGAGAGCCTCGCCCCTCCCGCCACCCCCTGACGAACCGGGGCCGCGAGCGCCACGACGGTGCGGTTTGCGTCCCCGGGGCCGCCTCGGCCTACAATGGCCCGGTGCACCCCCCAGCGCTCATCATCCACGGCCACTTCTACCAGCCGCCCCGCGAGAACCCTTGGACCGGCGTGGTGGATCGCGAGGTGAGCGCCGCGCCGTTTCACGACTGGAACCAACGCATCCACGCCGAGTGTTACCGGCCGAACGCGTGGGCGCGCATCTACGATGAACGTCAGGCGGTGTCGGCCATCGTGAACAACTACGAGACGGTGAGCTTCAATTTCGGGGCCACCCTGATGAGCTGGCTCGAGGAGCACCAACCGCGTACCTGTCAGCGCATCGTCGACGCCGACAAGCGCAGCCTGCGCAGCCGAGAGGGCCACGGCAACGCGATCGCTCAGGGGTACAACCACACGATCTTACCCCTCTGCAACGATCGCGATCTGGTGACGCAGGTGCGGTGGGGTCTGTACGAGTTTCGACACCGCTTCGGTCGGGACGCGGAGGCGCTGTGGATGCCGGAGACGGCCTGCGACGACCGGACCCTCGGCGTGCTCATCGATCATGGTCTGCGCTACGCGTTGCTCGCCCCGGGCCAAGCGGCGCGCGTGAAGGTCGAGGGCGTGTGGCGCGACGTCTCCGACGGCACGATCGATCCGCGCCGCCCCTATCGATACCTCCACCGGGACGGCTCGGGGCGCTCGATCGCGCTCTTCTTCTACGACGGCGGTCTCTCCCGCGCGGTGGCCTTCGAGGGGGCGCTCGCTTCGAGCCAGGGCCTCCTCGATCGTTTCGAGCGCGCCTCGGGCGGCACCGACTCGGTGGTGCACGTGGTGACCGACGGCGAGACCTATGGTCACCACTTCAAGTATGGGGAGCGTTGTCTCGCCCACGCCCTCACCCAGGAGGCGGAGCGGCGTGGCTTCTGGGTGACCAACTACGGCGAGCTCCTCGATCGGCACCCGCCCACGCTCGAGGTGGAGGTGAAGGTGGGGGAAGACGGCAAGGGCACGGCCTGGAGCTGCGCGCACGGCGTGGGCCGTTGGTTTCGCGACTGCGGCTGCCACACCGGCGGCAAGGCGGGTTGGAACCAGGCCTGGCGGCGCCCGCTGCGCGACGCCCTCGACGTGCTCCGGGACGCGGCGGCGACCTTCTTCGAGAGCGCGCTCGGCGAGCTCTGCGCCGATCCGTGGGCCATGCGCGACGCCTACATCGAGCTCTTGCTCGACCCCCGCGCGGATCGGGGGAGGTTCTTCGAGCGGCACGGCGCCCGCGTCCTCGGCTCCGATCAGCTGGTCCGCGGCCTGCGGCTGCTCGAGTCACAGCGGTCGGCGATGCTCATGTACACGAGCTGTGGCTGGTTTTTCAACGACCTCTCGGGGATCGAGACCATCCAGATCCTGCGCTACGCAGCGCGGTTGCTCGATCAGCTGCGAGAGCTCGGTGCGGCCAGCCCGGAGCGCTCGTTCGAGGAGGCGCTCGCTGCCGCGCGCAGCAACGTCGAGGCTTTTGGCACCGGCGCCGACGTCTACCGAGAGCACGCGCGCGCGGCCCGGGTGCGCCCGGAGAGCCTCGCCGCGCAGGTGGCCATCACCAGCCTCCCTGGCAACGGTGAGCACGTCCTCGCGAGCGCCGACGGCGAGGGCCGCCTCGCGGACACCAACTTCCGCATCAGCCACTTCCGCAAGGAGACGAGGGGCCGTATCGCGCTCGCCACCCTACAGATCGATCTCGTGCACCGCCCGACCGGCGTCGCGACGGCGTTCGGGGCCTGCGCCCTCCACTTCGGCGGCGTGGATCTGCACTGCGTGCTGCGGCCGCTCTCGGCGGTGAGCTCGTTCGAGCTCGCGACGGATCGCATCTGGGGATCGTTCGAGAGCGGCTCGTTGCTCACGCTGGTGCGGGTGGCCGAGGAGGAGCTCGGGCCCGACGACTACGGCCTCGCGCACCTGCTCGAGAGCGCCCGCGAGCACATCAGCCAGCTGCTCTTCGAAGACATCCGCGACCGCTACGCCGCGCAGTACGAGGCGATGTACCAAGACGCTCGTCGCGCGATCGCGCAGTTCCACGACGCCGGGCTCCCCGTGCCCGACGAGCTCCGTGCGGCAGCCGGGCTCGCGCTCGCCTACCGCTTCGATCAGGAGATGGACGGGGCGCCCACCGGGCAGTTCATGCCCGAGGCCTACGCGCAGGCGCTGGCGATCGCCGAGGAGGCGCGCCGCTACGGGTGCGCGCTGCGCCACGAACGCGCACGTCTCCATTTCGAGGGGCTCCTCACCAAGCTCATGTACCGGGTGTGCGCCGGAGACACGGACATCTCGCACCCCGGCACCGATCCCACCCAGCTCACGCTGAGGCTCCTCGCCACCGCCGAAGAGCTCGGCGTGGAGCTCGATCGCGATCGGCCGCAGGAGCTGCTCGTGCGCTCTCTCGACGTGGAGCCCGGCCCGGTCAGCGAGCCGTTGTCGTTGCTCGTGCGGGCCCTCGGCCTCTCCGACCGCGTGCTCGCCCGGCGTTGAGCGGTTACTCGCTCGGGCCGGCCACGACCTTCTTGGCCCCCGGCGCCTTCTGTGGGTCGGGGCCTCGGGGGGGAAGGCGGCGCTGCGGGAGCTCGAAGTCGGGCACCTCGGCCACGTGTCCTCGCATCGGCACGAACACCGTCTGCCCCGGGCTGAGCGTCTCGATCCCGTTCACCTTCTGGATGGTGGCGAGCGACGAACCGCCCTTCTGGGCGAGCCCGGCGAGCGTGTCTCCCCCTCGTGCCTTGTAAGGGACGAGGTAGCGCTGCGGCTTGATGACCTTGCGGCTCACCAGCGCACCGAACGCGCGGACGCCGAGCCGTTGGGCGCGCGGGTTGAAGAACCGCACGTGGATGTGCGTCTTGTGGCCCCACGTGTGGCGCACGATGGGCTCCGGGTGGCGCGACTTGTACTGGAACACGCTGTCGAGCCAGCCCGGATCCTCGCCGAGCGCGAGGGCGTGCTCCTTGAGGAGCTTCTGAACGCTGCGATCGATGAAGATCATCTCCACGTCGGTGTCGACGACGAACGACCGCACCAGCGCCCAGCTGCGATCCAGATCCAGCGTCTGGGGGGTGGCCGGCCGGTACCACTCGGCCTTCTCCGGCACGTAGTAGTAGCCGATGTCCACGTCCCGACCCGACTGGTGGCTGCGGTGGGGGTAGAGGCGCCCGCCGCTCTCACGGCTCAGGTGGCCGATCGACAGCTTGTGGGCGCCCGGGAACCGCTCGTGCACCGCGTCGATGGCGGTGATGAGCGCGTCGATCGTCTCCTGGGTCCCCCACGCGCGGAGCGGGGACACGATCTCCCAGCGGTCGCCTTCGGGCATCTGCACCGCGTTGATGAGGGCCCCGGCGTTGGGTTTTCCGAGCGACAGCGAGCCGAGGGCGGTCAGATCCGTCGCCACCAGCTGCTTGACCTGGGCTTCGGACGGGAGCTCCTCGAGGGCGAGCTCTTCGGGGAGGAGGTCGCCCTCGCTCGGGGGGGCGCCGTGCTCATGGTCGTGATCGTGTCCCGAGCCGTCCTCCGGCCCTTCGAGGTCGTCGTCGAGCTCGTGGGCGCCCGACGCGATCGAGCCCGCCTTCGAGGCCTGCGGCACCTCCTGGTGTGGGGCCACGAGCGAGGCTCGCAGCGTCCCGACGGCCAGAGGGGTTTCAGCGCGGCGTGCACCCGGCGTGCAGCTCAGCGCGGCCAGGGCGGCGAGGGGCAGGAGCCATCGACGCATGGCCGCGGACCATAGTGAAGCTCGGCCCGGCTTGAAAGGGGGCTTGTGTCATTTATCGAACATCTGGGCCAAGTAACTGTGATTACGCCAGAAAAAACAGGCCAGCGAGCCGAATGGGCCCCGTGAACACGGTTTCTCGAGCCGGCCCCCAGCCGGCCGGAGTGAGCGCGGGGCCTCGGCCGGCACCCTCGTCGCGGGCCGGCCTCCCCGCCGTCGGGCGTCAGCGGAGCACGTCCGGCTTGCGTCGCAGCGCGTGCAGGCGCTCGTCGCTCAGGCGATCGCGCTGCAGGCGCTCCGCCTCGGGCGCGGGCACCCAGTCGCTGTGGCAGGCGCCCTTCGCGCCCGCGCTCGCGCCCATCGTGCCCCGTGTCGTCTGGGCGAGCACGTGGAGCTGCTCGGTGCTGGCCACGCCCCGCTGCTCGAGCACCGCGCGCTGGGCGGGTGTCAGCGGTGCGCTCTTCTTCACCGCCTCGCGTTGGAACCCCTCCGCCTTCCCCGAGGCGAACTCATTGATTTCCTTACTGATGCGCACCGAGCACCAGTCGTGCCCGCACATCGCGCAGAAGTCGGTGTCCACGGCGAGGTCCTCGTCGTGCAGCGCGCGGGCGAAGTCGCCGTCGAAGGCCAGGTCGAAGTGCTTCTCCCAGTTGAGCGCGGCGCGGGCCTTGGTGAGATCGTCGTCCCAGTCGCGCGTCCCGGGCACGCCGAGGGCCACGTCTGCGGCGTGGGCCGCGATCTTGTAAGCGATGCAGCCTTGCTTCACGTCATCCTGCTTCGGGAGCCCCACGTGCTCTTTGGGGGTCACGTAGCAGAGCATGCTCGCGCCGTGATAGGCCGCCGCGGTCGCGCCGATGCAGCTCGTGATGTGGTCGTAGCCGGGGAACACGTCGGTGACGAGCGGACCGAGCACGTAGAACGGCGCCCCATGACACAGCCGTCGCTGTAGCTTCATGTTGTACTCGATCTGATCGAACGACACGTGGCCGGGGCCCTCGACCATCACCTGGCAACCCTTCCGCCACGCCCGCTCGGTGAGCTCGCCGAGGGTGCTGAGCTCGGCGAGCTGGGCGGCGTCGGTCGCGTCGGCGAGGCCGCCGGGGCGGAGACCGTCCCCCAGCGAGAAGCTCACGTCGTAGCGGCGCATGATGTCGCAAATGGCGTCGAACGCGCTGTACATCGGGTTCTCGGCGCCGTGCGTGAGCGCCCACTTCGCGAGGAGCGAGCCCCCGCGCGACACGATCCCGATCAGCCGATCCTTCACGTAGGGGAGGTGCTTGCGGAGCACGCCGGCGTGGATCGTGAAGTAGTCCACGCCTTGCCGCGCCTGATGCTCGATCTGCTCGAGGATGATGTCGACGGTGAGCTCCTCGAGCTTGCGATCGATGATCATCGAGTAGATGGGCACCGTGCCGATGGGAACGGTGCTGTCTCTTACCATCGCCTCGCGGCAAGCGTCGATGTCGCCGCCGGTCGACAGGTCCATCACCGTGTCCGCGCCCCAGCGCACCGCCCAGTGGAGCTTCGCGAGCTCTTCGTGGGTGCCCGAGCTCACCGGGGACGCGCCCATGTTGGCGTTGATCTTGGTGCGGCTCGCGCGGCCGATGCACATCGGCTCGAGTCGATGCTGGAGGTGCACACGGTTGGCGGGGATGATCATGCGGCCCGCCGCCACCTCCGCCATCACCTGCTCGGCGGTGAGGTGCGGCTCGCGCTCGGCCACGCGCCGCATCTCGGGCGTGAGCCGGCCCAGGCGGGCGTGTTCGAGCTGCGTGACCGGTTCGAAGCCGGCCGGCGCCGTCCAGCGCCCGTCGAGCAGGACCCAGTCTTCCGGCATGAAGTCCCACGCCGTCTTGTCGCTCGGTGCCGGCATCCCCGGCGTGTCGGGCGACGAGAAGGCGAGCGGTCCTCCCAGGTCGGGGGCGTTGGCGAAGGAGCCGGGGCTGGTGCCCTCGGCACGCGACGACGGGTTGTGGGCGCCACGCAGCGGAAGATCGTGCTCACTCATGTGCGGCGTTGTAACGAAAAAGCCGGGTGGCGTCAGCGTCTGGCTGCGCTCATTTAGCCGAGGAGTCCGGGGATGGGGCCGCTCGAGGCGTCGCCGAAGCTCGTCAGCATCTCGCCCATCGCGTGGGCCACCGAGATCCAGAGGTCCGCGTGGCGGCGTCCACCGGTGTCGAGGAGGCGGCCGGTCGACAACGCGCCACCCGCCCCGCCGCTCAGCAGGATCGGCATGTCGTCGTGGAGGTGGGTGTTGCCGTCGCAGACCTCGGTGCAAGTGACCACCAGCGAGTGATCGAGCATCGTCCCGTCGCCTTCGGGGCGCGCGTCGAGCTCGGCGAGGAGGTAGGCGAGCTGGCTCATCCACCACTTTCGCTGCGCGAAGAACATCGCGTACTCCTTCTTCCCGGGGTCGTGGCTCGCCCCGTAGTGCGACGCCTGGTGGCTGCGCATGTCGAAGCTCGGCTCGTACATCTCGGTGCCCTCGAACCGGCTCATCAACAGCTCGCTCGTGTGGTGCGCCGCCTGGATCACGACCACGTCGGTGAGGCCGCACGCGGTCGACAGCACCGCGAGGTCCATCTGAGCGCGCAAGAGGGCGGGGAAGCGCTCGGGCGCGTAGAGATCGCCAGCGTCGAAGGCGAGCGCGGGATCTTCGCAGGAGGGCCCCCCGATGCCGCCCCCCGGGGTTTTGATGCGCTTCTCCACCTCGCGGAGCGCCTCGAGGTGAAGATCGAGCTTGGCCTTCTCCACCGTGCCGAGGCGCGCCCGGAGGCGGGCCATGTCGCCGAGCACGCCGTCGATCACGCTCACCGCCACCTCATCGACCACCGGGCCCTGGTCGCCCCCACCGGTGGACACGTCGCCGAACATCAGCTCGAAGGCCGCGAGCGGGTTGTCCTCGGGGGTGATGCTCTGGCCAGGGCTCGGATAGCTGATGTGTTTGTCGCCGCTCGCGCCGGCCACGTTGGCCTGCGCGCCGAGGTACAGGTGGCGGAACGGCGCGTTGGCCCCCGCGGTGCGAGCGAGGAGGTGATCGATCGACTCCCCGTCGCCGCCGTCCACCGCGGTGAGGAGCTTCTTCGCGCCTCCAGGGTGGCTCCCCGAGTCGGTCCCTCCCAGGGTGAGCCCGCGAAAGAACACGCACTTGTCCTTGAACGGGGCGAGCGGGGCGAGGAGCGGCGGGAGGGAGAAGTTGTGCTCCGAGCCGGTGGGGTGCCACTTGCTGGCCTCGCCGTTCTGGGAGGGGCCCACCACCCCGTCAGGATAGTAGAAGAAGATGACACGCTTGCAGGGGCCGCTCGCGGCCACCGTCGTCTCGGGCGTCCACAGCGGCGCGGCGAGGGCCGCGGCCGCCAGTCCCTTGAGCCAGTCTCTGCGTCTCATGGTGCCCTCCTCGTCCGGAAGCTCTCGAGCTGTGTCACCGCGACCAGGAGCTCCTTCACGTCGAGCTCGCGCTCGGTGAAGCGCTGCGCGAGCAGCTCGAGGTCGCAGGCCATCGACTCCGTCTCCAGCGTCCCGAGGGCGAAGCGGTAGGCGTTCGTCGCGAAGCACGCTGGAGCCTCGCGCGAGTCGGCGAGGAGCTGGGCGAGCTCGACCAAGCCGTCGTGCATCCTGTTGTCCCCGTCGAGGCCCGCGATCTCCCCGCTCGCGTCGATGGGGGCGCCGTTCTCCGTCGCGCGGTAGCGCCCGATGGCGTCGAAGTGCTCGAACGCGAAACCCACGCCGTCGATCATGCGGTGGCACACCTTGCAGGCCGGATCGCTCGAGTGTTGGGCGAAGCGCTCGCGCGTGCTCAGACCCTCCGCGATCTCGGGGATGCTGGCCGCGTCGGGGGGCGGTGCCGGCAGCTCCTCGCAGAGGATGCGCTCCCGCACGAACACCCCGCGTCGGATCGGCGAGGTCTGATCGGAGTGACTGTAGCTCGCGAGCACGCTGCCGTGCGCGAGCACCCCCGCGTGGCGGTGCGCGGGGAGCTGTCCATCCTCCGCCTCGTAGAGGCTGGCGAGGGCACCGGTCGCGATGGTGCTGTCTCCGAGGAGCAGCTCCCGGTAGCTGCCGCTCCGATCGAAGACCACGTGCGACACGAAGGCGCGCGTCTCGGCGAGCATGGCCGCGCCGAGCGCTGCGTCGAACGTCGGGAACAAGAGCTCGCTCTTGGTCGCGCTCGCCACGCCCTCCACCCCGAGCCACTGGGCCGCGAACGCCTCGAGGCGTGCCCGCGCTCGCTCGCTCGCCACGAGCCGTCGCGCCTCGCGCTCCACCCCCTCCGGCGTGTCGAGCGCTCCGCTCCGCGCTGCCTCGAAGAGCAGCGCGTCGGGCATCGTGCCCCAGAAGAAGTACGACAGCGTCGAAGCCAGCTCCCAGCCGTCGAGCCGCGCCACGTCACCGTCGGCCACGCCGATCTCCTGTCGGTAGAGGAACATCGGAGACGACAACATCACCCTCAGCGCCACCTCCACGCCCCGGCGCGGATCGTCTTGGCCGTCGATCAGGGCGAGGTATTCCGCCACGTGGTCCGCCTCGAGCGGTCGGCGGAACGCGCGCTCGCCGAAGCCCGTGACGAAGTCGCGCAGACAGTCGGCGCTCGGGGTGGCGAGCGCGCAGCCGGTGAGCCCCTCGAGCTCGGCGCGTGCCACGAGGGCCTCCGCCGCGCGCAGGTAGCGCTCCACGTGGGTCGCGGTCACCAGCCCCGAGGCCGCGGCGTTGTCGAAGGGGAAGCGTGGTGGCCGGCTCTCCACCGGGAAGCCGTCGGTCACCGCGAGCGGCTCCGTGCTCGGCGTCGGGGGCGGGTCGGCCCCGGCGCAGGCCATCGAGAGCAGCGAGTTCTCGCCACCGAAGCCGTCCGGCTCGCCGTTCGGGTTCTCCGGATCCGTCACCCAGCTCGTCTCGTCGATGACGAACTTGTAGGTGTGGGTGCCATCCGCCACCGAGTGCTTGGTCACCCACGCGTCGAGCGAGGCGACGTAGCTCATCGCCCAGCCGCCGCTCGCCGCGGTCGCTGGCCAGCCGTTGAAGCTCCCGGCGACGTGCACCTTGCCCCAGCTCGCGCCGTTGGCTGGCAACACGAAGGTGTGCACCGCGCACGGGTCGGCTTGGCACACGCCCGCCACGCACGACGCGCTCGCGATGTCGCAGTCGGCGTCACCTCCGCAGCTCGGCGCGGTCGTCGCGCCGCCGGTCCAGTCCACCGCGTCGCCGAACAGGTCGCGCACCGTGGCTTCATACTCCGCGCGCGTCAGCAGCCGCAGCTGCCGAACACCCACGCTCGCCGTGTCACACGCGGTCTCCTCTTCGGCGCCGTCCGGCAACACCACCTCGTCGCCGTCGCCAGCGCACGCGGCGACGCTCGTCGCGAACAAGACACCCACCGCAGCCCATCGACCCCATGCTCGCTGCATCTTCGTAACTCAGCCGTGAGTTACGGTACGCGGCGTGGGCGTTGCGCGCAAGCCCGAGCGCGGCTCGGGGGTCGTCAAGGCTTGAAGCCGTCGGGGGCCGTGAGCGCGCAGCGGAAGCCGATGGTCACGAACGACGTGGAGGGGGGCGCCCCGCGTTGGCTGAGGAGCTGATCCGCCTCCGACGCGAAGCTGCCGCCGAGCACGCCGCGCCACACCTGGCCGTCGGCGTCGGCGTCGCTCGCGTCCGACACCCACTCCGACAGGTTGCCTGCGAGATCGAAGATCCCCTCCGGCGTCTTGTCCTGGCCGTGAGCACCTCCTTCGCAGCTCGCGACCTCGCTCGCGCGGCCGACGCAGCTCCCGTTCAACCCGAAGCACGCCCACTCGCACTCCGGCTGCGAATCGCCCCACGGGAAGCGCCGTGCCTTGTGTCCGGTGGCCGCCAACATCCACTCCGCGCTCGTCGGTAGGCGCTTACCCTGCCAGCGACAGAAGTCGGCGGCGTGCCCGTGCTTGACGCAGTTGGCGGGGTGCGTGGCGCGATCACGCTTGTGGTTGCAGCGCTCGCCCCACGAGCTCGCGAGGTCTTCGGGGGTGGTGGTCTCGTCCACGCCCGTCACCCCCAGGGCCTTGGCCGCCTCTGGCGTGAGCACCACCCGCGACGCCGGTGGGCACTCGCCGGCGCTCACGCACTCGCGATACCTCGCGGTGGTCACCTCGCGCTGATCGAGGAAGAACCCACGCGCCACCCCCGCGGCTTCGTTCGGGGCGATGAAGGCCATGCTCTCGGGCACCTCGTAGGCCGCCGAAGCGTCCCCGCCTCCTGCGCCCGCGTCGTCGCTGCCCCCGTCGTCCACCGCCGCGTCGCCCTCGGTGCCCGCGTCGAGGCTCGCGTCGGCGAGCGACGGCGCCGGCCGCGGCCCGCCCGGCGCTGGCAGAGGAGGCCGCTCGACGGCGCCGCTCCCCGCGCCCACCGGATCCACCCTCGGCTCCTCGATGTTGCGCAGCTGAATGTAGAGCGCGGTGGCACCGGCGAGCGCGAGGAGCACCACGATGGGCATCCACCGCGAGGAGGCGGAGCGCGAGCCGCGGCTCGAGGGTGGGGCGTCCTCACGCGGCGGAGGCGGGTCGCTGCGCGGCACGGTGCGCGGCTTGGTGTGGTCGCGCCGCAGCGCTTCGGGTGGCTCGTCGTCTGCTGCGCGCCTCCCTTCGGCGCGGGCCTTCGCCGGCGGCTGCTCGACGGGGAGGGCGCCTTGGGCGCGCACCGCGGCCGATTTCTCGACCCGCGTCTTCTTGTCGTCGCGCGCCGAGGCTGGCGCTGCCGACAGCGCGTCGGGATCGAGATCGATCTCGTTGCGGGACACGTACTCCCCGGTGGCGCTCACGTCGGAGGGGACGGTGTCGTTCGTGCTCGCCTTGGCGGCGGCGCGCAGCGCGTCCCAGAACGCCCCGACGTCCTGGTAGCGATCGTTCGGATCGATCGCGAGGGCCCGCGCGAGCACCTCCTCCACCGCCTCGCTCGTGTCCACCCCGTGATACCGCAGCGTGGGCCGCGACGCCGGATCCGCGGCCGCGATGTAGAGCTGCGTGGCGTCGTCGCCAGCGAGCGCACGCTCCCCGCTCGCGAGCTCCACCACGATGAGCGCGAGCGCGAACACGTCGGTCCACGGTCCGGTCGCGCCGCGCTTCTTGTTGAACTGCTCGGGAGCGCCGTAGCTCGGCGTGAAGGCGCTCGCCTGCTTCACGGTGGCGGCGGGGGCGGCGGTGAACGCGGTGTGGCTCGTCAGCACCTTGGCGATGCCGAAGTCGAGCACCTTCATCGTCCGGGTGCCGGCGACGCTCACCAGGTAGAGGTTCTCCGGCTTCACGTCGCGGTGGGCCACCTTCTGCCGGTGAGCCGTCTCGAGCGCCCGCGCCGCCGTCTCGAGCAGATCGAGCGCCTCCTCGAGCGCGAGCGGGCCGCGCTCTGCCTTGCGCCGCGCGACGAGGTAGTCGGCCAGCGTCTCTCCCTCGAGCCACTCGAGCACGAGGTACGGCACCCAGCGGCCATTGGGCGTGGTCATCGCCCCCACGTCGAGGGCCTGCACGATGCCGCTCGAGAGCTTCGAGAGGCGGTGCAACACGCGCCCCTCGTCCTGCAGCTTGGTGAGCAGATCCTCGCGTTCGGCTTCGGTCAGCCCGTCCCGCACTTTCAGGCACTTGACGGCGATCGGCTCGGCGAAGCCGGTGTGGACCCCGCGATAGACGACGCCGAATCCGCCGGCGCCCACCACGCCCGTGACACGATATTTGTCCTCGATGGTCACCCCGCACAGCTCGAAGGGATCTTCGGTGCCGGTGCTGTTCGATGCCATGGCGACTCGTCTCTAGCAGGAACCGGCCGTGGTGTCCGCCGGCATGGAGGGGGGGCCTCGCGTGTTGAACGCCCATCGAAGCCCTCGTCTTCGCACCGACACCTTCGCACCGACACCTCCCCACCGACACCTTCTCACCGTCATCCTTGTCACCGAACCACGTGCCCAAGTAGTTTGCCGTCATGACGCGTCGCTGCCCGCTCCTCGCCGTGCTCGCCGTGGCTGGCGCCGGGGCCTGCATCGCCGCCTGCGCCGCGCCGGCGCCGGCCGACGAGCCCCCGCCTTCCGGCACCAACGTGGCCGCGGCGGACGTGACCGCGCCGGCCTCCACCCCCTCGAGCGCGCCTCCACCCGCCACGGGCTCGAGCGCCACCGCCGCCCCCTCCGGCCGAGCCGGACACGCGGGGCCCCTCTCCACCTTCTACGACCACCTCCACGGGCTCGAGCGCAAGGAGCGCAACGAGCACGTGCGCATCGTGTGGTTGGGCGACTCTCACGCGCAAGCCGACTTCTGGCCTGACGCCATCCGACGGGGCCTGCAGCAGCGATTTGGCTTCGGCGGCCCGGGCTTCCTCCACTTCGGAATGAAGGAGTACCGGCACGCGGGCGTGAAGTTCGACATCAAGGGCGGCTGGCGGATGCGCCCCAAGATGCCCTCGTCCATCGAGCCGTGGGGAGACGGCGCGTTCGGCCTGGGGGGGATCCTCCACGCCGGCTTCTCCGGTTTCCGCGCGGTGACCGCCGACCTCACCGACGATCGCCTCGCCGGTCGCGAGCTCACGATCGATCTCTGTTACAAGCCGGGCCTCGAGAGCGACGCCTTCACGCTCGAGATCACCGGAGGCGAGCCCACCACGCTCCAGCCCGGCAAGGCGGCGATCGGCACCCTCCACCACGTCGCGAAGCGGGCGAAGGGCAAGGTCCAGGTGCGCGTTCGGGTCAAAGACGGGCGCCCCGACTTCTGCGGCCTCGTCGTGGAGACGGATCCCGCGAGCGGTCCGGGGGTGGTGCTCGACAACCTCGGCATCAACGGAGCGCGCTACGCGACGCCCCTCGCCTGGAACGAGGACGCCTGGGCGGCCGAGGTGAAGCGTCGGCCTCCGTCGCTGTTCATCTTCGAGTACGGCGGCAACGAGGCCAGCGACGGCGTCGTGAAACCCGCCGCCTACAAGGCCGACGCGCTGAAGCTCATCGCCAGGGCCCGCAACATCGTCCCCGAGGCGTCGTGTCTCGTCATCGGTCCGTCCGACCGCGTCGACGCCGAGCAGCGCATCCCGCCGATCGTGAAGGTGCTCAAGGAAGCGGCCGTGGAGGCGAAGTGCCGCTTCTGGAACACCTACGAGATCATGGGAGGAAAGGGGTCGCTCGCCGCCTGGCGCGACAGCGATCGGGCGGCGCCGGACGGGGTCCACCTCACGCCCAAGGGGTACGCCGAGGTGGGGGCGTTGCTGCTCGAAGATCTGATGAGCGGCTACCAGGCCACGCGGTAGCAGGGGGTGACGTCAGACCGAGCCGTCTCGCGTGCGCGCAGCGCGAGGGCCGCCCGGGGTGCGGTTGGCGATGGGCGCGGCTGCCGGCCACGCGGGCCTCACTGCTTCGGTTGCAGCTTGGGGAACTTCCGCCGCTTGGGGGCCGGGGCGGGAGCAGGGGCGGGCGCTGGCTTTGGCGCCGGCTGGACGGTGGGCACCGGCTTGAGCGGTGGCACGCGGGTGGGGGCCGGCTTCGGCGCTGGCCTCAGCGTGGGCTGGGGCGCGGGTTGGGGAGCCGGCTTCGGCTGCTCGGGCGGCTGGGTGCTCGGCAGCGGCCGCAGCGGCGGGACACCGCCGGGGAGGCCCGGGAACGGCAGCACCGACGGCAGCGGCGGGAGCTGCGACGGGATCACCAGCGGCGGCGGCTGCGGGGGTTGTGGCGGCTGCGTGGAGGGCTGCGGTCGCGGAGGCTGCGGTCCGACCGGAGGCGGCGGCTGGGGCTTGGGCTCGGCGGTCGTGGGATCGGGCGCCGGGATCGGATCCGGCACCGGATCGGGCTGCGTCGACGTCGTGTTGTCGGTCGACTTCTTCTTTTTCTTGTTGGCGTCCTCGTCGGGGAGGCTGATCTTCGGCGGGTCGTCGCGGTTGTCCTCGAGCAAGCTCGCCTCGTGCGCGAGGTAGAGCCCGCCCACCACCATGCCCGACAGGCCGGCGGCGATGAGGAGGATGGACACGAAGGACGGGCCGCGCTTCTTGTGCGTCGGCCCGCGGTGGACCGGCGCGGCCGCGCCGGGGGCGGCGCCGGCCGGCGGCACGAAGCCTCCCGACTCGAACGCGGCGGGGCTGAACCCGACGTCGCCCACCTGCGTGACGCCGCCGCGCGGGCGAAGATCCTCCAGCGCGGGCATGTCCTCGGTCGGCTGGCGGAGGACGCCTTGGAGGGCGCCTTCGGGCATCGGCTCGGTGCCGGCGCGCAGCGGATCCTGGCGCGGCTCTTCGTGTGACCCCACCACGTCCCCTTCGGCGAGGGGCATCGCGCTGGTACCGGTGGGCGACCCCGCGGCCTGCGCGGTCTCCCCGCGCACGGCTTCGGCCTCGGCCCGCGCCGCCCCGGTGATGTCTTCGTCGACCTCGAACGCGGCTCCTTCGACCGCGCCGTCCGCCGGCGACACCGGCTCGGGCGTGAAGGCTTGGGCGGAGAGGGAACCGCTGTCGCTCAACGAGCCGAGGGCCGGCGCCGAGCTCACCACCTTCGCCCCGCTCGGCTCGCTGCTCACCGCCGCCGCCGCCTCCTCCGGCGGGACCGTCTTCGGCACGGTGCTCACTTGCACCGGTGGCGGCGTCGCGGTCGCGAGCCCCATGCTCGACCCATCCGGCGCGTAGGGCAGGATCGCGTTGCGGAACTCGAGGATGGTGTCGAAGCGCTGCGACGGCTTCGCGGCCATCGCCTTGTGCACCGCCGCTGCGAGGGCAGGATCGATCGTGGGGGCGAGATCGCGAAGCTTCGCGATGGTCCCCTCGAGGTACTGGGCGGCGATCGCGTGGGCGTTGTCTCCCCCGACCGGCCGGCGCCCGGCCAGCATCTCGAAGAACATCACCCCGAGCGAGAAGATGTCGGCGCGCTTGTCGACCTTGTCGGCCGAGAACGCCTGCTCGGGCGCCATGTACTCGGGCGTGCCCATGACCACGCCGGGGCGCGTGAGGCCACGGTCCACCTCGCCGCTGGCCTTGAGCTTGGCGATCCCGAAGTCGAGGATCATCACCTTCGTGCCGCCGTCCCCGTCGGAGGTGAGCATCACGTTGTCGGGCTTCAGATCGCGGTGCACGATGCCGAGCTTGTGCGCGGCCCGAACGCCCTCACACATCTGCAGCATGTAGCGGAAGGCGTCCCCGTAGGAGAGGCGCTCACCGCGCTGATAGAGCTGCTCGTAGAGCGTCTGGAGCGTCTCGCCGTCGACGTACTCCATCACCATGTACGCCAAGCCATCGGGGGTCCGATCCACGTCGGACACCGTGACCACGTGAGGGCTCTTGATGCGGGCCGAGACCTGCGCCTCTTGGAGGAAGCGCTCGACCAGGCCCTTGCGTCGCGCGAGCGCGCCGTGGAGGAACTTGAGCGCGACGGTGGTGCCGAGCAGCTCGTGGCGCGCCTCGTAGACGCTACCCATCCCGCCGTCGCCGATCAGGCGAACGAGACGGTATTTGTTGCTGATGAGCTGGCCGACTTGGGGATCCATCGTCTTGCGCCGGGAGGTGTGCTTGAAGATCGGCTGCATGGACATTGTCACAGCCGGTTAGACGCGTCTTGTCTCGAATTGTGTTTACCGCGTTTGGCGCAAGCGCGCATTTTCTCACGATAAAGCGCACCAGGGCCCCTTTTTTGACGCGGCCCTGAATGCGGCGCGTCAAGGGCTCGTCCAATCTCCCTGTCGCGATTGTGCGCCGCGCCTCCGACGCGGTTTGCTACACAGGGCGGCGATGGCCAACCTCCCCCGCCGCATCGTGGCCGAGCTCGTGGATCGGGCCCTCGCCGAAGATCTCGCGAGCGGCGACCTCACCTCCGAGGCGTGCGTCGACGCCGATCGCACCGCCACCGCCGTCGCGGTCACCCGCCACCCGCTCGTCGTCTGTGGCGGCGAGGTGTTCCGCGCCGCCTTCCTTCACGTGGATCCGGGCACGAAGGTGGAGGTGCTCCACGGCGACGGCGACGCCGTCGGGGCCGGGGAGGTGATCTGGCGAGTGACCGGGTTGGCGCGGAGCCTCCTCGCGGCGGAGCGGGTGGCCCTCAACTACACCCAGCGCATGTGCGGCATCGCCACCATGGCGCGAGACTACGTCGCCCACCTCGCGCCCGGCTCCGCCACGCGGATCACCGACACCCGCAAGACCACGCCCGGGCTGCGCATCCTCGAGCGCTACGCGGTGCGCACGGGGGGGGCGCACAACCACCGCGACAACCTGGGCACCGCGGTCATGATCAAGGACAACCACATCGTGGCCGCCGGCTCCATCGGCGAGGCGGTGCGTCGCGCCCGCGCGCGCACGCCCCACACCAGCCGCATCGAGGTCGAGGTCACCAACATGACGGAGCTCGACGAGGCGCTCGCGGCCGGCGCCGACATCATCATGCTCGACAACATGGAGGACGACGCCGTCGCCGCGGCGCTCGCGCGGGTCGAGGGCCGGGTCCCGCGACCGATCCTGGAGGCCTCGGGCGGGATCACGCTCGAGCGGATCCGTCGCCTGAGCGCGCTCGGGATCGACGTGATCAGCGTGGGCGCGCTCACCCACTCGGTGCGCGCCGCCGACATCTCGCTCGAGCTCTCGCTCGGGTCTTGAGTCGAGCGCACGCGCCATGGGTCGACACGACGCAGCGCTGCTCCGCGCTCACCTCGAGCGGTTCGGGGAGGTGGGGGAGGTGGAGGTGTTCGCCACCATCGGGTCGACGAGCGACGCGGCGCGGGCGGCGCTCCTCGCCGGCGCCGGGCACGGCGCGGCCTTCGTGGCCGACGAGCAGACCGCGGGCCGCGGCCGCGGCGATCACCGCTGGCACTCGCCCCCGGCCGAGAACGTGTACCTCTCGGTCGTGCTGCTGCCCGACACCTCCGCTCGGGCGATGGCGGCGCTCACGCTGGCGCTCGGGGTCGCGGTGGCGGCCGTCGTCGATGAGCACCTCCTCGAGCCGCGGGCGCGCATCAAGTGGCCCAACGACGTGTACGTCGATCACAAGAAGATCGCCGGCATCCTCGTGGAGGCGACGTTGCAGGGGAACCGTGCGCCCACCCTCGTGGCCGGGATCGGCCTCAATGTGCTCAGCGAGCGTTTTCCCCCCGAGCTCGCCGAACGCGCCACCTCCCTCGCGCTCGTGGGCGGTCACCACCTCGACCGCGACCGCATCGCTGCGTTGCTCATCGCGCGGGTGCGGGCCGCCAGCGACGCGTTCGCCGCCCAGGGACTCGCGCCGGTGTTGCCTGCGCTCCGGCGCCGCGACTACCTCGCCCACCGGCGCGTCCGTGTGGGCGACGTCACCGGCGTGGTCACGGGCATCGACGAGGGCGGCCGCTTGCTCGTCGACGGCCAGCCCGTCCACGCGGGCGAGGTGACCATCCTCGGCTGAGGGTTCTCGGCGGTCTGCGCCATGTGGATTGTCTGCCGTGGCCGCGCTGGAGCCCTCGGCTACTTCCTCCCCCGCGCTCGCGATCCTCCCGCGCAGGGCGGTTGAATCCGATCTGGTCAGCGACCCAGCCCCGAGTAGACTCCGCGCATGGCGCGCACGTCGCGTTCTCCAGCGAGGACTTCGGCGGCGGCGCCCACAAGCTCCCTTGCCTCGGGAGCTGACACCGACGCTCGCCCTCGCGAGCCCTTCCCCGCGATCCCGTCCTCATGCAACCCGGCCCCTTGATTCACGAGATCTACGCGAGCGTTCAAGGAGAGTCCTCGTTCGTGGGCCTCCCCTGCACCTTCGTGCGCACCACCGGCTGCAACCTGCGCTGTCGGTGGTGTGACACCCCCGACGCCTTCGGGGGTGGCACCCGCATGCCGCGGCGCGAGGTGCTCGAGCGCGCGCTGTCGTTCCAGACCCCCCTCGTGGAGGTGACCGGCGGCGAGCCCCTCCTGCAGCCCGAGGTGTTGCCGCTGCTCACCGAGCTCTGCGACGCGGGCCGCACGGTGCTCCTCGAGACCAGCGGCGAGCGCGACGTCTCCGCCGTGGATCCGCGTGTGCACCGCATCGTCGATCTCAAGGCACCCGGCTCGGGAGAGAGTGAGAAGAACCGCTACGAGAACCTCGAGCACCTCACCCCGCGCGACGAGCTCAAGTTCGTGCTCGCCGATCGCGCCGACTACGACTGGATGCGCCGGATGGTGCGCGAGCGCGATCTGCCCGCGCTCGGGGCGGCCCTGCTCGTGTCCCCCGTGCACGGGGAGCTCGATCCCAAGACCCTCGTGGCCTGGGTGCTCGAGGATCGACTGCCGGTGCGCGTGCAGCTCCAGCTGCACAAGTACATCTGGGGCGCCGACGCGACCGGCGTCTGAAGCGCTGGCCATCGCAGGAGGGGCGCGTGGTGTCAGCGGTAAGGGCCGGCCGCGCGCTGGCTCCGCCGCTTGTCGGCGATGAAGCGCGCGATGGCGAACATCTGGCGCACGATCTCGGGAACGATCCCAGGATCGGGGGGCACGTGGGGGAGGCGCACCGAGATTCCATCGTCGGTGAGGGAGAGGGGGCCCACCGTGTCGTGGATCACCAACAAGCGCTTGCGTGTGTCGGCATCGAGGAGGGCGACGGTGCCCGCCGTGTCCGACACCCGGACGAGGAAGGTCTCATCGAAGAGGGGGTCGCCCAGTTTGTAATCCTCGGCGCCAAACATCTCCTTCACGCGGTCGATGGTGCGCATCGGCTGCACCAAGAGACCGAGGCCCAGCGGGGCCTCGAACCGCATCCACACCTCGAGATCGTAGTCTCCGGGGGCCTTGCGCACCGAATACGCGTACACCGTCGCGTCCTCGATCGAACCGAACATGCACAGCGGGGCGGCGATGTGGCTCAGGCCGTTGTCCGCCGAGAAGCGGCGCCACGCCGCGCCATGACCGGCGAGGGCGAACGCCGCCGGGACGTGGTCGCGCGCGGCGTTGAGCGTGTCGGCGATCGCGGCCACGGCACGAAGGCCGGCGCGGAGCTTTGGCTCGTCGATGTCGCCGTGCAGCGCCTGCACCGCCACGCCGCTGTCGGTGAGCATGAACATCGCGCTGGGGTGCAGCGACCGCTCGAGCGCCGCGCTCAAGGCGGGGGTGACGAGGGCCGCACCGCGTTCCGGCTCGTCGCAGCGCATCGAGAAGCGCGCGTTGAACGAGGCGACCTTGGCGAGCGCCGGGCGCGTGCCCGCGCCTGGCAGCTCGACCGGGATCGAGCGGTTCGCGATCAACAGGCCCAGATCGAGCGGCGGCTGAACACGCGCGTAGAGCGTCCAGCGCGCAGGCACCTTCGCGCCGTGTGGGCTGTCGAAGGCGAGCCGCGCCCCCACTGGGACGCCGAGGAGCTCGCCGAACAGCTCGTCGCCCACCCGCACCATGCCGAGGTCTTCCGCCCAGCGATTCAGGTCGTGGTGCACCGCCCGTTTGCGCTTGGAACGTTGGATCGCCGACAAGACGCTGACGACGAGCAAGATGGCGACGATCTCGAGTCCGAACATGGGGAGCAGCCGTCACGACGGTTGGCGGTCGAGCGCGCTCGCGACGAAGCGCCGGCGGAGGTCGCGCATCATCCCTCGGCCAGGAAGCGCTCGAAATCGGCGACGTCTTGTTTGCTCCCGAGCACCAACGGCACGCGCATGTGCAGCTCGGTGGGCACGATGTCGAGGATGCGCTCGCTGCCGGTGGTGGCCGCCCCTCCGGCGGCCTCGAAGAGGAAGGCGAACGGGTTGGCCTCGTACAGCAGGCGCAGCTTGCCCGTGGTGTTCTTCGTGTCGGCGGGGTACGCGAAGATCCCGCCTCGAAGCAGCGTCCGGTGGGCGTCGGCCACCAACGTGCCCACGTAGCGCTGCGTGTACGGCCGACCCGTCGCCGGGTCCGACTCCTTGACCCAGCGGTTCCACTGCTTCACTGGCTCGGTCCACTTTCCCGCGTTGCCCTCGTTGATCGAGTAGCTGGGGTAGTGGTTGGGCACGCGGATGTTCTCGTGCGACAGCAGAAACTCGCCCACCGTCGGGTCGTAGGTGAAGCCGTGCACCCCGTCGCCGGTGGTGATGACGAACATCGTCGACGAGCCGTAGATCACGTAGCCGGCGGCGTGGAGCGAGGAGCCCTTCTGGAGGAAGTCGGCCTCGGTGGTGGGGCCGTCGTGGTGCTTCTTCAACACCCCGAAGATCGTGCCGATGGAGATGTTCACGTCGATGTTGCTCGAGCCGTCGAGCGGATCGAACACCACGAGGTACTTGGCGCGCTCGGAGGTGGAGAGGATCCGCATCTCGTCCTCCTCTTCGCTCGCGGCGGCGGCCACCACCCCGCGACGGGTCAGGATGCGCATGAGCGTCTCGTTGGCCTCCTGATCGAGCTTCTGTACCCGCTCCCCTTGCACGTTGGTCTCTCCGGTGGTGCCGAGCACATCGGCCAGACCCGCTCTGCGCACGCGCGAGGTGACGAACTTGGCGGCGAGCGCGAGCTGGCTGAGGAGCGACGTGAAGTAGCCGCGGGCCTCGGGCCGACCGAGCATGCCCTCGAGGATGTAGGTCTCGAGCGTCAGGCCGATGCGAGAAGACTTGGTGGAGGCGGGCTCGTAGGTTTCCATCGGAGAGACGGTGTTAGGAGCGAGCGGAGAGGGAGGCAAGACCCCCTTTTACTGGTACCACCGATGTGTTTAGATGCGCGCCCTTGGGGGGCGAGCGCGCAGTTTCTGCCGTTCGACGAATGAACCCGTTGCGTCTGAAGGTAGGTAGATGGGGCTGAAGATCACCGTTTCCGCCACGAAACCGCTCGAGCTGTCCGTGGATATCGTCGCCGTTGGAGTCCCCTCTGGAGCTCGCCGTCAGGGGCTGCTCAAAGAGCTGATCGCCGCGGTTGGGCCGTCGGTCACCAAGGCGATGAAGCGCGCCGAGTTCACCGGGAAGCCAGGGCAGGTGTGCGAGATCGCGACGGCGGGCAAGGTCAAGGCGGGGAGCGTCCTGCTCATCGGTCTCGGCGACGTCGAGGCCGCGAGCGACGCGGCCGTGCGTCGCTTCGCCGCGAAAGCAGCCCTCCGCGCGGTGGGCTCGCGCTGCGTCTCGCTCGGGGTGGTGGCTCCATTCACCATCGACGGTGAGGAGCGCGCCATCGCGGAGGGGGCGACCCTCGGCGCCTACCGCTTCGAGCGCTACAAGACCGGCGACCAACAGTCCAAGTTCCCCCTCGAGAAGGTGACCATCGTCACCACCAAGAAGGTCGGTGCGGAGCTGCGCCAGGAGGTCGAGCTCGGCCAGCAGGTGGGCGAGGCGGTCACCATCGCTCGCGATCTCATCAACACCGCCCCCAACGACCTCTATCCCGAGTCGCTCGCCGAGTTCTGTCAGAGCCTCGCGAAGACGCACAAGGACGCCGGCTTGAGCTGCACCGTGCTCAACCACAAGCAGCTCAAGGACAAGGGCATGAACCTGATCGACGCGGTCGGTCGAGGGAGCGCCCGTGGGCCACGCTTCATCCACATGAAGTACGCCCCCAAGGGAAAGAAAGACCTCAAGCGTCTCGTCTTCGTGGGCAAGGGGATCACCTTCGACACCGGCGGGATCTGCATCAAGCCCGCCCCCGGTATGGAGGAAATGAAGGGCGACATGGGCGGCGCTGCCAACATCGCGGCGTTGATGGCGGCGGTGGCCATCGTGCGCCCGAACGCGGAGATCCATGGGCTCATCGCCACCGCGGAGAACATGCCCGACGGCAACGCGTACCGCCCCGGCGACATCTTCACGGCCTACAACGGCAAGACCGTGGAGATCATCAACACCGACGCCGAGGGCCGGCTGGTGTTGGCCGACACGCTCGCCTATGCGGTGGAGCTCCAGCCCGATCTCATCCTCGACAACGCCACCCTCACCGGCGCCTGTGTCGTGGCGCTCGGTCCGACGGTCTCGGCGTACTACTCGAACCGCGACGAGCTCGCGGACGCGATGGGGAAGGCGGCCAAGGCGGCGGGCGAAGACATGTGGCACATGCCGCTCGTCGAGGAGCTCCGCGAGAAGCTGAAGAGCGACTGGGCCGACTTCAAACACGTCGGAGATCGCTGGGGTGGCTCGATCACTGCGGCGCTCTTCCTCGAGAAGTTCGTGGGCGACACGCCGTGGATCCATCTCGACATCGCCGGTCCTTCGATGGCGGACAAGGCGTACAACATCTACACCAAGGGCGGCACCGGGCACGGCGTCCTCAGCTACCTGAAGCTCATCGAGGCGCTCAGCCAACCCGCCGAGCCCAGCGCGAGCGGCGCGAGCTGACCCCCGCCCCCATCGCCCGCCTTCGGCCATCGCCGTTTCGGGCGTTGGGGCCCGCGACAGCGACCGATCGGCCGGCGGAGCGGCGAACGGAGTGGTATAGAGGGGCCATGACGCGCCCTGACGAGCGGCGGCTCCGCGAGCGGTTGAACCGCGCGTTGGGCCGAGCCATCGCCGACTTCGACATGATCGAGGACGGCGACCGCGTCCTCTGCGCGGTGTCGGGCGGGAAGGACAGCTACGTCTTGCACGAGCTGTTGGTCAACCTCGAGCGACGCGCCCCGGTGCGGTTCGAGGTCATCGCCGTCAACATCGATCAAGGGCACCCAGGCTATCCGGGCGAGCGGCTCACCGACTACATGGCTGCGCACGGCTACGCGTTCCACATGGTGCGCGAGGACACGTATTCGGTGGTCGAGGCCAAGATCCCCGAGGGCAAGACCAAATGCTCGCTCTGCTCGCGGCTGCGACGCGGGATCCTCTACTCGCTCGCGCGCGAGCTCGGGTGCAACAAGATCGCGCTCGGACATCACCGCGACGACGTCATCACCACCCTGATGCTCAACCTCATGTTCCAGGGGACGCTCAAGGCCATGCCCCCCAAGCTCACCAACGACGCGGGCGACGTCGTCGTCTTGCGGCCCCTCGCCTATTGCGCCGAAGACGACCTCCGCGCCTACGCCACGCTCCGTGGCTATCCCATCATCCCGTGTGATCTCTGTGGCTCGCAGCCCAACCACCAGCGTCGCGTCGTGAGTGACATGTTGGCGGAGCTCGACCGCCGCCACCCTGGGGTACGCGAGAGCATGCTCGCGGCCGTGGGCAACGTGCGGCCGAGCCACCTGTTCGACCGCCACCTCACGAGCAGCGCGGCGACCGAGCGAGCGCCCACCGACGCCGTCGCCGATGTCGGCCGCGCCGCCCACACCCACGCCGGTGCCGCGGATCTCATCCCTCTCACGCAGCTTCGTCGCCATGTCGGCTGACCTCGCCGGCGAGCCGCTTCCCGCGCCCCTCCACGACGAGGAAGGGCCTCCGCCCTCCGTTCAGCGCATCGCCGTCGAGGTGCGTGCGCGCTCGTCCACCCTCCGCGCGACGCTCGCTGGCGTCGCCGCCTGGGCGATCTCCATCGCTCCGCTCATCGTCACCAGTCGCGCCTCGGGCCCCACCCGCGTCGCGGCGGCGGTGGCCGTCATCCCCGCCTTGTTGGGGCCGCAGCTCATCCAGAGGAGCCACCGCCTCGCCCGTCACGTCGGCGTCACCGGCTTCCTCGCGCTCGCCGTGGGCTCTTGGCTGCTGGCGTCGTTCGACCAGGTGTTGGGCACGGTCGACACCTTTCGGGCGGTCCTCGGCGTGTTGGCGTGGGGTGTCTTCGCCGTGTCGTGGTCGCACCCATGGAGCGTCTCCGACGCGAAGCTCCGCAAGGCCCCCGAGGGCGAGACGGTCGGCCTCAAGCCGCGCCGCAAGGCGCCGCCCTACGCGGTGGGCGTGGCGGTCGTCGGTGCCATCTGCGCGGTCGCATGCATGGCCCTCGCGTGGGTCGTCGCCGACCCCAGCCGCGCCGTCTTCGCGCAAGCTCTCGCCGTCGGGTTCGCCGTCGCGCTGCTCACGTCGGCGTCCCGCATCGCGGTGCTCGCGGGCAAAGAGAGGCCGCGCGGCGGTCGGGGGCCGAGCGTCCCTATCCATCGCCGCGTGGTGAACACCCTGATCTTGATGATCCTCGTGGGGGCCCTCGCCGTCTTGCTGCAGTGGAGCAAGTGATACACACTCTGCCCTGAAACGCATGAGGTGAGGCCCCGAGACGCATGAGCACCAGCGCCACCGCCGTCCTGTTCGCGTTGTTCGCCATCGCGGCGACCGGCTTCGGCGCCAGCCTCTGGGCCCTCACCGAGAGCAACGATCTGCTCGCCCTGCTCCTCGGCGGCGTCGGAGCGCTGGCGCTCCGCGCCCTGCACCAGGTGGCGCGCATCGTGGAGGGCGCGCGGTGAACCGGCGCGTTGCCGCCGCCGCCGCCTGTTGGTGGCTCGGCATCGCGTCGGGCTGTGAGGGGGGCGGGCCCGCCGAGGCGGTGGTGGCCCTCCCGGAGCCCGCCGGGCCCATCGCGCTGCGCGTCGAGGGGGAGCGCGTCACGGCCACATCGGTGGCGCTCGTCGCAGCGGCGCAGAGCCTCCCCCCGAAGGAGGCCGCCGAGCGGGCGCTCTTCGACGCGGTGCTCGCCGCCCACGCGCGCCGCGTGCTCGACGGGCAGCGCCTCGAGGTGCTGGCCGACACCGTGCTCGCGCGCGCCTTGCTCGTCGAGTCGTGGCGCGAGCTCGTGCGTCAGCCCATCACCGACGCCGAGCTCGCCGAAGCCACCGAGGCGTTCTGGGTCTTGTACGCCCGACCCGAAGGCCGGCGCACGGCGCACGCCCACGTGGGCGTCCAGCCCACCGACTCCCCCGAGGTGAAGGCGAAGGCCCGCGCGCTCGCTGCGCGCGTGCGGGCCGCCGTGGAGCCGGCGGTGGCGACCGCCCGCGATCAGCCCCCGCCCACCCTCCCCGAGGAGGGGGCATTCGAGACGGGGGCCTTCGCGCGCGATCCCCTCTTCGCGGCGTTTCGGGCCGCAGCCCAAACCGTCACCGCCGACGGGGTCACGATCCTGGTTCAGGAGGTGCCCTCGATCACCCGAGACAATCATCAGATCCTGCGAGGTTGGGAGTCGACCGGGCCGGGCTTCGACCTCCCCTACACCGAGGCCGCGTGGAACCTGTCGGAGCGCGGGGCATTGAGCGAGGTGATCGAGACCAAGTTCGGATTTCACGTCATCGTGCTGCTCGAGGTCACCCCCGCAAACCTGCTGGATCGAGCCGCGCGCGCGGAGGCGCTGCGCGAGCGAATCCTCACGGTGCGTGGAAAACGCTTCCGGCGTGAGCTGCTCTCCCGGCTGGAGAAAGAGACGGTCCCCCAGCTCGCGGCCAACCACGAGGCGCTCCTCGGCATGCTCGACCTCGGCGCGGATCCGCTCGCGAAGGAAGAGGGGCCGACCTCGCCGTGACCGACGCCGTCGTGGATCACGCCCCCCCGTCGGCGCGCGAAGGGCAGGTTCGCTCGGCGTTTACCACCATCCTCGAGACCCTCTGCGACTCCTGCGTAGGCGCGATCGCGGCCGGCCTGGTCGACGAGGAGGGCGAGTGCGTCGATCTCGCGTTTCTGCCCACCCGCGACATCCCGGCCTATTCCATCAAGCTCTGCGGCGCTCACTGGCAGATCGTGATGCGGGAGGCGGCGGCGAAGCTCGGGCCTCGCTGCGGGGCAGTGCGCCAGATCTGGATCCAGACCGAGCAGCTGAGCTTCGTGATGGGTCACCTCTTCGACGGCTACGTCCTCTTGCTCATCTGCCGCCCCGACTCCCATCCAGCGGTCTCGTGGCGCGCCCTCCGCCAGGTGGAGGTGGAGCTCTACGCCGAGGCTGGCTGGCCCCAACGCGACCCCGACGGCCTCTATTGGCGCCGCGCGCACGTGCTCCTCGACCCGGGCAACATCCCGTGCGCGTTGCGGTTCGTGCACGGCTTCGCCGCCCACAAGGGCGGCAGCTGGGACGTCGACGTCTCGGTGCTCGAGCCCCTCGGCGGCCTCCAGAGCTTCGAGCGCGGCTTCCTCGTCCAAATCCATGGTGGGGAGCGCCTGCGCCTGGTGCGCGAGCCGAGCGGCTTCTGGTACGCCGGCGCCGCCCTCCCAGCCCGCCTGCGCGGTCCTTGACGCGACGCGAAACCCCGTCGACCCACATCGTCGGTCGAGGATCCGAACTCGCCCCCGCGGCGCCCCTGCCCTCGGAGTTTTGCCTAACGATTTCAGGCATCTGAACGAGCGCATCGTTTTCAGATTTTTTTCGAAGATTTCTTCTTGACCCAGCACTCATTCCGAGTAGATTCCGCGCCTCGACAGGCGGCCATGGGGCCGGCGCAGCGCGGGCGAGCCCGCGCCGCACAAGGGTGAAAACCCGAGCCGAGCTTCCCGTCCCTGAGAGCCTCTCCCACGCCCCCGGCGAAAGCCGGATGGCACGCCGACCGGCGGGGTGGGGCTCGCTCGGAGCGTCGCTTCAGGGCGGACCCGGGGTCGAAAAAAAGCACCGAAAAGTGCTTGACCATCGAAACGGTCCTTACTAGAATCCTCCGCCCTGCCAGAGAGTGCCACCTCCCAACGGAAGCGGCGCGAAGCGGCAGGAGCCGCGAGAGGCCTCGCCTCTTGCCTCGGTCCTTGAAAACTGGGTTGTACGCAAACGCATACGCGTGACGTGGGTTTCCGGATGCACGTTCGCGGTGGGGTCGTCACCTCGGTGGCGGCGCCGTCTCGAGCGGAGCATCAACACGTCATTCCGATAGCTCTTCGCGGGTCCATTCGTGGGCACGTGAGGGGCTCGTGTTCGGACAACGAGAGCCAATCAATGGCTCTCCAGCTAACAAGTTTAACTGGAGAGTTTGATCCTGGCTCAGAACGAACGTTAGCGGCGCGCTTAACACATGCAAGTCGAACGAGAAAGGGAACCTTCGGGGACCCCGGTAAAGTGGCGCACGGGTGAGTAACACGTGGGTAATCTACCCCCGGGCGGGGGATAACGTACCGAAAGGGACGCTAATACCGCATAAGACCACGACCTGAAACGGTTGGGGTCAAAGTGGGCCTCTTCATGAAAGCTCACACCTGGGGATGGGCCCGCGGCCCATCAGGTAGTTGGTGGGGTAATGGCCTACCAAGCCTAAGACGGGTAGCTGGTCTGAGAGGATGATCAGCCACACTGGAACTGAGACACGGTCCAGACTCCTACGGGAGGCAGCAGTGGGGAATCTTGCGCAATGGGCGAAAGCCTGACGCAGCGACGCCGCGTGAGTGATGAAGGCCCTAGGGTTGTAAAGCTCTGTGGAGAGGGACGAATAAGTTGTGGCGAATACCCACAATGATGACGGTACCTCCTTAGCAAGCACCGGCTAACTCTGTGCCAGCAGCCGCGGTAAGACAGAGGGTGCGAACGTTGTTCGGAATTACTGGGCGTAAAGCGCGTGTAGGCTGTCCTGCAAGTCGGGTGTGAAAGCCCAGGGCTCAACCCTGGAAGTGCACTCGAAACTGCAAGACTAGAATCTCGGAGAGGGTAGCGGAATTCTGGGTGTAGAGGTGAAATTCGTAGATATCCAGAGGAACACCGGTGGCGAAGGCGGCTACCTGGACGAGTATTGACGCTGAGACGCGAAAGCGTGGGGAGCAAACAGGATTAGATACCCTGGTAGTCCACGCCGTAAACGATGAGTGCTAGATGTCTCGGGTATTGACCCCTGAGGTGTCGTAGCTAACGCGTTAAGCACTCCGCCTGGGGAGTACGGCCGCAAGGCTAAAACTCAAAGGAATTGACGGGGGCCC
>CAYOAL010000116.1:0-33327 GCA_964401935.1 uncultured Polyangiaceae bacterium
TCTGGAACACGACGCAGTCCGTCGACGAACGCCTCGGAACCCTCTACACGCAGACGGGCAAGGATCAGCAGCCGATTCCCGAGCTGCGTGCCGGTGACATCGGCGTCGTCGCCAAGCTCGTTCACACCTCGACGGGGGACATGCTGACCGAACGGGAGCGTCCAATCGTGCTGCCTCCCCTCACGTTCCCGGCGCCCGCTGGCTCCTCGGGGTGGTGCGCCCTGGCGATGGTGCCGCGCGCCGTGCGCCGGGGCGGGCTCTCGTCGGCGGGGGCACCGCTCCGCGCTGGCGTGGCCTCGCGCGGGCGGAGGATCGCTCCGTCGCGGTGGGTGGCGGCCACTGCGCGAGCCTCTTCGATCAGGCCACGCACCCACGCGGGGAGGCTCGGTCGCGCCTCGTAAGCGTCTACAAGATCGAGCGAGCTCCGGCGCTTGATGAGCATCCACGCCCCCGCCACCTGTACCCAGGGGTTGGCGTGCTGGAGCAGGCCGGTGATGCTGAGCGCCATCCCGCCGCCGAACATGTGCTCGATGGCGCGCTCGACGATGCGGGCCATCACGGCGTGGGTGCGGGCGAGATCGCCGAAGAGGCGGCGGTGCCAGAGCGCCTCGTGGGCCACTCCGGGGGGCGGCGTGAACGGCTCGCCGAGGGCGATCTCGAGCATGCGCGCCGCCGGCAGCCCGTCGATGGCCTCGTCGCTCACCGCGGCGGCGGCGCCCTCCCCTCTCGCCGCGGCGCCTTCCCCGGCTGCGGCGGCGAGGCCCTCTTGCACCCCGGTGGGCGGGATGAAGGGCACCGAGAGGATCTGCACCTCGTCGGAGGTGGGGGCGTCGTGGGCCAACAGCTCGAGGCAGGCGGTGAGCTCGGCGGCCAGCTCGCGGCAGCTCTGCCAGCGCTCCACCGGATCGCGTGCGAGGCAGCGCATGATGGCCGCGCCGAGGCGCGGAGGACAGCCGGGCACGCTGGCGCTCACCGGCTCCGGATCGTAGGTGGCGACCCGGAACATGCGCTGGAGCGGATCGTAGTCGGCCATGCTGCGGCCACGCTCGACGAGCGGATGCCGCCCGGCCACCGACTGATAGAACACGGCCCCGAGCGGCCAGATGTCCCAGCGCGGATCCGGCGCGACGGTGGCGGGGGTAGGGCTCAGGTAGTCGGGCGCCATGTAGAACGGCGTTCCGATGTTGTGGGTGGTGTTGAGGCCGCGCCCGATGCGGGCCACGCCGAAGTCGACGAGCACGCCCGACTCGGTGCCCCCGCCGTCGACGATGAAGAGGTTGGCGGGCTTGATGTCGCGGTGGATGATGCCCTGCTGGTGCGCGTGCTCGAGACCGGTGGCGTAGTCGATCATGAGCCGCGTCATCACCGAGAGCGGCACCCTGCCGTCGCGCTCGAGGCGCGTCTGGAGCGTCTCGCCGCGGAGGAACTCCATCGCGAGCCACAAGAGGTCTTCTTGCTCGCCGGCCTTGCGGAAGCCCACGATGTTGGGGTGACTGAGCGAGCGGAGGATGCGGCCCTCTTGGATGAGGCGCTCGGCGGCGCGCGCGTCGGCGTAGTGCTCGATCGGCGCGATCTTGAGCGCGACCTCTTCGCCGCCGGCGCCGGTGGCCCGGAACACCTGACCGTAGCCGCCCCCGGAGACGTACTCGACGATGGTGAAGGGCCCCACCACGTCGCCGCTCGTGAGCTTGGGCGTGATGTGGCTCATCGCTGGGGATCCTCCTCGGGGGGTGGCACCACCGGCATGCGCACCGTTCCCTGTTGGAGCGGCACGGTGGTGGGGTCGTGGGCGCGCATCACGATGGTGCCGCCGGGCGTCATGGGCGCCGGCGGACGGGCGCGCTCGGGCGGCGCGCTCCGCGGCGGGGCCCCGCTCAGGGCGACGGCGGCGAGGGCGTCGGCGAACTCGCGCGCGCTCTGGAAGCGAGCGTCGGGGCGCTTCTCGATGGCGCGCATGACCACCGCGTCGAGCGCGGGAGGGATAGGGTGCGGCGCGTAGGCCGACGGCGGCTTGGGCGCCTCGCGCACCTGCGCGACGAGGAGCGCAGAGAGGTTCTTCTTGTGCGCGTCGAAGGGGCCGCAGCCGGCCACCATTTCGTAGAGGAGGAGCCCGGCCGCGTACACGTCGGCGCGATGATCGATCGCCTGGGCCCGCACCTGCTCGGGGGCCATGAAGCGCGGCGTGCCCACCACCGCGCCGGTGGCGGTAGGAATGGCGAGGGGGCCGAGCTGGTGTCCCACCGCCTGGCCGGTGGGGTCGTAGTGCACCTTCATCACGCCCAGATCGAGCAGCTTGATGCCGCGCGGCGGACCATCGGTGACGAACACGTTGGCTGGCTTGAGGTCGCGGTGGATCATCGCCTCGGCGTGCACGAGGCCGAGGGCGCCGAGCACTTGGGCCATCCACGCCTGCGCGTCGGCGAGCCCGAGCGACCCGGAGGCGGCGATCTCGGCCTGGAGGGTGCGGCCCTCGAGCAGCTCCATCACGAAGAACACGCGGCCATCGCTGGTGCGGCCGAGATCCTGCACGGTGACGATGTGCGGGTGACGGAGGCGCGCGAGGGCCCGCGCCTCGCGCTGGAGGCGCTCGGCCATGTGCTCGGCGCCTTCACGGGCCGGGTTGAGCAGCTTGATGGCCACTTGCTGGCCGAGCAGCTTGTGCTCCGCCCGCCACAGCGTGCCGTGGGTCCCGGAGGCCAGGACCGAAAGCGCTCGATACTCGGTACCAAGAAAAGGATCGCGGTTCATCGCACTCGTGGCTCTTCCCCGAGGCCACACACGGTAGGTCGTGTGATGGTGATTGTTACACAATCGGCGGGGCTGCCCAAGCGCTCCACCTATGTGCACACCCCGGCTGGTGACGGGCCCCTATCGGCGCGAGCGCACCAAATGTTGCGTGCTCGGAGCGACAAAATCTTGCTCACGCCGAGGGCACGCCTCGATTCGGCGCGTGGGGAGGGGGATGGCCTGCCCTTCCCGGCTCCGACGCGCCGGTTGGACGCGTGCCGGTTCAGCGTTCGTCGTCGCGGCGGGGGCGGAGGGCTCCCTGGAGCACGCGCTTGCGGATGCGGATCGCGTCGGGGGTCACCTCCACCAGCTCGTCGCGATCGATCCACTCGAGGGCGCTCTCGATGGTGTGCTCGATGGGCGCGGAGAGGATGACGTTCTCGTCGCGGCCGGCGGCGCGGATGTTGGTGAGCTTCTTCTCGCGGGTGGCGTTCACCACCAGATCGTTGGCGCGGTTGTGCTCGCCCACCACCATCCCTTCGTAGATCGCCGCTCCCGGGTGGACGAACAGGATCCCCCGCGGCTGCAGGTGAAAGAGCGCGTAGGGGGTGGTCTTGCCCTGCCGGTCGGACACGATGGCGCCCCCCTTGCGTCGGAGGATCACGCCGCCGTAGGGGATCCAGCCCTCGAACAGGGTGTTGAGCAGACCGGTGCCGCGCGTGTCGGTGAGGAACTGAGCGCGGTAGCCGATGAGGCCGCGCGCGGGGACGACGAACTCGAGGCGCGTGCGACCGAAGCCGAGCGCGTGCATCGCCTCCATCTTGCCGCGGCGGCTGCCGAGGGCCTGGGTGACGATGCCCACATGCTCATCGGGGATGTCGATGACCACGCGCTCGAGCGGCTCGCACACCTCCCCGTCGCGCTCGGTGAGCACCACCTCGGGCATCCCCATCGCGAGCTCGTAGCCCTCGCGGCGCATCGTCTCGGCGAGGATGGCGAGCATGAGCTCGCCGCGGCCGAACACCACGAAGGTGTCGGGGGAGTCGGTGTCGTCCACCCGCAAGGCGAGGTTCTTCTGGGTCTCGCGCATGAGCCGCTCGCGCAGCTGCCGCGAGGTCACCCACTTGGTCTTGTCGCACCGGCCGGCGAGCGGCGAGGTGTTGACCATGAAGTGCACCTTGATGGTGGGCTCCTCGACGTGGATGCGCGCGAGCGCCTCGGGCCGCTTGGGATCGCAGAGCGTGTCGCCGATGCTCACCCCCTCCATGCCGGCGAGGGCCACGATGTCGCCCGCGCTCGCCTGGGGGATCTCCTCGCGCTCGAGCGCCCGAAAACCATAGAGGCGCATCACGCGGGCCGTCTTCTGCCCGCTATCCTGCATCATCACCACCTGCTCCCCCTCCGACACCTTGCCGCGGGTGATGCGCCCGACCGCCATGCGGCCCACGTAGTCGTCGTGGTAGGCGTTGGTGACGAGCAGCTGGAAGGGGCCCTCGGGATCGTCGCGCGGAGGGGGCACCTTCTCGAGGATGGTCTCGAACAGCGGCGTGAGGCTCTCCCCCTCCTCTTCGAGGCGGTGCTTGGCCACCCCGAGCTTGCCGACCGCGTAGAGCACCGGGAAGTCGGCCTGGGCGTCGGACGCCTCGAGCTCGCAGAACAGGTCGAACACCTCGGTCGCGACGTCGTCGGGCCGGGCGTCGTGGCGATCGATCTTGTTCACCACCACGATGACCGGCATCCCGAGGCCGAGCGCCTTGTGGAGCACGAAGCGGGTCTGGGGGAGCGGCCCCTCCGCCGCGTCCACGAGGAGGATGGCGCCGTCGGCCATCATCAGCGTGCGCTCCACCTCCCCGCCGAAGTCGGCGTGGCCCGGCGTGTCGATGATGTTGATGCGCACCCCCTGGTAGGTGACCGACGTCTGCTTGGCCAAGATGGTGATGCCGCGCTCGCGCTCGATGTCGCCGCTGTCGAGCACACAGTCTTGCACCTGCTCGTCGACCCGAAACACGCCAGACTGCCGCAGCATGGCGTCCACGAGGGTGGTCTTGCCGTGATCGACATGGGCGATGATGGCCACGTTGCGCAAATCGGTACGCGTCACGGGCCCTCTATGGTCCAAGCCGTGCGTCGTGTAAACGTGGGAGTGCTCATGGCACGGCGATCCCGCAGATACTGGCTCATGAAGAGCGAGCCCACCACCTACAGCTTCGACGACCTCCTCCGTGACGGGCGCACGGCCTGGGACGGCGTTCGCAACTACCAGGCCCGAAACTTCATGCGGGACGACATGGCCCCCGGCGACTGGGTGCTCTTCTACCACTCCAGCGCCAAGCCCATGGGCGTGGCCGGGATCGCCCGGGTGTGCTCCACCCCCTACCCCGATCCGAGCCAGTTCGACCCCAAGAGCAAGTACCACGACCCCGCCTCCGACCCTGCCGACCCCACCTGGATCTTGGTGGACGTGGAGCCGGTGGAGAAGCTCCGGGAGGTGCTCCCCCTCAGCCGCCTCAAGGACGAGGCCGCGCTCGCCGACATGCTCGTGGTGCAGCGGGGCCAGCGGCTGAGCATTCAACCCGTCGACAAGCAGCACTTCCAGAAGGTGCTCACCCTCGCCCGAGCCAAGACCTCACTCCGATGACCCTCCTCGACAAGCTGCGCGCCCACTCCGAGATCATCCACGAGACCGCCGAGCTCTCGGTGCTGCGCGAGCTGGGAGCCCGCCACGTGAGCCTCAGCGCCTCACGGATCACCGCCGCGGCCCAGCTCCCCGAGCACGCCGCCATCGTCGACGCTGCGGTGGCGTGGGCCCAGAAGGGCATCAAGAAGGGCGGCAGCCGCCGCTTGGTGGCCATCCACGCCGTGCAGCGGCTCACCGTGGCCTTCGCCGAGGCCATCGCGCAGGTGGTGGAGGGGCGCGTCAGCATCGAGATCGACGGACGGCTCGCGTACAAGCGCCGGCAGACCATCGAGGCGGGGCGAGCGATCATCGAGCAGCTCCAGGAGCTCGGGGTGGGCCGCGAGCGCGTGCTGCTGAAGATCCCGGCCACCCTCGAGGGCATCGAGGCCGCCAGGAAGCTCCACGAGAAAGACGGCATCGACAGCCACATCACCCTGGTGTTCGGGATGCACCAGCTCGCGGCCGCGGCCGACGCCGGCGCCGCCCTCATCTCCCCCGCGGTGGGGCGCATCACCGACTGGCACAAGAAGAAGGACGGCGTGGAGGGCTACCCTCCCGACGAGGATCCGGGCGTGGTGCTCGCCATCGCGATGTACGACTACCTGAGCGCCCACCGCTACCCGAGCGTGCTCGCGCCGGAGATGTTCCGGAGCTTCGAGCAGGCCGTGGCGCTCGCCGGCTGCGAGCTGTTGTCGTTGCCCCCGAAGCTGTGGTCGCTGCTCGACGCCAACGACCACGAGGTGCCGCTGAAGGTGACCGCGCGCCCCGAGCGCGCGCCGGCCAAGCTCGAGCTCGACGCGGGCCGCTTCAACAGCATGCACGCCGCCGACGAGGTGGCGCTCTCGAAGCTCGCGGCGAGCCTACAGAACCTCAGCTGGGCCATCGTGTCGCAGGAGAAGCAGCTGGTGGAGTGGATCGGCAAGCGACAAGACGAGGCGGCCGAGACCTCGGCCCTCGCCCTGTTCCGCATCTGGGACTACGACGGCGACGGGTTCATCGATCGCGAGGAGTGGGGCGGCACCGAAGAGGTGTTCAACGCGCTCGATCGCGACAACAACGGCCGCATCTCGCTCGCCGAGATGGCGGTGGGCCTCGGGGCTCCCTACAAGCCCGAGGACTAGGACGAGGCAGGTGCGAGCGGCGCTGTTCGACATGGACCGCACGCTGGTGCGCAAAGACACGGCCACGCTGTGGATGCGCTACCAGCGCGACATCGGGGAGGCGAACCTGCGCGACGCGGCGAAGGTGGCCTTCTGGCTGCTTCAGTACACCTTGGGGGTAATCGACGCCGAGCGCGTGGCCGAAGCGGTGGTGCGCGACTACGCGGGCAAGGAGGAGCGGTGGATGATCGACACCTGCCGCACCTGGTTTCGGGGCTACGTGCTCGAGCACGTGAGCGAGGCGGGGCGGCGTGCGGTGGAGCGGCACCGGACGGCGGGCGACACGCTCGCCATCGTGACCGGCGCCACGCGCTACGCGGCCGAGCCCCTCGCGGCCGAGCTCGGCATCGAGCACGTGATCTGCTCCACGCTCGAGGTGGACGCGGAGGGGCGCTTCACCGGGCGGCCCCACAAGCCGCTCTGTTACGGGCGGGGGAAGATCGAGCTCACCGAGCGGCGGGCCGCCGCGCTCGGGGCGCCCCTCCGAGAGGCCATCTTCTACTCCGACAGCATCACCGATCTGCCGCTCCTCGAGCACGTGGCCGAGCCGGTGGCGGTGAACCCCGACGCGCGCCTCGGTCGCGTCGCGCGACGGCGCGGCTGGCGCATCGAGCGCTGGTAGCGGAGGGCGCTGGTAGCGGAGGGCGCTGGTAGCGGAGGGCGCTGGTAGCGGAGGGCGCCGGCGCGCTCAGCTCTGGCTCGGGCGCGACTCCTCGCCGCGCAGGAAGTCTTCGAGCACCTTGCCCGCGATGTCGAGCAGATCGTAAACGGTGACCAGGCCGATGAGCTGCCCCTCGTCGTCGACGACGGGGAGGCTGCCGATGTTCTTCTCGCGCATGATGGTGAGCGCCTGGAGCGTGGGCGTGTCGGCGCGCACCGTGAGCGGATCGGCGCGCATGATGTCTTCCACCGTCTCCACCTCGAGCTCGGGGTTGGCCACCAGGCGCAACAGATCGCGGAACGAGATCAGGCCCACGAGCTTGCCGTGGTCGTCCTCCACCGGCACGTGCCGCACCTGTCGCCACTCCATCACCCGGGCCGCCAGATCGATGGGGTCGTCTTTGCGCACCGTGTACATGTCGGTGCTCATGAACTGGCCCACCGTGCGGTAGCTCGGGAACCAGTCGCGGGTGCGGTAGAGCGACGCCAGCTTCCACTTGTGCACCGGTCGGCCCTTGTGCTGGTTCTTGTAGATGGCGGAGGTGAGCGACCGCATGCGCACGTCGACGGGGGCGTCGGCCATCTCCTTGAGCGAGCGCAGCGCCCACATCGAGCCGGTCTGCTGCGAGGCCACCCGCTCCTCGATGACGCCGAGGTAGCGCTCCACGTCGGCAGGATCGATCCCGTGGGTGAGCAGCCCCTCTTTCGCGTTGGGCAACAGCTCGTTCATGATGAGATCGTGGGCGGTGTGACGCTCGCCCCCGAGCCAGTTGAACTGGGCGTTGAGGCCGTGACGAGCAGCCGCGAAGAAGTTGCTCTTGGCGTCGTCGAAGCTCATCACCCGATCGATGCGCGAGTATTGGTCGGCCATGCAGGCCATCAAGCCGAAGAAGAAGGCCGCGTTGGCCACCTCGTCGATGATGGTGGGGCCAGCGGGGAGGATGCGGTTCTCGATGCGGAGGTGGGGCACACCGGCGTGTACCCCATAGCAGGCCCGGTTCCAGCGCCACACCGTGCTGGTGTGCATCCGGAGGGCGCGCAGCTCGGGGACGCCCCCCGCGTCCAGCACCTTGAGCGGGCTCTCGTCGATGTCCTCGGTGGAGAGCATGATGCGAAACTTGGTGATGTCGTCCTTGTAGATCTCGAGGATCGACTCCTCCACCCAGGCGTCGCCGAAGCTCACCCGCGTGGGCCGCGCGCGCGCTTTGTGGGTGGCGCTGCGCGCGTCGACCGAGCGCTGGAAGAGGGCGACGCGCGTCTCCTGCCAGAGGCGCTGGCCGAGGAGCAACGGGGAGTTGACGGCGGCGGCGAGCACCGGGGCGCTGATGGCCTGGGCCAGGTTGTAGAGGGCCGCAAACTCCGCGGGGGCCACCTGGAAGTGCACCTGGAAGCTCGTGTTGGCCGCCTCCATGAGCACGTTGTCGTGCGTGATGTCGAGCTCGTCGAGGCCCTTGATGACGATGCTGAAGGCGCCGTCGTTGAACGCGCTGATGGCCTTGTTGAGCTCGAAGTAGCGCGGGTTCGGCGTCATGTTGTCGAGGCCGAGGTGGGCGAGCCGCAGCGTGGGGAGGATACCGGTGAGGGCCACCCCGCAGCCGAACTGGTCGCGCGCGGTGTCGTCGACGAGCTTGATCAACAGCTCGAGCTCGTCCTCCATGTTACGGAGGCAGCTCTTGCCGAAGATCTGCGGCGACAGGTTGGCCTCGAGGTTGAACTTGGCGAGCTCGTTGGTGAGCCGCGCGTCACCCCCGAGCTTGTCGAGCAGCTCCACCGCGATGGGGGCCGGCTGGCGGGCGCGATCGACCAGGAACATCTCCTGCTCGGCCCCAATCCGCCGCACCCCCTTCTCGAACACGTCGGAGGCGAGCATGCGCTCGAGCCCGGTGATGTCGTCGAGGACGGCCCGAGTGAACGCACGCATGCGGTTTCCGGCGGCATCCGGAGCTACGTCTTGCCTCCCCATGAGCGATGGCGCCGATTACATCACACAACCGCGGATCACAACCCACGGCGCGCCGAACGGGGGTAGAATTCGTGGATGACGAACCCGCTGACGAGCGACAGGAACGAGTCGGCCTACGAGGACGACCGCGAGAAGGCGGGGGAGATCCTCGACGCGCCGCTCGGCGAGGTGCCTCGCCGCGACATCACGCGGGTGAGGCCGGAGCAGAAGGTGTCGGAGGTGATCGCGCTCATGAACCGCGAGCGCGCAGGGTGCGCGCTGGTGGTGGACGACGACCGCCTCCTCGGGATCTTCACCGAGCGCGACGTGCTCACCAAGATCGCGGGGACGGCCACCGATCCGGCGTCGGTGGCGGTGCGCGAGGTGATGACGCCCGAGCCCGACACGCTCCCCCACGACGCGAGCGTAGCCTTCGCGCTGAACCGCATGAGCGTGGAGGGCTACCGCCACATCCCCATCGTCGATCACGACGGGCGACCGGTGGGCGTGGTGGGCATGCGCGACATCATCCACTGGATGGTGGAGATGTACCCCGACCGCGTGCACAACGTGCCCCCGGTGCCGAGCAGCTTCCCCCGCAAGCCCGAAGGCGCCTGAGGGTCTCCCCTCCCCCGAGGGTCTCCCCCCTCCGTGCGAAGCGCGCGCCGCGCCTCAGGGCATCACGCCGTAGATCGGCGCCCCATCGATCTGGGTGTAGACGCCGCCGCCAGCGGTGAGCGCCGCCTGGGTGGGCGGGATGAACAGCACGCCACCGGGGATGTGATCGTAGCGGATGAAGCTCGCGGTGGTCTGCTCGGGGCCGCTCGCGGTGTCGACGGTGAGGGGCGTGAGCTCTCCCCACGGGGGTCGCGCGAGGGTCACGTCGGCGAGCCACGTGAGCGAGCCGTCGGGCTCCACCCGCGCCCGCGTATAGGTGCGGTTCCGCAGCTCCGGCGGGATGTACATGTCGGCGACGCCGTTGACGTGTTGGATGCGCTCGAAGATGTTCTCGTAGTTGTAGTCGCTGATCCACGTCGGGTTGCAGTAGCTCATCATGTCGACGTAGCTCTGCGGGTTGTACAGCTGCCCGGTGACGAGGTTGTAGCCCCACGAGCCGAGCTTGGCCCCGCTGTAGGGATAGCTGCCGTCGGCGCCGCTCACGCCGCCGCAGGGCGCGTGCTCGCGGCCGTGGTTGTGACCGAGCTCGTGCACGGCGGTCTCGGTGGCCATGTCGCCGCTGAAGCCGAGGCCGATGGCCGAGTGCGACCAGTCGTCGCTCGGGCCGCCGAGGAAGCCGAGGCCGGCCACGCAGCCGCCGCCGCAGAAGCTCTGCGCCGAGGCCGCGGGGGCGAGGATGCCGTAGTAGTAGTTGTTGAACGGAGCGTTGTCGTTGTTGCGGAGCTCGGCCACCGCGTCGAGCAGCGCGCTCCATCCGTTCCCGTTGCTCGACACCGTCGAGCCCCAGGCGAGCGGCTGACTGCGCACCACGATGTCTACGTCGGCCACCGGATACATGGCGTAGAACAGCTCCTCGTAGCGCGCGAGCTGCGCCGGCGAGGTGTCGGGCAAGCGGCCGGAGCCGTCCGCGTTGTAGCGCACCGGCACGAGGGTGACGATGAGGGTGCCTGCCTGCCGCGCCTCGGTGGCCTCGAACGCGCCGGCGGTGGTGGGATAGGTGGCGGCGACGTTGGCGCCGGTGGTCAGCTCGCGGGCTTGCACGAGCTCCACCCGATACGACGACCCCACGGTGAGGTAGGCGCCGGGCACGTCGAAGTTGATGGTCGAGCCGAGGTTCCCCATCTGCGAGGTGCCGCTCGGGGTCGCCTGCACCACGAGGGGGTCTTGGCCTTGGAAGTGGAGGCGCGCGAAGAGCGGCTGGCCGTTGTAGCTGCCGTCGACGGTGTAGAACACGCGCAAGAGCCCGTCTCGATGGGCCACCACCGGCGTGCTCGTCGACACCTTCGCGCCGCTCTCCATCAACGGACGCTCCACGCTCTGGAACAGGACGATCGCGTCGATGGTCACGCCGTCGACGGGGCCCGCGTCCTCGATCGGGCCGCCCGCGCCGACGCCGCTCGTGCTCGGGCCCTGACCCGCCCCGCCCTGCCCAGCGCTCTGCCCACCCGCGCCCTCTGCGGTGCCTGCGCCCGAGCCGTCGCTGCCCGCCGCGTCCTCGTCGTCGGCGATCACCAGGCCGTCCGCGCCCGTCACCAGGTTGCAAGCGGCGAGGGCCGAGGCGAGGGCGAGCACGAGCGCGGATCTCCAGAGCGCGACGGGGAAACGAGCCGACATCCTTCGGGTTCATCGCAAGAGCGGTGCCGTCCGGATGTGCCCGAAATCCGGCCGGCCGGCCGGCTATAAGGCCCGAAAAGTGGCCAACGGGTGATCCGATCGGATCGTCGCCGCTTCTGCTCCGATGTAGGCAGCGCGCCCTCGATCCAGGCTAAAGCGCCGGGACCCATGGGTTCGTCCACGGTCGAACATTCCGCTGTGGCCAGATCGCGGGCGGCGCGGAGCCCTCCTGGAGTCCACGCGGTGTCGGCCCACCGGCCGAGGCTTCGGCGCGCAGGCGAGCGTCCCAAGCGAAACGGGGTGCGGCCCGAGGGCCGACCCTGCGCCGCGCGCGAGCGCGAAGAGCGGGACGAACGGAGACCTCGCGAGGTCACCGGGCCAGCGCTCGGGCGGGCGTGGCTCCAGCGCCGAAACCGCGGCGCCCCACGACCTCGCGAGGTCACAGGGCCAGCGCTCGCGCGGGCGTGGCTCAGCCCGCGAGCGGCGCTTCGCTGCTGCGCGCCACGGCGAGCAGGCCTCGCACCACCCGGTACGTCGCGCTGCCGAGGTGCATGCCCATCGGCCCCACCGAGCCCCCGGCGCGCTGCAGCTCGTCGAGCCGCTCGACGGTTCCGGTGAGCCCATAGGGATCGGTGCTCCCGGCTTGGGGGCCGTCGATGCGGACCGCCTCGTGGAGCTCGTACACCACCCCGTCACAGAACATCAGGCCGCGCCCAGCGCGACGAATGCGCTTGCGGAACAGCAGATCGGCGAGGCGCTGCTCTTCGATGAAGCCTGGGCGCAAACCCTCCACCGCCTGCTCCGTGAGCGGGCGCGTGATGGCCTGGTAGGGGACGCGAACGATCCCGCTCTCCGCGTGCTCGAGACGGTCGGGATTCTCGAGAGGGGCAACGACTTTCTCCGAACTAGCGCTCATCTCCGGGCTCCACCCCCGCCTTCCGCGGGGAGCATTGTCACACCGTCTTCGTGACGCGAATTAGCAGGAAGGGTGCCACCGCCCGCACCCCGCCCCTGTTCGCGCGCCACGACCGAGATTCTCGTACGTTGGGGGCGGAGACGGGGTGGTGGCCAACGCGGGTCGCTCGCTGCACGGCGCGATCCATGGATCGCCGCGCTGCCATGCCCCCTTGCCCAGACCGGCCGGTCAGCCGATCCGGAGCTCCGGTGGGTCGCCCCGCCGCGCCCGATTCGCACGACGTGGCGCGCGCGACGACCACCTCGACCGCTCTTGGGCGATGATACGGAGCGCGTTGGGTGGTCCATGTCGCGACGTCTCGCCATTCTCTGGCTCCTCTACTTCGTGCAGGGCCTCCCGTTCGGCTTTCAGGTCAGCGCCGTGCCCGTGTTGCTGCGGGAAGCGGGGGCGTCGCTCACGGTCATCAGCCTCGCTGGGGGCGCGATCTCGGCGCCGTGGCTCCTCAAGCCGCTGTGGGCGCCGTGGGTGGACGCGAGCGCCACGCGCAAGGCGTGGATTGTCCCCATGCAGGCCGCGCTGGCGCTCGGCGCGCTCGCGACCGGGGCGGTCGGCGACGCGCGGATCCTCCCGTTGGCGCTCGCGGTGGGGGCGATGAACCTGTTCGCGGCCACGCTCGACATCGCCGTGGATGGGCTGGCCGTCGACATGCTCCGCGAGCGGGATCTCGGCATGGGGAACGCGGCGCAGGTGGTGGGCTACAAGCTCGGCATGCTCAGCGGCGGGGGCCTGCTGCTGTGGCTGTCGTCGCGCGTCGGCTTCACGCCGTCGCTCGTGGTGATGGCGCTCGTGATCGCCGTGGCTCTCGGGGTGACGTGGCGGTTTCGGGAGCCGCCGCGGGTCGAGGCGTCGCCCCGCGGCCGAGCCCGCCCCGCCTACCGGGCCACCATGCGCGCCCTCTCGACCGCGCTTGCTGCCCCCGGCGCGGGCTCGCTCGCGCTCGCCGTGCTCTCCTACAAAGTCGGCGAGTCGGTGGCAGACGGGATGTTCAAGCCGTTCCTCGTCGACGCCGGGTTCGACCGCGGTGAGATCGGTCTGTGGCTGGGCACGTGGGGCATGCTCCTCTCGCTCGCGGGCTCCCTCGCCGGCGGGTGGCTGGCGTCGCGCTGGTCGATCTGGGGCACGCTCGCGCTGTTCGCCTGCGCGCGCATCGCCCCGCTCGCGGCACAGTGGTGGCTCACCACCCTCGAGGCGCCGAGCGCCGCGCAGGTGATCGGGATCACGTGCGCGGAGCACTTCTGCGGCGGCGGGCTCACCACGGCGATGTTCGCGCTCATGATGTCGCGCACCGATCGCCGGATCGGAGCCACTCACTTCACCGCTCTCGCCGCGCTCGAGGTGATCGGCAAGGGGGTGCCGGGCCTCGGCTCGGGGCCGCTCACCGAAGCGGTGGGCTACGGCGGCGCCTTCGGGCTCTCGGTGACGCTCTCGGTGGCGTTTCTCTTCGTGTTGCCGCCGCTCCGTCGACGGGCTGCCTCCCCCCTCCGCGCGAACGGGGGCGCCGCCGCGGCCGAGGCGACGAACGGGGAGACCGATGCGGACTGACGCTCGGCGGGCGAGAGACTAAGATCGGACAGGCATGAGCGGGCCGGACGTGGTGAACGACTTCGAGGCGTGGGCCACCATCTCGGCGCGCCTCTACGGCAAGAGCGAGGGCGAGCGGCGCCAGCTCTTGGCAGAGCTCCAGCTCACCGAGGTGTGGGACAACGCGAACCTCGCGTGGGCGCGCGCGCTCGCCGACGACATCGTCGACATGCGGCTGCATCGTCCGCAGCGCTACGCGGAGATCTGCGCGCGGGTACTCGACATGGAGGCGTCGCTGTCGCTCGAGGCGAGCCTGAGCGACGACCTCAGCCGCCAGAGCACCCATCGCATCCGGCTGCCCCCCGCGCTCGAGCCAGCCGCCGAGAGTCCCTCGTTCGTGGCCACGATGAGCGGCGCCCAGGCGGTGGAGACGCCGCGACGCAACCAGGCCCGCACCCAGCTCGTCGATCGCGCCATTGCGCTCTCGGTGCTCGGCGACCTCCCGCCCCCCGCCGCCTCCGAGACCGGCGTGACCCGCGCGGCCCCCACCCCCGACGCCGCGAGCGTGGCCGCCGCTCCAGCCGCGGTTGCACCGGCCACCGCCGCCGCGCTGGACGCGCTCGACGGCGTCGCCGGCACGAGCGTGGCCGATGCCACCGACGTCGCCCCGACCCGACGACGTTCGCCGTTCGAGGACAGCGCCGAGACGAGCGTGGTCGTCCGCCCCGACGCCGCCCCGCACGACGCGCTGCCGTGGCCGCTCGAGCACTACGCGCGCTACGTCGCCGAGCGCGAGGCAGGCCACGAGAGCGTGGAGGCCATCGACGCGCGCTGGGGCCTCTCCGGCGCCGCGGCGGCGGCGCTGCGCGAACGCTTTGGCAGGCACCTCGCCGGCCAGACCGACCTACGCGCGCGCTTCGAGCGCCTCGTCGCCGAGCTCGCCGACGCGCTCCACACGATGCCGCGCTGAGCCCCTTCAGGCGAGCGCGCCGCGGATCGCCTCGACCAGCGCGGCGGCCGCGTCCGCGTCGAGCGTGCCGCTCGGCCACCCCACGCCGAGCCCGTCGTCGGCGTTGGGCTTGGGGATGATGTGGAAGTGCACATGGAACACGGCCTGATGGGCCAGCGGTCCGTTGTTCTGGAGCACGTTGTACGCCTCACAACCCGAGGCCTGCTTCACGGCGCGACACAAGCGCGGGAGGACGCGACCGATGGCCGCCGCCGACGCGTCGCTCAGCGCGTCGAGCGTCGCCGCCGGCTCCTTGGGGATCACCAGCGTGTGTCCGTGGCTCACCGGGTTGATGTCGAGGAAGGCGAGCACGTGGTCGTCCTCGTACACTTTGTGGCACGGGATCTCGCCCCGGAGGATCTTGCCGAAAATGGTCATGGGGGGCTTGTACCTCGACCACCGCCGCGACGGGAGCGGCGCGAGAGCAGCGCCGGCGGCGGCCGTTGGCGCTCTCAGATCGTGCGGACGAGGAGGGTCATGTAGACGAGGAACCCTCCCACCAGCACCGCCCCCTCCGCGCGGGTGATCCGCATGTCCGACTTCATCAGCGGGAAGAGGAGCAACGAGGCGCCGATCATCCACCAGTTGTCGCGCGCGATGATGGTGTCGGGCACCGGCAGCGGCAGGATCAGCGCGGTGGTGCCGAGGATCCCGAGCACGTTGAAGATGTTCGAGCCGACCACGTTGCCGACCGCGATGTCGTCCTGGCCGCGACGCGCCGCCACGAGCGACGTGACGAGCTCGGGGGTGCTGGTCCCGGCGGCCACCACCGTCAAGCCGATGGTCGCATCCGACACACCGAGCGCGCTCGCCATCCCGACCGCGCCGCTCACCAGCGCGGTGGAGCCGCCGGCGAGCAGCCCGCCGCCGGCCACGATGGCGCCGACGTTCAGGAGGGTCGCCGCCCTCCCCGTCCGACCGAACGAGGCGGTGGCGACGTCGGCGAACTCGGCCTGCTCGACCGCGGCGGTGGCCTTGCGGCCGAGCAAGACCGCGTAGGCGATGAACACGACGAGGGCCGCGAGCAGGAACGCTCCCTCGAGACGATCCACCAGGCCATCTCGCGACAAAAGGTGGAGCTGGAGCGCCGCCAACATCATCACCGGCCACTCGAGGCGGACGGTGTTGCCCTGGATGCGGAGGGGGTGGACGAGCGCCGCGATGCCGACGATGGCGCCGATGTTGAAGAGGTTCGAGCCGACGACGTTGCCGACCGACAGGCCCGGGCTCCCCGCGAGCGCCGCCTGCGTGGACACGACCAGCTCCGGCATCGACGTCCCCGCCGCGACGATGGTGAGCCCCACCACCGCCGGTGTCACCCGCGCGAGGATCGCCACCCCGCTCGCGCCGCGCACCAGCGCCTCGCCGCCGCCCACGAGCAGCGCGAGGCCCAGCACCACGAGGAGCACGTCGACGATCACCGTCGCGTCCATCGCACTTTCCGCGAGGGCGGGCAACGCCCCCCCTCGCGTCAGAGCGACGCGAGGAACGCGAGCAAGCGGCGCCGCTCGGCGGCGGAGAGCGCGGCGAAGCGCTGCGAGGCCGCGAGGGCTTCACCGCCGTGGAGCAGGATCGCCTCCGACAGGCTGCGCGCGCGCCCGTCGTGCAGGTAGAAGGCCTCGCCGCCGAGCTGGGTGGCGACGATCCCGAGGCCCCAGAGCGGGGTCGTGCGCCACTCGCGACCGGTCGCGTCTCCCTCTGGAAAGTCGTCGGCGAGGGCTTCGCCCATGTCGTGCAAGAGCAGATCGGTGTAGGCCGCGGCGGTGGTGAAGGCGAGCGGCTCAATGGCGCTCGCGCCGGTAGGGAGCGCGGGCAGGTGGCACGCCGCGCAGCCGATCGTGGTGAAGAGCGCCTCCCCCGCCAGCACCTCCGGATCGTCGACCGAGCGCCGCGCCGGCGGACGGAGCGTGCGGAGGTAGAACACCACGTTGGCGACCTCGTCGCTGCCCACCTCCGGCTCCGGGACGGTGTCACCGCTCGGACCTCCCACCGAAGGGTTGAAGAGCTCGTCGGGGAGCCGATCGGAGGTGATCCCCATGTCTTGGTGGTAAGCGCTCACCGTCTGCTGCAACAGGTTCACGGCGGTGGCCTTGCGCCCGAAGCGCCCGAGCAGCCTGCAGGTGCCCTCGACGAGGCGGCAGTCGTCGCAGTCGCAGGTGGCCGGGGTGTGCACGAAGTCGGGAGGGACGACGAAGCTGAGGCGCCCGCTGATGCCGTCGCCATCGAGGTCGTCGGGGTCTTCGAGCGCGCGGAGCGTCGCGGCCGGCACGCCCTCGAGGAGCCCGAGGCCTGCCACGATCGGACCGCCGCGCTCGGAGACCACCACATCGGGCGGCAAGGTCTCCGGCTCATAGCCGGGGATCGCGCGGTCTTGGAGCTGGGGACCGCCGAGGGCCTCGAGGTAGTCGAACGCGCGCGGATCGTTCGGGTCGCCGCGCCCGAAGCGGAGGAGGTTCAGCGAGGGATGCCCACGACCATCGCCGGGGTGACACTGCACGCAGGCGGCGGCGTTGAAGATGGGCCCGAGGCCGGTGTCGGCCGCGAAGAAGCGACCGAAGGCCTCGTCGCCGGCGAAGAAGGAGCGGAGCTGCGCGCCGGTCAAGCCGTCGATGGGGCCTTCGAAGACCACGGCGTCGGCCGGCACCTCGGTCAAGAGCACGTCGCAGCCGCTCGCGAGGAGGGCGGCACCGAGGGTGACGAGCGTGCGGACCTTGTGCATCAGAAGTAGGTGGCGAGGCCGAGCTGTACGCCGGCGGCGCGGGTGGGGTTGCCGAGCTCGTCGGTGAGCCAGTCGTGGTGGTACACGAGCCGGAGCGCCGTTCCCGGCGCGGGTCGAAACGAGATGCCCACCGAGAGGCGGGTGTGCTCCTCGCCCATGGGCTCGCCGGTGCCCTCGCGGTCGTCGAGGTTGAGGTCGACGTAGTCGACGCGGGCCACCGCCGCGAGAGACGCGAGCTCGAAGAGCCAGAGCGGACGCTGAAAGAAGGTGACCGTCGTGTCGAGGTAGGCGCCATACTGGCGGCGGGCGTGCAAGCTCGTGAGGCCATCGGGGACATCGACGCCGGCCACCGCGAGCTCGCCGCGAAGGGCCACCGGTCCGGCGCTGGTGCTCGCGTCGAGGGCGAGGACGCGGAGCCAGCGCGGGTCGTCGACGCGCTGATCTTCGATAGCGAAGGTGTTGTACACGCCGGCGTAGCCCGAGGCCGCCACTTCGCCTTGAACGAAACCATCGGTGCGCGACTGAAACGAGAGGCGCCCCACCACCGCCGGAGAGCCGTTGTTGTCGGCGGCGAACACCTCGGGGCTCCGTCCTTCGGACAGGCGCGTCCCCTCCGCGGCGATCACGCCGACGCCGAGGCCGCTCGTGACGTAGACCTCGTAGGTGAGGCGGTGGCCGGCGCCAGGGTAGAACGCGCCAAAGAATCCCGCGCCCGGCTCCGACAAGGTGGCGGGGATGATGCGCGTGGACACGAGCGGTCGATCGACCACGTCGTAGAGGGGCGCGTCGTGGGTGATGTTGAAGCGACCGATGGGCGACAGGAGGATCCCCGCGCGCAGGTTGAAGGTGTGGTGCAGGAGCACGTCGCAGAGCGCGGTCTCGAGCGAGATCCGCTCGGTGCCATGCTCGAACTCGAGCTCGGAGGTGAGGCGCAGCCGATCCGCGATGCGTGAGGTGAGGAAGAGGTTGAAACGGCGCGCCTCGAACGAGAACCCATCGGAGACGCCCTCCACGCGCTCGTAGGCCCCGAGAAAATCGAAGTAGCCCCCGATCGCCACCGCCGTCGCGTCGGTGCCCACCCGCAACAGATACGGGCGGTCGTAGATGCCGCCGCGCACCAGCGGGTCGAGCACACGGCGCCGCTGGCGCTCGCCGAAGCGCAGATCGATCCGTGCGTCCACGTCGCGCGTCACCTCCGGGCCCTCGGGCGCCGGCTCGGGGGGCTTGGCCCCGACCGGCCACGGGCTCACCGTCTCGCGCGCGTCGCCCCAGTCGTCGCTCTTCGGCTCCCACGGGCTCACGGTGTCGAGACCGGACGCGACCCCCCAGTCGGGCCTGGGCTCGGTCGGCTGCGGGGCACCGGGCTCCGGCGCGCCCGCGTTCGGTTCGCTCGGCGCTCCTTCGCCGGGCTCTGCTTCGCCGGGCTCTGCTTCGCCGGGCTCTGCTTCGCCGGGCTCTGGGTCGCTTGGCTGGGCGCGGGCCGGGAGCGACAGCGAGAGCCCAAGAGCGAGGGCGAGCATCCTCCCGAACGCGGCGCCTCGCTCCCGCGGGCGCCCAGGGGCGGACGGCCTCACGCGCCCACCTCCAGCACCAGACCTTCCTGCGTCTCTAGCGTGCGAGGTCGACCGAGGGGGCGGAGCGCGGGGCCGCCGACGACGGCGCCGTCGGGCCCGAAGCGTGAGCCGTGACAGGGGCAGTCGAAGCCGCCCGGATCGGCCGTGAGCTCGCAGCCGGAGTGCGTGCACCGACCGAACACCACCGACCAGCCCGCACGCTGCCGCCGCAAGAACACGAGCGCGCCGGCGGGCTCGGCGCGGATCCGGAGGACGTCGTCCGACGTCTCGAGCTTCGCGAGCTCGGCCGCGGGGACGAGCAAGCGGCCGCGCTCGACCACGCCGCGGAACGAGAAGCTGCGCGCACAGCCGACGACGGGCAACGTCGAAAGCGCCAGCATCGCCTCTCGTCGCGAGAGCCCCACCCGATCACAGTAACGCGGCCGTCGCCCGATCGGAGCGAAATCTGCCGAGGCGCCGGCGCGCCCGAGGCTTTACGAGCCTCGCGAGGCCAGCTACCTCTTGGCCGTTGCGCTCTCGGCAGCTCATCCTCGCGTTCGGCTGGCTGGCCAGCGTGGCCACCGCCGCGCTCGCCTCTCAGAGCGATCCGCTCGCGCCGGCGAGCTTCGGCGCCGTCGCCGACCACGGCGCCATCCCCTGGCCCCGTGGCCAGCCGCCCACCCCGCGCGTGCTCGACGAGCGGCTCTCCGACGCCGTCGAGCTCTACGAGCTCGAGCGCGCCGAGGAGTTCCTCGAGGCCTTCGAGACCGGCGAGGACAGCGAGCACATCTTCGTGTTGCAAGCTCAGATCGATCAGGGCGCATACACCGTCGAGCAGCTGTTCGTGCTCGGGGACGGCGCCTTCGAGCACGAGTTTCGCAAGCGCGACGGCTACGGCGACGGCTCCCGCGACGCCCGTCACGGGCGCCTCGTCCGGGTGCACGACGGCGAACGGGGCGGGCTCGACAGCTACGCCTGCGCCGGTTGTCACGCGAGCGGGGGCCTCAACGGGGCCGGCATGGCCACCGCCACCGCGTTCTACTTCGGCGACGGTGAGCGCCTCTCGTCGGCGGTGGCGCGCAACCCACCGGCGGTGCTCGGGCTCGGCTACGTGCAGCAGCTCGCCCGCGAGATGACCTCCGAGCTCGTCCGCGCGCGGGCGCGGGCCCTCGCCGACGCGCGCGAGCGAGGCGAGCCGGTGACGGTGAAGCTCGCGAGCAAGGAGGTGAGCTTCGGCACCCTCACCGCGCACCCCGACGGCAGCCTCGACGCCGCCGGGGTGGAGGGCGTCGACGCCGATTTGATCGTGAAGCCGTTCGGCTGGAAGGGCCACACCGCCGCGCTGCGCCGCTTCGCCGAGCGGGCGGCGCGCGTGCACTTCGGCATCCAGTCGCACGTGCTCGCCTTGTCGCATCGCGACGACCCCGATCCCGGCCTCATGGGCGAGGGGCACAAGTGGTGGGATCCCGACGCCGACGGTCGTCAGCGCGAGCTCGAGGAGGGCACGCTCACCGCCCTCGCGGTGTACATGGCGCTCCTCGAGGTGCCGGTGATCGTGCCGCCCCACGACCCCGGCTTGCGCGTGCGCTGGGCCAACGGGAGCCGCCTGTTCGACCAGCTCGGCTGTGTCGACTGCCACCGTCGAGCGCTCCCGTTGTCGGTGATGGAGGTGGAGGAGCACTCCGACACCACCGACGCGGCGCCGGTGCGCTTCCTGCTCGGACGCGACGGCGAGCCCCCGCGAGCCGACAGCTCGCAGGTGCAGCTCTTCAGCGATCTCAAGCGCCACGACATGGGCCCCGAGCTCGCCGACGACAACGACGACCCCGATGGGGTGGGACGACAGGTGTGGCTCACACGGCCGCTGTGGGGCGTGGCGGAGTCGGCGCCGTATCTGCACGATGGCCGCGCCGCGACCATCCCCGACGCGATCCGCGCCCACGGCGGCGAGGCCGCGGCGCAGCAGGCCGCCTTCGTGGCGCTGAGCCCCGAGGAGCAGGCCGATCTGCACATCTTCCTGTTGTCGCTCACCCGCGAGCCCAAGCTTCGGGTGGAGCGATGACGTCGGCGCGGCGCGAGCACGCCGGCGGCAGCGGCCGGGCCGGCAGCGGCTGGGCCGTGAGCGGCTGGCGTCTGTTTGCTGCCGTCGTGGTGGCCGCGGGCGTCGGCCTCTGCGCGCGCGATCGCCTCGCGCCGGCGCCAAGCCCCGCGTCGTCGGCGCGCGACCTCGGGGTGGTGAGCCCCGCCCATCCCGGCCTCGGCCCCGCCCACGCGCTCGACGCGCTCGGCCGCGACGCCCGGCGTCGAGAGGCGCGCTTTCGCGACGCGGCCACCCCCGGGGCCACCTTCGCGAGCACCCGGCTCACCGCCGAGGAGGTGGCGACCGCGGCCCCCGAGGCGCTGTATGCCATCGGGGGGCAGCTCTTTCTGTATCGCTTCACCCGCCGCGACGGCTTCGGAGATCGAGAGAGCGCGGGCGCGGCGGCGCTGCGGCGCGTGCATCGCGGGGCCCGCGGCGGCCCCGACGCCTATGCCTGCGCCGAGTGTCATCGACGCGGCGGCGTGGCCGGTGGCGGCGACGCCTCCGACAACGCCTTCCTCGACGGCGACGGCGATCGCCCCGACTCGGCGCTCGAGCGCAACCCTCCCCCGCTCCACGGCGCAGGCCTCGTGGAGCTCTTGGCCAAGGAGATGACCCGCGACCTCGTGCGCCTGCGCCGACGGGCGGCGGAGGAGGCGCGCGCCCGGAGCACGTCGGTGCGGGTGGCGCTCGAGAGCAAGGGGGTGAGCTTCGGCTTCCTCAGCGTCGGCGCGACCGGCGACGTCGATCCGAGCGAGATCCGCGGCGTCGATCGCGATCTGGTGGTGCGCCCGTTTGGCCACAAGGGCCACGCCGCGACCCTCGTCGAGGTGGTGGAGGACGAGCTCGCGCTCCACCACGGCATGCAGACCGAGCGGCTGGTGCGCGCGGGAGACGACAACCGCATCGGGTCGTTCGGCCTCCCCGATCCCGACGGCGATGGCGTGACCTCCGAGATCACGGACGGCCAGCTCGCCGCCCTCACGCTGTTCGTGGCCATGCAGGAGGTCCCCCAGACCGAGCTGCCGCTCCGCAGCGACTTCATGGCGCTGTGGCCGGCGGGAGAGGCGCGCTTTCGCGAGCTCGGCTGCGCGAGCTGCCACGTGCCGTCCCTGCCGCTCGAGAGCACGGTATACGAGCTCACGCTCCCGAGCGGCAAGCGGGTGCGCGTGGATCTGGCCGAGCACGGAGGCGAGCCGCGCGTGCGCCGCGACGCGGAGGGGAAGGTGGCGGTGCACCTCTTCAGCGATCTGCGTCGCCACGTGATGGGCCCCAACCTTCGGGAGCACAAGAGCTACCGCGGCGTGCTCGCTTCGCAGTTTCTCACGCGCCCGCTCTGGGGCATCGCCCGGAGCCGGCCTTACCTGCACGACGCGCGCGCCCCCACCCTCGAGGAGGCCATCCTCGCCCACAGCGGCGCCGCGCAGCAGGCCCGCGACGCCTACGCCGAGCTCGACGACGAGGGCCGCGCTCCGCTCCGAATCTACCTCATGTCGCTCACGCGGGCGCCGCGCCTCACCGCGCCGTGACGGGCGCGGCGCGCCGAGCACCTCGCCGTCAGTCGGCGAGGCCGTAGCGGCGTCGGATGTTGGGCACGAGGTACTCCTCGAAGGTGCGGTCGAGATCGTAGCTCGGCGAAAACCCCCAGTCTTGGCGGGCGGCGCTGTCGTTCACCGCCTCGGGCCACGAATCGACGATCGCCTGCCGCTTGAGATCCGGCGCGAAGGTGATCTCGGCCGCGGGGAACGCGCCACGCACGAGGGCGGCAAACTCGCCGGCGCTGGGGCTGTAGGCGCCGATGTTGTACACGAGGCGGGTGAGGCTCTCGAGCGGCGCCTCCATCAGCTGGAGCAGCGCGTCGACGGCGTCCGGCATGGCCATGAACGGTATGCGGGTGTCCTCGCGCACGAAGCACGCGTACGGCAGGCCCTGCGCCGCGGCGTGGATCATCTCCGGGCCGTAGTCGCTCGTGCCCCCGTGGGGCACGGTGAACGCGGAGATGAGGCCGGGAAAGCGAATCGAGCGAAAGTCGACGCCGTGTTTCTCGCCCTCCACCGCGAGCTGCCGGTAATGGCGCGCGTAGTAGCGCCCGAGGTGCTCGCAGTAGAGTTTGTTGCAGCCGTACATCGTGGTGGGGAACGTGTGCTCCTGCTCCCCCACCGCCCCCGCCTGGTGCTTCAGCGCGAGGCTGGGCAGGCCGTACACCGCGATCGAGCTCGGGAAGAGAAATTTCACCCGCCGCCCATGCCAGCGCGACTGCTCCACCGCGAGCTTGAGGAGGTTGAGCGTGCCGCGCACGTTCACCTCGTGGGCGGTCTCGGGGGTAAACTCCGCCCGGGTGGAGAGCAACGCGGCGAGATGGAAGATGGCGTGGATCTCGTATTCGCTCACCAGCCGCTCGAGGAGGCGAGGATCGAGGATGTCGCCCGAGAGACGCGCCAGACAGTTGCTCGTCGTGTCCTCGTCCAGCTCCTTCAGATCGAGCGCGAGGATGTCGTAGCTGGACTTCTTCGCGAGCCGATAGATGAGCCCGTTGCCGACCTCACCACCGGCGCCGGTGACGAGGACCACCTGTTTGCGCGCCATCATCCTCCGCTTCTACCAGAGCGCGCCCGAGGTGGCTCTCGGCATGAGCGGCCCGGCGAGGGTCTGGCGCGGCCCCCGAGGCCACGGCCGCAGGCTCGGTCAGGGGCGGTACTCGGCCACGAGCTCGGTGGGGTGGAGCGTCTCGAACACCCTCGCCGCGACCACCCGCACCCGCGGCTCGCCCACCGCCTCGCGGGTAACGTCGTACAGCCAGGACGCGAGCCGCTCGGAGGTGGGGGTGAAGGGGAACACCGCCACCTTGATCCCCCCCGGCATCTCGTTGCGGGCCCCACAGAGCTCGCCCTCGAGGATCGGCTGCCGCACGCCGAGCGAGCCGATGGTCTCGTGGCGTGAGGCGACGAGCTTCTCCCCGAGGACGGCAAGATCGCGGGCCGTCTCCTCCCAGGTGTGGGCTCCCACCGCGAGGCTGTGATCGAGCAGCGCGTGGGCCGGGGTCATCACCCGCGCGTGCAGCACGTCGAAATCGATGACGAAGCCCTGCACGTCGAGCTCGCTCGAGCCGAGCGTGACCTCGAACTTCCAGGTGTGCCCGTGGAGCGAGATACACGGCCCGTCGTGGCCGCGGACGTGGTGACCGAAGTGGATGTGGATCCCGCTGGTGACGGTGTACATGCGTGTTCTCGCTGACTGCTCTCTTGGCTGCTTGGCGCAAGCGCCCCTCTACCTTAGCGTCTCTAGACCCTCGTCTCACGAATTCCGAGAGCTCGTCCCAACCCTTAAGAACCCGGCAAGGAGTCGCCCACCATGCGACAACGCCCGCGACGAAACCGCAAGAGCGCCGCCATCCGCGACTTCGCGCGCGAGACCTACCTCGCGCCCCACCACTTCATCTACCCGCTCTTCGTTCACGAAGAGGCCGACAAGCACCCTATCCCGTCGATGCCGGGCTGCTTCCGCCTCGGTCTCGAGGATCTCAAGCGCGAGGTAGAGGGTGCCCTCCGCGATGGCGTGAGCACCGTCGTCTTGTTTCCCAACGTGGATGCCGCCCACAAGAGCGCCCGGGGCGAGGAGAGCTACAACCCCGACGGCATCATCCCGCGCTATCTCCGCGCCCTCCGCGAGGCCTTCCCCGAGGTGGTGCTCTGCACCGACGTCGCCCTCGATCCTTACTCGAGCGACGGTCACGACGGCATCGTGAAGGACGGCCGGATCCTCAACGACGAGACGGTGGAGGTGTTGGTTCGGCAGTCGCTGACGCAGGCGGAGGCGGGCGCCGACATCATCGCCCCGAGCGACATGATGGATGGGCGGATCGGCGCCATTCGGGACGCCCTCGACGCCGCCGGCCACACCGAGGTGAGCCTCCTCGCCTACACCGCCAAGTACGCCTCCGCGTTCTACGGGCCGTTTCGCGACGCGCTCGAGTCGGCCCCGAAGTTTGGCGACAAGAAGACCTACCAGATGGACCCGGCGAACGTGCGCGAGGCGCTGCGCGAGGTGGCGCTCGACGAGGCCGAGGGCGCCGACATCGTCATGGTGAAACCGGCGGGACCGTACCTCGACGTCATCCGCCTGCTGCGGGAAGCCACCGCCCTGCCGGTGGCCGCCTACCAGGTGAGCGGCGAGTACGCGATGCTCAAGGCCGCCTCGCAGAACGGCTGGCTCGACGAGAAGCGCGTGGTGCTCGAGTCGCTCACCGCCATCCGCCGCGCCGGCGCCGACGTCATCTTCACCTACTACGCCCGGCAAGCGGCGGCCTGGCTGCGCGGCTGACGCGCGGCCCGAGGAGCGCGGTCCGCAGAGCGCGGCCCGAGGAGCGCGGTCCGCAGAGCGCGGTCCGCAGAGCGCGGTCAGCAGGTGAGGCGGAAGAGCTGCTGGCCCATCAGCAGCACGTCGCCGTTGCGCAGCTCGGTGTCGCCGAGGAGCTGCACGAAGGTGCCGTTCGAGCTGCCGAGATCGGTGACGAAGACGTCGCCATCCTCGTACGACACGTGGCAGTGCAGCCCCGACACGTAACCGTCTTCGGGGAAGAGCACGTCGCCCCGCTCGCGGCCGAGGTTCATGCCGCGCTCGAACAGGGGGTGCGACGGTCGCGCCGTCTCGCGACCCACCACGAGGCTGACGGTGCCCACCACGCCATCCACGTTGGTGCCCTGCGCCGAGACGCCATCGTCGCCCGTCTTCTCGGGCGCGAGCTCGTCGTACTGCAAGAGCTCTTGGCCGATGCGGAAGCGCTGGCCGGACGCGAGCGGTGAGCGCTGCTCGGCCAGGAGCTTGCGGAACACACCGTTGAGCGACCCGGCATCGCGCACGCGCACCTTGCCGTGCTCGGCCACGAACACCGCGTGTTGCGGCGAGAGGAAGGTGTCGCCGGCGAAGATGCCGCCGCTCGAGCGCCCGATGATCGACTCGCCCACCGCGAGGCGATGGCGTCCCACCTCGTTGCCCTCCGGGTCGAGAGCGATGAGGATGGCGCCGAGCTCTCCATCCTCGACGGGGACAGGCTTGGGCTTCTTGGCCACCTGCACCTGATCGAGCCGAAAACCGCAGGAGGCGCAGAACCGGTTGGTGGGGGGGTTGACGTAGTCGCACTCCGGGCACTTGCCGGGCGGGAGCGGCGCCGCGTCGTCGTCGGCCGGCTCCTCGAGCGCCGCCGCACGCACCACCGGTTGCTCCGGCGGCGCTGGGGTCGGGTCGGGGGGCAGCTGCGAGACCGTCCCCCCCACGTTGGTCTCCTCATCCTGGATGACGGGATCCTCCGCCTCGGGCCGTGACGGCTGCGCGGCGGCGCCGCCTCGGGGCAGCTCGGCGCCGCAGCCCAGGCAGAAACGGTAGTGGTCTTGATTTTGTTTGGAGCAGGCCGGACAGGTAATCACCAGGACCTCGCAACGTGCGGCGTATTTGGGTGCGATTCTAGCCGCACCGCGTGCCTTCGGACGAATATGTCGCCGCTTGGGCGACGGGCTGGCCGTGGACGACACGACCCACAGCCTTGCTAACGTGACTATCTCGTGGATGCAATTTCTAGGGTCCGCCGTTATGTTCCCCCCGTGAACGCCACTCGAGCCACCGTGTTGTGCCTCTCGCTCGGCCTCGGCGGCCTCCTGGCCCTGAGCTGCGCTTCCAGCGGGGATCAGGTCGGCGGCTACAGCGCCCTTCGGCCCGCCTCCTCGCAGCAGCGCGCCCAGGCCCGCAAAGAGCGAGAAGCCCGTCAGAAGGCGCTCGCCGAGCTCACCGCCCAGCCCGACGCGGGTCCCGCGCCCGAACCGGAGCCAGAGCCGGAGGCGCCGCCGGAGCCGGTCTCGGAGGTGGAAGACGCGGGCGTGGAAGACGCCGCCCCCGCCCCGAGCGACGCGAGCCCCGAGCCCTCCGAGAGCCCCGGCGAGAAGCTCCCCAAGGCCGCCGATCTCTGCCCGAAGATCTGCGATCGGGTGATGGCCTGCGCGCAGGAGATGATGAAAGACATGCCGCCGGAGCTCGGCGACAGCTTCCTCAAGGGGATGCTGCAGCAGGCGCGCGCCGACTGCCTCAAGGAGTGCCCCGAGAAGGTCAAGGACAGCGATCCGGAGAAGATCAAGGCCGCCTCGAAGTGCCTCGAGGAGAAAGACTGCGACGCCTTCGGAGAGTGCATCCGCAAGGTGCGCGGTGACGTCGATGGGGACGACGACGACAACGGGCCGGGCATCATCGAAGACGAAGGGGGCTGAGCCCGCGGCGGGGCCGTGATGAAGCCCCCCGCGCGCGCCTCACGTCCCGGTGATCAACCCGAAGAACAAGCTCGACAGCTCGGCGTGGCCGGCGGTGTTGGGGTGGGTGCAGTCGCCCGCGTACCAGCTCGGCGGGTGGTTGAAGCCGTGGCCGTAGAAGTGGCCGTGCATGTCGACCAACGCCGCGCCGTGATCGACGACCCGCGCGCCGATCTCGCCGTTCCAGCTCTCGAAGAACGGATCGGTCGAGCTCGGACTGTCGAGCTCCACGTTGCAGCCGGAGGAGCCGAAGTTGCCTTGGCCGTCGCTCGCGTCGTAGATGGTCGCGTAGAACACGAACACCTCGACCCCCGCCCCGAACCGTCCAGGCGCCTCGAGGGCGTCGAGGGCGGCGTCGATGTTCGCGCCCATCTGGGTGCGCAGAGGTCCGTCGAGCCCCGCCAAGATCGGCAGGAGGTTGTCCTTCATGTCGTTGCCGCCGCTCGTGATGGCGACCACGACCGGCCCCGGGAGCGCGGCCGGCAGCCCCTGGATCTGCCCAAGGAGCGCGCCGGTCTTCGAGCCGCTCTGAGCGCGGTTTCGGTACTCGATCGGGCCGTAGTGCGCACCCAGCGCGTCGCGGAGGAGGTTGTAGTAGTAGGGCCCTTGACCGCCCCCATCGCCGATCGAGTCGCCGAGCACCACCAGCGAGCCCACCTCGGCGAGCCCCTCGGGGGCTTGCGCGCCGGCGCCGCCGCTGCCGCCGCTGCCGCCCGAGCCCGTGGGCGCGCCCCCCGCGCCGCTCGCGGTGGCCACCGTCGGTCCGCTGCCCCCGACCGCGGCGGACGAGCCCCCTTCCCCGCTGCCGCTCCCCGCGCCCTCGGGGGCCGTGGTGTCGAGCTCGTCACCGCAGCCGCTCAGCAGCGCGACGAGGCACAGCGCGGCCGCCCCCCACCGCCACTCGGTGCGGCTCGCGGCGCCGCCCGCCGCGCGAGGGCTCGCCGTGGCGCGAGGGCTCGCGCTCGAGGGGAGAGGTTTCGGTTTCGGCTCGTGGCTGTCGAAGGTTCGCTGGGTCATGGTCACACACCTGACCGCGACCATCGCAACGCCCATACCAAGCCAGAAACAACTTGGTAACGAAGTGACGGGGCGACCTCGGGGGGAGTGCGCGGCGAAACCCTGGCGCGGCCAGGGGAGCACCGGAGGAGGCTCTCCCGAGGTCGAAAGCGCCCGCTCGAGCGCCTGCATTTCACCTCGAAAACGCCTCACGGATAACACTTTAAGTTATTAGTATAATTAATATTACCACGCGCACAGGGGGAAGTCCGTGGGCGGTGCGCGGGCGGCGAGCGAGGGGGACCTGGGCCGGGCCAACCAACGCCCCGCGGCGCCCCGACGGGGACGTCTCGCACCAAGCTCGTAACGAGGCTCCGCCGCGCCGTAGACGCTCCGCCCCGCGTCCCCGCTGTGCGCTCGAAGCGGCAGGGTGCCACCTCGCGTGAGCACGTCGTCACCGGGGCTGCGCCGTCACCTCCCGTCACGGCGGCCGCCACCTCCCGCCACTGGCGGCCGCCGCCACCCGCCATGGCGGCCGCCACCTCCGGCCGCCCCGTCCCGTCGCCAACTTCACGCAACGACGTGGACGGCGGAGGCGGCACGCGGCGTGCTGTACCCGACGCCGGTGGGACCTGATATCGAAGGACATCGATGAAGCTCGTCGTCGCGGAGAAGCCTGCGGTCGCCCGCGACCTCGCGCGCGTGCTCGGGGCGAGCCGCGCGTCGAAGGGCGCGCTGGTGGGCCATGGCTGGACGATCACCTGGTGCATTGGCCACCTCGTAGAGCTCGAGGAGCCCGAGGCCTACGACGCGGCCTGGAAACGGTGGTCGTTCGCCACCCTGCCGATGCTCCCCCCGTCATTTCGCCTGCGACCGGCCAAGCGCACGCTCGCGCAGTGGCGCATCGTCCGCGACCTGATGCGCCGCCGCGACTTCGAGTCCGTCGTCAACGCCTGTGACGCGGGCCGTGAGGGGGAGCTGATCTTTCGCTACGTGTACGCGCGCTCGAGCTGTCGACTGCCCATCGAGCGGCTCTGGATCTCCTCGCTCACGGAGCCCGCCATCCGGACCGGCTTCGCCACGCTTCGCCCCGGGAGCGCCTACGACGGCCTCGCCGCCGCCGCGCGGTGCCGCTCGGAGGCCGACTGGCTGGTAGGACTGAACGCGACCCGAGCGATGACCCTCGCCACGAGCCGCGAGGGGGTGCACTCGATCGGCCGCGTCCAGACCCCGACCCTCGCGCTCGTGGTCGACCGCGAGCTCGAGATCCGGCGCTTCGAGCCGCGCCCGTTCTGGGAGCTCGCGGCGAGGGTGAGCGACACCTTCACGACCAAGTGGCGGGCGCCGGGAGGAGCCACTCGGCTCGCCGACGCCGCGCTGGCCCAGACGCTCGAGGCGCGGGTGCGCGCCGCGTTGCCGCTCACCGTGGTCGACATCCAAGAGAAGGAGACGCGGGAGCGACCACCCCAGCTGTTCGATCTCACCTCCCTCCAGCGCACCGCCAACGTGCGCCTCGGCTTCTCCGCCGACCGCACCCTCACCACCCTGCAGTCTCTCTACGAGCGCCACAAGGCCATCACCTACCCCCGCACCTCCTCGCGGTATCTATCCGCCGATCAGGAGCCGACGCTCGCCGGCCTCGTCGCGTCCTTCGCCGACCACCCGCGCCTCGCAGCCCACGCCGCCCGCCTCGGAGCGCAGCCGCTCCGCATCACCTCGCGCATCGTCGACGACGCGAAGGTCACCGATCACCACGCCATCATCCCCACCGGCAAGCTCCCCGCGCTCGCTGGCGACGAAGCGCGCGTCTTCGAGCTCGTGGCGCGACGATTCTTGGCTGCGTTTCACCCCGACGCGCGTTTCCACACCACCCAGATCGTCCTCGCCACCAGCGAGGGAGCCCCGAGGCCAGGGCGAACGAACGACGCGATCCTCGAGGAGCTGCCGCCGCCACCCGATCACTTCCCGACGTTCGGGCGCGTGGTCGTCGAGGCGGGTTGGCACGCGGTGGAGCCGCCGCGTGCCGGCACCGAGCAGGCCCTGCCGCGGGTGCGCGTCGGGGAGCGCCTCCCCGCCGAGCTGTCGATTCTCGAGGGCACCACCAGGCCTCCACCGCGGTACACCGAGGCCTCGCTGCTCGGCGCGATGGAGACGGCGGGCCGGCACATCGAAGACGAGGCGCTGTTCGAGGCGATGAAAGACTGTGGGCTCGGGACACCGGCCACACGAGCCGCGATCATCGAGACGCTCATCGTGAGGGAGTACATCCAGCGCGAGAAGAAGGCGCTCGTCGCGTGCGACAAGGGCGTCGAGCTGATCGAGCGGCTGCCGGTGCCCACGCTGCGCTCGGCAGAGCTCACCGGCACCTGGGAGGCCCGGCTCGCTCGGGTCGCCGAGGGTCGCCATCCTGCCGAGGCGTTCATGGCCGACGTGCGCGCCCTCGTGACCGAGACCGTCGCGCTCATGAAGGGCGCGGCGTCGGAGAGCCCCTCTCCTTCCCTCGAGCTCCGCCCCGCCCTCGGCGCCTGCCCACGCTGCCGCGCCAACGTTGTGCGAGCGCGGCACAGCTTCGAGTGCAGCGCCTGTCGGTTTCGCGTGCCACAACGTCTCGCCGGACGCGAGCTCCGCTCCGCCGAGGTCGGAGAGCTCCTCCGGAGAGGACGCACCGCCGTCCTCTCCGGATTTGTCTCGAAGAAGAAGCGTCGCTTTCGCGCTGCCCTCGTCCTCGAAGGCGGGGAGGTCGCGCTCTCTTTCCCCGGGGGCAAGGGTGCCTCTGTGCCCGGCGGCGCCCCTTCCGCCCGGCGGGCCGCCGCGGTCCACGGCGACGCCGATCTCAGCGGCGTCCGCTGCCCCGCTTGCGAACGAGCGGGCCTCGTCGCCGGTCGCCGCGCGTGGGGCTGCGCCCACTGGCGCGAGGGTTGTGCGTTCGTGGTCCCCTACGTGATCGAGGGCAAGAAGCTCACCCCAAAGGAGCTCACCGATCTGCTCACGCGCGGCGTCACGCGCAAAGCCACCTTCTCACCGGGCAAAGGGCGCCTCTGCCTCGAGGGCACCCGCGTCGAGCTGCGGCTCGATCCATGACCGCCGCGCGAGGCGTGGCCACGGCTCACCGAGCGGTCCGACCTCGAGCCGCGCCGAGCCGTTCGCGTAACCGCGCTTGACCGAGCGTCCCTCCGACGATATCGAGGCTCCTCGCACCGATGGCAGGCCGAGCTCCCGCGGCACGGCTTGGCGCGTCGGGACGAGTCAACCCATCACGCGAGGCACGCGGCGACGCCGGCGCGCCTCGGGACAAGAGGGAACGATGAGCCAGGTCCGCGCATCTCACATTCTGCTGATGTACCAAGGGTCGGAGCGATCGAGCGCGACCCGCTCCAAGGGCGATGCCCAGACGCAGATCCAAACCATCAAGACCGAGCTCGATGGCGGCGCCGACTTCGGCGAGCTCGCTCGGCAACACTCCGACTGTCCCTCGAGCAAGAAGGGCGGCGACCTCGGCGCCTTCGGCCGCGGCCAGATGGTGAAGGCGTTCGAAGAGGCCGCCTTCGGCCTCGACGTAGGCGGCACGAGCGGAGTCGTGGAGACCCCCTTCGGCTACCACATCATCCGTCGCACCGGCTGAGCCCAGCGGCCACCGCGGCGCTCGCCGCGGCTGCCCGTGGGGGGTGGTTAGAAGCGACCGGCGGCGCCGAAGCCGACGACGCCGGGCGCGATCTCCGGCACGACGACGAGCGCCGCCTCTTCCCACAAGCCGTGGGGTGCGGTGAAGAACAACACCGCCCCCGCCGCCAGCGCGGCCGTGCCGACGACGAGCGTGGCCGTCGAGACGTGCGCCCGGACCTCGATGTCGTCGCGGAACTCCAGCGCGTCGGGGGGGCAGCGCTTGTCGAGACAGCGCTCCGAGAGCTCACGCTCATCGTCGATGGCGGTGGCGCCGAAGGCGATCCCCACCACCACGCTCGCCAGGCCCACCCCCGCGAGCGCGAGCCCCGCGATGGCGCGTGGGTGCATGCCGTCCGGCGCCTCGCTCGGAGCGTCGGAGCTCGGCTCCGGCTCGAGCCGCGGCACGGTGACCCTGTGCTCGTCCTTCTCCGCACCGACGATCACCTCGGTGCGCCACGACACGTGGCCGGGAGCGCTGGCGCTGATGACGTAGGTGCCCCCGTCGACGGGCTCGGCTTCACCGAAGCGCTCCGGCGCGAGCGTCTCGTCGGCCCGCTTGATCACCAGGTCTTTGATGGGGTGCTCGACGATCACCGTCATCTTCGACAGGCGAGGCTCGAGCTCGGCGGCGTAGTCGAGCGCCCCCTGTTTGCGATCGCGCTGGTTGTGCTCCTCGGCGAAGGCCGCCGCCGCCCGAAACTCGCGCCACGCCGACGCGAGCTTGCCATCGAGCTGGTGACAGCGCGCGAGGTTGAGGAGCGCTCCTACCGATGGCTCGGCCTGGTGGCTCGCCTCGAAGCGCTTGCACGCCTCGCCGTACTTCTTGGCGTCCATGAGCGCCTTGCCCTCGAGGAACAGGGTCTCCGCCAAGGCCCGATCGTCGGCCGCGGCACCGGAGGCGACGAACAGCGAGAACAGCACCAAGGTGAAAGCGACGAACGCCGCGGCACGCCCCCCCCACCCGCACCCACGACCTGACCGAACGACACCCGGCCTCTCGCGAGGCGCGCTTGGGTGTTGGGGCCCCAAGCGCAACGCGGTGGGAGGGGGGCCCCACGC
>CAYOAL010000117.1:0-32911 GCA_964401935.1 uncultured Polyangiaceae bacterium
TGATCGTCGGCGCGGCGTGCCCCGCGGCCGTCCCCCCGGGGGGGGGCGGCGGGGGGAGGGGGGGGGGGGGGGGGCCAGGGGGGGGGGGGGGGGCGGGCGGCGAGGGCGGCCAGGGCGGCGCTTCGTGTCTCATCAACGACGTGCCGATGATCGTGTCGGAGGCAGGCGCGATCCCCTATCGACTGCACGTCCCGATCCGCCTCGATGGCGTCGACGCCGCGCTCATGTTCGACACCGGCAGCGCCCTCACCTTCCTCTTCTTGGAGCCGAGCGACCCAGCCTTCGTGCCCGACGTGGCCACCATCGAGCTCGGCTGTGACAGCGTCGTGGTGCCGGGCCGCGGTGGCCTCGCGCCGTTTCCCGCCATCGAGGGCCTGCCCGTGGTGGGCATCCTCGGCGTCGACTACGTGAAGGCGGGGGTCACCCTCGTCGACACCGCCAACGACCGGCTCGTGCGGCACCCGATCGGCGACGGCCCGCCGGAGCTCGACGCCTGGTCGGCGCTCCCCTTCGACGACGTGCAGGGCCACATGATCGCGCCGGTGCTCCTCGACGCTCAGCCGGTTCGGCTCATGTTCGACACCGGGGCGACCGACACCTTGTGGCTCGGCCAGGAGCAACAGCCTGGCGACACGCCGGTGGAGAGCGTGGACGCCGAGGGCACCCCCCTCACCTTCTACTACGGCGACGTGGTGCTCGAGATGGCGAGCGAGCCGCCCACGACGGTGCCCGTGCTCCGCGCGCCCTCGTTCCCCTACCTCGAGCAAACCGTCGCGATCCTCGGCGGCAACATCCACGGCCTCCTGGGCCTCTCGTCTCTGGTCGCCCGCCCCTTCGCGATCGACGGCGCCAGCGACCGCATCCTCCTCGGACCGTGACCACCGCGGGACGACTCATGCTCCCCGTCGCGGCGCCGCGTGCAACGAGACTTCAAGATCGTTCGGCTTCGCCACCGCGCGCTCCCGCAAGGCCGCAGTCGCTCCGCAGGCGCAGTCTCAAGCGGACCAAAGATCGGCGGCGCACGAGGCCGCGAGGGGTCTCGGCCACCACGCCTCGCGCGTCCACGCTCGTAAACGCCCGGTGCTTCGCGAGCGCTACCTCTTCTTGTTGCGCACGGGTCGCGGTGGTGGCGGCGGCAGGTGGCGCGCCGCGTGTACGCGCTCGCGCAGCACCGGCAGCATCTCGGCGTGCACCTCCGCGAGGTAGCGCTCGACAGCGACCAGATCGACCGTCGTCTCGACGACGATGCGCGCCAGATCTCCCTGGTGACGAATCTGATTGCTGTAGAGGTACATCAAGATCAGATGCTCGAGGGACGCGGTGGGCGCGGTGACGCCGAACACCGGCGTGCTCGTGGCCTCGGCGACGACGGAGAGCTCGGGCTCTCCGGCGGCGACGAGGAGATCGATCTCACTCGATCCCCGCCTGAGCACGTACATCGGCTCAGGCTCGTCGCGGCGGTCGATCGGGGTGGCGCTGAAAAAGCCGGCACCAAGGAGCACGTCGAGCGCATCCCACGCCGCGTCGAGGGTGACGACGAGGTCTAGATCCTTGGTCATTCGCGGCAACCCTCGCGCCGCAAGCGCCGTCGCACCGATGACCGCGAATGGCACCTTGGCCTTGAGGAGCGCGCGCAGGGCTCGTCGCGACTCCGCGGCGAACGACGTTCGCTTCCCGGTCACGACGTCAAGCTCCAGAATCTCCACCCATAAAACCTAGCATCAACAACGCTGGCGCGGTGCCATCCGCGTGTGAGGGTGTCCCGCTCGTGAAGAGACGGCGCGCCGGGCGGGTGCCAAGAGGAGACGTAGCTCACGCAGCCGGCCATGGCGGCCGTCACGTATCGCGCTCGAGCACGACGATGGCCTCGAGGCCGAGCACGGGGACGCCCACCGGGTAGATGGCGCCCACCCGGAGACCGGCGGCCGCTGCGAGGTCATCGAGCTCGGCCCGCGTGTTGGGGTAGCCGCGGGAGCCCCGCGCCTGCCACAGCGCTCGACTCGCGGGGTTGGTGAGGCAGAACGACACCGCGAGGCGGCCCGAGGACACACGGGCGAGCTCACGGAGCGCGGCGCGCTTGATGTCGTCGGGGAGGTGCTTCATCAGGGCGAAGCAGAACACGTGCTCCACCGCCTCGTCCTCGAGCTCGAGGTGCTCCACGTCACCTTCGTAGAGCTCGATCTCCACGCCGGGGACGCGCCGCTCGCGCGCCACCGCGAGCATCTCCTTGGCGATGTCGACACCGATGATGCGCGAAGCCCGAAACGCGAGGCGCTCGAACCAGCGCCCGGTGCCACAGGGACAGTCGAGCACGGTCGAGTCGCGCATGAACTGCTGGATCGCGCAGTGTGAGGCCCGCCGCTCGCGCGCGTCGCGGCTCTTGCCGAGCACGCCGGAGAAGCGCATCCGCTCGTAGCCCCGTGCGCCCTCCACGTTGTCGTAGGCCAGTTTGTTGAACGCGATGTCGCTGCGCGGCTCGTTCGCCATCACCTCGCTCCATGTAGCGCACGCCAGCGGTCGCGGCGAGCGCGCCTTCTCGAGCAGGTGCCCGGCGCCGCACTTGGACCAAGAGCTCGGCCTGGGCCGGCGCGTGCGCGGTGGGCCCGGCAGCACGGTCGCTGCCGGCCCAGGTCACTTGGCGAAGCAGGCTTGGAGCTCTTCGCTGCAGGCGGTGACCGCGTCTTGTCCCGCCATCAAGAAGCAGCTGACGGCAGCCGACACCTCGGGGGACACCGCCTCGTCGGAGTCGACGACGCAGCTCTGGAGGTGGTTGAAGAAGGCTCGCTCGTCGCTGATCGAGAAACCCTCCTGCACGCACGTGATGGTGTCGGCGCAGCTCGCCGAGCCGTTGCCCACCCACTCCGCGCCGAGGGAGTTGGTGCCCATCGGATCGGCGGGATCGGCCGAGCAGAAGCTGAGGCCGGGCACGGTGGGATAGAAGGCGCCGATGAGCATGCACATCTCGTCGGTCGAGCGAGGCCCTTGGAACACCGTCCGCCCCTCGTTGTTCTGGTAGGCGCAGCGGTAGTCGATGACGGTACCCGCCGTCACCGGGAGGCCCTCGTCGAAGTAGCTCACCGGCACATTCTCCCAGGCGGCGCTCTCATAGAGGCGCTCACCGGTGTTCGTCACGGCCTCGAAGCCTACCCCCCGCGAGTGCATGTGCGACTGCATCGTGGTGAACGTCACGTCCTCGGGGACGGTGCACCGCATGCGCGCGTCGGTGCGGGCCATCTCCGGCACCTTGATGAAGATGTTGTACCAGAACAGGATGTCGCCCTCGTGCTTCACCCGCGCCTTCGGGATGGTCCACAGGTTGATGTTGACCGACGCGTCGAGCGGTGCGGGGCTGGTGTTGAGGTAGTGGGCGTTCATCATCAGCACCGCGTTCGGCCGCACCCGAAGGGCCACGTCTTCGGGGAAGCGCACCGCGGACGAACCGTCGAAGTTCTGGGAACCCCCCACCAGCCGCGTGATCGACCAGCCGTTGGTGGGCCCCTCGCTGCAGTCGAAGATGTCGCTCCCCACCGCGATGTCGGCGACAGGGGTACCGTCGTTCCGGTGGGTGGGGATCTCCTCGTACTGCGTCTCGTAGAGGAGGAAGTGGTGGCTGCCCTCGCTGTAGCGCACCTCGTCGCGGTTCACCCACAGGCCTTCGGGCGGCGCCACGACGAACCTGCAGTACTCCACCTCGCTGCCGGAGGGGATGCTCGCGGTCATCCGGTACTGCACGCCCTCTCCAGCGGGAGGGGCGTCGAGGAGGACAACGTCACTGGGACCGCTGTCCTCGTCGCTGCAAGCAGCCACGAGCGCGGGCACGATCAAAAAGAGCGCGGTGAGATGGGGTCGTGTCGGCATGCGACGGAGGTAGGTCGCCCGAGGCAGCTCCGCGAGGCCGGAGCGACCAGCGGTGAGGATCACGCGATGAACGGCTCACCCGCGCCGAAGAACGCCCGACCCGTCCAGCGAGGCGTACACGCCGCTCACCCGTGGGAGGCCGCCGCTCGCCCATCGGGGGCCGCCACTCGTCGCCGTCGGCCCGCCGTTCGTCACCACGGGGGGCTTCGACGGCCGCGTGCGCTATCATCGAGGCCCGCATGAAGGCCACAACCGTTCCGCGAGTGCGCATCAGCCGTGGAGCCGAGCACCCCGAGGCTCTCGCGCCGCTCTTGCCCACGAGCTGGCGGTGGATCCTGGCCATCTACGGCGGCGTCCCGGTGCTGCTCATGTTCCTCCGGCCGGAGTTCGTCGACGCCAGCTCGCCGACCACCCTCTTCCTCCACTACATCACCGAGCTGGTGAGCACCCTTTGCATCGGCGCACCCCTCCACGCCGCCTACGTCTGGGTGATGCCGCGCGTGCTGTATCGCGTGGAGTCGCTGGCGTTGCGCGCGCTGGCCCACGCGGCGGCGATCGTCGGCTCGGTCACCTTGGGCAAGCTCATGCTCGCGCCCATCCTCCCCCTCTGGTGCGACGGCGACATGTCGGGCATCGCGGGCTCCTTCATCGCCACCGCCGCGGCCACCGTGGTCGTGGTCGGCACGATGACCTTTCAAACCCTCGAGCGCCGCGCTCACGAGACCTCGCGTCGCGAGGAGCGCGCGCGTCGCGTCGCGATGCGCGCGGAGCTCGCCGCGCTCCAGGCGCGCGTGAACCCACACTTCCTCTTCAACAGCCTCAACACCGTGGCGAGCCTCATTCGCCCCGATCCCGCATGCGCAGAGGAGACCGTCGAGCGCCTCGCGAGCCTCTTCCGCTACGCGCTCGACAGCTCGCGGCGCGCCAGCGTCCCCCTCGCCGACGAGCTGAGCATCACCCGCGACTACCTCGACATCGAGACGTTGCGCTTCGGCGAGCGGCTCACCTGGTCGATCGACGTCGCAGACGCCCTGGCGAGCGTGCGCGTGCCCCCGCTCGTCCTGCAGCCGCTGGCCGAGAACGCGGTCCTCCACGGCGTGGCCCAGCTTCGCGACGGCGGCACCCTCACCATCACCGGCCGAGAGGAGGAGGGCATGCTCGTGCTCACGCTCGACAACGACTGCCGTGAGCACTCGACCCACGCGGGGACGGGCACCTCACTGCGCGAGCTGCGGCGTCGCCTCGACGGCCTCTACGCCGGCGCCGCCGAGCTCCACCACCAGCAACGTCCAGGTCGCTACACCGTAGAGCTCCGGCTCCCCCTCGAGGGACCCCACCCACCATGACCCCGCGCGCCTCGGCCATGATCTTGCGCGCGCTCATCGTCGACGACGAGCCCCTCGCGCGGAGCCGGCTCGCACGCCTGCTCGAGGCCCTCGACGGCGTGCGCGTGGTGGGCGAAGCCGCCGACGGCGACGAAGCGCTCGTGCGCATTCGCGAAGACCAGCCCGACCTCGTCTTCCTCGACATCCGCATGCCCGGAATCGACGGCATCGCCGTAGCCCGCGCCACCCAGGAGCCCACCTCCATCTCCACCTCCACCGCGCGACCCGGGCGAGCCCCCGAGGCGCGCACCCTCACCGCACGATCCACGCGAGGCGAAGGTCCTCGAGCCTCCGACACACCCGACCTCGGTATCCCGCGACCGGCGATCGTCTTCACCACCGCCTACGACGAGCACGCCATCGAGGCCTTCGACGTCGCCGCGGTCGACTACCTCCTCAAACCCATCCAGCGCGCCAAGCTCGAGCGCGCCCTGGAGCGTGTCCGAGCGCGCGTCGAGCCCGCCCAACCCCGAGAGCCGACGTCGGCCCACCTGGCTCAGCGCGCGAGGGACAGGGCGGAAGAGGGGGAGCGGGAGCGAGCGAGGGACCACGACCAACCCGGAGCGCACCCAAACGCCTCCATCCCCAACGTCGCCGACGTGGTGCAGGAAGTGCTGCGCGCCAGCGCCCGCTCCGCACGTGTCACCGCCACCGAAGGGGGCAGCATCCACCTCTTCGACGCGCGCGAAATCACCCGCTTTCACGCCTCCGCCAAATACACCGTCTTCTGGCACCAGGACCGCGAGTACCTGGTCGAAGAGAGCCTCAGCGAGCTCGAGCGTCGGCTCACCCCCTTCGGGTTCTTCCGCGCTCACCGAGGCGAGCTCGTGAGCCTCCGCCACGTCCGCACCCTCCGCCAGCAGCCCGAAGGCCACACCATCGTCCTCACCGACGGCCAACAAGCCCGAGTAAGCCGCCGCCTCATCACCGACCTAAAAAAAGCCCTCTCCCTCCCCTAACCCCGAGCCCTCCCGTACCGTTGGGTGCAGCTTCTGCAGAACCGTGGTGACACGGCGGCCAAGGAGCGCCGAGTGCGCGCTACACCGGCCGCTCAAATCGGACGCGGACAAGCGTCCCGAAATGTTACTTCAGTCGCAGAAACCACTTCTCGAAGCAGTGATAGGAGACCCATGCAAGAAGAAACGAGGCGGCTGACCCGACAACGGCGCTGGCGACAACGACAGCAGCGCGCCCCAATGACGCATATTGCTCCTGAATGGATCGCACGTGGGGTCCTATCGTCACCACGATCGGCCAATGGAAGAGATACATTGCGTAGCTGTATTTTCCGAGTGCGGAAAGCCTAGTCGATCTCAGAACTCCCGCGAGGCGCCGGGCAGCGGCAGACGATTCGGGCGCAGCGGCGAGCGCAACTACTGTGGAGAAAAGCACAGCCAACGCAGTATAGCCGATTGTTTGGACAACCGGGCTCGACCAGAGAAGCCCGCGGCTTGTCGCTGTCACCGCACCGAGCACCGCGACAGCTATCCCAGCAACAGGAACTAGGAACTTGGCCGTGACCCAATTGCTCCGAAGCGCATACAAACATGCGACCAGGGACCCCCCAAGCAGAGCATCCATTCGCGTCACAGAGGCTCGGTACACTAGATTGACGATTTGATTCGGTTCGATAGAGAACAACTGAAAGAGAAGCGCAACCCTGAGCATTAGTGCCATCAGCATTCCTACGATGCAAATGCGTGCCACCGTGCGTGGCGTAAGGGTCAGTACCAAAATCGGCCAGACTAGATAAAACTGCTCCTCAATTGCGAGAGACCATGTGTGGCAGAGCCATTCCGAGCTACACCCTGTGAAAGGGGTCGTCCAGTTGCTGAGATAAAGTGCATGGTGCAGCCATTTCTCGGGAGCCGTGATGGAGACTCCCAGTGCCGCGCACCCGATCAGAAAGGCATAGTAGAGCGGAAAGATTCGCAGAGCTCTTCGTCGCCAGAACCTCACAAGCGGACGAGAGTGGTGCTTGCTGTCAAGGAGGATCCGGGTGATCAGGAATCCCGAGAGGACGAAGAACGCGTCGACCCCACACCACCCTGCGGACCCGAGAAGTCCAAACCACTTGAGCGATGTGGTGTTTGCATGGAGAAGGGTCGTGAAGTGGTAGGCCAGCACAGCTGCAATTGCGAAGCCACGCAACGAGTCGAGCGTTGGAAGATGGGAACGGCCCTCCAGATAGTCACTAGGATGCTTCTCGTCGGGGTGCCCAGGCATAGGACGAGCGGAAGACTAGTCCAAGCTACCCCGATGTGGGCGTCCTGTGTTCGCATCGCAGGCTCAGCCCCAGGAGCCTGGTAACAACGCCCTCTTGTCCCACGCGTCGACCTCGAGAACCGTGGAAGACAACAGTGACAAGATCGGTACGGGGCGTTGATTTGTGAACGCGGTAGAAGGCCTGTGCTCCTCCCACCTCGCGCGCTCGAGAGCTGCGTGGTCGAAACCACCCCGACGATCCATGCATCGTGTCGACCGCGATCGCGCCGGTCTCGCGAGCCCATGTCGACCGCCCTCGACCACTGTTCAGATGAGTAGTCTTCCTGGGGACGACGTCGCGCCGCCGGAACTCGAGTCAGTCCTCCGCAGTTCGTGGGTAAGTAGGCGAACTGAAGCCCAAGGCAACAGCGCCCCTTGAAGTTCGGCATCCGAGATGCCTGCCCTGTCGCACGTTGTGGTTCCCTGGCGTACCTCGTGACCCCGGCAAGGTGAACACAAACCGCCCGAGATGCACCATGGTACCGTACCTGAACGGCGCACGTCTCTCGTTGCCTCGACAATCACCGATGCCCAACTCAAGCACCAAACACGTGTCCAACGAGGTGAGCACGTGGACGCGTATCGGAGAGCGCTGGCCGCTCGGCGCGCGCCGCATCTTGGAAGCGGTTCGTGGTCGCGGATGTCCTAGCTACGTGCTCGTTATTCTTCACACCTTCCTCGCCACGGTTGCTGGCGCACTGTATATCCAAAAGAGCTACGTCGATCGGACCTTGGATCACATCGTTTCAGCGGTGACGACCCCCGCGATGTCCAAGAAGGACCAAGCGGAAGCTCTACTTCATGTGACCCACGACCTTTTGAGCCCACGGATTCTTATCTTCGGCGGCCGGAAAGACGCGGGACCGCGCGAGACCTGGCTCAACGGCGCCGACCTGAGCCTCATGGAGGCCCGCGGGGGATGCGGAAGCTACGCCCACGTTCTGGCCCGTCTTCTAAACAGGGCAGGGATCGACGTTCGAATCGCTCAGATGCGCTGTGGAGACTCTCAAGCATGCCACATCCTCGTCGAAGCAAATCTGGATGAGCGATGGATCGTGCTCGACGCCGGATACGACCTGGCGTTCAGAAATCCCGACGGCTCTCTCGCGACATTCTCCGAGGTCCAAGGGAATTGGACTCATTTCTCGACTCAGGTCCCAGAGGAGTATGACATGAGCTTCAGGTACGACGGAGTACGCTACACCAACTGGAACAAGGTCCCAGTCTTGATGCCTGCGCTCCGACGCGTGACAACATGGATACTCGGGCCCTCCCGAACCGAGCAACTGTCGCTTCGAAAGTACGTGCTTGATGTGTACGGCACGTACCTCGTGCTTGTCCTCGTGACGTGGTTCGGCGTCGGCCTTGCTACGGCTCGACACGTGCGACGCACTCGAACTCCAGGCAGCCGTTCTCCGCAGCGGCGTCTCGCGCGGAACTAGAGGACAGGAGATACCTAAAGCGGGTGTCATGCTTTCACCCGAGGTGACCGCCGTGAACAAAGATGCTGGTTGCAATGTGTCAGTGTGCCTCCTTACGTACAACCACGTCAACGTCGTGGAGTCCACGATCAACACTATCCTCGACCAGACTTTGGAGGGATACGAAGTACTTGTGAGCGACGACTGCTCAACAGATGGAACATGGGAAGTGGTCGAACAACTCCAGCGTCGAATCCCATCAGTACGGGCCGTCCAACCTGATTGCAACTTGGGCATGGCCGGCAACGCAAACTTCGCGGTCGCACAGGCAAGTCGAAAGTACGTAGCCTTACTTCACCACGACGACGTGTATCGGTGTGACTTGCTTGAGCGCTGGGTCGATACTCTCGAGCTACACGACGACATTGGATTTGTGTTCAACCCATACGGTGTCCATGGAAGTGATACCATCTTTCGATGGCCATTGCCGACTGGACGTATTGACGGACGTTGGTTCCTCAAGGAGTATCTGCTCCGAAGCTGGAGTTGTCCGGTTCGCGGAACCGCTATGATTCGGCGCGAAGCGTGGAGTGACGTCGGAGGCATGCGCACGGAGTTCGGGATGCTTGGAGATATCGACCTCTGGATGCGCCTTGCAAGGAACTGGGCCGTTGGATACGTCGATGCGCCACTGATCTCGATTCGACAACAGCGCCCCGCCTACTACCCTGATGCGTACTCGAATTGGTCTTGGGAACGACAGCGCCTAATGTATGAAATTCATGCCGCCAATCGCCGTGAGACCCTAGACCGAGAAACAGTATCTGGGAAAGTCGCATGGAACCACTTTCGCGCACGCGTTGCGCTTGAGACAGCCAAATGGCTGGCGTACGCTGTCTTGCGCGGGAAGCACGAAATGATCGCTACAAGCGACGAAGGCCGTACGGACTTCGACCTAATGCCGATACAATGGCTTCGCTCGTCGCTTCGTCGTGCGTACTGTGCTGAGCGTGTCAACGACTAGCGGGGAAACCATTGGTTACGCAGAAAGGTGCGACCCTGAAGCGTCGCAAGTCTGCCAAGCGTCGACTGCTCATCATTGCGACGCATCCCGTACAATACCAAGCATTCTGGTACGCATCCCTGGCCAAGGTGGCAAGTCTCGAGGTAGAGGTGTTCTACGGAATGATCCCCGATGCCGCGCAGCAAGGCACCGGCTTCGGTGTCTCGTTCCATTGGGACGTTCCGTTGCTTGACGACTACTCGTGGAGAGTTGTGACGAACAGAGCGCTCCAACCATCGCTCAGTGCGTTTGCCGGATGCAATACGCCGGAGATTGCCTTGGACATATGGCGCGCAAAGCCCGATGTTGTCCTGATCACCGGGTGGCACTCATTGCTGCTGGTTCAGGCGCTAGTGGCCTGTCGTCTGCTGCGAGTGCCAACGCTAGTCAGAGGTGACTCCAACGTCCTCGCGCCGCGATCGGGTGCGAGGCACTTTCTCCAGACGCGACTTCTGCGGCAGTACTCAGGGTTTCTTGCGGTTGGAGAACTCAATCAGAGACTTTATGAGCGCGCGAACATTGAACCCGACAGAATCTTCTTCTGCCCACACTTTGTGGACAACACGCGGTACATGGACGCTGCGAGTAGCACGCCCTCGATAGATCAGAAGATGCGCTTTGGGCTGTCTGGTGGGTCAACCTGCTTTCTGTTTGCTGGCAAGCTCATTGAGAAGAAGCGGCCGATGGACTTTGTGAAAGCTGTGGAGATCGCAGCGAAGCGGGTGCCGACAATTGTGGGAATGATCGTTGGTGCTGGTGAGCAATTTGAGCGCATCCGGGATTACGTCATCCGCCACCGGGTCCCGGTAAAGTTGGTAGGGTTCCTCAACCAGTTGGAGATGACCTCTGCATATTCAGCGGCGGACTGCCTCGTTCTGCCTTCAGATTATGCCGAAACCTGGGGGTTGGTCGTCAATGAGGCCATGGCAAGCGGGCGTCCGGCAATCGTGAGTGATCAAGTCGGCTGTCGTCCCGACCTTGTCGTAGATGGAAGCACCGGTTGGTCATTCCCGTTTGGGAGCGTTGAGGCGCTTGCTGCGAGGCTGGTTGACGCCGCTGACCGTGAACTTCTGAGGCGGATGGGGCAAGAGGCAATGCGCCGTGTGGCAACGAGGTACTCGGCTGGCGTGGCAGTTGATGGTGTGCTCAGAGCCGTGGCTCGACTCTGTGAGTGATGACACCGCGATGAAGTTTGGAGCGATTGCGCGAGACGAACAGAAAGGAGTTTCCGTTGAAGAATCCACTGGGTCATCTGAATGCTACGGCGCCGGCAAATCTTGCGCGTAGCGTGCTGTTCCACGTTCGTCCGAACGTTGAGAAGATTTCGGTGTCGAACGGCTATCTCGGACTCTGCTGCTACTTGGACTGGCGTACTTCGCTGAGCTTTGCAAGGGGAGCAAGGATTCGATTCAAGGACGAGGGTTTTCTGGTCCTCGGAACGGAGCGAAGCAGTTTTCGGGGCTGGGCTGGTCGGAACTCTCTCTTCCTCGAGGAGGAGGGTGTTATTGAGGTGAGAGGCTTCAATCAGATTGGCCGTGGTTCGCTCTTGTGGGTACTCGGCGGCGGGCGCATCCAGTTGGACGGCTGCTCGACGTCGGGGAAGAATATGATCATCGCGAAGGAATATGTCGAGATTGGTGAGGGGACTCAGATCGCGTGGGGGGTGACAATCTCGGATCATGACTTCCACAAGACGTACACAGGCGGCGTCCAAAACGTGGAGACCGCGCCTGTGCGTATTGGAAAGAATGCTTGGATTGGAATGGATGCGAGAGTTCTTAAGGGAGTGGAGATTGGAGCAGGCGCGATCGTCGCGGCGGGTTCCATCGTTACGAGGTCTGTTCCGCCCCACGCATTGGTGGCCGGCGTGCCAGCGAGAATTATTCGGCGCGACGTCGAGTTTTTCGGGTAGTTCGGCGCGTCGGTGGAACTGTGTTCACTCGCTGTAGCGAGACTCTCGGCGAGAGCTCGCGGCCCCGTAGCACCTGAAGGAGGTCGACGACCCCGTCGCGTGTGTCGGCGTGCGACCGGTGACGACGACTAACTGGCCTCTCCACGAGGTGGACTACGTTGTGGTCTGCGACTCGACGCATTGTCGTGCGCCACAACAACGCGGGGTGCCGCGAGCACGAGGTATTGTGCGACGAGAACAAAAGGAAACTGGCGAAAGAATCCTGCAAGGAATCCGCCAACGTTGCTCGAGATAAAAACAAGGCCGGGGAGCATTCCCAGGAGCACAATCCATCCACCTATTCCAAGGCTGCGGAATGTGTCCCAGGTGACGCGCTGAATGAATCCGATCAGGAAAAACCCAAAGAATACCATCGGAAACCCGCCGGCAAAATTGAGAAAGGCGACCGGGCCCATGCCGATAGCGGTCAGCGATGCCGATGGGGCACCAAGAACGCGAGTGTTGAACCATCGACCGTCATTCACTTGAATCTTCTCCTCCCAGAGTGCTCGGGGGATAAAGGCATTCAATGGGGACAGCACGATCGAGCCGAGAAAGTCTGGCGCCCCAGGAGGAATGCCATGCGCCGTGTTGAAGGCGATGCCTTCCGCCGTGAATGAAAGGACGTCCTGTCGTGCCAGAACTCGTTGCCATGCGGGCGCGAGATCTTCCCTTCGGGGGCGTCTTGGACCGTCGATCGTGGCCTCCGCCATCGTGCTTGCGATCGATCCGAGGCTCGTGCCATCGAAGGTTCGGCTGCTATGACGGTACTCACGGAACGACTCGACAACGAAGAAGGCCGGGGCAAGCATTAGGAGGGTGGCCACGACCCAGGCGCGCGGTACGCGGCCTCTCACGGCGTAGGTGGCGGATCCCACGATGATGAACGGCATCACCACTTGCGACTTGAAGCCACTGAGAAACCCCAGGGCGATCTGCCATAGGAGGACGAGAAGAAATAGCAGCCACACATCGCCTCGGTGCCGCCATTGATCGGTGTTAATGGCCACCGCGAGCACGAGCAGCACCAACGCTCCACCATCGGTAGCAACCTTCACCCATCCTCGAATCGCCTGTGTCTCTGCTAAGCTGTGAGCGTCTGTGCTGTATCCGAAGACGCCGAGCTTGACCGAGTAGAGCCACCCGGCGACGGCAAGAGCGAGCACTGCGCCAACCGCAATGAAGTTTATTCGCGGCGTAGGCCGAACCAAGCCCGTTTCGAGGATGAGGGACCTCGAAAAACTTGCTGCGCGCTTAGACAGTCCGCTTTCATATCCCGCCCACATCGCCGCGGCGCCAAGAAGAATGCCGAGCATTGCGGTGTTTAATGCCCGGTACGAATCCTTCGCAACGAAGCTGAGTCCATGAGGAAGAAAGCTCATCGACTCGGCGTCAAAGAATCGAACGCCAGGGAGCAGATAGAGGAACCCAAAGTGCGCAACGCCGGCGAGCACTGGTGGTTGAAGCAATGCGCGAAGGCCATACGAGCGAGTGGCCCGCCAGGCATTCCAGACAAGAAAGTAGAAGAGTACGTAGTTCAGGAAGATGAAGATAACCAAGTCTTCCGTTAGTGATGAGGGATCGATGGGGAGCAGCGCCGCGGCGCTTCCTGTCACCACGGCGATAAGGAATGGGTACTTGGTTCGTCCTGTCGGGCGGCCATTTGCAGTGGCTGTCATTGCGCGCACCAGACAAGAACACGACTAGTGTAGTGCCAGGCCACACCTAGACTAGAGTGGCCTCTCCGCCGCGGCGACGAGAGACGCTGCGCGTCACAGGCCGTATCGGGCCTTGAAGTAGTCGATAATATCGGAGATTTCGGAGTCCGAGAATCCGCCTACTGGGCGAGTGTAGAATACGTGTTCGGAGATGCGCATTGCGGCGAAGTATATGCCCGTGCCGCTTTCGCCCCCGATGGTCATTGGCTGGTCATTGACTCCAATTCCCTCGGCAGTCTCTGGAAGACGAACAGCGGTGTTTACAATGTAGATGACCTCGTTCGTGCTGGTGTCGAGGCCCCATCCAAGTATGTAGTCAACGCCGGATAGCGCCGGGCCGCCGGCGACACGGTGAAACTCCAAGTCGTTGCCCCAATACGTGGAGAGTCCGTTAGAGCCGACCCGAAAGAATCGAAAGTTGTTGGCGAGTGTAGTGGACGACTTCGCCGCCCAGACGCGGAATGTGCCCTCTGGCGAGATCCATCGGCCCACTGTGACGTAGAGGAAGCTGGTAGTTCCTATGTTGAGGCCAGGTGCGTGAGGGATGATGAGTCGATCGTCTACCCCATCGAACGCGATGCCTGGAAGGCCGTTGATTGCGTTCTCAACGAGTTGAGGTTGAGCGGCGGAGATGCCCTGAGCGGCGTGATTTTCGTTGCCGGATAGATCGTGCCATGCCGTAACGCTTGTCCCATCCGTCGAGACGCCCACGTCGGCACGGTGCCAGAGCTGGAGTCCGTTGACGTCGAGTTCGGGAGGCACGAGCACGCTGCCGCCGGTTCCACCACCCCCCGCGGCGCCGGTCCCTCCGTTGCCGCCAGTCTGGCCGCCGACTCCCCCCGCACCTCCGGGCCCGGGGCCCGGTCCGGGCCCGGGCCCGGGCCCAGGCCCAGGCCCAGGCCCAGGCCCAACCGGTGAGCCTCCGATTCCTCCGGCACTCGTGGTGCCGTCATCGGCGGGCATCTGGCCGTTTCGGTCCAGCACGCAGCTGGCTGCTGCGAGAGTTAGCGTCAACAGGCCGTAGAACACGGCGACACGGAGACTTGCCGTCCTTTGCACGAGCACAAGGCTACCATGGGGGCTTGGGCCCATCTAGAGAGGGACCGCTCGCGGGCGAAACGCCGCGCGAACTCGACCTGACGTTTCCTGTGACGCCACGCGCCGTCGGACACACGTGCGTCACGAGTGTCGCTCGGTGCTGCGCCTGAAGCGCGAGAATAGGCGTCCGATTCGTTCCTTCACCTCCTTCGGGAGCGTCCGCCACTGGTTCAGACCGGCAAGCGCGAGAGAGCCGAGGGCCACTCCGACGACGGTGAAGAGGGCCTTTTCCGCAACACCGGTGATCGCGAAGGCAGCACAGGTCACGAGCGGGGGCACCACGGCGGCACGTAGCTCGGGCCACGGAAATTTCATCGCGTGGGCGCGCATCGTTGTCGCGACGAACGCGATGAGCGTGGCGCAGCCGACGACCTCGGCGATCAGGATGGCGAGTGCGGAGCCAGCAAGGCCTAACGGGTGAGCCAAAAGCGAGGTGCCTCCGAGCACCGCGACTGCCTGCAGGGCGGCGAGCGTGAACAGACCGCGCAGGTGGTTCAGGCCGCTGAGGTACGTAAAGAGAGGGACAGAAAAGGCTTTGATGGAAACGGCGGCCACAAGCGGCAGGTAGAGAGACCACTCTAGGGTCATCGTGCCGCGCGTCCAAGCGGCGTAGAACGGCTTGACGACGACCAGAGAGAGAACGAGGCCAAAGTTGATGACGACGCCGCCCACGAACCAGATTCCGGCCCACACGCCGACCAGTTTCTCGGGTTCATGCTTCACGTGGTAGCGAACAATGTCAGGTGCGAGCGGCGCGGCGATGACGTTGGTGCCCTGCATGAACACGTTGGCGAGAGTTCGAGCGGTCGCGAGGCGAGGGAGGAGCACTGCGCCGAAAACGCCGGAAACTAGCAGGTTGAGTCCGTTCTGCTGGAGCTGTGCGAGCAGTGCGCTGCACGTGAGCACAAACGAGCGCAAAAGATTCGAGAGGCCCAGGCGGAGGTCGGCCGGCCTCCAGAACGGATAGAGCTCCGGGTACGACTTTCGGAGGTCGCGAAGGAGGGCGATGCTGAAGAGCAGCTGCGCCAACGCGAGACCAACCACGAGGCCTGCGATCGACGCGTTCAGGATGATGCCTGCGACTGTGACCAGGAGAAGCGAGAGGTGCCCTGCGATTCCCCAAGCGACGAACCGCGTGTAGCGGCCGGTGGGCGGAAGGATACGGCCCAGGATGCCACCTACGGACCCAACGATGGCCCACATCGCAAGGTGCGCGAGGAGGGCGAATGGGAGGTGATGTGTCGTAACAACGTCCTGAGTGGTGCCGAGGAGGGCCGGAAGGGCACCCCAGAGCCAAAGGCAGGCGCCCAAGCCAAACTCGACGACGCCGATGAGCCCGGCCACCCACACCGCCGACGCGAGTACACGCCGCATCTCGGTCTTGTCGACGGGGTAGAGGCGTGCGAGCTCGTTGCCAACGTAGGCTTGATGGCCGGCGTCAAGCGTGGCGATGATCGACTGCGTCGCGAGCAGGCTCAGCCAAAGCCCGTACTTCCCTTCGCCCCATCGGGACAGAAAGAGCGGCACCAGCACGATCGCCTGACCGAACTGAACTGCGAGCGCCAGGCTTGTGACCACGCTGCCGCTCAAGGCGCGTCGCTCGACGGTCATGATCGAAACACGGGTTTCACGCGGTTCTGCAAAGCCCCCCTACCACGTCGACGTCGAAGTACCCAGAACACGGGGTGGCCAACCATCGACGGGCTGTACAAGCATCATGCAGGCGCCGATGTGCGGGGACATGAAGGCGATTGGTCCCACCATCGCGCGTGCGAGCGCGTGAGAAACGCGCCGAGGTGGTGTTAGACCATGTCGGGCAGTACCAAGCAGAGCGCCGTCGTCACGACCCCAGCCCCCACCTCCGGCGAGAACTGGAGTGCGGGCATACATGGGCACGCCCTTGCCCACGACACGTGCCCGGGTCCGGAGGGGCACACAGCTTGCGTTGTTTGACGCTGCGAGGGGCCAGGGGCTAGCTTCACTGCGTGAAGGTCGCGCTCGTATCGTCCGTCGGGGGACATCTCACTGATCTCTGCGGTCTCGTCGGGGCGCTCGACGGGCACGAGCTCGTCTGGATCGTGAACGACCTGTCGCCGGTGTTGCCGTTGGGGGCCAACGCGTATCGAATCAGCCATGCCGAGCGCGACTGGCGGGTGGCGTGGAACGTGGTGGAGGTCGCCGCAATCTTTGCCCGCGAGCGGCCAGAGTTGATGTTGTCGGCCGGAGCTGGTCCCGCGGTGCCGGCGGCGCTCGTGGCCAAGCTCGCTGGGATCCCTGTCGTGTACGTCGAGCCGGCGAGCGCTGTGCATCAGCTCTCCCTCACGGGAAAGCTGATGCGCTACTTCGCGGACGTGTTCTACGTGCAGTGGCGCGAGCTAGCCATCAAGGCTCCGTGGGCGCGGTACGTGGGAGGTCTCCTGTGATCGTTGGTGTCACCGGGACGGGGAGTCCGTTCACGAGGCTCGTGCACGGACTCGCGCACGTTGCCCGAACGAGCGGCGAAGAGGTTTGGGTTCAGCACGGGACTGCGGCCCTTGTACCACCGCTGCAAGGAGCGGCGTTCGTTCCGCGCTCCGAGCTCCTCGCTCGAATGCGTGCCGCGCGGGTGGTGGTTTGCCACGGGGGAAGCGGGGCAATCGCGGATGCGCTCGACGCAGGCCACGTACCCGTCGTCGTGGCGCGGCGGTTCGCCAACGGTGAGCATGTCAACGATCACCAGCTCGAGATCGTCGAGGCGTTGAGCTCCCAGGGTCGCGTCGTGGCATGTCACGACGTGGAGGGTCTCGGCAGTGCGGTGGAGTGTGCTTCAAAGTGCGTGCCCGAGCGGTCGGCCCGTGGCGACGCGCTGCGCTCGTCGCTCAGCCGCGAGGTTCGGCGCTACGAGAAGGCTCGGCGCGTACGCACTCGATGGGTGTGGTCGTTGCTTGCTGTAACACGGCTGCTGGCGCCGGCCTGGCGTGCAAACGAGGACCGAGCTCGGTAGGTGCACTTGATGCCCACCACGTGTCGTGACCGGATCTACGAGAACGCTGGGAATCCGGCGCTTGTTGGGTTGGTGGCGCCGACGGTGGCGCGGGTGCTCGACGTGGGCTGTGGGGCTGGGGACAACGCGCGTCTCTTGAAAGAGGCGCACCCTCACGCCGAGGTGTGGGGGATCACCGTGTCGGAGGCCGAGGCTGTGGCGGCGCGGGCGCACATGCGCGGGTGTTGGGTGGCCGACGTCGAGCGCGACCCGCTCGAGTTTCTGGAGGGAGAGCGCTTCGACGTGATGGTGTTGAGCCACGTGCTCGAGCACCTGGCGGAGCCGGCTCGGACGCTCGGACGGCTGGTGCGCTTCGTCGCGCCCGGAGGACAGGTGCTCATCGCGGTGCCCAACGTGCTCTTCTGGTCGTATCGAGCGCGCATGTTGGCGGGACGCTTCGACTACGAGGAGGCGGGCATCCTCGATCGCACCCACTTGAGGTTCTTCACCGTCGACTCTGCCCCGCGGGAGCTCGTGGCTCCCGTGCCCGATCTCGAGCTCTTGCGAGTGAGGGCCGAAGGCAGCGTTCCCTTGTGGCTCCTGCGGCGTCACGTGTTGCCTGCGCGCTGGAGTCGGCGCATCGACCGATGGGGTACGGACCAATGGCCAGGGCTCTTCGCGGGGCAAATCCTGCTGGAGTGCAGGAAACGCTAGCTGAAAGGCGAGGTTCCGATGACGGGCAGCGATACGAACGGCGAGGGGGCGCGGGAGGCGAACGTCGACTTTTACGATCGGCGGCGGCACGAGACGTATCGCCACGAGCAGACGGTGAAACGAGCGTCGGACCATGACTGGTACCCGGCGCTCCGTGCGTTCATCCGTGAGCATCGCCTGCAAGACAAGAGGTGCCTCGAGATCGGGTCGGGGAACGGGGTGTTCCAGGACATGGTGGAGGACTACACCGGGACCGACGTGGCTGAGTCGATCGCGGAGCGGTATCACAAGCCCTACGTGGTGGCGCGGGGGGGGCGGTACCCGTTCGAAGATGCGAGCTTCGACGCGATCTGGACGATCACGGTGTTCGAGCACATCCCCGAGCTGCAGACGGCGTTGGAGGAAGTGAAGCGGCTGCTCAAGCCAGGAGGCGTGGTGTTCTTCGCGCCGGCGTGGCAGTGCCGACCCTGGGCCGCTGATGGCTACGAGGTGCGTCCGTTCAGCGACTTCGACTGGAAGGGGAAGCTCATCAAGGCGTCGATCCCCGTGCGCGATCACGTGCTCTGGCGCTCGCTCTTCATCTTCCCGAAACGCGTCGCGCGTCACCTGGCGTTTCTTCGCGGGAGGCGGTTTCGCGAGCTTTTGTACGAGAAGATCGAGGCCAACTGGGACACCTACTGGGTGACCGACGCGGACGCGTGCAACAGCATCGATCCGCACGACGCCATCCTCTGGTTCTCGTCGAATGGGTTCGACTGCGTGTCGCATCCTTCCCACCTGCGCGCGTTCCTGGTGCGCACGGGTGGACTCGTGTTCAAGAAGCGCTGAGCGCTCGAGAGGGTCGGGATGCGGGTGTTGGCGGTGAACCAGTTTTATGCGCCGGATACGGCGGCGACGGCGCAGCTGTTGACGCAGCTGTGTGAGGACTTGGTGGGGCTGGGGGACGAGGTGACGGCGGTGGCGAGCCGCGGCGCGTATCTCGGCGGGGGGCTGTTGCCGGCGCGGGAGGTGCTCGGGGGGGTGGAGGTGGTGCGGCCGTGGTCGACGCGGCTCGGGAAGCGGACGAACCTGCATCGGCTGTCGGACTATCTGTCGTTCTGGGCGACGTCGGTGGCGCGCGTGGCGGCCGAGAGACGGCCCGACGTGATCCTCGCGCTGACGACGCCGCCGATGATCGCGGCCGGGGTGGGGGGCGTGGCGCGGGCGCGCGGGGTGCCGTTCGTGACGTGGGTGCAAGACGTGTATCCGGAGGCGGCGGTGGAGCTCGAGGCGCTCGGGGCCGAGCAGGCGGTGACGCACGCGCTCCGCGCGGTGGCGCGCTTGACCCATCGGCTTACGCACACGACGGTGGTGCTGTCGGAGCGGATGGCCCAGCGGATGGTGGCGCAGGGGCAGGCCCCCGAGCGGATCCGGGTGGTGCACAACTGGTCGGACGGGGAGGCGGTGCGGCCGCTCGCCCACGCCGACAATCCGTTCCGGCGCGAGCACGCGCGGGAGGGGGAGTTTCTGGTGGTGTACAGCGGCAACATCGGCAAGGGGCACGACGTGGAGACGCTGCTCGGAGCGGCCCGCGCGCTCCACGCCACTCACCCCGAGGTGCGCTTCTTGTTCATCGGCGATGGGGTGCGTCGCGCGGAGGCGGAGCGGCTGGCGGAGGGGCTCTCGACGGTGCGGTTTCTGCCCTATCAGCCGTTCGAGGCGCTGGCGCAGAGTTTGTCGGCCGCCGACGTGCACCTCGTGTCGCTGCGCGATCGGCTCGAGGGGCTCCTCGTGCCGAGCAAGCTCTACGGCATCCTCGCGGCGGGGCGCCCGCTCGTGTTCGTGGGCCCCGCCGACAGCGAAGTGGCGCGGGTGATCCGCGCGCACGACGTGGGCTGGGAGCTCCGCGTGGGCGATGTGGACGGCCTCGCGCGCACGCTCGCCGGCGCGGCCGCCGATCGCGCGGACACGGCCCGGCGCGGGGCGGTGGCTCGCGAAGTGTTCGAGCGCGACCTCGATCGACCCATCGCCGTCCAGCGTTGGCGCGAAGTGCTCGCAGAAGCCGCCGGAACGGCGGCAACGGCTGGCACGACGAGGACGCGGTGAACGGCCCCCACCCGCGCGCTCGAGCTCATGGAGCTCGCCCCGCTGCTCGCTGAGCCCGATCCGGCACGCGACCGTGGGGTCGAAGAGGTTCGCGCGGTGTGAGAGAAACTTCGCCGTGCCCACGGCCGACACGAGCTCGAGGGAGGGTGACCAAGTCTGTGTCTACGCTGGCCGCAGCGCTGGCCGCTGTGAGCGAAGCGACCGATCGATCAACAGGATGTTGAGACGCTGTTCGTTCGTCAGGGGACACCCATCGATGTCGCACGAGTTCGAGCCGTGGTCGCCGAGTTGGCGGAGGCGATCGACGCTCCGGACCGCTTGGCCGAGCTCGACGTGGTGATCGCGCGGGCGCGGGGATGAGGCGACGGCTCACCGGGGAGCTCTGGCGTCTCTTCTAACGAGGAGGGGAGGCCTGGGGCCCAGGGGGGCAGAGCTTGGCGAGGATGGGGTTGTCGTTCTGCTGGACGCGGCGGATGCGCTGGGCGCGTTCGCACTCCCACCGATCGACGGGGTCTTCGGCGCTCCAGGCCTGGAAGAGGCGCTGGTTCTTGTCGGAGACGATGCCGCGCCCGGGATAGACGGCGTGCATGTAGAGGTAGGTGCGGGCGATGTCGCCGCGGATCTCGGGGCGAGGCTCGATCTTGCGGTCGCTGATCTCGACGTCGCAGGTGCCGTAGGCGCGGGCCTCACCCTCGAGGAGGGCCATCGAGAAATTGGAGCGGTCGCGGTTGAGCTCGGCGATGGCGGGGAAGAGGTTGTACATGTCGGCCTCCATGTGGCGAAAGGCGCTGGAGGTTTTCCGCGCGCAGTTGCGACCACGGAAGGCGCGCCCGCGGCTGTCGACACACTCCGGGTGGCCGTCGCGCCACTCGGGGAACGAGCGACCGAACGCCTCGGCGGGGACGACGTGCTCCCACTCGATGCGCGGTGCGGCGCTCCTCGGCGTCTTGGAGCGGAAGCCGCAGGTGCCGAGATCGACCACGCCCCGCGCGTCGTAGCGGCAGCCGCAGTAGAGCGTGGTGCGGTGGTCGTCGTAGAGCTTCACCAGCGCTTGCTTGGCTTGGCGGAAGGAGGCGATGTGTGTGTTTCCTCCGCGGCGCTCGGGCGCGGCGGGGGTGGGCTCGGCGCTCGGACGCCCCGACGGCCCCGCGAACGGCGGCGCTCGAACGGCCGCTCCATCGTGTGTCGAGTGGGCCGCAGCGGAGGGTGGCTCGGCCGCCGGGGGGTGCGGTGGGTCGGCCGCTCCGTCCTGAGTTGGATCCGGAGCGGCCTCTCTCGAGCGCGCGCCGTGATCGGTGTCGCAGGTGCAGCCGGCGCTCCCAACGTGTGCCACGGCGAAGGCCATGGCGAACGCGACGGCGGCGAGCTGCTTGCACGACATGCCGCTCGCACTATAGAGGGATCGGCGGTGAGGTGGTCGAGACGGCGGCCCGCAACGGGGGCGGGGGGCCGGCGGTGGCGCGGGCGCGTGCTATGTTGCCGGGATGGTGCGGTGGGAACGACGTGGTGAGGGGGCCGCGCGGGCGGCGCGGGCGGCGGTGGTGGCGCTGGCGCTCGGCGTGGTGCTCGGCGGGGCGGGGTGCTCGTGCACGGCAGATCGCGACGACTCGCTCGGGGTGCCCGATCTGTGTGTGGCGGTGAAGGGCTCGTCGAGCTGCGAAGAAGACGGGACCGCGCTCGACTGGGGGACCCCCCCGGTGGGGATGGTGAGCGAGCTGACGCTCACCGTGACGAACCGGAACGCGGGGTCGGCGGCGCTGGTGATCGACGCGGTGCGGGTGACGGACGCGCTGGGGTTTGGGCGTTTGTTCGACGCGACGCTGTGCCTGCCGAGCTGCGACGTGACGGTGCTCGGCTTCCCGGCGACGCTCTTCCCGGGGCAGACGGCGGAGCTCGTGCTCACGTTCGACGCGACGGATCGAGACGGGCTGGTGCCGGCCGAGGCGCTGGAGATCGTGTCGAGCGCGCGCCGTGACGACGTGGCCCCGGCGGGGGTGTACGTGCGGCCGTTCGAGGGGGTGATCGACGGCTGTGTGCCAGGCCGCGTGGACGCGAACGGGGAGCTCGAGGACGGCTGCGAGTGCGCACCCAGCGAAGACGAGACGGAGTTTTGCGATGGGCTCGACAACGACTGCGACGGGATGATCGACGAAGGCGCGCCGGGGAGCGGCATCGCGTGTGTGACCGGGCTGCCCGGGGAGTGCGGTCCGGGCACGCTGTTTTGTGAGGTGGGGGAGTGGTCGTGTGTGCCCGACGTGGCCGTGACCGCCGAGGTGTGCGACGGGCTCGACAACGACTGCGACGGGGCGGTGGACGAGGAGAACAGCTGGGAGCCCTTCAACGAGGGGCTCAGCGGCGGGAACATGGGGACGGTGGCGTTCGATCCGCGCGCGCCCGGCGTGGCCTACGCGACCACCGGGAGCCGGGTGTATCGCTCGGACGACGGAGGCGCGACGTTCGCGCTGATCGGCGAGTCGGTGCGGCCCATCACCGCGCTCGGGTTTCCACCGAACGCACCGGACGTGATCCTCGCGTCGGCGGTGGGGGCGGTGATCCGCTCCGAGGACGAGGGCGTAAGCTGGGAGGAGGTGGCGCTGTCCGGCTTCGCGCTCACCACGATCATGGTGCACCCTGTGGATCCGGCGCACGTGTACGTGGGCACCAACGGCGGCGGGATCTTCAAGTCGACGAACGGCGGGTCGTCGTTCTCGGCGGTGAACCAGGGGGTGCCCTACGCGCAGGTGTCGAGCCTGGTGGGCGACGCGAGCGACCTCAACCGCGTGGTGGCGAGCTTGCAGCTCTACACCCAGCAGACGAGCTTCAGCGGCGAAGGCGTGATCCTCCGCACCGACAACGGCGGCGCGAACTGGCTCACCGCTGCGAGCGGGATTGGCCGGGTGCTGCGGCTGTCGGCGTGCGGGAGCGACACCGACGTGATCTACGGCGCGAGCTATTTCACGGGCGTGGTGCAGTCGCTCGACGGCGGCGAGAGCTGGGAGACGGCCGGCCTCGACGGGTTGCGCGCGACGGGGGTGGGGGTGGCTCCAAGCGACTGCCTCGCGATCTACGCGGCGACCGAGCTCGACGGCACGTTCGTGTCCGACGACGGCGGGGAGAGCTTCGCCGGCCCGACGGTGAATGGGCTCGACACGCAGCGCCCGGGCGACGTGCGCTTCGCGGTGCACCCGAGCACGCCGGCGACCGCGCTCCTCGCGAACCACTCGGGCATCTTCCGCACCACCAACCTCGGGAGCTCGTGGACGCGGGTGGACGGCATCGAGGGCGCGATCGTGCGCCGTCTCGCGGTGAGCCCGGCCGCGCCGGACACGGTGTGGGCGGCGACGTGGGGCCAGGGCCCGTGGGTGCGCACCGGCGTGGGCGGGCAGTGGGACCGGGTGTCGGTGACGGTGCTGCCGCGCGACTGGGCGTTCACGGTGGCCCCCGATCCGGGCGACGCCGAGCGTGTGTCGATCGGGGCGTGGGGGGATCTCTGGGCCTCCGCCAACGGTGGCGGGAGCTTCGCGCTGCGCCCCGGCCCCACGAACGTGTTCGACGTGGCGTTCCACCCGAGCGACGCGAACGTGATCTTCGCGGGCACGCAGGTGGGGGGGATCTGGAAGTCGGCCGACGGCGGCGCGAGCTTCGAAGAGGCCAACGCGGGCCTCCCCGCGCCGTGGGACACGGGCGCGTGTGTTTGTCAGGACGTGCGCGCCGTCCACATCGACGCGGCCACTCCCGACACGGTGTACGCCGCCACCAACGGCTTCGGCGTGTGGAAGAGCGTGAACGCGGGCGGGAGCTGGGCGCTCGCCGACGCGACCCTCGGCGCCGAGAGTGTCTCGTGCCTCGAGCAGAAGCGCGGCGTGCTCTTCGCCTGCGTGGCGGGCAAGGGGATCTGGAGCAGCGAGGACGGCGGCGCGAGCTTCACCAAGCTGACGCCCAACTTGGCGGAGCTCAACAACGTGACGAGCCTGTTGGTGGACGAGCTGTCCGGCGATCTCTACGCCTCCTCGGACAACGGGGTGTACCGGTCGACCGACGAGGGCGCCACGTGGGACGGCATGGACAACACGTGCCTGCCCCCCTCGGGGGTGGGGCAGCCGGTGATCCTCGAGGACGGCACCGAGCGGCTCTTGCTCGTGGGCACCGGGGGCATCGGCGTGTACAAGCTGCGCCTCGACTGAGAACCTGTTGTGCTGGCAACCACCCGAATTTCTTGCGTTCGGGGCGGCCGAGGGTCATCCTCGGCGAGGGCGGTGCACACCAGGTTGAACCCGGACGGGGGCCGTTGCACCCAACGGGTTGCGCTCCGTCTCGAGCTCTCAGCCGCCCATCCTCAGTCTCCCAGCGCCCAGGCCCAGCGAACCCACCGCCCAGTCGTTAGCGCCATCCGATAAGCGCCCACCTCCGATGTCCGACGAGTCCGTCCACCCTGGCCCCAACGTGAGCGAGGGCCCCGCGCCCGCGGTGGCGGTTTGGCACGTGCTGCGCAAGCACTGGCCGACCACGCTCGGGACGGTGATCTTGGTCGTGGTGGCCACCACGTTCTACACGATGGGCCAGATCAAGATCTACGAGGCTGAGGCGACGGTGATGTTCGATCCGAACCCGCCACGCCCCCTCGGCCGCCAGGTGGAGCAGGTGGTCGATCTCGGACAGAACAGCTTCTGGAGCAACCAGGAGTATTACGAGACTCAGTACCAGATCATCCGCTCGCGCAGCGTGGCCCTGGCCGTGGTGCGGGAGCTCGGCCTCAACAACGATCCGTCGTTTTTGCAGAACCTGCCGCCGGGCGAAGCTCCGAAGAGCACCGAGGGCACGACGCCGGAGCTCGCCGCCGAGGCCCTGCGCGGGCGCATCACGGTGCAGCCGGTGCGCGACAGCCGCCTCGCCTCGATCAAGCTGCGCGACGCGGATCCGGCGCGCGCCCAGCGCCTGCTCACCACGCTGGTGGAGACCTACGTGGAGCTCAACCTCGATCGCGCGGTCGACTCTACGAGCGCCGCCACCGACTGGCTCCGGGCGCAGCTCGACGGGCTTCAGCAAGATCTCGATGCCAGCGAGCACAAGCTGCACGAGTACAAAAAAGACAACGACATCCTGTCCGTCGCGTTCGACGACAAGTCGAGCATGCTCGTGGATCAGATGCGGCACCTCAACGCCGAGATCGCCGCCGCGAGCTCGCGGCTCGGGCAGGTGTCGGCCCGCTACAACGAGCTCAAGAAGTCGCCCGAAGACGATCCGATGCTGATCGAGTCGACGGCGCTCCTCTCGAGCTCCACGCTCAGCACGCTGCGCACCGACTATTACGACGCGCTGAAGGAGTACAAGGCGGAGCTCGACGGGCCCAAGGGCGAGAACCACCCCGACGTGCGGAACGCCTACGCCCGCATGGAGAGCACCAAGAAGGCGGTGCTGCGCGAGATCAAAAACATCAAGCAGGCCGCGAAGCGCGACGTGCGGGAGGTGTCGAGCCACGTGGGCGGGCTCAAGGCCGACATCGACAAGGCCAAGACCCAGGCCCACGAGCTCAACCTGCTCGAGATCGAATACAACAACCTGCGGCGCAAGAAAGAGAACACCGAGAAGCTCTACTCGCTGGTGCTCGAGCGCACCAAAGAGGCCGATCTCACCCAGATGATGCGGGTGAACAACATCAGCGTCGTGGACGCGCCCCTCGAGCCTCAGGTGGCGGTGAGCCCGCGGCTGTCGCTCAACATGGCGCTCGGGCTGTTCGTGGGCCTGCTCCTCGGCGTCGCCGGCGCCTTCGCCCGCGCCCTCATCGATCGCACCGTGAAGGTGCCCACCGACATCGAGCACGAGCTCGGCTTGCCGTGCCTGGGCCTCTTGCCCGAGATGGGGAAGGCGAGCCAAGGGCCGGCCTACTACGCTCGGCCCAAGCGCCGCCACGGCAAGGCCGACGCCGAGACCGGGGTGCCCGAGCTGGTGGTGCACGACCGGCCCCTCAGCAGCATCGCGGAGGCCGCGCGCACCATCCGCACCAACCTGATGTTCATGTCGCCCGACAACCCGCACGCGGTGCTGCTCGTGACGAGCGCCGGGCCGTCGGAGGGGAAGACCACCGTGGCGTGCTGCATCGCGGTGGCGATGGCCCAAGCGGGGCAGAGCGTGGCCCTCATCGACTGCGATCTACGCCGACCGCGCCTGCACCGCGTGTTCAAGTTCGAGAACACCCGGGGCGTGACCACCGCCCTGCTCGATCACGACTACACGGGAGCGGCCCACGAGACGCCGGTGCCGAACCTGTCGGTGACCACCTCGGGACCCATCCCGCCCAACCCCGCCGAGCTCCTCCACACCGAGAGCTTCAAGGCGTTCGTCGACGCGGTGCGGGCGAAATACGATCGCGTGATCATCGACAGCCCGCCGGTGGCGGCGGTGACCGATCCGGCCGTGCTCTCCACCCTCGTGGACGCCACGGTGCTGGTGGTGCGCGCGTTCAAGACCAAGAAGGAGCTGGCCCGCCACGCCGTGCGCTCGGTGACGAGCGTGGGTGGGAACATCGCGGGGGTGGTGCTCAACGCGGTCGACTTCTCGCGCACCGAGTACAAGGGGTCGCACTACTACTACTACGACCGCGAGGGCTACTACACGACCAACGAGCGCCAGGACCCGCCCCCGCCCTCCGACGACGACGACGTGCTGCCGCGCCGTCCGAGCTCCGGCTCGAGCCCGCGCGAAGGTCGCCCGACCGCGTCGTGAGGAGCGCCAAGCGGTGCGCATCCTGCACGTGATCGCTGCGGTCGCCGATGTCTACGGGGGCCCGCCCCGCGTGGCGCGAGAGATGTGCCGTGCGCTGGCGGCGCGCGGCCACGAGGTGACGCTGGTGACCACCGACGCGGCCCTCGGCGAGCGGCTCGACGTGCCGCTCGGTGTCGACGTTGCCACCGACGGCTACACCACGTTCTATGCGCCCTGCCCCATCCCGCGAAACCCCCACGTGGCGCCAGGGCTCGTGTGGCGGGTGGCGACGCTCGCGTCGCGCTTCGACGTGGCGCACGTTCACGGGCTGTTCAACTTTCCCGCCTCGGTGAGCCAGCTGGTGCTGCGGCGCGCGGGGCGACCGTACCTGGTGCGGCCTTGTGGTTTGCTCAACCGCTATGGCCTCTCGCAGCGCAGCTTGCAGAAGCGCGTGTCGCTCGCGCTCTTGGAGCGCCGGAACCTGGAGCGCGCGGCCTTCATCCAGGCCTCGACCGCGATGGAACGGGACGATCTGCTCGCGCTGGGGTTTCGCCACGTGGAGGTGGTGGCCCAGGGGGTGGAGGCCGAGCCCCACGACGACGCCGCTCGCGCCGGCGCACCGCTCGACGGACCTTACGTGCTGTTCGTGGGGCGGGTGGCCACGGTGAAGGGTCTGCCCCGGCTCGTGCGCGCGCTGGCCGCGATGCCGCGCGGCGACGTTCGGCTGGTGATCGCGGGGCCCGACGAGTACGGGCACCGCGCCGAGGTGGAGCGCGCGGCGCGCGCGGCGGGGGTGCTCGAGCGCGTGCGCTTCACCGGCCTCGTGTCGGGGGCGGAGAAGGCGCGCTATCTGGCCCACGCCGCCGCCTTCGCGCTGGTGAGCGACAGCGAGAGCTTCGGGGTGGCGGCCGTCGAGGCGGCGCAGCACGGGCTGCCGCTCTTGGTCACCAGCGGCGTAGGGCTCGCCGAGCAGGTGAAGGCGGCCGGCGCCGGCTTGGTGGTGGAGCCCGAGGTGGGCGCCATCGCCGCGGGCCTCACCCGGCTGCTCGAGGAGCGGAGCGTCTGGGCGGCGGGTGCGGCGCGGCTGGCTGCGGAGTACACCTGGGAGCGAGCGGCCGAGAAACTCGAGGCCCTCTATCGACGGGCGAGGAGCGACCCATGACGAGCGACGGCTATCGCGACTACGGCTGGCAAGACGCCGAGCACACCTGCGCGCACGACTATCTGCTCGAGCCCATCGTGCGCGAGGTGAAGCGCTGGCCGCTCTGCGAGCGGCTGGTCGACGCGGGCTGCGGCAACGGCGCGGTGGCGCGGGCCCTCGCGGCGGTGGTGCCCGAGGTGTACGCCTTCGATCTGTCGAGCTCGGGGGTGGGGCAAGCGCGGGCCACCCTCGGCGCGGCGCGGGTGGCCGAGGCGTCGGTGTACGACGACTGGCAGACGCTCTTCGCTGGGGTGGAGGTGTTCGACGGCGCGGTGTCGACGGAGGTGGTGGAGCACCTCTACGATCCGCGCGCCTTCGTGCGACGGGCCTTCGCGGCGCTGCGGCCGGGGGGGCACCTGCTCCTCACCACGCCCTACCACGGCTACTTGAAGAACCTCGCGCTCGCGCTGAGCGGCAAGCTCGACGCCCACTTCACCGCCCTCTGGGACGGCGGTCACATCAAGTTCTGGTCGCGCCGCACCCTCACCCAGCTCCTCGAAGAGGCGGGCTTCCGGGTGGTGCACTTCGAAGGGACGGGCCGCGCCCCCTGGCTCTGGAAGTCGATGCTCATCACCGCCATCAAGCCGCGCTGAGCCGAGGCCCGAGCGTGCTCCGCACGCGTGACGCGGTACCCGATGCTGCCTCCGGAAGATCGGGTTGCGGCCGCGCTTGTCCTCCGCGCCGAGCTCTGGGAGCGTAGCTCCCGCGATGCTGGGGCTGGGGGAACAACTGATCATCCTGGCGGTGAGCGTGTTGATTCTGGCGCTGACCGGCGCTTTGTTCGGGCACACCCTCCGTGTTCGCCTGGCTCCCGACCGCGCGGCCGCGGCTTGGGCGTCGCTCGCCCAAAGGCTGGGGAACCTCCGTGTGACGAGGGCGCCCGGCGATGGGTTCCAGAGCGGGCCCCCGATCCTCGAAGGGACCTTGCGTGGCGTGCCGATCGCGTGCTGGCTCCACCAACCGGGCCTGTCGCGCCGACTCGACACGCGCCTCATCGCGCGCTGCCACCCCGGCGTGCCGCAGGAGTTTGCGCTCCAGCGTCAGGATGTTTGGGCGGTCGTCGTGAAGGCGCTGGGGGAGACGGGCCCCGCGCTCGGGGACGCCGCGTCGCTCCAACGCGCCTTCGAGCGGGTGCCCAGCCTGAAGGTGGCCGGTGGCGCCGTCGTCATCGACGTGCGAGGTGCGGTGGAGGACCCCGAGGCGCTCCTCGCCCTGCTCGACGTCGCGAGCATCACCGCGTTGGCGCTCGGGCACGGAGCCACCTCGCTCCACGTGGCGCAACGCCCCGGCGGGTAGGCCCACGAGACGACGCGGGTCACTGGCGGTGGTTTGCCGCTGGGCTCAGCGCGGCGGGGCGACGGTCGGGTGCGCACATGTTGTTGTCGGCGGGGCGGGCGCCGAAGAAGAGCGCGTCGCCGTCGAGCTTGACCAGGTCGTGGTCGGCGCTGCAGGTGGCGGCGGGATACTGCCCGAAGCCGGGACAGCCCGTCGCCAACACGTCCTGGGCCATCCCGGTCTCGAACTCGCTCGCGCCGCAGCCCTCCATGCCGTTGAGGGCGTCGCGAAGCCCGTCGACCTCGGGGCGGATGGTCTTCTCGTCGAAGCCGAAGCGGGCCTCCCACGCGCCGTCGACCACGTCGGACGGGCGCTCGAGCGCGTAGTCGCCGGCGATGGCCACCGTGACGAGCTTCACCTCGCACCCGGCGTCGGCGAAGACGACATACTCGAGGCTCCAGGTGGAGGCCGTGAGATCGAAGTCGAGCCGCGCGTATTGGGTGCTGCCGTCGGCCTGAGGGCTCGGGTTGCAGTCGCTCTGCCAACGCCCGACGAGGCTCGGCGGCGCGGCCTCCGCGGTCGATCCGCCGGCGCCGGCGTTCTCCGGCGTGACCGGCACGCCGCCCGAGCAGCCGAGCGCGGCGACCAGCAAGAGCGGCGTCACCGTGCCCGACAGGAGGCTGGGAGGGATCCGTGGCGTGGCGCCGGGGGGGCAGAGGGAGGAGGGAGAAGCGTCGTGGATGGTGTGGGTGAGGGTCATGGTGTCTCCTGAGCCGTGTTGTCGGCTTCTCGGACATCGTGGGGTCGATCCATGTCATCATCGAGCTCATTCCGTTCAGCTTGATCATGAGTACGATTCATTCATACGACTTTGCGCAGCTGCGCGTGCTCGAGGCGCTTCTCCGCACCAAGAGCACGGTCCGCGCGGCGCGGGAGCTCGGTCTCACCCAGAGCGCGGTGAGCCACGCCCTCCGCAAGCTCCGCGCGACCTTCGACGACCCGCTCTTCGTGCGGGTGGGACGCGGCCTCGTGCCCACCGAGCGGGCCCGTGCGCTCCGTGGCCCCCTCGAGGACGCGCGCGCCGCGGTCGAGCGCGTCTTCTCGCCCTCGGCGTCGCTCGAGACGCAGAGCCTCCGTCGCACCTTCCGTGTGGCCACCACCGACTACGCGGAGGCGCTCGTGCTCCCCCCGCTGCTCGAGGCCCTCACGGCCGAGGCGCCCGGCGTGTCGCTCGACTGCGTGCGGCGCGGCGACGCCACGGAGGAGACGCTCCAGACCGGCGAGATCGATCTCGCGATCGTGGCGCACTTCCGCGCCGCGGGTGGCCTCGTGCATCGCGCGCTCGCTCGCGACCGGCTGGTGGCGGTGTCGCGCGAGGCGGGCCCCGAGCGGCGGCTCACGCTCGCCCGCTTCGTGGCCGCGCGTCACGTGCTCGTGGCGCCGCGAGGGTTGCCGGGCGGCATCGTCGAGACCGCGCTCGCCGCGCTGGGCAAGCAGCGGACGGTGGTGCTGCGCACCGCCTCGTTCAACACGGCGCTCTCGGTGGTGGCGGCGACCGAGCTCGTGGCGGCGCTCCCCGAGCGGCTCGCGCGCGCCGCGCTGCCGCGGCTCCCGCTGCGCATCCAGACTCTGCCCGTCGCCGTGCCGCCCCTGCGTCTCGGCCTCCTCTTCGGGGCAGCGCGCCGCGACGACGCCGCCCACCGCTGGCTCCGCGAGCGCATCGCGGCCCTCTTTTGAGCGGCAGGCCCGGTGGGCGGCGTCGTGTCGGCGGGCGAGAGGAGCGGGCCATCCTCCCCCGGCGAACGCGTCGGGTTGGCGACGTCGCGCGACGCGCTGACCCTGAGCCTGGGCATGTGCGCAGTGTCTGCGATGTGGGGGCTCGTCAGCGGTGGGTGGTTTGAGGTAGGAGTGAACGGTCGCGGCGGTTCGGGCAACGAACCTTCGAGCCGGCTACTCCCATGCGCAGCTACCTCGCCGCCTTCGTGATCGCCACCGTAGTGGCCGCGGTTTTTACGCCGCTGGTGCGCCGGCTCGCCTTCCGTTACGGGGTCGTGTCGCACGCGGGGGGCCGCGACGTGCACGAGGGCAGCATCCCCCGGCTCGGTGGGGTGGCCATCTGCATCGCGCTGTTTGCCCCGGTGGTGGGGATCCTCTTCGTTGCGTCGGGGGTGGCCCGCGCCTTCGAAGACCAGCTCGCGCGCATCCTCGGGCTGGCGGTGGGTGGGGTGGCGCTCTGTGTGCTCGGCGCGGTAGACGACGTGCGCGGGGTGCGGGCCGTTCACAAGCTCGCGGTGCAGGTGATCGTCGCCGTCGCCGCCTTCGCGTGCGGCTTTCGCATCGACATGGTGGCGCTGCCCCTCGTGGGGAACCTGTCGATGGGCATCTTCGCGCTGCCGGTGACGGTGCTGTGGGTGGTGGGCGTAGTGAACGCGGTGAACCTCATCGACGGGCTCGACGGCCTCGCGGCGGGGGTGGTGTTCTTCGCCGGCGTGACGAACTTCGTGGTGGCCTACCTGGCCGGCAACGTGATGCCCGCCCTCATCATGGCGGCGCTGCTCGGCTCGGTGCTCGGCTTCCTGTTCTACAACTTCAACCCGGCGCGCATCTTCATGGGCGACTCGGGGAGCTACCTCCTCGGCTACGTGCTGGCGGTGACCGCGCTGGTGGGGGCGTCGCAGAAGGCGTCGACGGCGGTGTCGCTCCTGGTGCCGGTGGTGGCGCTCGGGGTGCCCATCTTCGACACGCTGTTCACGATGGGACGGCGCTACCTCGAGCGGCGCCCGCTGTTCTCCCCGGATCGCGGCCACGTGCACCACCGCCTCCTCGATCTGGGGATCACGCATCGGCGCGCGGTGCTCATTCTCTACGGCGTGAGCATCGTGCTCACCGTGCTCGCGATCGGCATCCACCTCGGGCGGAGCTGGTACGTGGGCATGGCGCTGCTCGCGGCCACCGTGGTGGTGGTGGGGCTGGCGCGCTTCGTGGGCTACTTCTCACTGCAGCATTTTCGCAAGCGGTTGCGCGCGCGGGTGCGCTCGCGCGAGACGGAGATCTTGCGACGGCTCGTGCCGGGGGTGCGTGATCGGTTCGCGGCGGCGAGGAGCGACGAGGAGCTGTTCGAGAGCCTGGTGGCGCTCGCGCGGGAGGTGCAGCTCTCGGTGGTGCTCACGTCGGGCGATCGCGAGGTGGTGTCGTTCGACGCCCACGAGGCGG
>CAYOAL010000118.1:0-4174 GCA_964401935.1 uncultured Polyangiaceae bacterium
GGGGGGGGGGGGGGGGGTGGGGGGGGGGGGGGGGCGGGGGGGGGGGGGGGGGGGGCCGCCGGCGGGGGGGGGGCTCGAGCGGATGGCGCTCCGGCGGGTCTTGGCACGACCGCTCGCGCAGAATGAAGCGCTGGGGCCGACGCGACCGAACGGGGGTGCGGCGCCGGCTCGGACGGCAGCGCGCGCTCCGGGGGGGAGGGAGGCCCGGAGCTCAGGTCTTGCTGCCGTGGTCCGACGGAGGGGGGCGGCGGCCCGACGACAGGGCTCGTGAGCGTGGTGTCCTCGGGGGCGGTGGAGGGCGCCGAGCGGCCCCGCGCCGCGTCGCCGTCCCGCTGCTGCGCCACCAGGGCCGTGACGCCGCCGAGCGCGAGCGCCCCGACGGCGACGAGCACGCCACGGCGCCGGCCCTCGCTCCTGGTGGACCGCGGCGACACGAACGCCCCCTCGATCTCTTCTGTTCGCTCGACGCCCTCGCCGTCTTCGACGCCCTCGACGCCGTCCGCTTCGTGGGTCCCCTCGGCGCCCTCGGCGCTCTCGACGCTCTCGACGCCTTCGACGCCCTCGACGCCCTCGACGCCCTCGACGCCCTCGATGCCTTCTGCGCCCTCGACGCCCTCGACGCTCTCGACGCTCCCGACCTCGGCGCTCTCGTCGCTCTCGGCGTCCTCGCGCTCGTCGCGATCCGAGCGCTCGGCGTCGCGGTCGTCCTCGGGCAGGCTCGAGCCCGCTGGACCGAAAGTGGGCGCGTCGTGGCGGGCGTACTTTCGGAGCACCTCCGCCACGGGGCGGAGGTCGTCGGGGCGCGCGTTGCGCTCGCGCTCGAGCAGGCGTCGCGCCATCACCGCCAGATCGAACGGCGCGTCGGGGACCAGCAGCCGGAGCGGCGGCACGCCGTCGGTGAGCAGGCGCTCGACCACCTCGCCCACGTTGTCGCCGTGGATGGGCCGCTGCCCGCTCAAGAGCTCGTAGATCATCACGCCGATGGCCCACAGATCGACGCGATGATCGAGATCGCGCTCGCCGCGCCACTGCTCGGGCGCCATGTAGGCGGGGGTCCCTACGAGCTGGCCTACGCTCGTCAGGCCGCTGGCCGCGCCGGCGCCGGCGGCCGAGAGCTTGGCCACGCCAAAATCGAGCACCTTGACGCGCCGCTCGCCGTCTCTCCCGTCGCACAGGAACACGTTGTCGGGCTTCAGATCGCGGTGCACGACGCCGCGCTCGTGGGCGGTGCCCACCGCCGACACCACCTCGAGCAGGATGTCGGCCGCGTCCGCGAGCGGCAGCGGGCCGCGCCGGCGGAGGTGCTGCGCGACCGACTCGCCCTCGAGGAGCTCCATCACCACCACGGGCACGTCGCCCTCGGCGCTGAACGCGTCCACGATCTCGACCACGGAGCGATGATCGACCTGGCTCGCGGCGCGGGCCTCGCGAAACAGCCGCTCACGGAGCCGATCGGTGAGCCGGAGCGACGTCGCGACGAACTTCATGGCGACGCGCCGCTCCGTGATGAGGTGGGTGGCAGACCACACCTCACCCATCCCTCCCCGCCCGACTTGGGCCTCGAGGCGGTAGCGCCCGCCCACCACGTGTCCACTCCCCAGCACGATGCGTCGAACCTGAAGCATACTTGAGGCGCGGCGGGCGGCGGACAGGTTTCGGCGGAGTCGTCCGCTCTCGGCCGAGGCGTCGCTAGCGACCGGCCGGCGCTCGAAGAATGCGCTCGAGATCGGCGTTGAGCCCGAAGCTCGCCGCGCGCCGGCGCAGCTCCTCGAGGTCGAGGTGAGGATGGTGCTCGAGGAGAGCCTCGATGTCGGCGAGGCTCTTGCGGCCGCCCGCGTACAGCTTGAGCAGGATGAGGTCCTCCACGCTCACGACGCGGAGCCCGGGCACGCCCTCGAGGTGGGTGGCGCGTCGCAACGCCTCGCCGGCCGGGTTGGGGAGCTCCCGCAGCGGGTTGTGGAAGTTGACCACCTGCACCGGATCGAAGTCGTCGCCGTGGAGGGTGAGCACGCCGCCGAGGGGATCCTCCGCGTCGGGGAGCGCCAGCGTCGCCGACCACCCTCGTGCTTCCGCTCGCTGTTTCAGGGCGCGGAGCTGGGTGAACGGATCGAGCTCGGTGGCGAGATCGAGATCCCGGGTGGCGCGGACGAAGCCGTGCGCCGCGAGCGCGACGGCGCCGATGACGGCCGCGCGAGCGCCCTCCGCCTCGATCCAGCTCGCCACGGTGACCGCGACGCCGAACGTGTGGTCGTCGCGCGCGGTCACGGCTCGGCCTGCGCCCGTCGGAGGCGCTCGAGCCGGCGGCCGAGCGCGAGCGCGAGCTCGATGCGCTCGCGCGGCGTCATCGCCGCGAGGCGAGCCCGCTCATCGCGCTTGGCCGCATCCATGCTCGCCGAGCGACGGCGGGGTGGTGGACCTTCTCGCTCGTCTCTAGCCACGCATCGAGCCTATCCCGCATGTTGCACGCTGTCAGCGTCCCACGCCAAAGCTCGGTCTTGGGGCGGCCACGGCGTTGCCGATGACCGCGAAGAAGTCGTCAGCGCTGTCGCGCTCCGCCACCCAGGCCGTGGCGTGCGAGAGCACGGAGAAGCCGAAGGGTGGGCCCTCGAGTGTCGGGCTCGCTCACCGAGCAGCGAGCATCTCGCGAAGAGGGAGCGACGCGTTGCTCACAGGAACAGATAGGCGAGCTGCAGTGAGTTGTGCAGCACCCACACCGCCCCGCCGCCGCGGTCCTTCGCGACGACGGTGCCGTGGGTGGCGAACACGTGCTGCATCAGCGTCAGCTCGAGCTGTCGCTCGCTGCCAAGGCGAAACGACGCCAGCGAGAGCTCGGGCCCGACGAACCACTGCGCGTGGGGGATCTCGGGCTGTGTCCAGACCCCCCCGGTGGCTCCGAGCACCATGGAGTAGATCGAGCCGAGGTTGAACCGCACGTGGAGCGGGACGCGAGGGACGAGCGCGACGTCGCGGTAGGCCCCCACCATGAGCTGCAAGCCGAAGCGGAGGTCTACCGCGGGCACCAGGCCGTAGTTCCCGAAGACCCCCCCCTCGCCGAAGCCTCCAGGCCCCACGCCGACGGCGGCGCCGCCGTGCCCACTCACGGACACGCCGACGCGCAAGCCTTCGCGGTGCTCCGCGACTTCGCGCGCGCGGCTCAACGTGACGTGGACGGTGGTGCGCTGTCCACCGAGCACGGTGACGCGCTGTTTGCGATCGCCGCCGCCGTCGAACAGCACCTTGAGCTCGTGGTTCCCTGGCGCGACCCCGGGGAGCAGGAGCGGGGTGCGCCCTACCACACCGCCGTCGAGGACCACCGTCCCGGGACGCACCGCGGTGACCTCGAGCAGCCCGCCGCCGTCCGCCGTCGCGACGGGGCGCGGCGCGGGAGCCGGCGTCGGCGTGGGTGCTGGGGTCGGCGCGGGCACCTCGGGGGGAGCCGCGTCCTCGCACACGCAAGGCTCGAAGGAGCGTCCGTCGCCGGCACAGCGCTGAGCGCCAGAGTCTCCGCTCTTGCACGCGCAGGCGATCTCTTGCCCGGGGACGCAGACGAGCTCCTCCGCGCCAGCAGGCGTCGCCGTGAGCAGGGCGAGCAGCAGGAGCTGCGCCCACCCGACGTTCGCGACGCGCGATCGTGGGCTCCGTAGGCCGAGTCGGCGCGAGACGGTTGTGCTCAGGGTCGTCATCATGGTCAAAGCCTCACGGGAAGTTCCAAGGGCGGGCGCGGAGCCATGGCACGGCGTCGAGTCTCCGACCGACGGAGGCTCGCGCCGCGCCGCGGTGCGCTCAATCGTTGAGGCAGATCCAGGTGCAGCCGTTCCCGACCAGGCTCCAAGTGGTGCCGGCCCGGCTTGCGGTGCAGGCATTGGAACCGTTGAACGCGAAGAGTGCACAGAAGCTCTTGCTCGCAACAACGCCGGGGCCGTGCGTCGTGGAGGACGCGAGCGAGAGCGTCGTGCCGGAGAGGTTCAGCCCGCCCTCCGCGGTGTAGGTGGTGTTGTCGTCGAGCTCACACGTGACCGTCCCGTTCGACGCGATGGCGCGGATGGAGCTGCCCGCGTTGCACGATCCGCTCACGCGCTGCTGCCAGCCGCTCGCGGCGATGCCCCCGAGCTGGGAGCTGTTGGTGGCGTTGGTGGCGTTGGTGGCGTTGGTGGCGTTGGTGGCGTTGGTGGCG
>CAYOAL010000118.1:4274-32844 GCA_964401935.1 uncultured Polyangiaceae bacterium
GTTGGTGGCGTTGGTGGCGTTGGTGGCGTTGGTGGCGTTGGTGGCGTTGGTGGCGAGCGTGCACGTGTCGGCGTGTTCCGCGGTGTCGGCGTGGTTCGCGCGATGGGCGTAGGGCACCGCGCCGATCGGCGAGCGTGGCGACAGCGCGCTGCCGTTGACGGCGACCTCGAGGTAGAGCTCGCTCCCGTCGAAGATGGTCTCGTCGAGCGGCTCATCGCTGCCGAGCTGCACCAAGACCAGCCCCTCGTCGGCGGTGGCGCTCTGCGTCTCGGTCCACACCTGGGTGCCGCCCGAAGGGGCGGTGAACAGCCGGAACGTGAGCGCGACGTTCCCGTCGACGGGGCCGCCTCCGTCCACGAGCCGACCGCTGAAGGCGACCGTGTCCGGCACCGCGGCCAGCGCGCTCGGCGCCATCCCGAGGACGATGAGGGTGGCGATCAGCGCGAGTTGAATCCAACGTACGAAGCTTCTCATGGGTGTCTTCTTTCCTTCTTGGGTTTGAATCGGAGTCATTGGACGGGTGCCGCGCACTCGAGCGCGTGGGTCGCGTTGGCCGCCTCCGGTTGGTGAGCCGGCCGACCGAGCTGGAACGTGAGCTCGAAGCCGCCGCCCGCCATCTTGCCGTTGGCGGACGTGAGCTCGTTGGCCACGGCGGGTGGAGGAGCCGGCTCCTCACCGCCCGCGCCGCCGCCCGTACCGCCGCTGCCACCCGAGCCGCCGCTCGCGCCGGACGCGCCGGCGCCGCCGCTGCCCCCCATGGCGCCGGCTCCAGCCCCGGCACCCCCACCACCGTCGGCGCTGCTGGCCCCCGCGCCGCCAGGCTCGCCGGTGGCCTCGTCGCCACACGCCGCGAGGGCGAGGGCGACCAAGAGCGTGACCACCCCGGTGGACCGCGCGATGAATGCGTGCATGTCGAGTCTCGTCATGAGCTCTCCTCCCTGCGGGACGGAAACCGTGGAGCGCGACGTACCGCTCGTCCCGCGCTTCCGCGCCCGTCGCGACGAGCGGCGTGACTGCAGCGACCATGCCAAGCTCACCGTCGCGCCCATGGACCGTGCGCCGAGCCGCTCCCGGCGCGCGCCCCTGCCGTCCTGCCTGGCGGTGGCACGCTCGGCGACGGGAAGACGGCGGCGCGCACGGGGGCGGCGAACCGCCCGCGCACCGTTCGCAGAGCGTGCGCGCGCTCGACGCGGCGAGCGAAGGGCAGCGTCAAGACCGCGGTGGCGCGGCGAGGCCGCCTTGGAACGAAACTTGATTGCCGGCGGACATGTCCGTTGTCGCAGAGGACGCGGTGGGCACGCGACGAACCTGCCCGGAGCCAGCGATGTGGCCTGCGCCGGCGCGCTGCGCGCCGGCCCGATCCGATCGACGCCCCCGCGCGTCGCGGATAAAGCTCTCTTCATGGGCCGCGAGCGTGACCCGATGGACATGACGACCCAGCGCGGGGACGAACGCCGTGAGCGAGCTACCCAGACGTCGCTCGGCCTCACCATCGCGTATCACCCCGAGCTCGCGCGCATCGGAGAGGTGGCTGCGCTCGGCCGCGGCACGACCCTCGTCTCGCGCAGCGCGCCGGCCTTTGGGCGACGCGGTGGCGCGAGCGCCACGCTGGCGAGCCCTTTCATCAGCCGGCGACCGTTTCGCGTCGAGGTGACCCGTGACGTCCGGGTGGTGCCGGGCGACGGCGACGACGTGTTTCGAGTCGACGGCGAGGCCATCGCCGCGCCCACCGTGATCGCCACGCGCGGCACCGCGCCGAACGTGGTGATCGAAGCCGGGGGCCTCGTCTTCGTGCTGCACGCGGTGCTCGATGGTGAGCTCCCTCCCGAGCTGGGGATGGTGGGCGAGAGCGTGCCGCTGCAGCGTGTGCGCCGTCAGATCCTGCGCGCGGCGCCCCACGACATCCCCGTGCTCGTGCGCGGCGAGTCGGGCGTGGGCAAGGAGCTCGTGGCGCGCGCGCTGCACGCGCACAGCCTCCGCGCCGCGCGCCCCTTCGTGAGCGTGAACATGGCCGCCATCCCGCCCGCGATGGCGGCCTCCGCGCTCTTCGGGCATCGGAAGGGCGCCTTCACCGGCGCCGACCGCGACCACCGCGGATACTTTGGCGAGGCGGACGGGGGGACGCTCTTCATGGATGAGGTGGGGGCCGCTCCCGCCGAGCTCCAGCCTGCCCTCTTGCGGGCCCTCGAGGCGGGCGAGATCCAGCCGGTGGGGGCTCACCGTCCGCAAGGGGTGGACGTACGCCTCGTGGCCGCGACCGATCTCGCGCTCGAGTCGGCGGTGGACGAAGGCCAGTTTCGGCTGCCGCTGCTCATGCGCCTGAGCGGCTACGAGATCACCGTGCCGCCGCTCCGGGCGCGACGCGACGACATCCCGCGCTTGTTCTTGGCCTTCCTGCGCGAGGAGCTCGAGCGCGTGGGGGCGCCGAGCCACCTCACCGCGCCCCTGGCGGGCGGCGCGGCCTGGCTCACCCGCGAGGCGATGCTCGTCGCGCTCACCGCCCCCTGGGCCGGCAACGTGCGACAGCTCCGCCACGCGGTGCGCCAGCTCGTGGTGGACAACGCCGACGAGCCCCACACCCGCCACCTCGACGGCCTGCGCCGCCACGCCGGCAACGCGGAGGCGGCCGCGCCCGAGGCTGCGTCGGAGCCCGTGCCCAGCAGCCGGGGCACCCAGGGGCGAGCGGGCGCTCCCCTCGACGACATCTCGAGCGACGCCCTGCGCGCTGCCCTCGAGGCAGCCCGATTCCGCCCGCTCGCGGCCGCGAGAGCCCTAGGGATCTCCAAGACCTCCATCTACGAGCTGATGCGCCGCTACGGAGTCCCCACCTCGAACGACATCGACGCCGCCACCCTCGTCGCCGCGCTCGAGCGCGCTCGCGGCGACGTGAGCGAGGCGGCCCGCGCCCTCTCCGTCACGCCGCGCGCCCTCAAGCTCCGCATGCGCACCCTCGGCCTCGCCTGAGCAGCGCCACGTGGCGTGCACCGCCGCGCTCTTGTCCGCCGTGGACGGCACCGATTGGTTGCGCCTGCTTCCGCGGGCGGCACCGGTCCCCCTCGCGACGGCGGCGCGAACGCAGCGTCCGACCCGTCTGTGTACGGCTTGCGGAATGTCGGCGGCAGACATGGTGCCGGTGATGGTGTCCGACCCGTTTGCGTACGGTTTGCGGACGAGTCGGTAGCTCACTCAGCTCCTGAGAGGTGGGCAGACGACAAACGGCATGCATCGTGCTTAATGACTCGTGGGGTTTCGTGGTGGCCGTGCACGCTCGAGTGTCGAGCCTCGATGTGCTGGTCACGCGACATTCGAGTGGAGGTCTTCGCATGGTGATCCGGAAGCTGCTGGTCGTTTTCCCTCTCGTCTTATCCGGTTGCACGGATCCGATCGTCGGAGAGTGGTCGGGGGTGGAGGACGACCGGTACGAGTGGCGCTGGTGGCTCTACGCCGACGAGACGGGTGAGTTCGAGTGGAAGGACCGCGAGCGGGCTCGAACGCGGGAAGGGGACATCGAGTGGGCGCCCGATCGCGACGCCTACGAGCTCGCGCTCGACTGCAAAAAGAGCGTGGGCGATAACTGCTGGTCAAGCGATCGCGAGCTCGAGTGCGCGTTGAAAAAGCGCGACTCGGTGATCGACTGCGAGCGCACCGACGACGGCAGCGGCGCCGACTTCGAGCTCGAGCGAGAGTAGGGCGTGCCGGCTCGCCTTGGAGCTGGCTCGGTCCGTGCAATCAGCGGTGCGATGATGAGCCACCGAGACAACCGATTACCGTCGCGTTCGTGGACCGCCCTCACGCGGGCGCTGACCGCGCTCGTCGCGTCGCTGATGTCCATCGCGGCCCAGCCCGAGTCGGCGCGAGCGTGCACCAGCGACGCGGAGTGCAAGGGGGACCGCGTCTGCTTGGACGGGGCCTGCCAGGACCGCCCGCCGTGTCAGGCCGACGTGGACTGCGCTGGCGAAGAGATCTGCAGCGCGGGCCGCTGCGCGCTGCCTTCGTCGCCAGCCCCGGACGCCGCCGGCTTCCCGGCCGCTCCGCACGCTGGGCCGAGCGCGCCGACGCCGAACGACGCCGCGGCAAAGCGCGCGGAGGGCGCCGAAGACCAGCCGCTCGTCCCATCGGCGGGGACCGCGGAGGGACCGAGGCTCGGCCAAACCGATGCCCCTGCCTACGCGACGGAGACGAGGGGCATCACGGGCCTCATCATCGCGGGCCCGATCGTCCTCGGCGTCGCCTGGGCCCTGGGCCTCGTGGGCACCTTGGCGGCCGACGCGGACGGCGAGCTCGTGGGCTTCTCCGCGATCCCATTGGCCGGCCCTTGGATCTTGCTCGCCGACAGCCGCACCGAGGACTACGCGGCCGCCCTCGTCGTGGGGGGCGTCCTCCAGGCCGCGGGCCTCACGATGACGGTGCTGGGTCTGTCCATTCGACAAGAGGTCCAGGTGCCGCTCGCGTCGCTCCGGCTGACGCCCACCCTGGGAGGGCTGGTCCTCGACGGCATGTTCTGAGGTGCCTGGGTGCCGCTCACGACGGGCGGTGGGTGGGGAGGGCGTCGCGGCCGTGGGGAGCCTGGAGGTCGAGCGCGGGGCCCTTGGGCACGATTTGGCGCGGGTTCAGGCTTCGGTGGCTCCGGTAGTAGTGCTCCTTGATGTGGCTCATGTTCACGGTCTCGGCGATGCCGGGGTGCTGGTAGAGCTCGCGGAGGTAGCCGCTGAGGTGCGGATAGTCGGCGATGCGCCGTAGGTTGCACTTGAAGTGGACGTAGTAGACGGGGTCGAAGCGGAGCAGGGTGGGGAAGAGGCGCCAGTCGGCCTCGGTGAGGCGCGGCCCCGTGAGGTAGCGTCGGGTAGCGAGGAGGCGCTCGAGAAACTCGAGGGTGTCGAAGAGGGCGTCGAAGGCGGCCTCGTAGGCGGTCTGGGTGGTGGCGAAGCCGCAGCGGTACACGCCGTCGTTCACCGTCTCGTAGATGCGCTCGTTGAGCGCGTCGATCTCCCCTCGGAGCGCCTCGGGGTAGTGGTCGTGCGTGTCGCCACCGAGCGGGGCGAGCTCGCGATCGAACATCCGGAGGATCTCGCTCGACTCGTTGTTCACGATGGTGGCGGTGCGCTTGTCCCAAAGCACCGGCACCGTCACGCGGCCGCCATAGCGCGGATCGGCGAGGCGGTAGACCTCGCGCAGCGTCGCCTTGCCGTTGACGTCGTCGCGCGTGGAGCCCGGCCCTTCGCGGAACGTCCAGCCGTCCTCGAGCATGAGCGGGTGCACCACCGAGACGCTCACGTGAGCCTCGAGCCGCTTCAGCTTCCTGAAGATGAGGGTGCGGTGGGCCCACGGGCACGCGAGGGAGACGTAGAGGTGGTAGCGCCCGCTCTCGGGGGTGAACGCGGTGGAGCCGTCGGCGCGGATCCACCGTCGAAACGAGGTCGGCTGGCGCACGAACGCCCCCTCGGCCTCCTCCTCGCCGCCGCGGCGCGCGGTCCGGTCGGTGTCGCTGCGACGCTCTCCCATGGCCCCTCCGTCTTAGCGGCTCGCCCAACGAACGTCGAGGGCCCGGGGCCGCGCAGGGAGCGGGCGCTGCTCACAGGAGGAGCGAGTGTCGCTCGTGGGAGGAGGCGAGCTGCGCCTTGACGATGAAGTAGCGGAGGGGACGCTCGGTCGACGCGTTCTCGAGCGCGAGCGTCTCGCCGAACGCTACGGGTACGGCCACGCCGGGGGAGAGCGCGTGGCGCTCGGCTCCCACCGTGGCGGTGCCGGTGCCCTCGACGCAGAGCACCAGCTCCGGATCGCGCTGTTGGGAGTGACGACCCACGCTGCCTCCCGGGTCGAGCTCGCACGCCAACACCGCGCTGAACGGCTCGAGCGGCGTGGGGAGCGCATCCCACACGTAGACCGCCGCTTTGCCACCAAACAACGCCTCGCGCCGATCGGCCCCGCTCTTGTCCCACATGCGCGAACCCTACACTGGCGTCGCGCCCGCGTCGCCTCCACGGTCCCGCGCGGGGGCTGCGCCCGGCGACCCTCGCCTCGTGGAACTTTCGGCGTGGAGCGCTGTCCGGATGCACGTGCGCCTCGTCTGCCTTACCCTGCTCCTCGCCTGCGCGGCATGCCAAGGGCGCAGCACCGAGCGCGACCCCACCGGGGCGCCCGCGCGCGACTCGGCGCCCCATCCCACCGAGCTGGCGGCCCAGGCGGCGTCGCTGCGCGCAGCGATGAGCGCCGCGCGAGACCAGGGTCTGCCTCCGGAGGTGCTCGCGCTCGCGGTCGCCCTGGCCGCGGAGGAGCGCATCGAGTCGCCGTATATCAGCGCCGGCGGCGTTGCGAGCCGCGTCTACCCGGTCTTCGAGGCCCTCGCTGCGCGGGCCGCACCCGAGCACATGCGCGCGCTGCTCGAGTTTCCGAGCCCCGTCGTTCGCGGCTACATGGGGAGCCACCTCGTGCTCGCCGAGGAGCACGAAAACGAGCTCCAGCACGTGTACCCGCTGCTCTTCGACGATACGCCGGTCGAGACCATGCGTGGCTGTGTCATCCTCAACGTTCGGGTCAACGAGCTCATCGTCGAGCACCTGGAGCTCGCCATCGAGAGTGCGCCGCTCGGCTCTCCGGGGCGGACGCGCCTGGGTTCGCTCGCGTTGCGCGGCGCTGCCGACGAGGCGGTCGAGAGGAGCCTTCGCGGTGAGCTGCTGCTCCTCGCCGCGCGCGCCGATGCGCCCAACGTTCGCGCCGTCGCCCTCCGCCACATCGAGCGACACAAGGACGACCCCCTGGCGATGCTCGGTGCGGGCCTCGAGGCGCTCATTCTCCTGGGCGACGAAGGCGCCTTGGAGCAAGTCGCGCCCGAGGCGACCCACGCCGACTGGCGGATTCGCCACTCGGTGGCCCGCGTCTTGGCCAACACCCCCGGGCCCGACGCCCGCGCTCGTCTCGTTGCGCTCACGAGCGACGCGGACGAGCGCGTGCGCACCACCGCCGCGCGCGGCCTCGAGCGTCATCCGAGCGCGCCGCGCGCGGTCACCTTGGCCGCGCTGCGCGCTGCAGAGGACGACGTCGCGCCGGGCCTGGCCCGACTCGCCAACCGCCGCGCCGTGGAGCTGTTGCTCACTCACGCGCTCGTGGCGAACCGTTCGGAGTGCCTCAGCGACCTGCGGCCTACGCGCGACCCTGCGGTCGTTCGCTTGATGAGCGCTGCGACCCACTCGAGAGACCGGTGGGTGGCCGCGGAGGCGACGCGCTTCCTCGAGCGCGCCGGCGTGCGTCCCAGAGCGGCGCGGCTGCGCGCCTTCGATGTCTGAACGGTGGGCCGCGATTGCTGTTCCCAGCGAGCGCGCCGCCGACTAGAGTGCCGTCGGCGGCGGTTTGGAGCGCTGGGGGATGAGCAGCATGAGCGGCAGGAGAACGTGGCTCCCCCATCTCGACCGCGCCGACACCCTCATCGAGCAGGCTGCCCGCGCGGTCGACCCCACGCGGCTCGCCACGTCGTTCGAGCGACTGCGCGAGGCGATGGAGCTCGTGCGCTCGCCCGGCGCCGGGAGCGAGCAGCTCACCATCGCAATCGGCCGCGCGCTGCGATGCGCGCTCGAGCTCCAGGCGGCTCCCGCCCATCACGTGTTGAATGCCTGCCGCGCGCTGCTCGACGCCCAGCGCGCTCGAGACGAGGTGGAGGCGCAGCGTCGGCGTGCGCCGCTGGCGGCGTTTCCCCCGGAGCGCTGCGGCGCGCTCGCGGCGAAGCTTGCCTGTCGGCCGCGAGACGCCAGGCAGATTCTTCTCGAAAATGACCTCGAGCGAGAGCGCTATGCAGCGCTCGAGCGCTGCTACGAGGAGATCATCCGCCAGGAGGGCGAACGTGGCGAACGCACCACCCTGCTCGCCTTCGACCGCGGCTTCCTCGAGCAGCTCGAGACCGAACGCGGACCCATCACGCCCCAGGACTTCGCGCGGCTCAAGGTGGCGGGAGAACGGGGGACCGATGACGCCGCGCTGGAGGCGCTCGCGATCCCCCGTGAGGCGCTGGTGCGGCTCGAGCGCGACTGCGTGCGGCGCATGGTCGCCGACGCGGGGTTTCGCTCGCAGCTGCGTGACGCGCTGGCGGCGCTGCGTGGAGCTCCGGGCGCGTCTATGGGTTGAGGAGTTATGGGCGAGCACACCTCCGACTTTCGTCTCGAGACCTCCAGTGGCCATGAGCTGGAGGTGACGGGCTTTCGCATCACGCAGAGGCTATCGGCGCCATTCGTCGTCGATCTCGAGCTCGTGTCGCAGGGGGCGAGCCTCGAGCATGCCGCGATCGTGGGGCACGAGGCGCGCTTCTCCATCGCCGAGCGGAGCTGGGCGGGCTATTGCTGCCACCTTGGGCAGGCCGCTCCACGACGCGACGACACGTTCGTCTATTCGCTTCGCATCGTGCCGAAGCTGTGGCTGCTCACCCAGCGGTCGAACTACCGCATGTTTCAAGGCCTCAGCGACCTGGAGGTGATCGCGCAGCTCTTGCGCGAGTGGGAGATCGAGCACCAGGTTCGTTGTGAGGACGGTCGCCATCCACGCCGGTCTTATTGTGTTCAGTATGGCGAGACCGACTACGCGTTCGTATGCCGACTGCTCGAGCGGACTGGCGTCGCGACGTTCTATGCTCCCGAGGACGGACATCGCAAGCTCATCCTGAGCGATACGCTCACCGCACAGCCCGTGCGCGCCACGGTCGAGTTCGTGGCTGCTCCCCAGCGGTGGCGCGAGCCACTGGTGACGAACCTCCAGATGCAGCATGAGATGGCGCCTTTTCGAGTTCTGCTGCGGGACCGCGACCTGCGACACCCCCCACGTTACGAACAGCTGGCCACGGCGAGCGCCCCCGGGGAGTTCCCCGAGCACGTTCGACTCGAGCATTTCGAATATGCTCCCGGAGCGTTCGAGGTCGCACGGAGCGGAGATGGAGGCACCCCGGTCGCTGACGACCGAGGGGCTTATCGTAGTGACGAGGGCCACGGGAGGCAGCTTGCGGCCACGCTCCTCGCTTCGTTGCGGCAGGGTGATGGCGTAGTCACCTTCGAGACCTCCGAGCTCGCGCTCGAGCCGGGGACCGTGCTCGCCGTCACGCGCCACCCCCTCCCTCGCGTCGGCGCGAGCCCGCTGTTGGTGACCGAGTCGACGGCCGTCCACATGCCGAGCGGGGAGTGGCACGTGTCATGTCGTGCCCGCCTGGCCGACGAGCCCTATCGACCACCTCGCGTCACTCCGAAGCCGACGACGCGCGGGCTGGAGCTCGCGACGGTGGTGGGACCAGCAGGGGAGGAGATTCACGTCGACGAGATGGGACGGGCGCGCGTCCGCTTCCACTGGGACCGCAGCGGGTGCATGAACGAGGAGTGCAGCGCTTGGATACCCGTCAGCCAGCAATGGGCGGGCGCCGGGTTCGGGCACGTCGCGCTGCCTCGCGTGGGCCAAGAGGTGCTGGTCGATTTTCTCGGCGGCGACCCGGATCGACCGGTGATCGTGGGCCGTCTGTCGACGCCGCTTCAGCCCTCTCCGTATCCGTTGCCGCAGGAGAAGACGCGCAGCGGCTGGCGGAGCCGCACGACGCCGGGGGGCGAAGGCTTCAACGAGCTCATGATGGACGACGCCGCCGGCGCCGAGCTGGTCAACATCCAGGCCCAGCGCGACCTCACCAAGCTGGTGAAGAACGACGAGTCGCTCATCGTCGGCGGCAACCTCGACTCCGCCACCCTCGGGAGCGAGTCGTTCTCGGTCGGGGGTAGCCGCACCGCCACCATCGGTGAGCGTCTCTCGATCCGCGTGGGTACCGAGAGCGTCCATCGCGCGGGACAGCTTCAGCAGCTGTCGATCGAGCCTTGCCCGCGGCCGACGCCCACGACGCTCTCGATCACCGATGAACGCATCGTGCTCGACACGGGGGCGGGCGCCACGCTCACGCTCGAGGGCGATGAGATCAGGCTCAACGCGCGATCCATCACGCTCTTGGCCGAGCGCGAGCTCAAGCACAAGGTAGACAACGGGGCCCTCAGTTTGCTCGGCGGGCCTATGGTCAAGGTGAACTGCTAGCGGAGGGCGCGAGTGTGACCAAGGACAAGACATGGCGCGTGGACAAAAAGGCGGTGAAGGAGCTCGCCCCGTCGGGGAAGCCCGGCAACGTGACGTCGCCAGTGAGTCACGGGGCGGGTGCCAAGCCAGCGGCGCGAATCCTCGACAAGCAGAGCTGTCCCGAGCCGGCCCCCCACCGGCCGTTGTTCCTGCTGGCGACGCAATGCACGCTGTACGCCGATGGTCTGCCCCTCGCGCGACTCAGCGATCCCGCGCTCGATCTCGGAGCGCCCGATCTCGTGGTCGAGGGGGCCGCCACGTTCACGGTGTGCGGGTTGCCCGCGGCACGCAAAGATGACGGTATGGGCCATGGCGGCGTTGTCCTCGAAGGGAGCGCCCAGTTGATGATAGGAGGTCCGAAGTTCGCGTTGCCACCGAACCTCGTCATCGATGGGTCGCTGGCGTTCAAGCTCAAGGTGACGCGTGACCTCTACCTGCTGTCGACCCTCCCGTCCGGGAGCACGACGCTCGACAGGATTGCGGCCCACGGGCAGATCGTGACGATCAAGGACCACATCCACACCAGCAGCGTCCCCGACAGCTTGAATCACAAGGAGTATGGCGGGCGCGAGAATAAGTATGGACACGACCCAACCGGCACGACGGTGTACTACAACGCCGACGAATACGGCGTCTTCGTAGAGGACGACCAAGGGAACCCCATCGCGATGCCGCCCCAAGTGGGCCTCGGCCACGAGCTCGTTCACGCGGTACACGCGGGGGAGGGCACGCACGATCCGCAACCGGCCACCATCGAGCCGAAGGTGGTGGGCTTTCCTCTGGATAAGAAGAAGGTGGGGAGCTATGGCGACAAGAAGGGCGCCGGCGCCCCGACGGAGAACGACCTGCGGCGTGATCTCGGCTTGCCGCTGCGCGCCAACTACGGGCACTCGACGCCGCCCGACAAGCGGTCGCCCAGCCTCCGCCCGGGAGGCTGCTGTTGACGCTCGCCGGTGTCGAGCTCGCGTGTGAGCTGACGCGAACCGGTGAACACCTCACCATCTCGTACCAGCTCATCAACCGCGGGGCGACGGACGTGGCGGTGCTGGATCGCGTCGGCAGCCGGCAAATCGACGGGACCACGCGCTACGACCCCGACACGGTGTTCGTGGGCTACGACGGGGAGACGCTAGAGCTCACGAAGGGGACGCTCCCGATCCCTCCTGGCCAGTTTCCGCTGGTGCATGCCAGCACGGAGGCGTCGTCTCTCGTGGCGGGAGGCGCGCATCGCAACACGTTCTCGCTGCCCATCCCGGTGAGGGTGTGCCATCCGTTCCAGTGCATGCGCCTCGATGGCGAGGTGCGCGCCGAGAGGCGCGCGTTCGCCAAGGTGGTGACGGTCGTGGTGGGGGTCGTGCCGCTCGCGACCCATCGCGTGCTCGTGGCCACGCACCCGGCTTTCCCCGAAGTGCGGAGCGTCGTGCCGGTCGAGGATGTTCACCGTGAGCAGGTGCTGCTCACGCAACGATTCCGCTTGAGCGAGGAGCTCCCGGTGTTGGCGTATGAGTCGTTTCCCTGGCCCTGAGGTCAGGAGTTGAAGGGGAGCGTGCCGTCGTGATCGTCGTCGGAGAGGGCGGCGAGGAACGTGGTCTCGCCCTTCATGGCGCGTCCCTCCAAGGCGATGGCCTCGCCGATCTGGTGCGGAGCGTGGTCGGCGCCACGGAACGGGAGCGTGGCATCGCGCACCGCCGCGGCCGTTAGCACGGCGGTGTGATCGACGGCTGCGTCGGACGGCTCGAAGGCCTCGATGAAGCGCTCCGTCAAGGCGCGCTCACCGAGGCTGCGCTCGCGCTGAAGGGCGTCGACGACCGCTGCGAGCGCCTCGCACCAAGTCGCGGGCGTGACGCCGGCGCGCGCGAACACGTCGTCGCGCTGCGCCCCCGCTTCGAGCGCCTCCAGGATCGACACGATTTCCTTGGGGCTCACGCAGCCAATGCTACGCCATGACGAGGGGCGGCGCGACGGCGGTCTCTCCGCGGGTGCATGAATGGGCGCGAGCTCGGGGTCGCGCGGGGGGCGGCGGCGGTTAGTCGAACCAGCCTTGAAGGTAGGCGCGGCCGGTCTTGCGGTCGATGAAGATCCAGGCTTCGGTGGTCTCGCGGTCGGTGCGCAGACGAGCGCGGGCGTAGTCGCGGTGCAGAGGGTCGGCCGACCACCAATCGATCTGCTCGATACGAGCGCAGTGACGGATGCTCTCGACGACGAAGGCCTGTTTGTCCACGACGATCAGCGCGCTCTTGTCGGGGGAAGGGATGGGGAGCGGCTCGGGGAGGATGCGGGTGGGGTGGTCGTGGCAAGCCTCCTCGGCGACAGGCGTGGGCGTCGCCGATGGCAGCTGTCGCGTGCGCGTCGGTCGCTGGCCGCGTCGGCGAGGGCGCAGGTGGGCGACGTCGACGGGCACGAGCCGCGAGCGCGCCTCCGGGCGGTGGGTATCGACGAGCTCGAACACGCCCACGCGGCCCTGTCCGAGGTGGGCGTCGAGCTCGGCGAGCAACACGGGCATGGCGCTCGGATCGGCGCCGGCCTTGCCGCCCAGCTCGAGCTGGTGCTGCTCACACTCGCTGAGCTCTTCGAGCGCGAGGGTGAGCGAGACGACAGGGGCCGCGAGCTCTGTACGTTCGAGGCGTGCAGAGAGGGCGCGCAAGAGCTCGCTCTCGCGCGCGAGGGGCACCGGCAGCTCGAGGGTGAGCACCTCGTGGAAGGGGAGGAGCTCCTGCCGACCGTGGTTCTCGAGGGTGATGACGGAGCGGTCGAAGCCGAGCTCGATGCTGGCCCGTGACGTGGCCTCTCCGCGGGCGGAGAGACGTGTGATGGCGCGCGCTGCGAGACCGCGAAGGGCGAACATGAGCGGCTCGGTGCTGTCGAGCTCGCTCTCGAAGGAGGTGGACTCGACGATGCGTCGCGTTGGCTGATGCGCACACAAGGGCACGTCGTCACGACCGGCGATGAGCTCCAGCAGATCGCGCGCGGCGGCGCCGAGCCGGTGGGAGAGGCGTGCACGATCGAGGCGGGCCAGATCCTCGATGCGCAACAGGCCGAGCTTGCCGAGCCAGGCGACCATGTCGGGACCGAGCGGCAGCGCCGCGATGGGGAGCTCTGCCAGATGCTCGGCGCTCCGACCGGCAGGGATGACCCGGTCTCCGAACGTTGAAGGAGGCGCAGGAGGTGCCCAGCGCGCGATGGCCTGTGCGATGCGGGGGCCGTCGGCGATGGCGACACGCGCGCGGTGACCGAGCTCGCGCACCCGGCTCTCGAGCTCGTCGACGAGGATGTCCTCGCCGCCGAGCAGGCGCGAGCAGCCGGTGACGTCGAGCCACACCGTGTCGCTTGGGCCGGCCGCCGCGCCCAACGGATAGCGGAGCGAGGCGGCCATGACTTCGTCTCGCGGCGGGAGGCGGTCGCCCTCGAGACGCAGCGTGAGGGCAGCGTTGGTGCCGAAGGCGAGCGCCATCTCTGCGATGGCTCCCAGCGCCTCGCGAAGCCGGCTCTCGCCGAGCTGCACCACGCGGAGCTTTCCCACGTAGGCCGCAGCCTGGGACACGGACTGTCCCGGACGTGCGCCGAACTGCCACGCGCGTCGATCGACGGCGTCGAGGGTGGCCGTCTTGTCACGGATCTCACCGTCTCTCACCTCGCGCGCATCGTCGCGACCGACGATCACCGCGAAGGGCGCTGGGCCACACGCGAGCTCTCGCTGGGCGAGCTCGCACGCTAGCTCGGGGGCGACGATGGCGGCAATCCTGCGTTTCATGGCTTGTGTTGGGATCCATGCGTTCGTGCGCACGAGGCGCGCGTGCTCGAGCGGAGCGAGCGGAGCACGCCGGTGTTCGTGAGCACACGCGGCCGTCGGCGCGTCGGCCCGCTCGGTGTTGGCTCAGGCCGCGCGAGCGCGGAGGGAGGTGACGGGCACCGAGACGGGGCCGAGGAGGCGGCCGCGGCGGTCTTTGGTGACGCGGAGCTCGATGTGGTCGTGTCGGGGGCGGGAGAGCTCGATGCGCAGCGCCGTCGGCAGGAGCTCGCGCCTGGCCACGCGTGTGGGCGAGAGCAAGAGGATGGTCGTGTCGCTGCTCTGAGCGGCGAGCGCCAGCCGCCGCACGACGGTGCTCCAGCGCGCGCGCGGCGCGACGCTCACTCCAGGCAGACCACAGCGATCGACGACGATCAGCCGAAACAGATGGCTCGAAGCGATGCGCACCGCGATCCGGGCCACCTCGTCGGGATCGGGTCGCACGACGAGCAGACGCGTGAGATCGACGCCGGCGCGGGCAACGGCCGGCGCGTGCAGCGAGCTCGCGACGGAGGCGCCTTGTCGAGGATGTTTGGGATCGATCCAGCAGACCCACTCGCTCTCGCTCCCTGGCCGTGGCGTCGCCTGTCGTTGCGCCGCGCCACAGGCGCGCAGGGCCAGATAGGTGGCGCCACCGAGGCCGCTCGGCGCACAGAGCTCGACCACGGCGCCGCTCGGGAGGCCGCCATCGAGCAAGGCTTCGTCGAGCGTCGAGATGCCGAGAGGTAGAGGATGAGCTCGCTCCGATGCGCCGAGGGCGAGGTACGAGGGACTCGTGGGAGACAGACGGAGGGGAGACGCGGCCATCATAGCGCTCAGGGTATACTGAACAGGTGTTCAGGTCACGCAGAAACGACAAAAACCTCGCGAAAGGGGCGCATGAGCGCTCTCGGCGCGTTTTTCGCGCTCGTGCTGTAAGCTCGCCGTCGCTTCGCCGTTGTCCGATTCGCTGCTGCGGACGACGGATCGCTCGGGTCTCCTTGGCGGGAGGTTAGGAATCTTATAGATACCCACCGCCATGCTATCTGAGACGCGTGACGAGCTCTTCGACCTCAAAAGGCGCTTTGAGGCGCTAAGGGGGCATCTTTGACGTCCCTCAACTGGAAAAGAACCTCGAAGAGCTGAACGAGGAAACCACATCACCAGGGTTCTGGGATGACCAGGCCCGCGCGCAGGCGCTCTTGCGCAAGCGAGCGGGCGTCGAGTCGAAGCTGACGCTCGTCACGAGCATCGCCAGCGAGCTCGAAGACGCCGAGGCCTACCTCGAGCTGGCCGCAGAGGAGCGGGACGAGGACGCCCTCGCCGACGCTGCGCGCCAGGTCGGCGCCTTGGCCGAGAAGGTCCGCGAGCTCGAGCTCAAGCGGATGCTCTCCGGCCCCGCCGACGACGCCGACGCCATCGTCAGCATCAACCCCGGCGCGGGCGGCACCGACGCACGCGACTGGGCCGCCATGCTCCTGCGTATGTACCTGCGCTGGTGCGACCGACATGACTTCAAGACCGAGATCCTCGACTACCAGGAGGGCGACGACGCGGGGATCGATCGCGCCACCATCGCCGTGAAGGGTGACCACGCATATGGCTACCTGCGCGCCGAGCGCGGGGTGCACCGGCTGGTGCGCATGAGCCCGTTCAACGCGGACAACACGCGCCAGACGAGCTTCGCCGCGGTCGACGTCATGCCCGACACCGAAGAAGACATCGACATCGAGATCAACGAAGGCGACCTCGAGATGAGCTTCACGCGCTCTGGTGGCAAGGGCGGTCAGAACGTGAACAAGGTGGAGACGGCGGTCGTCCTCAAGCACAAGCCGAGCGGCATCCAGATCAAGTGCACGTCGGAGCGGAGCCAGCACCAGAACCGAGCGCTGGCGATGAAGATGCTCAAGGCCAAGCTCTACCAGATCGAGCTCGAGCGCCGTCAGAGCGAAGCCCAGGCGCGCGAGGCGGCCAAGAGCAAGATCGACTTCGGGAGCCAGATCCGCAACTACGTGCTCGCGCCCTATCGGCTGGTGAAGGACGTGCGCACCGAGGTGGAGAACGGCAACCCGGACGCAGTGCTCGATGGCGAGCTCGATCCGTTCATCGAGGCCTTCCTCTTGAAGTCCTCGGGCGACGACACCCAGCACTAGACGTAGTCCCCGAAGGGACACGACCGAACAAGACACGGAGCGACGTGGCAAGACCAGGCAGCGACAAACCCGGAGAGGACGTTGACGAGCTCATCGCGGTCCGAAAGGGCAAGGCCCGCCGCGTCCGCGAACGTGGGGAGAACCCGTTTGCCAACGACGTGACCGAGGGCGAGCTCTCCCTCACGCCGCTCGGCGAGGTGAGGGACGCCTTCGCGAGCGTTCGCGACGAGAACGGCAAGTACGACGCCGAGCGGGTGGAGCCGAGGCCGTTTCGCGTGGCGGGCCGCGTCCTGTTCTTGCGCGACATGGGGGGCGTCGCCTTCGTGAGGCTCCGCGATCGCACCGGCGAGCTCCAGCTCTACTGTGACAAAGACGCGATGGGGGACGCCTTCCAGCGGCTCGAGGAGCTCGATCTCGGCGACTTCGTCGAGGGCCATGGCACCGCCATGAGCACCAAGCGCGGCGAGCTCAGTATCAACGCGACCTCGGTGCGCCTCCTCACCAAGGCCTACCGGCCGCTCCCCACCAAGACCAGCTTCAAGGACGTCGAGTCGCGGTACCGCCAGCGCTACGTGGATCTGGTGGCCAATCGGGACGTGGCCGACGTGTTCCGCGCCCGCACCATCCTCGTGAGCGCGCTGCGCGAGTTCCTCGACGCTCGCGGGTTCCTGGAGGTGGAGACCCCGACCATGCACCTGCTCATTGGTGGGGCCGCGGCCAAGCCGTTCAAGACCCACCACAACAAGCTCGATCTCGAGCTGTTCCTCCGGATCGCCCCCGAGCTCTACCTCAAGCGCCTGGTGGTCGGCGGCTTCGAGCGCGTCTACGAGATCGCCCGCTGTTATCGCAACGAGGGGATCTCCACGCGCCACAATCCGGAGTTCTCGATGCTCGAGTACTACCAGGCCTACGCGACGTACCACACCCTCATGGACCAGACCGAGGCCATGCTGCGCTTCTTGGACGCGCGGCTCGCGGAGCGCATGCCCGAGGCCCATGCGCGTTGGCTCGATGGGCGCGTGTTCACCCTCGAGCGCTTCGAGCGCGTGACCATGCGTGACGCCGTCGACCGCGCCCTCGCCGCCGCCGATCTCCCGCCCGAGGTGCCGAACGAGGTGCACACCGAGGGGGCCCCGATCAAAGAGTGGGCGAAACGCAGCAAGGGCAAGAGCCGCGTCATCGACTGGGCGAACTTTCGCCAGGGGATGAGCAAGTGCGACAACGACGGCGAGCGGCTGTTCTGCGCCTACGAGTATCTCGCCGAGCCGTTCCTCGCCACCGACTACGTCCTCGAAGGCAGGAGCGTGCCCGTCTTCATCGTCGACTATCCGTTCGAGGTGTCGCCGCTGGCGCGCAAGAAAGACGCCGATCCGAGCCTCGTCGATCGCTTCGAGCTGTTCGTCCACGGTCAGGAGCTCTGCAACGCGTTCAGCGAGCTCAACGACCCCGAGGATCAGGCCGAGCGCTTCCGCGCTCAGGTGGCGGCCAAGGCGCGCGGCGCGGAGGAGACGATGGACTTCGACCACGACTACGTGCGCGCCCTCGAGTTCGGCATGCCCCCTGCGGCCGGCTTCGGCATGGGCGTCGACCGCCTCGCCATGATGCTCACCGGCTCCCCGTCGATTCGCGACGTCATCCTCTTCCCGCTCTTGCGACCGGAGGACTCGGCGTGACCGGCTTCGGCCCGCGCTGAGGGATCACCGATGAGCATCGACTGGCGCATCCTGGTGCTCCTCTACGTCCTGGTCGTGCCGGGCTGCATCTGGTTCGTGCGGCTCGGGCTGGCCAAGCTCAACGCGAGCACTCCGCGCGCGGTGGCGTGGTTCGTTGGAGCGGCGGACGGGATCGCGTTCCTCGGCCTCACCACCCTCAGCGCCTACGTCGTCGAAGGACAAGAGGTGTGCGCGCGGTCGAGCTACTCCATCGGGCCGCAGCTCGTGCGGGCAGCGAGCCTCCTCACCGGCGTGATGTTCGTGCTGTGGACGCTGCTCGCGCTCCAACCCCTGTGCCTCGACGCCCTCGAGCGCGGCAAGTTCGTGTCGTTCGTGTCGGCGCGGCTCATGCGTGCGACCAAGAGCGGCTTTCTCACCGTGATCAGCATTCTGTCGATCCTCGGGGTGTCGGTGAGCTCCTGCGCGCTCTGCATGGTCACCTCGATCATGGGCGGCTTCGGTCACGATCTGAAGCGCAAGATCCTCGGCAACACGGCCCACATCATCGTCGACGTGCCCGGCCCCTCCGGCTTCGACGCCTGGAAGCCGGTGCTCGCCGACGTGCGCCGTGAGGTGGCCGGACAGAGCGGCGCCGCGACCCCCGTGGCCGGTGGCGACGTCATGGCGTCTTCGGCCACCAACACCGCCGGAGTGCTCATGCGCGGGGTCGACGCCGACACCGTCGGCGACGTCATCTCGCTCCTCGACAACATCGAGGTGGGCAAGTTCGACTACCTGCTCGAGCCAGCGCGCCTCGTGAGCCTGCCCCCCGGGGAGGTGATCGGTTGCGGTCCAGGTGGCGAGCCGTACCGCAAGAGCAAGGGCTTCAAGTGGCCCGACGACGTGGCGCCCGATCTCCGCGTCGAGGGACCCCCGGAGGACGTCTATCCAGGGATCATCCTCGGTCGCGAGCTCGCCAAGTCGTTGCACGTGCTCGTCGGTGACGAGCTCACGATGCTCTCGCCGATCGGCGAGCTCGGACCCACCGGCATCATGCCGCGCGCTCGGAAGTTTCGGGTGGCCGCCATCTTCTACAGCGGCATGTACGAGTACGACGCGTCGCACGCCTATGTTTTGTTGCCGGTGGCCCAGCGCTTCTTCGACATGGAGACGCGCATCAGTCGGATCGACGCGCGGGTGCCGGATCCCGAGAAGGTGGATCCAATCCGAGCGCTGGTGAACGCTCGCGTGGCGGCCATCAACGCCGACAAGAAGGGCGTGGAGGGCTACGAGCCGCTCCGGGTGCGAGACTGGAAGGAGATGAACAAGAACCTCTTCAGCGCCCTCAAGCTGGAGAAGGTGGCCACCTTCATCATCCTGAGCATCGCCATCGCGGTCGCGAGCTTCTGCATCATCTGCACGTTGCTCTTGATGGTGACCGAGAAGTCGAAGGAGATCGCCATCATCAAGGCCATGGGAGCCAGCGACAGCGAGGTGATGCGCGTGTTCATGCTCGAGGGCGTGCTCATCGGCTTCTTCGGCACGATCCTCGGCGTGATCGTGGCCCTCGCGGTGTGTCTCGGCCTCGACTGGACCGGGGTGCGCCTCGATCCCGACGTGTATTACATCGATCGGCTGCCGGTGAACGTCGACCCCTCCGACTACCTGATGGTCACGTTGGCAGCGCTCCTCATCTGCACCCTCGCCACCATCTATCCCGCGCTCACCGCCTCCCGCGTGAAGCCGGTGGAAGGCCTTCGTTACGAGTGACCCGCACCATGACCGAAGCCGAGGCAGAGATCCCCAGCGACGAGCCCGACGCCTCCCTCGAGGCGGAGGGGGTGGTGTCCGACGCCGCCGCGTCCGACACGAAGACGTCGGCTGCCGAGAGCCCTCCCGTGGACGCGCCCGAGGCCGAGGACGCTCCCGAGGCGACGGGTGGTCCGTACCGCAAGCGGGCGCGCAAAGGCAGCAAGGCGCTCGTGGTGATTCGCGAGCTCACCAAGTCGTTCCTCCACATGGGCCGCGCGCTCGAGGTGCTCAAGGGGATCGATCTCGAGATCCACGAAGGCGAGGTGGTGGCCATCGTCGGCAAGTCGGGGGCCGGCAAGTCGACCCTGCTCCAGTGCATCGGCACCCTCGACATGCCCACGACGGGGATCATCCGGATCGGAGACGACTACCTCGTCGGCCTGTCGCGAGCGGATCTGGCGCGGACGCGAAACCGCATGATCGGCTTCGTGTTCCAGTTTCATCACCTCTTGCCCGAGTTCAACGCGCTCGAGAACGTGATGATGCCGGGGCTGATTCAAGGCCTCGCGCGGTCTACCGTGGAGAAACGTGCCCGCGAGCTCCTCTCCGACGTCGGCCTCGATCATCGCATCACCCACCGCCCTGGGGAGCTCTCCGGGGGCGAGCAGCAGCGCGTCGCCCTCGCCCGCGCGTTGCTCCTGAAGCCGAAGCTCATCCTCGCCGACGAGCCGACCGGCAACCTCGACACCGCCACCAGCGACGCCATCCACAACCTCTTCTTCGAGATCAACCAGAAGCACGGGACCACGATCGTGGTGGTCACCCACAACACCAAGCTCGCCGAGTCGATGCCGCGCGTGATCCGGATGCTCGACGGGCGCGTGGAGCACGACACCGATCCGCCGGGGTCGACGTTCGAGGTGGACACGGCCATCCTCGAGCGGAGCCGCGCGCTCGCCAAGGTGACCTACGCCGGCTTCTGGACCCGAGCGGCCGCCCGCATCCTCGATATCGCGCTGTTGTCACTCCTCGGCGCGGCCGCTTTCGTGGTCGCCACCGTCCTGAGGACGGGCCTCGGCGCCGCCGACGACGCGTCGTCCAAGGCGTTGCTCCTCGTTCTCGGGTCCTTGGTCAATCCGCTCACGCTGGTCACGCTGTGGTTCGGCGGTGGCCTTTTGTCGCTGGTGGCTCAGGGGGTGGGGGAGTGGGTGGGCGGCGGCGCCACCCTCGGCAAGCAGCTCTTCGGGCTGCGGGTTCGCATGGAGAACCTCGACAAGCCGCGCGTGGTGCCGGCGCTCATGCGCAACGCCTTGGTGGTGATCGACGGCCTCTTCTTCGGCCTCGTCGCGTTCCTTGGGGTGCGCAGCTCGCTCCTGCGCCAGCGCTTCGGCGATGGCCTGGCCCAGACGGTGGTGGTGGACAGAAAGACCCTGCCCCCGGGCGTGAGCACCGGCGGGGCCTGGGGAGGCGTGCTCGTCAGCCTGCTGCTCGTGATGGCGCTCTACGCCGCGCTCGCGATGATCGTCGCTCCCGGCTCTTGAGCGCCGCGCGCTCTCGGGCTCTGCTGTCGCGCGCGCGCGGTCAGAACGTCCCGTGCAGCGCGAACCCGCCCGGGGTGATCACCGGCACAACGGTGAGGAGCGCGCCCTTCTCCACCTTCTTGTCCTCGTCCTTCTTCTCGTCGTCGCCGTCGGTCGTGGCCGCTGCCGGCACCTTCGCGCCGAACACCACCATGAACGGGATGCCGACGCCGAGGAACACGCCGCCGGTGATGAGCAGCGCCACCCCCGCTGGCGTGCGGTCGCGGCCCCCCGCGAGCGGCTCGTCATCCGCCTCGCCCTGAATCACGAGCACCCCACCCGCGATCGCGGCGACGCCCCCGGCAGCCACCAGACCGACCCCGGTCCAGAACAGGCCGGGGCTCTTGCGCGTCATCTCCGGCCCTTCGTCCTCGCCCGGCTCCTTGGGGGTGGGGGTGGGGGCCGGGGTGGGCCGCGGGGATGGGCTCGGCGTGCCGGTCGCCTTCGTCAGCGCGGGGATCACCAGCTGCGCCTCGGAGCCAGGCTCGGAGGCGGTCACGTGCAAGGTCATCTCCTGGTGACCGGGCGCGCTCACCTTGATGAGGTGTTTGCCGATGTCGACCGGCTGCGGCTTGCCCCACTCCGCCTCGGGAACGTCCTCGTCGTCGCGTTGGATCTTCAGGCCTGCCACCTTCACCTTGTCGGGGACGGTGATGACGAGGAAGGGCAGGATCTGCCCGAGCTCGGTGATCCGCCGATCGATGATGTCGAGGCGATCGGTGTCGCCCGCCTTCTCGGCCATCCGCTTGGCGTCCTTGTACGCGAGGTAGGCGGCCGCCTTCTTCCCCTGCTCCTCGCTGCAGCGACCCACCCAGTAGCGGGTCTTCACGTTGCGCCCCGCCGCGTCCTCCGCCCGCTTGAACGCGGCGCAGGCCTCCTTGAACTGCCCCTTGCCCATCAGCCGCTTGCCGTCGTTGAACGCCTCGCTGGCCGCGTCGGCGTGGGCCAACGGGGTCACGAGCGTCGCGCCGACGAGCACGGCGAGGGCCAGGAGCCACACGCTGCTCGTACGTCTCATCCTGTCAACCATGCAAACCGCACCATCCGATCGTCCCGTCCGACGTTCAATGAAAAGCTCGCGCCGTGGGCCCCGTCGAGCGCCTAGAAGGCGTCGTCGCCGGGCTTGATCTTCGGGGTGGGCGGCGTGGGGCTGGGCGCGGGCGCCGGCGCGGGCGTCGGCTCCGGGGCGACCGGCGCCGGCTTGCTGCCAGGGCTCGGCGTGGGTGTCGGGCGGTAGGTCGTGTTCGGTTGGAGCGGGGCAGGCGGCTCCGGCTCCGGCGCGCGCTCCGAGGCGCTGGGGGCCGGATCGGCGTCGGGTGACGGCGACGGCGGCGCCTGGGTGCCGGCCGCGGTGAGATCGAGGTCTTTCTTCGCGCCCTCGGTGTTGGCCGGGCGCGGCTTGGGCGCGTCGTCGGCGAGCGGCTCCGTCTCTCCCGACATCCCGAGCGCGACCGCCCCCGCGACGGCCACGGCCGCCACGACCCCGAGGCCGATGAAGATCGGCGCGCGGCGCTTCCGCGGGTAATCGTCGGACATCGTCTGCGCCACCGGTGCCGCGGTGCTCGCGCCCTGGAGCATCGCGGGCGTCATCCCCGAGAGCGAGCCGCCGCTCGCCGAGGCCCCGGTGGCGGCGATCGCCGGGGTGAGGCCGGGCGAGGGTGCGGTCTCTCGCGCGAGCGCCTGGTTCTGCGACGTGGTGGCCCCGTGCGGCGGGGGCGCGATGGCGCTCGGGGTCCCGTGAGGGGTGGTGATGGGGAAGGCCTGAGCCGCACCGCGCGGGTCGCCCGGTGGGTAGCCCTGCGGGTAGCTCTGCGAAGCGCCGTGTGCGTAGCCCTGCGGGTAGCTCTGGGAAGCCCCTCCGGGGTCGTGCTGCGGCCCGTGCCGTGGGTAGCTCTGCGAAGCGCCGTGGGGCGGGCCCGGCGCGGCGTGGCTCCCCGCCGCGTGCGAGCTGGCCTGGGCATGGCCCGGCGGACTGGTCGAGCCCTGCGGCTGGCTCGTCGCGAAGCTCCTGCCGTGGGCGGGGTGTTGGCCGGTCCCGTCCGACATCGACGAGGGGAGCTCATGGCTGTTCGGGGCGAGCTGCGGCGTCTCGAGGGTGCGGCAGACGATCGCGGCCGAGCGGGCTGCCTGTTCGCCGCCGAACGGGTAGAGCGCGTGGGCGAGCTCCGCGAGGTTCTGGTGGCGTCGGTCGGGATTCTTCTCGAGGATGCGCTCGATGATCGCTTCGAGATCGGGGTGGATGGGGACGAGCGTGGAGAGCTTGGTGGGCGGCGCGGTGAGGATGCGGCTGCAGATCTCGGGCAAGGTGTTGCCGATGAAAGGGGGCTGCCCGGACACCAGCTCGAACAAGATGCAACCGAGGGCCCAGATGTCGGCGCGTCCGTCCGCGGCCTTGGCCGACATCATCTGCTCGGGCGACATGTAGAGCGGCGAGCCCATGAGCGCCGAAGTCTTCGTGAGGTCTTCCTTGCCGCCGTCGACGATCTTGGAGATGCCGAAGTCGAGCACCTTCACGCGCACCGTGCCGTCGGCGGCGGTGGCCACGAACAGGTTGGCGGGCTTGAGATCACGGTGAATGATGCCGGCCTTGTGCGCCTCGGCGAGGGCCTCGCAGGCCTGGAGCACGTAGCGGACGGCCTCGTCGGCGGCGACGCGCCCGAGGCGCTGGAGGCGCTCGGAGAGGTCCTCGCCGTCGAGGAACTCCATCACCATGTAGGGCGTGCCGTTGTCGAGGGTGCCGACGTCGCTCACCTTGGCGACGTGGTCGCTCTTGATCCTCGCGGCCGCCTGCGCCTCCCGCTGGAAGCGCATGACATTCTTTGGGTTTCGGGCTGCCTTGTTGAGGAGGAACTTGATCGCGACGGGCTGATCGAGCGTGGTGTGGGTGGCCGCCACCACGCAGCCCATGCCGCCGATCCCGAGCACGCGATCGACGCGATACTTGCCGACGACGAGATCGCCTGGCTCGGGCACGCCCTCGAGCTCGTTCTGCTCTTCAGCCACGCACGACTCCGCTCGCGGCGCGCTCGCGGCCCACGTTGCCGCTGCGACTGCCGGCCCCTCGCTCGATCATCCCGCTGCGCCCAAGAATCACAAGAAACCCCGACAAGCGTGCCACAGGTGATGGATCTTCGCCACTCAGACGCGCTCGCGGTGTAGGGGGAGGGGCGACGAGATTGTGCTGACGACCTCGTATCACCCTTGACGGACGGGCTCCTGGTGGGAACTCTTGCGAGCGATTTTGCGCTGGACGGCGAGCGACCGCGTCGAATCGAGCTCAGCCAACCACGAGCTCACCCAACCACGAGCTCACCCAACCACGAGCTCACCAACCACGAGCTCAGGCCAAACTGTGCGGGAGGAGATTCTCGAATGAAGACATTCACGAAGTTCTTGGGCATCGCCGCGGCGAGCGCCATGGCGGTCACGTTCAGCACCGGCAGCATCGACGCCGCAGGGAGCGTGAAGACGACCAAGGACGACTGCATGACGGCGTGGGCGACCTTGATGGCGTCGCATCCCACCGTGCACTCGGCGTTTCCGCACGCGGAGTACAAGGAGGCCATCTTGAACGTGATCAAGTGGCACCCCCACTGGACGGTGGGCAGCTACGAGGCAGGCGTCTCGCAGCGGTTCGAGCTCTCCACGTTCGACACGCGCTTTCACGAGGGCGGCACCGCCTACGTGGCCCACTGCGGCCACGGCGCCACCTGCAACGAGCTGGCGCGCGCGATCCTCAAGACCTACCCGGAGCTTGGGAGCCCGCAGGTCGACTGCACCATCGAGCCGCCCCACGTGCTCGAGAACCCGCAGTCCTTCTGACGCACGCGACCCCTTCTGACGCACGCGACCCCTTCTGACGCACGCGACCCCTTCTGACGCACGCGACCGGGGCTCTCGCGCCGCGCGTTGGGGCCCCGAGCGCAAACACGCTGGGAGGGGACGGCCGTCCCCTCCAACCTGCCTTCAGTTCAGCGAACGCGAGCTCGGCGCGAGCGTGGCCCGCTGGATCGTCAACACCTCGGTGACGAGCTGCGCGCGCTCGTTCACGTCGAGCGTCTCGAGCACGCGCTGGCGATCGAGCGGGTTGATCACCAGCTGATGGGCCGAGGCGTCGACGAGCGCGCCAGCGTCTCCGTCTCTGGGGAGCCGGAGCTCGAACGACGCGTCGCGCGCCTTCACCAACGCCACGAAGGCGCCGATCGCCGCGTGCAAGGCCGCGAGCTCGGTGCCCGACACGTGGTCGTGCGAAGGCTGCGCCACGCGCGCGATGGCGCGCCGGTAGGGCCTCGCGAGGCTCAGCTCTTGGAGACGGACCCGCGCGCGGCCCACGAGCACGATGTTGAAGCGGCCCCCGGGCAGCTCCCAGTGCTCGACGATGGTGCCGACCCCCGCGATCTCGGCGATCGGTGGGTTGCCGCGCATGTCTGCGTCGGGATCGGGCACGTGCGCGATGGCGAGGGCGCGGTGGCCTGCGAGCGCGTCGCGCACCAGCTCACGGTACCGCGGCTCGAACACGTGGAGCGGCATCAGCGAGCCGGGGAACAGCACCGCTCCCTGGAGGGGAAACAGGGGGAGCTCACGCAACGCGAGCTCGAGGGCGTCGTGGGTGCTCATCCGCCAAAAATCTCCACCGCCGCGCCGTTCACGGCCAGCGGCGCATCGAGGGCGTAGAAGCCGATTACGTCGGCGACGTCACGAGCGGTCATGTCGGGGGGAAAAGGGGTCTGCTTGAGCATGTCCGTATCCACCGACCCAGGCAAGATCGCGAGCGACGACAGGCCGGTGCCCCGCAGCTCCTCGGCGAGCGACTTGGCGAGCCCCGTGAGGCCCCACTTCGACGCGCCGTAGTGAGCCATTTGAGGACATCCGAGGGTGCTCGACACGCTGGAGACGAACAGGATGCGCCCTCGCCCCCGGGCCAGCATCGACGGGAGCAAGGCGCGCGTGAGGAGGAAAGGAGCGGTCAGGTTGACGGCGAGGAGCCGATCCCAAGCCGCCGGCTCGATCTCGTGGGTGAGCGGCCCTCGCTCGAGGATGGCGGCGTTGTGGATCACGACGGTAGGGGCGCCGTGCCGGGCGAGGATCGCCTCGGCGGCCCCCGTGAGCTCGTCGCGCCGTTCGAGATCACAGGGGTAGTCGTGGCAAGGCACGTGCGCCGCGCAGGCGGTGACGGTGGCGTCGTGGCCGCGACTCGGTCGCCCGAGCACGGCGAGCTCCACGCCCCGCTCGGCGAGCCACAGGGCGGTCTCGCGACCGATCCCGCGGCTGACGCCGGTGATCACGCAGAGCGGTCGCTCACGCTCCGACACTGCGCTCACCATCGCCACGCTCCGTTTCCGTCCGCTCGCGGCGGTGACGCGGCCCTCACCGTGCGAGCGCTCCGAGGGCCAGCTCGCGATCCGGGCCGTGGCCGTCGAACGAGCCCGCCAGCGCCAAGGTCTCGACCACGGTGCCTGCCTCGCGCTCGCCGCGGGCGATGAAGCAGGTGTGCGTCATGCGCAGCCGACACGCGGCGCCGCGCGCTCCGAGCTGCTCCACGAGGAGCGCCGCCACCCGGCTGCCCGCGTCCTCCTGCAGCGTGAGCCGACGGGTGAGCGCGTGCACCGCCCGGGCGATGGCACCGAGGCCCGCGATGTGGTCGTTGGGGAGGTAGAGCACGTCGGCGGTGCCATGGGCTGGCAGCAGGTGGTGAGGGCACATCGTGGTCACTTGCAGCCCCCGGAGGGCCACGAGCCCGGTGCTGCCCCCGGCCGCGATGGTCCCCGCTTCGAGGAGCGCGGCGGGATCCTGGGCGTGACCCGCGATCAGCTCGTCGCACCACGCCTCGGTCACGAGCGCGGGGGTCTCCGCGAGGGGCCCGTCGGGGGGGTGGCCGATGGCGCGCAAGAAGGCAGCCACCGCGTCTCTGGCGGCCTGGCGATCCACGCCGACACCATACTCCGTCGGGAGGGCCGGTCCCAGCGCGGTCGCCGGTGACGCTCCGTGGGGCGGCGGCTCGGGCCACCCGATCGCCGCGGAGTTGGCACGACCGCGTCGAGGATGCTAGGCCGGGGGACCATGCGGCTCGCTTCGCCCCCGACGAGCTCACGGCGCGTGTTTCTGGCCGCGGTGGCCGTCGCCCCGTGGCTCTCGAGCAGCTCTGCGGTGGCAGGGGAGAAGAAGGGGAAGCTCGTGGGCGCAGCCAAGGGCGACCGTGGCGTGACCCTGCGCTTTCAGCTGCAGCACGCACCGTTCCCCAAGGGGAGCAAGTACGACGACCCCACCGTGCTCGTGTTCGTGCCGAGCTACTTTCGGCTGCCCAAGGCCCGGGACGTGGACGTGCTGGTGCACTTCCATGGGCACAACACCACGGCAGAGAAGGCCCTCGCCGGCCACCGCCTGCGCGAGCAGCTCGCCGACAGCAAGCAGAACGCGATCCTCGTGGTGCCCCAGGGGCCGGTGAACGCGGCCGACTCGAGCGGTGGGAAGCTCGATCGCGCCGGCGGCTTGTCGCGCCTCTTGTCGGAGCTGGTCACCGAGCTCGGGAAGGCCGCGCCCTCGAAGGCGCTCGGCGACACGTCGCTCGCGGGCGTGAAGTCGGTCCGCCACCTGTGCCTGTCGGCGCACTCGGGCGGCTACAGTGTGGCCGGCTCCTGTGTGCAGCACGGCGGCACGAACGTGAACGAGACGTTCCTCTTCGACGCCCTCTACGGCAAGGTCGAGACCTTCCGGCGCTGGGTGCGCGCCCGCAAGGGGAAGAAGGGACGCGCCCGTCACAAGCTCATCACGCAGTACGTCGGAGGGGAGGTGCGCGACAACAATCTGAAGCTGCTCGGCCAGCTGAAGGCGGACGGCGTGCCGGTGCTGCACGAGACCAAGCCAGGGGAGCTCACCCGCGCCGAGCTCACCAAGGGGACGGCGATCTTCATGGGCTCACCGCTGGGTCACGGTGAGGTGACCTTTCGCCACAATGGCCTGCGCGACTGCCTCTTCGCCTCCGGGTTCCGGCGGCACGAGAAGAGCGACTGGTTCAAGGACAAGAACGACAAGCGCAAGATCGACGAGCGCTGAGCGTGGCGTTGTCGAGCACGGCGTTGTCGAGCACGGCGTTGTCGAGCACGGCGTTGTCGAGCGCGGCGCTGTCGAGCGCGGCGCTGTCGAGCACGGCGCTGTCGAGCACGGCCGTTGTCGAGCGCGGGTGGGCCCCTCGGCTCACATGCAGAAGTCGATGTAGTCGAGGACGTCCCACATGTCGTTGTGGAGGGCCTCGTCTCTCCCGATCTCGAGCCGGATCGTCTCGGCGACCTCTGCGACGCGGGCGCGCATGTCCTTCACCGCTTGCGGATCCCGCGCCTGTTCCACGAGCTTCTCGAGGTCGCGACGCGCCTCCTTGAGCTTCGGGTTGTCGCCGCGTTCGTAGAGGTGTTTGCCGATCTTGAGCACGGCCTGGCCGAGGACCGCTTCGAACTCGCTTACGTTAGCGATGGGCACGCTCCCACGGTACCCCACCCGCCGTTAGCGGGCCAGAAGCTGTCGGCCCCGCGGCGCGACGCGCCTGTTGATTCTCACGAGCTAGGGACCCCTCGCGGCTGAGTTTCTCAGCAG
>CAYOAL010000119.1:0-32657 GCA_964401935.1 uncultured Polyangiaceae bacterium
CCGCCTTCCTCCACGCCGCGCTCCGCGCCACCTGAAGCGACCCACCGACCCCGCCGCTCCGCCTTTTCCGGTCAGGTCTTGAGCGGTCGACGGGACGACTTCGTCGCTTCACCGTCGCCTCGGCCCCAACCGCTCGCCGGCTGGTCGGCACGACGCTTTCTTCGTTCTGCTCGCGCCAGACGCTCGGCGCGAGGCTCGCATGGTCGCCTCAGCGCGAAGCTCCCACCCATGAGAACAGGCGCCCGCGGCGGCGTGCCCGCTCGTGGTCGGACGCGCGATCCGGCTCGGAAGCGCAGGCGGGCTCGTTCGAAGGCGCAGGGGCTGGCCGTTGCCCCAACCGCCACGGAAAGCCGGGGGTGAGGTAGCAGTCGTCGGGGATTCGGTGCGCGATCTTGGCGTGCAGCGCCGGCAGCTCCGACCAATGCACGCCCGGCTTGTAGTGGTGTGCGGTGTGGTAGCCGAGGTTGCCGGTGAGCACGTTGTAGCCGCGGTGGATGATGTTGTTGCAGGCAACGAAGTGCGACTCGGTGCTGTTGCCGGTGTGGTGCGAGTAGGTGGCCCACGTGGTGATGAGCAGCGAGATGATCATCGGCACGACGAACACGAAGAGCGCGGGCAGCGGGCGATGAAAGATGAGCGCGCCGAGCACCGCGGTGGTGACGATCATCATCGCGAGCATCACCCGGCGCGCCTTCGGGTATCGCCGACCGACGACCCACGCGCGCGGATATGCGGTGAGGGCGGTCATGAGCGTGTAGCGCACGACGCCCATCGTGTGGCCCTCGTCGTCGAGCCAGCGAGACTCGTCCTTCTGCTGGTCGAGGTAGTTGTTGTGGTGCCCGATCGTGTGGTGCAAAAGCCACGCGTTGGCCGTCACCCCGGTCTGGAGCGCGTACATCAGCTCGAGCGCGCGGTTCATCACCGCGTGCTGGAACACGGGCGTGTGTTGGTGGTGGTGGTTCCACGAGCACACGTGGCCTTTGGGCACGATGCCGAGCAGCGTCCACGCGACGAGCCACGGCGGGCTGTCGACGGTGGCGTAGATCGCGACGTCGAGGGCGAACAGGAGGGAGATGATGGCGACGGGGAGCCTGTCGGCGGAATGGCGGAAAACCACGACGCAGGATCGTTAGCTGTCCTCGCGATGGGCGATTGTCACGGTCGCAACATATTTTCTCGCCAGCCTCGTCGAGGCTCCCGCCGAGATGGAACCGGTCGGTCTCAGCGGCGGTCGGGCGGATCGCCGCGCCGAAGCCAGGGCAGGTCGTCGAGGGGTACCGTGCTGCTCGGGGACGTCTCGGTCTCGAGGTGCTCGGGCATGAGCAAGGTGCCGGAGGCCGAGCGCGGGCCGGAGGGTACGCCCGACATCGCCTCCTGGATCGCCGCGAGCATCTCCGCCGCCGATTGGAATCGGTGCCTCGGATCCTTCTCGAGGGCGCGCTGCACCACGGCACCGAGCTCGGAGACCACGACCGACCGGGGCAAGGGGATCGGCAGCGGCGAGAGGTGCGTGCGCACCACCTCGAGGAGCGTCTCCCCGACGAAGCGCTCGCCGCTGAGCAGGCGGGCCATGGTCATGCCTACCGCGAACAGGTCGGCAGGCGGCCCCACCGGGTCGCCCCGAAGCTGCTCCGGCGCCATGTAGCCAGGCGTGCCGATCATCGCCCCGGTCGCGGTGAGGCGCTCGAGCTCGCCCGGCCGAAGCGGCTTGGCCACCCCGAAGTCGAGGAGCTTCACGAAGTCGACATCGAGGGACGAGTGACAAAGGAACACGTTGCTGGGCTTGATGTCGCGGTGCAAAACGCCCTCGGAGTGAGCGTGCGCGAGCGCCTGCAGCGTCTGCCCCACGATGCCAGCCACCCGGGACGCGCTCATAAACCGTACGCGCTTCTGCTCCACCGAGAGCGGACGCCCGCGGAGGAGCTCGAACACGATGAAGGGCAGAGAGCCATCGGCGAAGCCCACGTCGAGCACCCGCACGATGTTGGGGTGCTCGAGACGGCCGATGAGGGCCGCTTCCCGCTCGAACCGCGCACGCTCCGACTCGCTCTCGAGAAGGTGCGTGCGGAGGATCTTCACCGCCACCGCCGATCGAGCCAAGGCGGGCGCAGCGTGGGGGCTCGCCGCGTGGATGGCGGTGGCCTCGTGGATGCGACCGAAGGTACCGGCCCCGATGAGCCTGCCGAGACGATACCGCCCGTCGATTACCCCCTCGTCACCCATCGCCCGCCTCGGGTCACGATACCACACCCCACCTGAGCCGCTCCGCGCACCCCGCGCGCCCCTCGCCCCGAAGCAGCGAGGCCGAAGAGGCGAGCACTTCGCACGACCTCCAACGCACACGGGCGCTCAGCGGGCGCGTCGCCTCGGGGCGTTCCTTTGGGCGCGCGCCGCGCCTAGAGCGACCACACCAGGGCCGCGATCTCGGCGATGGCTCCGCCTTCGCGCGTCGCTTTGAGCACATGGCGCGCGGCCCGCTTCACGCGCTCGGGCGCGTGCGCCATCGCGAACGAGCGCGCGGCGAGCTCGAGCATGGGCACGTCGTTGAGCCAGTCGCCCACGGCGACGGTCTCCTCGAGCGTTTTTTGGTGGTGCTCGGCGAGCCAACGCAAGCCCGCGCCTTTGCTCACCCCGTGCCCGTGCACGATGAGCGAGCTCAGCCCTTCGAAGCGGGTCACCTCGAAGTGGGTGACGGCCAGCGGCTCCGACGCGAGGGCGGCGACCACGGCCGCGATCTCGTCGCGCAAGCCAACGACCACGGCAGCGGTGATCCCGTCCGGTCGCTGCCAGGCGCGGTGTCCCAACACCCGGTCGGTGCGCTCGATGGTTGGGGACCAAGCCCGCGCGACGGTCTCGAGCAGGCTCGCCCGATCGTCGAGGATCACCGTGTTCTCCACCAACACCGCCAGCGCCACGTGCGACAGCGGCGCCACTGCGCGCTGGAGCGCTCGGGTCGGCGCGGCGCCGAGCGTCTCGTGCCGGAGCACCAGCCCGTCGTGCAGCTGGATCAGCATCGCGCCGTCGGTGCACACGCCGGGGCCTCCGAGGCCGAGCGACTCGGCCACGTGGAGCGTCGCGGCCGGCGTGCGGCCCGTGGCGATGGTGACCGTGACCCCCGCATCCCGCAGCCGAGCGATCGCCCGCACGTCGTCCTCGTGCACCGACCCGTCACGCAGGACGAGCGTCCCATCGAGATCGACCACGAGGAGCGAGGGCGGCTGCAACGAGTCCGCCCTTTCGTCTGGAATGAAGCGCAGCGCGAACGAGCCCGGGGCAGCAGACGCGCTCCCCCCACTCGCTCACGCAGGCAGGATCGAGACCTGCTTCTTGGTGCGGGTCTTCCAGTGGAAGTGCACCTTGCCGTCGACCAGCGCAAAGAGCGTGTAGTCTTTGCCAACGCCGACATGTTGCCCGGGGGCGATGGTGCCCCCGACCTGACGGACGATGATGTTGCCGGCGTTGACCAGCTCGCCATCGTGAGCCTTCACGCCCCAACGCTTCGCCTTGGAGTCGCGACCGTTTCGAGATGAGCCGCCGCCCTTCTTGTGAGCCATGACGTTCTCCTAAGCCTTGATCGAGGTGATCTTGACGCGCGTGTAGGGTTGGCGATGACCAGCCTTGCGGCGGTAGTTCTTTCGCCTCCGCATCTTGAAGACGATGATCTTCTCGCCGCGATCCTGGGAGACGATCTCCGCCGTGACCGTGGCGCCGTCCACCGTGGGCTTGCCCACCTTGGTGGCGTCACCGCCGCCGACGAGCAGAACCTCACCGAAGTTGATCTGCTCGCCCGGGTTGCCGGGGAGCTTCTCCACGTGGAGCGTCTCGCCCTCGGAAACTCGATACTGTTTCCCGCCTGTCTTGATGACCGCGTACATCGTTCGTTACCTTGTCGTTCCCTGACCGCCCCTACACGGGTCGGCGACGGGGGGCGCGAATTATATGGAAGATGGTCGGCAAGGCAAGCAGTTCGTTTCAACGCTCTCCCGTCCTCGTCGCCGCCCTCTCCTCCTGGCTTGCCGCCGCGCTTCCCCCCGCCCCTCCCCCGTCGCCGTCTCCGCTTGCGACGAGGCCTTCTACGCGTTCTTCGACCGGCGGGCACGGTGAATGCGCCAGCGGAGGCCGAAGCCCTTCGAGGAGGTGCCCTTCTCGGGCCTCGAGGTCGAACACGAGCACCGCCGAGTTGCCCAGGGTGCCCCCCGGAGGGTCCCCGGGGTGAAGCTCGTGCGACGGGCGCTCACGCTCGAGGGCGACCGCATAGAGGCCCGGCTCGATGCGGACCGCGGCGACTGGGACAGCCGATATGTCACCGAAATTCCATGCCTCATCGCCGTGCGAGATCTGCAATCCGTCCTCCCCCTGGTGGATCCACACCGGGGTCGAGGCAGACGCTCCGGGCGCCGCCAGCGCCGAGCGGGCCGGGGGCACGACCGGCACGAGCTCCGCCGTGCTCAGCGGAGCGGCGCGGGCAGCGCGGAGCAGCACCGGCCCCTCTTCGACCCGCGGGTGCGAAGGCCCCACCCAGTAGAGGTGCTCGCCTCGCTCCCAGAGCGAGCGCGGCGGAGGCAGCCGGGCGGTGGCGGCGCCGTCGTCGGTGAGGTGGGTGAAGCGACCCCCGGCGAAAACCACGAGCAGACCGCCCCCGACCGGCCAGACGCGCTCCGCTCCTTCGAGCGGCCGGCGCGAGCGGAACGGGTCCCCCGTGAGCTCCAGCTCGGAGAGGTGGTGCGCCCCGAGCACGAGCAGGCGCTCGGCCACGCGATCGAAGGCGATGTCGCGAGGATGGCCGACGGCTGGGCCGACGACGACCCTGCGACCGCTCACCCACACGAGGCGCGAGGAGGGGTTCACCGCGACGAGGCACTGCGACCGCGGCAGTGGGGTGGGTCCCTCGTGAATGAGCGTGCCGATGGAGCGCGGCTCGGCGCAGGCGGAGACGACGAGCAGCGCCGCCATCAGCGCGAGCGTCTTCTGCGCCGGACCCATGCGCGGGGGTCGCGGAGCGTGTTGGGTGGGTGACGCCCCGACGGTCGACGGTGCCTGGTGGTTCTGGATCCGTGCCTTCACAACCTACCATCGTCGTGAGGAGCTCGCGCATTGCCTCTCCATCGCAAAATAAATTGAACCTCTTGGCGCTCGCGGCAGTAGCATCGCGCTCTGCCGCGGGCTCCTTTCGCCGGCGGTAGGTCGCCGAGCCGAGCCGTGGCAAAACGTCGCAAGAAAGCGAAGACCCTTCCCCAGAAGGACTTTCGCAAGACGGAACCGGACACGCCCTGGCCCTCCGAGCCTGGCGACGCCGACGACAGCTTCAGCGATCCGGGCTTCGATCTCGACGACACCAACCGCATGCACGCGGTGGACCTCGGCGCGCCGCCCCCGCCCCGCCGCGGGAAGATGAACACGATCATCGACGAGACGACGGCCTCGGACGACGACCCACCGCCGGGACACGCGCCGTATGCCGCGGAGAGCGCGGTGGGTCCGGAGCCCCCCCACACCGTGGTGACCTCGGCCAGGAACTATCCCCCGTCGCCGCCACCCGAGCCAGCGCGGGTGACGCCGCCGTCGGAGGGCGCGCTCGACGCCCGCGACTTCGAGGCGGGACAGAAGACCAAGGTGCGCGACTTCGACGCGGGACAGAAGACCAAGGAGCGCGACGTCGAGTCGGGACAGAAGACCAAGGAATACGAGTCACCGCTCTTCTCGCGCCCACTGTTCGACTTCGATCCCGCCGCCGACACCCTCCTCGCGAGCATCGAAGCGCTCGGGAGCAGCCCGCCGCCGCCCGGCCTGGGCACCGACGCCGACGATCTCCCCGTGCCCCCGCCGGCCGACTCGACCTCGGACGCCCCTTTGGACGAGGAGGCCCTCTCGGTGGTCCCGCCGAGTCACGGCGGCAACCTCGCCACGCCCGGCGGTCCTCCAATTTTGGAGTCGCGCCCACCCCCCACGGGCCATCCCCCACGCGCGGGCGTCGCGCGAAGCCTCGTCAGCGACGCACCGAAACCACCCCCAGCCGAGATCGAGGACCCCATGTCGAGCCCGCCCAACGGCGAAACCACGCCTGCTTCCAACGAGGACACCAGCAAAGGACGGCAAAAGGGCGCGAAAGGCGGCGCCAGCCAGTCGCAAGAGAGCGACAGCGTGGACGTCACCGTCGTCGATTTGTCGGGCTGCGATCTGAGCGGGGCCGACATGAACGGCGCGAAGATGCCCAAGGTGCGCATGGTGGGCACCATCCTTCGCGGGGTTCAGCTCAAGTCGGCGTACTTGCGTGGGGCCGATCTCAGCAAGGCGAGCGCGCATCAGGCGCTGCTCGCCAACGCGGATCTGCGCGACGCCAGCCTCGTGGAGTGCAACCTGCGCTACGCCGACATGCGCGGCGCGAAGTTCGAGGGGGCCGACTTCTCCGGCGCCGATCTGCGGCGCACCACCCTCCGCGACGCCAACCTCTCGTCGGCGAGAGGCCTCGGCACGGCGCGGCTCGACGGCGCCGAGCTCATCGGCGCCAACCTCTCCGGCGCGGATCTCGAGGGCAGCGGCCTCACCTTCGCCAAGCTCGCGGGCGCCGACCTGGCCGGAGCGCGGCTGCAGAAGTCGGAGCTCGAAGGCGCCGACTTGGCGGGCGCCAAGCTCGAGGACGCGAACTTCAGCGCCGCAAACCTCGAGCAAGCCAACCTGGTGAACACCCAGGCGGATCTGGTGACGTTCCAGGACGCCCACGCGCGCGCGGTGCGGCTGTCGCACGCGAAGATGCGCGGAGCCACCCTCAACGGCGCCGACTTCGAGGAGGCGGATCTCACCGGGGTGGAGCTCAGCGAGAGCTTCTTGCGCGGCACACGTCTGGTGCGCGCCAGCCTCCGCAACGCGACGGTGAACGGCTCGAACCTCGCCGAGGCAGATCTCACCGGAGCCGCCCTCGACGGAGCGCGCCTTCGCGACGCGGATCTCACGAGCGCCAACCTCAAGGACGCGATCCTCGAGAACGCCGATCTCGAGGGAGCGGATCTGCGCGAGGCCAATCTCGAAGGCGCCCGCCTCCTCGGGGCCAACCTGCGGCTCGCCGATCTCCGGGGGGCCAACCTCGCCAACACCGATCTGCGACACGTGCTCAACCTCGCCGAGGCGAAGCTCGACGGGGCCAACCTCGGCGGCGCCAACCTCGCCGGCGCGGAGCTCAGCGGGAGCAACCTCGAGGGCGCCGATCTCACCGACTGCGTGCTCACCCGCGCCTCGCTCGAGCGCTGCGACCTCACGAACGCGAAGCTCATCGGGGCCGATCTGTCGGGCTCCAACCTCGCCGGGGCGAAGCTCTCGGGTGCCGATCTCTCCTCGGCGCGACTTCGCGACGTGCAGGGCCTGTCGACGGCCATCCTCACCGACGCCAACCTCGCCAAGGCCGATCTTTCGGGGGTCTCGCTCAGCAAGGCGTCCAACCTCAAGGCGGTCGGAGACCTGTCGGGGGTGATCCTGCGCGGCGCCGATCTGCGGCAGGCGAAGCTCTCGTCGGCCAAGCTCGAGCGCGCGGATCTCTCGAGCGCCGATCTCTACGAAGCGGATCTCGATGGCGCCAACCTCGCAGGCGCCAACCTCAACGAGTCGGATCTATGGCGGGCGACGCTCATCGGCGCCAACCTCAAGGGCGCCACGCTCGAGGGCGCGGATCTGCGCGACGCGATCCTCCAGAAGGTGGATCTCACCGGTGCGATGATGAAAGACGCCAACCTCAAGGGCGCCGATCTCACCGACGCCACCGGCGACGTGCCCGAGCTGGAGCTCTGAGCTGAGGCGGCAGCGAGCCGCCCCTCCGCACGGTCAGGACTTGCGCTCGAACGTGAAGGTGTCGCCGTCGAGGCCGACCGCGATGTTCCCCGCGCTGAGATCGCCGCCCTCGAGGATCGACTCCGCGAGCGGGTTCTGGATCTCGCGCAAGATGGCGCGCTTGAGGGGGCGGGCGCCGAGCGCGGGCTCGTAGCCGAGATCGACGAGACGCTTCTTGGCTTCGAGCGACAGCTCGAGCACCAGCTCCCGGTCGGCGAGCATCTTCTGCACCTTGCGGAGCTCGAGATCGGCGATGCCCAAGAGATCGTCCCTCGAGAGGCCCTTGAAGATGATGATGTCGTCGATGCGGTTGAGGAACTCGGGGCGGAAGAAGTCGTTCAGCTCGCTCAGCACCACGTCGCGCAGCGCCTCGCGCCCGTCTTCGGTCTCGAACAGCTTGCTGTCGGTGTCCAAGATCCGCTTGCTGCCGATGTTGGAGGTCATGATCACGACCGTGTTCGAAAAATCGGCGGTTCGCCCGCGTCCATCCGTGAGCCGCCCGTCGTCGAGCACCTGGAGCATCAGGTTGAAGACGTCGCCGTGCGCCTTCTCCACCTCGTCGAAGAGGAGCACGCTGTACGGACGTCGCCGCACCGCCTCGGTGAGGTGGCCGCCCTGCTCGCTGTCGGCGTATCCGGGCGGCGAGCCGATGAGGCGCTGCGCCATGTGCTTCTCCATGAACTCCGACATGTCGAGGCGCGTCATGGCCCCTTCGTCGTCGAACAGGAAGTCGGCGAGGGCCTTGGCGAGGTGGGTCTTGCCCACGCCGCTCGGCCCGAGGAAGAGGAACGAGCCGATGGGCTTGCCCGGATCCCGGAGGCCGACCCGGCTCCGTCGCACCGCCTTGGAGATAGCGATCACGGCTTCGCTCTGACCGATGACGCGGCGGTTCAAGCGCTCCTCCATCTTGAGGAGCTTCTCCGCCTCGCCCTCGAGCATCTTGGCCACGGGGATGCCGGTCCAGTCGTTGACGGTCGCAGCCACGTCGTTCTCCCCCACCACGCCGACGTCGGAGTCGATGCCTGCGCGGCTCGCCGCCTGCTCGGCGGCCTCGAGGCGACGCTTGATCTCGGGGATCGTCACGTGCTCCACCTCGCCGAGCTTGGCGAAGTCTTTCTTCTCGCGCGCCTCGGTCTGCGCCTTCTCGGCTACCGCGAGCTCCTTGCGGATCGCGGTGACCGCGGCCACCACGCCCCGCCGCGACTCGAGGTTCTCACGCAGCGAGGTCACCTTGGGTCGCAGCCCGTCGGCCTCTTCTTGGAGCGTCTTGCGCATCTTCGCGCCGTCCGGGCTCTGATCGTCGGCGATGCCCGCGATCTGGGCCTCGAGCGCCTCGAGCCGGCGCATCGCGTCGTCCATGTCGGCCGGCACCCCGTCTACCGTGACCCGCTTGCGGGCCGCGGTCTCGTCGAGGAGATCCACCGCCGAGTCGGGGAGCTGCCGATCCGGGACGTAGCGCTTCGCCAGGTTCACCGCGGTGCGAATCGCCCCCTCGGAGATCTTCACCTTGTGGTGCGTCTCGTAGCGCACCGCGATGCCGCGCAGGATCTCTTGAGCGTGCTCCACGCTCGGCGGCTCGATCGTGAAGGACGAGAAGCGGCGCATGATGGACGGGTCGCGCTCGTTCATCTTCTGCGTGCCCTCGATGCTGGTGGTGGCGAGGATGCGGATGTCGGACTGCGAGAGGAGGGGCTTGAGCAGCTCCCCCACGCCCGAGCCGGTGATGCCCTGGCCGAACAGCGCGTCGAGCTCCTCCACCACGAGGATGTTCTCGGCGTCGTCCATGGTGTGCAGGCGATCGATCACGCTCTTGAGCCGCAGCTCGATCTCGCCGCGGAGCTTGGCACCCGCCACCAGCGCCCCGGTGTTGAGCTCGAGCAAGCGCGCGCCGGCCAGATTGGACGGAACGTCGCCGCTCGCGATACGCAGGGCCAGACCACGGATGATCGTGGTCTTGCCCACCCCCGCCTCTCCGATGATCAGCGGATGGCTCTTGAACCGCCGCTCGAGGATCTGCATCAGGCGGCGGATCTCTTGGTTGCGGCCGATCACCGGGTCGAAGCGGTCTGCCCTGGCGTCCGCCACCAAATCTCGGGTGAACTCGGAGCTCTTGGAGGCCCCCGGTTCCGCCGCGCTGCTGCCGGTGAGCCCCTTGGGCGCCTTGTCGAGCTCGTGCACGTGATCGCGGAAGCCGCCGGGGCCGATGCGATACTCACCGAGCACCTCGCCGACCGGCCCGCGGATCTCCTGCGCCAAGGCGTGGAGGAGCTGGCCAACCCCTACCTCCTCCACATGGTCGCGCTTGGCCTCGCGCTCGGCGCGGTCGAGCAGATCCACGAGCCGGGGGCTCACGTAGGCCATGCCCGAGGTCTTGGGGAGGCGCTTGAGCTGTCGCTCACAGAGCTCGGCCACCTCCGCCGGAGGCGCCCCCGCGCTGCGAAACACGGCCTGCGTCCCCGGGCTCCGCTCGATGGCTCGCGCCAGGAGGTGGATCGGGGCGACCTCCGCGTGCTGCTGCTCGTCGGCGAGCATCTGCGCGGACGCGACCAGCTGCTTGGCCTCTTGGTTGAACTTCGCGAGGCGAATGACACCATCTCGTTCGGTAGCCATGGGCCGCGTAGCCTACCCTGAATGGCCGTCGGATTGCTGCTCCGATAGAGCAGCGCGACGCCCGGCCTTCGCCGAGGCCTGGAGCGCCACCGACGACCGACGCGCCACTGTCGACAACGGTCCCATGCCCCCGTAAGCTTGAGAGGCTCGCGGTCGTACTCCACATACCCTCGAGCACCGCCTTCGCTGGGGACCCTCAGGCCGCCTGATGCCGACGACCATGAACCACGGCAGCCGCGTGGACGACGACGCCGAACCCGGCGACGCGGGCGCGGCGCCACGCCTCATCGGTACGCGCATCGGCAAGTACCAGGTCGTCCGCATGGTCGGCAAAGGCGGCATGGGCTGCGTCTACGAGGCGGTCAACACCAGCATCCAGAAGCGCGTGGCGATGAAGTGCATCGATCACGAGCTCGCGAAGAACGACGAGGCCTACGAACGGTTCCACCGCGAGGCCCTCGCCGCGAGCGCCATCGAGAGCCCGCACATCGTGCAGATCTTCGACGCGGGAAAGATGGACGACGGCGTGCCGTTCATCGTGATGGAGCTGCTGCGCGGGTTGGATCTCGGTCAGCACCTCGCACGCGTGGGACGCCTCGAGCTCAACGACGCCCTCCACATCACGATCCAGGTCCTCAAGGGCCTGCACCACGCGCACACCGCGGGGATCGTGCATCGCGATCTGAAGCCGGACAACGTGTTCCTGGTGGATCGTGACGAGGATCCGGTGTTCGTGAAGCTCCTCGACTTCGGCGTGTCGAAGATCTCGCGCGCGACCGATGTCCCCCTTCAGACGCTGACTCGCCAGGGGACGGTGGTGGGCACGCCGTTTTACATGTCGCCAGAGCAAGCACAGGCGTTCCCCGACGTGGACGCCCGCACCGACGTGTACTCCTGTGGGGCGATGCTCTTCGAGTGCCTGGCCGGGCGGCCTCCGCACGCCGGCAAGTCGTACGAGCAGGTGATCGTCAACATCTGCATGAAGGACGCCGACGACGTCCGCACCCACAACCCCTCGATCCCCGGCGGGGTGGCGGCGGTGATCGCGAAGGCGCTGAGCCGCGAGCGGGAAGATCGCTACGAGACCGCGCGCGCGATGCTCGACGCCTTGGTGGATGGCGCGCCCGAGTCGTTCCGTCGCGCGGCGCCCTCCTCGAAGCTGCGCGGCGTGTCGCTGGGCACGGCGAACGGCGGTCCCCACACGCCGCTGGTGATCTCGCCGGCTCCGGGCCTGCACGTGCCCAGCGGCTTGGCCGACACCATCAACATCGACGAGGACACCGCCGCCGATCCGCGCCTCCACGAGTCGGGCGTGAGCCCCAAGTCGGAGCGCGCGGGCACGCTCCCCTCCGACCCGGCAGACGCGCAGCCGGACGACCGGATCCTTCAGGCGCAGTCGGTGTCGGCGCCGCTCCTCGGAGCCACCCCCCGGCGGCGTTGGGCGCTCGCCGCCGCCCCCGGCATCGCGCTCCTCCTCGGCCTCGCGCTCTACCTCTCCTTCGGGCGCACGTCGGACGCGGAGTCACCGACCAACTTGGCGTCACCCACCGAAGAGCTCCCGTCGGAGGACACACCTCGCGCGCCGCCAAAGATCGGCAGCGACGCCGTGAAGACTCAAACGGGCGACGCCAAGAGGGACGCGCTCGCCACCGCCCCTGACGCCGCGCCGAGCGCGTCCGCGCGCGCGCACTCGACCGAGCAGATCAAGCCGGACCCAGAGCTGGAGGTCGACGCGCCCCGCGTCGTGCCGCCCAAACCCGACAAGAAGAAGCCACCTCCCAACCCGGTCCAGGCGCCGCTTCCGATCCCCAACGGCGAGCCCAAGCCGCCCCCGGTGACGGCACCGAAGCCGCCGCCCATCGAGCCGCAGCTCGAGCTCCAACCCGGATGACGCTCCGGCGAGCTCGCGAGCGGGGCCAGCGCGCACGTTTCCCGCCCGCGATCGAGCTCGCGAGCGCGGTGAATTCGTGCCGACAAACTGGCGTTGTCGCACCACGCAGCTAAGCTGAGAGAGGGCGCCCTTCGAGGGGGCGCAAGCAAAAAGAGGGTAGGCCTCGCCGAGAGGCCGGCCGGCGACCGAGCCAGAGGGCGACGCGTCCAGATGGCTGCCGCAGCAACACTGAGCAGCCGGGCGGAGCGCGCGCTTCTGCACGGACGCCGAACGGTCGCGGCGAAGAGGCAGCGTCATGAGCGCTTCGAACACGGACATCGGAGAGCGGCGCGGCCAACCTTGGGTGGGCCGGGTCGTGGCTGGCCGCTACCACATCCAATCGCTGATCGCGGTGGGTGGGATGTCCGAGGTATACCTCGCGGAGCACGTGCATATCCGCAAGCTGGTGGCGCTCAAGCTCTTGCGGAGCGACGTGGAGGGGTTTCACGAGCTCGCGTCGCGCTTTGAGCGGGAGGCGATCGCTGGCGCGCACATCGACCATCCCAACGTGGCGAGCGCCAACGACTTCGGCTGGCTCGACGACGGCTCGTGCTTCGTGGCGATGGAGCACGTGGAGGGCGTCACGCTGAGCTCCATCATGCGTCGAGGACCGCTCCCCGCCGCGCGGGCGCGCCACATCCTGCGCCAGCTCGCGGAAGCGCTGGCGGCGTGCCACGCGCTCGGGGTGATCCATCGCGACCTCAAGCCGGGCAACGTCATGGTCGACGAGGAACGCGACGACGAGGTGAAGCTCATCGACTTCGGTCTCGCCAAGGTGCCGGTCGCGCGCATGTCGAGCAAGACCACCCTGCCGCCGGCCCACGACCTCGAGGACGAGCCAACTCGGCGCGTCGCCCTCGGCGTGGTCTTCGGGACCGTGACGTACATGCCGCCAGAGATCGTGCTCGGGATGGGAGCGATCGACGAACGCTCGGATCTGTACTCGCTCGGGGTGGTGCTCTACGAGATGCTCGCCGGTCGCCCCCCGTTCGACGCCCGCGATCCGGCGGCGATGCTGCTCGCCAAGCGCACACCGCCGGTGCCCGTTCGCCACCGGGCTCCGCACGTGGTGGTGCCCCCGGAGCTCGAGCGGATCGCGTTGCGCCTCTTGGCTCCCTCCCCTGAGCACCGCTTCCCGAACGCAGCGGCGCTCCTCGCGGCCCTCGACGCGGAGACCGTGAGCCCCACCCCGCCGCAGGATCCCGCCTGGCTGCGTGCCTCGACCACACTTCGCCTCATGCCGGGCGTGATCATGGCCACCCAGCAGCTCGTGAGGGGCTCACGCTGGAGTCCGGTCGCGGTCGCGGCGGGCCTCGCGCTCGCGGTCGCCCTCACCCTCTTCATGGCGGATAGGAACGCGAGCCTCGACGCGGCGGGCCCCGCCGACGTCGCCGCACCTGCGCCAGCGGCCGCCGATCCGGCGCCTCCCGACCCCAGCCCCGCGGACGCGCCGTCTCCCGATGGCGCCACGCCGAGCCCGAAAGCAGCGCCGTCGAGCGCGGGGCCCCTGCCGTCGGCGCGAGCGGCCAAGCTCCGAGGCCGCTTCATCGACGAGCATCGTCGCGGTCGCCTCGTCCAGGCCACCCACGCCCTCATGGATCTCGTGGCTGCCGATCCCGCCGGGCTCACCCACCCGGAGACGAAGCGGCGGGCCGGCGCCCTCGGCGCCCTCCTCGCTCACGGCAAGGGCACACCTGGGCGCGCCCTCTTCGAGGCGCTCGAGGCGGCCGGCGAGCCCGGGCACGACGTGCTGTACGAGGTGCTCGCAGCGTGGGGAGGAACCGCCGCAGCAGCCGAGGCGGAGGCCATCCTCGCGCGCCCCGAGGTGCGACGCGGGCTGTCCCCGGCGCTCCGCATCGCGCTCGAGCTGCGCGAGGCGCGCTGCGCGAACAAGCCCAAGCTGTTCGCCCGCGCCGGGGAGGAAGGCGACGTTCGCGCGCGCATCTACCTCAACCAGCTGCGCTCGATGCGCTGTGACTCGCGCAGCGGCCAGTGCTGCTTCCACACCCACCACGAGCTCGAGCGGGCCATCCGCGCGCTGCGCCAGCGGGCTCAGCCTGGCGAGCCGCCGTAGGTGGCCCAGAGGTAGCGGACGATGTCGTCCGACTCGTACATCGCGGTGTCGGTGTTGGGATCGACGAGGTACGGCACCTGCATCTTGCCGCCCCGCGCCACGAGCTCGGGCCGCCGGGTGCTGCGCTTGGCCACGTTGCGCACGACATGGTCGAGGTCGAGCTCCACCAACGCCTCGCGCACCTTGCGACAGTAAGGCGAGGCCTCGAAGTTGTAGAGCTCGAGCAGCGCCGGCGGCTGTTCGCGGCGGGGCACCTTCGCCCTCTTGCCGCGCGGACGGATCAGGCTGCCGAGCGCCGAGTCGAGGGTGTTGAAGGGCGAGAGCAGCCGAAAGGCGCGAGACCGCCCCGCACCGTACGTGGCGTGGAGGTAGTCGATGATGTCTTCCGACTCGTACATCTCGACGCCGGTGTTGGGGTCGACGAGGTAGGGCACCTGCACGCGGCCACCGCGCTCACGCAACGTCTCGCGTGTCACCGAGTCGTGGCCGCTCGTGCGACACACGTAGGCGAGATCGAGCTCCGACAAGGTCTCCCGGACCTTCCGACAGAACGGTCAGGCTTCGCCGTCGTAGAGCTCGAGCAGCTGCTCCGGCTCGGCGCGCCGCTCCGCAAACGCCACGTAGCCACGTCCGAGCCGCAGCACCGAGACGAGGAGTGAGTGCGCATCGTCGAGACGTCCCATGGGCGGCGAGTCTACCACGCGAGGCCGCGCGTCCGCTCGCCGATGCCGTCGCACCGAAGGCCTCGCCGCGGCGGAGCGCGTCGCCACAGAGGCCTCCCCACGGGGCATCCACACCGCGAACCTCGGGCGGGCTCGCGCTCACCGCTCGCGACGGTCTCCGCGCTCGATCAGTTCTCGAGGGTGATGCGCGCGCTCACCCCGTAGTGATCGGAGAGTCGGCCGCCGTCGAGGATGCGGGTCGGTGTCGTCTCGCCGCCGTCGACGAGGATGTGGTCGATGGTGACCGAGCGCGCCTCTCGGTCGACCAGGGGGTTGTCGCTGCAGAAGGTGCAGGTGCCCTCGAGCACACCACCGAGCCCGAGCGCGAGCAGCCGCTCGAAGCGCATGGGAGCCTCGTCGGGCCCGAGGTTGAGGTCGCCGAGGAGGGCGCGGGGGGCGGGGTCGTCAGCCAAGGCGGCCACGAGCGCGTCGATCTGTCGGTCCTGCTCTTGCTCCCAGGAGCCGTCGTCGGCCGGGTAGGGCACGTCCTCGAGGGCGGTGAGGTGCGTGCACGAGAGCACGAGCCCGCTCTCCAGGCGCGCCCGGAGCACGGCCCGCCGGTTGAGCGCGGCGTCGAGCTCCACGCGCTCGAGCTCCACCAGCGGTTCGCGGCTCAGCAACACGAGCCCGTAGCTCCCGCCATACTGGAAACGCCCGGTCTCCGTCGTGCAGGCGCCCACGATGTCGTCGATCGTGCTGCCGAGGTTCGACGCGAGGCACACGCCGCAGTCGCCTTCCTGGGCGTCGAACTCGGCCGAGCAGTTGGAGAGGATACAGTCGGCCAGAGGGGGATCGGGACACGCCGCGGCGACACAGTCGGCGAGCGGCGCGAGGGCCACCGCGTCACACTCCCCAGCCACCAGCTCCTGGGCGGGCTCGGGCGCTATCACGAAGGGGAGCTCGGTGGTGGCCGCGATCACCGCGTCCACGTGCTCACGGGCCCACACCTCCTGAAGGCACACCACGTCCGCGTCGAGCTCGGCGACAGCCTCCGCGACCCGCGGCGCACGCTCGGCGGTGTCGGCCACGAACAGCTCACTGAGGCCCGCGTTGAACGTGACCAACGTGATCTCGTCGGGGGTCTCGCAGCCGAGCACGAGGGAGAGGAGAGCCATGGGAGCCGCTCGATGCAACGTCATGGTCTCCGCTATGCAAGGCCGGAGCCACGCGCAACCCCACGAGCTCTCGAAGCCCGTGTGCACGGGCAGGCTCACCTGAGAACCACGCCGCACACTCGACGTCACGCGAGACGATGGGTGGCCCGCTCCGAGGCGGGGTAACCTCGCGTGGGTCAGCCCTCGCAGACGTCGGCGCACGCGTCCGCGAAGCAGCTCGTCGTCGCGGAAAAGAGCGCGTCGGTGTCGCACGCGTTCCCCTCGCCCGACTCGAGGCACGCGGCGCAGTCGTCATCGGCGAGGCAGCTCTGGGTCTCGGCGCAGCAGGCGTCTCCGAGGCACGCATCGCACGTCGCGCTCCCCGCGCTGAACGAGGTGTCACAAACGGTCGACGGTGCGCTGCACGCGTTCGCGTCGTCGCAGCCGCTCATGCAGCCGAGCGCGGCAAGAGCCTCGTCGCCCCCTCCGCTTGGACAGGAGCCCTGGCAGGCAGCGTCGGCGCCGCAGCTGCGCACACAGCCGAACTGCTCCGCGCAAGCGGCGTTCGCGTCGCAGGCGGCGAGCTCGTCGCAGCAGGAGTCGGTCGCACAGCGCTGACAGCTCTCTTCGAGGAACGCGTTCGCGAGCTCGCCACACCTCGGTCCCCCAGCGCCGGCGCTGGTGGTGGTCGATCCAGTCGACCCGCCCGAGCCCGACCCTCCGATGGGGTTGTCCTCGTCACACGCGGCGCCGGCGAGCGCAAGCGCCGCCCCAAGCCAGAAGAGCCGTGTCATCGCGCCTCGCCGATGTCCTCGAGCAGCACGTCGACGGCCTTCTCACTGATCATGTAGATGGGCACGACGATGAAGAACCCCGGGATCTTCGGGAACACCGAGGCGTCGACCACGCGCAGCCGTTGGGTGCCGCGCACCCGAAAGCGGCTGTCGAGGACCGCGTTGGGGTCGTCGTCGGCCCCGATGGGGCAGGTGCACGAGGCGTGGTGGCCCCAGGCCTCGTCGCGCACGAAGTTGGCGACCTGGTCGCGGGTGGACACTGCCGGGCCCGGCCACACCTCATCGTAGCGCTGGAACCAGAAGTAGTCGTCCGTCACGTCGTTGATGCGGCGCACCAGCTCCACCCCCTCGATCATGGCGTCGAGATCGTCGCGATCGCCTCCCCCGGCGGTGGTGCCCTCGTCGAAATAGCGGAAGCGGATGTCGGGCACGTCGCGAGGATCGGTCGAGCGCAGCGTGACGGTGCCTGCGGTGTTGCGCGTGTGGCCCTTGAGGATGGCCCAGGTGAAGTGACGCTTGTCGCCGAACACTACGTCGCCGTAGTTGGGCTCGTAGCCGCGAAAGTTGCCGGGGAGCCCGAACACGAACAGATCGGGATCGCCATCGGAGGTAGCGCTCTTGAGCACGATGCCGGCCACCGCGCCGTTCGACGTGTAGGGACCGTCTCCGTCCTCCCACTCGTCGAGGCAAGGATCGGGGAGCTCCCCGAACGTGCAGTCTTCCACCGCGGAGAAGTCGCTGGAGGTTTTGGTGACGATACCCACCTCGTAGCGATCCTGCAGGTTGGTCCCCACGCCGGGGAGATCGACGAGCACGTCGATGCCGAACCGCTCGAGCTCCTCGCGCGGACCGACGCCACTCAGCTTCAGGAGCTGGGGCGTGTTGAAGGCCCCCGCCGCGAGGATCACCTCGCGAGTCGCGAACACCTCCCGCCGCACACCTTCACCGTTTTGGGCGAGCGGATCGGCCCGATAGAGGTGCGGGCCTTCGAGATACTCCACGCCGCGCGCGACGGGACCTTGGCCGTTGGGCTCGAACAGCACGCGCGTCGCGAGGACGTTGGTCTTCAGGGTGAGAGGAAAGCCCTGAGCGATCGTGTCGAGGATGAACTCGCGCGGCCCACGCCGCTTCTGCCCGTCGGTGGCGAGGGGCACGCCGAACATCCCCTCCAGCGTGTCGCGGTTGGCGGCGCCGGTGTTCAGATCGCGCTTGAGCAGGTTGAGGATGTGCTGAATCGCGAACGCGTTGCCCCGGAAGACGCTCGAGATGGGGTTCTCGAAGAACGCCTCGAGCCCGAGCGCCTTGGCCGCGGCCATGATGATCTTGAGGAGCTTGAGATCGCGCACGCCGATCGACGCGTCGGCCATGTTGGTCGACAACCAACCTCCGAACCCGTGGCCGGCGGCCCCCGCCTTGCCGCGCTCGATGTACTGACAGTTCTCGAGGCGCTCGAAGTAGCGCCGCATGCCGCCTGCACGCCACGAGTCGTCCCCGGTGACGTCGGCGATGTGGTCCCAGTCGCTCTGGTGCGGATACACGGTGATCATCGCGTGATGAGCGGTGCAGCCGCCGAGGGTTCCAGCCCGCGGATAGAGCACGCCCGACTCGTGGTGCGGTCCCGGATCGACCACGAACTTCGAGTCGCGTTGTGCCTGGTTCTCGTCGTCCCAGTGCTTCACGAAGTAGTCCCAGCGCATGGCGGGCTCCTCGGTGGACCGCACGTGGAGCGCCGGCACTTGCTGACTCACGAGCTTGCCTTGATCGTCGCCCGCCTCCAGCAGCACCACGTGGTGACCCTGGCGCGCCAGGTTGCAAGCGAGGGGTCCGCCCCCGGCACCGGAGCCGACCACGATGTACTCGACGGGTCGCTCCTGAGTCTCGCCGGTCTGTGAGCCAACCTCTTCACAGCTGGCCGCAGCCCCTCCCACACCGAGCAACTGCAGAAAGCGTCGACGCCCAATCCAAGACTTCACGAGACACCCCTTTTCAATCGAGGAGTGAATGAATATTCATTCGCACCTCCCGGGTCAAGCCTCGGGCAGGTTTTCTTCGTGGAGGTTGCGCGGGGCCGGGACGCGCGCCTTCCGGGTCACGAAATGTCCATGCATGTAGCGTGGAGGACATAGATCGTTGTTTGACCACCCAGGATCGCAGCATTCGTGATTTCCAATGGTTGCAGCGTCTGCGGGCAATGTCGTAGCTGGTATTACATTTGCTTACTTAGTGCGCTCTACTCACACAAGAGCCACATCATGAACAAGCTTCACGCCCTCGCCCTCGCCTTCCTCTGCGCCGCTGCCGCAGGAGCCGGCTGCAACGAAGAACCCACCAACGGCCGCTCCGAGGCCAATCACACCGAAGCGGGGAGCTGCGCCAACGCGTGCGGTGAGCAGTCGGAGGACGGCTGCTGGTGCGACGCGGAGTGCGCGGAGCACGGCGACTGCTGCGGCGACAAGGCGCTCGTGTGCGACGCCTGCGAAGACGGCGAGCTGGTCGTCACCACGTCGTACGAGCCCTCGACCGACGACAAGGAGTGCGCGGTGGAGGTGCAGCACTGCGTGACCAAGGACGGGAGCGCGTGCCCGCAGCTCTCGCCGCTGCCACCTGGTTTCTGCTCCGAGGGCACGGTGGTAGCGGGGCCTCGATCGCTCGTCCCCTCCGCAGACGGCATGGAGTGCTCGCTCCCGTCGGTTCACTGCGTGACCAACGATCTGAATGCGTGTCCGCTCGTCTCACCGCGTCCCCCCAGCTTCTGCGCCGACGGGGAGATCGTGCGCGGAGACTCGTCGTTCATCCCGTCGACCGACGGTATGGAGTGTGAGATCCCCTCGGTGCACTGCGTGACCACCAACGCGCAGAGCTGCGGTGGTGGCAGCTGCGAAGGTGGCCGCGTGGCGATCGAAGAGGTGTTCACCGCCGCCGGCGACGACGGCGGCTCGTCGTGTGTGGAAGAGCGCAGCCACTGCGTGACCGACGACTTCACGGCTTGTCCGCTCCGGAGTCCGCTGCCGCCGAGCTTCTGCGCCAACGGCACGGTGATCGCTGGCCCGCCGAGCTACCTCACCAGCACCGACGGCATGGAGTGTGAGATGCCCTCGATCCACTGCGTCACCAACGACTGGAGCGCGTGTCCGCAGCGGAGCCCGTTGCCGCCCAACTACTGCGCAGACGGTGAGGTGAAGAAGGGGCCGAGCAAGTTCATCCCGTCCGCCGATGGCATGGAGTGCGAGATGCCCTCGGTCCACTGCGTTCGCGCGGATGTCTGCGACTGAGCCACGCCGTCCCCACCTCGCGCGGCGAGCCTCCCGAAGAGGAGCGCGAGCTCGGGGGCAGCGCGAGGGAGCGGAGCTCGTCGAGCAGCCCTCGAGCGCTACTTCACCAGCGCGAGCGCCGAGTAGGAGCCAGCGACACAGTCGTCGGCTCCTTTCATCTTCGTCGTGGCGGCGGCGCACTTCTCGTCGCGCGTGCCGGCGTCGAGCGCGAGCACGGCCGTCTTCAAGTTGAAGCACTCGGTCACCGTCTTCGACCAGAGCTTCATGTCGCCTTCACTTGCCTTGATGCGATCGCGACAGGCCATGCACGCGTTGAGCAGGGCGTTGCACGTCTTCGACTTGGTCTCGAAGGTGTCGTTCACCGGCACCGCGTTGTCGAAGTCGTCGGATGCCCAAGGGAGCTTCTTGGTGCGCCCTTCGAGCGCGGGGTTATCGGACGCCTGAGACGTGTCGCCGTCTGCCCCGTCCGCCTTGTTGCCCTCCCCGTCCCCGTCGGCCTTGTCCTTCTTCTTCTTCTTCTTCTTCTCTTTTTTCTCCTTCTTGTCCTTCTTGGCCTTCGCGTCGTCCTCATCCTCGTCGGACGACTTGTCGTCCTTGTCGTTGTCGCACGCGGGGAGCACCACCGCGGCAGCGACGAGGACCAGCAACAGAGAGCGGAGCGTGAGCGGAACGTCGTGCAACATGCTCCGAGCGTCGCACGGGGCGTCGGCTCCCGTTCTTAATCGGGCCTTAAAGGGTTCTCAGATCGCCGGCGCGCGCGACGATCGCGGCCCCCCACGTGCGACCGATAGCTGACGATACAGCGAGCGCTTCTTGTACTGATGCGCTTCCATCTTGCAGATGATGTCTGCGAGCAGACGCGTGGCCATCGCGATGTAGGGCCCCTTGTTGAGCATCACGCACTCGGCCCGCATCGACATCGCGGCGTCGGTGACTTCGGCGCGGGTGGGCACTCCGGTGCGGGCGGCGCCATCGAGGACCTGGGTGGCCCACACCACCGGGAGGTGACACGCCTCGCCGAACCACAGGATCTCCTCTTGCATCTCCGCGAGCCGCTCGAAGCTCAGCTCCACCGCGAGGTCGCCGCGCGCGATCATCAACCCCACCCCCTGATACTTGAGGGCCTCGAAGAGGATCGCGGCGAGGTTGTGCACCGCGCCCCGCGTCTCGAGCTTGAGGATCATCGCGAAGCCGGGTTGGTCCGCGGCCCGAATGCGCTCGCCCACCAGCGACACGTCGTGAGCAGAGCTCACGAACGACACTCCGACGCCGTCGGCGTGCTCGAGGGCGAAGGCGAGGGCGAGGTCGTCTTGGGGACCGAGCTCACCGAGTGAGAGGGTGCTGTCCGGAAACGCGATGCCTTTCCCGCTGCGGAGGCGGGTGGAGGACGCGGGCGCGTAGCGAACGCGGCAGAGCAGACCGTCGGCCCGCACGGCCTCGGCCACCGCGATGAGCTTGCCGTCGTCGAGGAGCACGCGCTGACCCGGTCGCACCTCGGCGAGCAGCGCCGCCTCGGGGAACGCGAGCGCGATCGTCCCGTCGTCGCTGAGGCCGCTCTCGTTGAGGAGAAAGGTATCGCCCACGCCGAGCCGCAGCACCGCTGGCTGCAGCGGCATCGGACCCGACTTCGCGCTGCCCATGCGGCGCGTCCCTCGCCTCCACTGGAGCGGGAGCCCAGAGGCGATGTACAGCGACCGCTCGCAGCTCGCGCGAACGAGCGCCCCCTCCCGCACCGCAACGCGCAGCACGCGATCGCGACCGCCCGCGTCGGTGAGCTCGATCACGTCTCCCGGCTCGAGCCCGTCGAGCCACGTCGGTGGCACCGGGAGCTGGGCGCCCCCCGCGTACGCAGCCACGAGCTCGACCGGCGAGGGGGCCACGGTGCGCCCCCGCGCATCTTTCTGGCGCGGCACGTGTGCCACCAGCTCCTCGAGGCGTGTCACCTGGGTGCGAAGCTTCGGCCCCGGCAGATCGACGAGGACTCGGCCCGGCATGCCTCGCGCTGCGGCGCGCGCCTTGAATGTGGTGGCGATGGCCTTCCACTCCGCCGGCGTCCCGTGGGCGGCGTTGATGCGCAGCAGATCGGCGCCCGCCTCGAGCAGCTCATCGGCCCACGCCGGGGTTACCTCCGACGCGTCGGGTGCGGTCACCAGAATCCGCACGTGCCGGCTCGGAGGGCGAGGGCCGAGCAACGCCGCCGTGTTCGCGTGGAGAATGGCCTCGGCCGTCTCGCAGTCGAGACGGGTCTCGTGGGGACAGGCGAGCGCGAGGTCGCGGTCACCGGCGAGCCACGCGCTCAGCCGCTCGAGCGTGTCGCGCACGTGGCCCTCGCAGCGGCCGAGCGAGGAGAGGCCAACCGCCGCGAGCTCGAGCTGCAAGCGATGGACGTCTTGTTTGCGCAGCGCGAGATAGTGCGCGAGGTTGAGGGCGCTCATCCGATGTTGCGGCAGCACCGCGTCGATCCGCGCCTTCTGGGTGAGCTCTTCGGCGGCCATCGCGGCCATGAGCGCTCGCAGCTGCTCGGTGATGGCTGCGGCGCGTTCGGTCGTGGAAACCATGCGAACCTCGGGTGGGAGCGGCACCGACGACTGCATGAAGCGTGCCCGCGCCAACCACTCGGCCCATGAGGCCTCCTCACAGCGGGCGACGCCCAGCGTGCGCACGCGCGCACATCCTGCACGCGGGTGAGTCGAGGCGGCGAATGTGAAGGAGACGAAGGGAGCGGTGGGGACTTGCGGCTACACTGGCCCGATGCGTGTGGCACCGAGCTGGCTGGCGAAACGGGCTCGGGCGGGCACGCCGGGTCGCCCCACGGAGGCCGGTCTGAGGTGGTTTCGACGCGTCGCCGCGCCGCTCGTTCGTTGGGCCCACCGCCCGGTGCTCGACGGCGTGGCCAAGCTCCCCGACGGCCCGTTCCTCATGGTGGCCAACCACTCCGGCGTCGGGGTCTCCGAGATCGCCGCCTTCATCACCTGCTGGCTCGAGCACGTGGGCGAAGCGCGCCCCCTCACTGGCATGGCGCATCCCTTCGGCTTTCACGTGTGGCCGATCTCCACCTTCATGCGCCACATGGGCGCCATCCCGTCCACCTATGAGGCCGCGCTCGACGCCCTCGCCAGCGACATCCCGGTGCTCGTGTTCCCGGGCGGCGATTGGGAGGCGAGTCGCCCCATCTGGCAAGCGAACGAGGTGCAGTTCAAGGGCCGCAAGGGCTTCCTCCGCGTGGCGCAGCGCGCCGGCGTGCCCATCGTCCCGCTCGGCATTCGCGGCAGCGTGTTCAGCGCGCCGCTCTTGTTGCGCTCGCAGCTCTTGTCGTGGGTGCTCGTGCTGCCGCGTCTGCTCGGGGTGACGGTGTTCCCGGTCAGCGTGCTCGGCGTGGTCGGCGTGGTGGCGATCGCGCTCAACACCGCGACGCTCGGACCGGGATGGACGGCGCTGATCGTCTGGCTGTGGTTGGCGTCGCCGTTCACCTTGCTGCCGTGGGTTCCGGTCACGATCCGGATGACCATCGGCGAGCCCATCCCCCACGCCGAGCTCTTCGGCGACGCGGAGGCGGCCAACGACGCAGAGCTCACCCTCGCCTACGCGCGGGTGACCTCCGCTTTGCAGAGGATCGTCGATCCAAGCCGCCTCCCCTGAGGGCGGGCGCGTCGCGGACCAGGCTCGCGGCGCGTCGCGGCCGCGAGGGTCGAAGGCCTCAGACCACGCGGCGCAGCGACAGAAGGCGCGCCGGAGGAGCGGCCCGTGGCCCTGGAAACGTGCTCGCCTGCGCATCGATGAGCTCGAACGCCTCCCCGAGGAGCGCCACCACCGCGTCGACCTCGTACGGCACGGTGCCCGCCTGCGCGCTCGCTGCCGGCTCGTGCAGCTTCACCACGAGGCGGCCGAGGGGTCGCGTGAGCCGGGCCATCGCGCGCGCCCAGTCGGAGGCTCGCGATGGCGGCAGCACGTGCAGACAGCCGCGATCGATCACGACGTCGAAGTCGCCGCGGAGGCGGCTCTGGGTGATGTCGTCCTCCAGCCACACCACCGTCGAGGCGACTCGCCGCGCCGCGTCGAGCGCGCTCGGCGCGATGTCGGTGGCCACGACGCGGTGTCCTCGCGCGGCGAGCTCACGCGCGACCTGCCCGAGACCGGTGCCCACGTCGAGCACCGAGAGAGCCCCGTCGCCGTGCCGCAGGGCCGCCTCGAGGACGTCGAGATCGGCCTCCTCGCGGTGCCACGGCAGGGCGGTCGGTGGATGCCGTCGGTAGACGGCGTCCCACTCGGGCCCGGTGTCGGGGCGAAACGGTCGCCCTCGACGCGAGAGCGCGAGGACCGCCTCCGTGAGCTCGACGACCACGCGCGGTGGCGGCGCCGGCCCCAAGGTCTTCACACGCTCCTCGGGAGCGTCGGCCACCTCGGCCCCGAAGGCAGGCTGGACCACGTGGAAGCCATCGGCGACGAGCGCGGCGACGTTGCGCTGCACCGCGGCGCCGATGAACATGCCCGCGTTCATGGAGGGGACCACGATCACCGGACATGTCGCGCCGAGCGCGACCGCGCTCACGACCGAGCCGTAGTCTCCCGCCGCGAGCCGCGAGAGGGTCGACGCGGCCGCCGGCCACACCAGCACCAGATCGGCCCAGCGCGCGAGCGCGAGGTGAGGCACCGGCTCCTCGGGGGTGCCCGCGTGCAGCTCGACGACCACGCTCGCGTGGGTGAGCGCCTCGAGCGCGTCGAGGCTCACGAAACGTCGAGCGCTCACGGTGGCCGCCACCCGCACCTCGGCGCCACGGGCGAGGAGCTGCGTGATGAGCGTCGGGGCGTGCATGGCGGCGATGGCACCGGTGAGCCCCACCACGACGCGGCAGCCCGCGAGCGGGCGCGCAGGCTCCGGCGACGGAGCCGCGGTCACGGCCTGGGCGCGCGTGAGCAGCGCGAGCAGCTCGTCGATCACGCTGGTGCTTGGAAGCGGCGCACCGGTCAGCGCTTCCACGTGGGCGAGCACCGCCTCACGGGTGCGGGGCGTCACGAGAAACGCCAAGAGGGCTCGCGCGAGCTCCGCAGAGGCGCCGCTCAGCTCGTGCGCGTGGCCCGACGGCTCCACCACCACCGTCCGGTCGGCAGCGTCGATCACGCGCACCACCGCCGCTCTCCGAAGGCGAGGTTCGCTCATGGCCCGCGGTCCGACCGGACCGCCGCGGTGTCATCAAGCGACGGCTTCATCGCAGGCATCCGTGGCCGAGTCGTACAGACACAGCCCCCCTGGCTCGGAAGGCTCGCCCGCGCAGGTCACGTTGCCCTGACCGTCCACACACTTGGTGCAGTCGTCGGCCGCAACGTCCGCGCAATCGGGGAGGCTCGAGTGGGGCAGGGTCTCGTCGTCGCTGCACGCCGGCGTGAGCGCGAAGCTGCTCACTGCGAGCGCGGCAGGCAACACCAAAGGACGCAGCTTCCCCGTCGTCATCGGCCGAGAGCCTACCATCGATCGCGACCTCGCTGCGTGGGTCCGTTTCACGGCGCGACCTCGCAGGTCCCCGCGTTGCACCGCGCCGGCGAGAGCTCGGGGCACGGGCCGCAGTCGACGCTGCACTCGATGTCGCCACGATCGCTGCGGTACCGCTCGAGGTCCGAGGCATTGATCGCGCCTTCGTCACAGCTGCACTCGCACATGTCGCCCACCCCAACCGTCACGCACTCGCTGTCCTGACCGCAGCTCGTGTCGTAATCGTCCGCGGAGAGGGTGGTCGAGCAGGCGCCGAGCAAGAGGGCGCAGGCGACCGGCGCGAAGGCTTGCGCGATGCGGAGACAGGGGCGGGGCGTGGGGTGCATGGTTCTCCTCCAAGGGTGGCGACCGGAGAAGAGAGCTTCGCCGCCGGCGCCGGCGACGAGCGTTGCAAGCCGCATACCGCGCCAAGATCGGCTCATCGTCAGCCCCCCGTGGCGACCACAGCGCTCGACGAACGACAGGCGTGTCGCAGTGTGCCGTCCTTCGCGGCCCAGTGACGCGTACCTCGCCCCCTCCCCGTCAGGGAACCTTGCACACCGGCTCGGCCGGCGCGGCCAGCGCGTGCTGTCCTCGGAGCCAGTCGATCTGCGACCGCGCGCTGTCGTGGCGGGCGTTCACGTGGTGCCAGATGCCGAGCAGGAAGTGGTCGCCTCGGCGGAGCTCGTGGTGCTGGAAGCCGTTCCAGTACACCTGATCGTTGGTGAACTGGCGGCCGGTGTGGGGCGCGCCCCGCGGCGAGTCCGACTCGAGGTACGCCGACTGCCGGATCAGGGCGACGAGGCCGTCTCGACCGTCCTCGTCGCCGAGCTGCGCTTCGAGCCAACCCACGTTGAAGTAGTGCTCGAGCACGCACTCCATGTGGTCGAGGTAGTACGCGAGGTACTTCTTGTTCCGCAGCAGGTTGGTCACGAGCGGCAGCGCGCGCCGCTCGGTGGCGGTGTGCTTGGCCCAGTCGTAGATCGACGTCTTGTGCCACGGCGTGCCGAAAAAGTCGCTGCCGAGGGCGTTGTCGTAGTCCCAAGGGATCCACGTGAAGTAGGGCCGGGCCATGAAGTCGCCGCCCTCTTCGACGCCGCTGTTGTAGAGGTAGTAGTTCGACGGCGTGCGGTAGTAGTTGTCCCACGCCCCGAGTAACACGTTCACCCCTGCCCACCGCAAGAACCCGTACACGTCGAAGACCTCCTCGAGCGCCGCCGCAAACGCGGGCGAGCCGAACTCGACGTCGGGCGCGTGCCGACCGTTGAGCACGCGAATCAAGGTGGCGAGGTCGTCGTAGGTGGAGAGCTCGGGCTCGCTCTCGTTCTCCTTCAGCTCATAGGTGCGGGGCTCGAGCTCCGGGTTCGCGAAGTAGTGGCGTCCGCCATCGTCGTCCGCGTCGCCGCGATAGGTGAGATCCGCCGGGCCGAGATCTTCGTTCACCCAGTAGGCCTTGTAGAGGTTGCCCTCGTCGAGGTCGTCGAAGTGGTCCTTGAGCATGCGCTTGTCCACTTGCTCGATCACCGAGTAGAGCCCGTAGTAGCGCCCGTTGATGCAGAAACGCGCGTACGCGTGGCGTGGCGCGGGGACGCGCGCCGCCGCGAACAGGTCCCACGCGAGCGCCTCGCGCAGCTGCGAGACGTCGTTCCACATCGACTTCAGGTTGAGCGTGTCCATCTTCACGAACCGCGCGTCCTTGTGGAGCTTGAGCTTGTACGACGACTTCGGCGTGCCGTTGGTGAGGTTCCCGCTCGTGCGGAGCTTGAAGTCGCGTCCCTCGTAGACCCGCTGCCCTTCGCCGTCGGGACAATGACGGCTGGTGTCGGGATCGATTTCGAAGATCTCGACGCGGGCGCCCTCGGTGCGCTGATACTCCACGAGAGCGGCTGGGCTCGTGAGGGACGGATCCCAGCCGTCGATGCGCACGTAGAACATCTTGTCGTGCGTGAAGAAGTCCTTCTTCTTCTCTACCCCGAACCCGACGTCCGTGCCGATCGCCGGCTCGCTCGGACCGCAGCCGAGCACGAGAACGAGCGCGGTGAGGGCCAGCGGCCATCGGAACGACGTGTGCCTCGTGGACTGCATGCGGCCAGCTCAAAGCAACGGCCGCACCAACGCCCAAGCCGTTGAAATCCGATTGCGCCTCGGGCGCAAAGACCGCAGTGGTCAAATGTAGTCCCAGGGAGTACAATCCAGCCCATGCTGGTCGCGCGGCGAGCTTGGGCCGTGGTTTGTGTGCTGCTCGCGAGCGCGAGCGCGTGTGAGCCGTCGGGTTCGACGAGCGGGCAAGGCGGCGGGCCGTCGAGCGGCGGCGCGGGGGGCGGCGGCCCGACAGCGGGCGGCGCCGGAGGCACGAGCCACGCTGGCGGAGCCGGAGGCGTCGGGGGTACGGCGAGCGGCGGCGGTGGCGGCGGGGGGAGCGGGGGGGGACCTGCCGATCTCGGCGTCGATCTCGGGGGTGGCGTGACGGTGACGCCCACCGAGCTCGTGCCCGGCGGCACCGCGACGGTGCGCTACGAGGGCAGCCTCAGCGGCGCCGACGAGGTGGTGCTTCACTATGGGTGGAACGGCTGGAACGCAACCGGCGCCCTCGGCCGCACGAGCGCGGACGACGGCACCGGCAACGACGACTTCTTCATCGACCTGACGATGACCCCCACGGGCGTTGGTTTCGAGGCCACCGTCGACGTCCCTGCCGGGGCTCGGGCAATTCATGCCGTTTTCACGGATGGGAGCCAGTGGGACAACAACGGCACCCTCGACTACAACCACGGCGTTCGCTTCCCGTACATCGGCCCTTACCTGAGCTTCGATGACACCGCGCCCGCGAGCACCGCGGTGGTGGTGAGCTTTCACACCGGCCACGCCTGTGTGGGGCGGGTGGAGCATGGGGCGACCGCTGCGCTCGGTGAGACGACCGCCGAGGCCACCGCGTCCCGCAGCCACCACATCCTCGTGAGCGGGCTGCCGGCCGGAGCGCAGCGCTTCTACCGCGTCGGCTGTGATGCGCTCGAGGAGGCGGTCGTGCACACGTTCCGCACCGCGCCCGCGAGCACCAACGAGGTGAGCTTCATCGTGCTCGGCGACATGCAGGACGACGGCGAGCAGGGTCGCTGGCTCGACGTCGCGGAGGCGGTGAAGGTGCACCATCCCGACGCCGCCTTCCTCGTCGTGGCCGGCGATCTCGCATGGAACGACAAGCCTGGCCTCTGGTGGACCTTCTTCGACAAGGGTCACGAGCTCTTCGCCAACAAAGTGCTGCTGGCCGCCGCCGGCAACCACGACACCCCGGGCGTCGGCAGCTCTCCCGACATGACGAGCTTCAGCCGGTGGTTCCCGGTGACCGGAACGTACTATCGGCGCGCCTACGGCAACGTCGAGCTCTTCGCGCTGAACTCGGAGCGCGTGGGTGAGCTCGCGATGTCGGGCGGCGCTCAATACGACTGGGCCGCCTCCGCGCTGGCCACGGCGAGCGCCGAGTGGGTGTTCGCCTTCTGGCACATCCCCCCGTACAACGCGGGGAGTCGCCACTGGTCGCAGCAAGGCGCCGTGCGCGACCTCACCAGCCTCTTCGACGGCACCGTCGACTGGGTGTTCTGCGGCCACGAGCACATGTATCAGCGCACCAAGCCGCTGCGCTACAACGGGCAGCTCGCGACGAGCTATGGCAACGGCGGGTCGGACGGTGTCGGCTACCTCGTCGTGCCGCCGGCCGGCGTCTGGCCCGGCGACACACTCATCCCCCACGATCACGAGAAGGGCTACTACCGCGATCGGCTCGCCTATCCGGTCGTGGCGCCACCGAGCAACACCGCGCCGTCCGAGCTCGGCTACGTCGCCGTCGACATCGACGACAAGACGATCACCATCACCACCTATGGGTTCGGCACCATCGAGACCCCGGTGGCGCGCCACGTGATCGATCAACACAGCTACACCAAGCCCTGAGACAACACTCCCAAGCGCCGAGCTCCGAGCCCGCACCCGAAGCGAGCCGAGCCGGCGCACCCCGCCCCCGTCACTCGTGACGGAGCGCGTCGATGGGGTCGAGCCGCGCCGCTCGGCGCGCCGGCAAGAAGCCAAACAAGATCCCCACCAGCGCGGAGAAGAAGAACGCGGTGGTGATCGTTTGTGGCGACACCACGATGGGCAGGCCCATGCGACTCGCCCCGAGAGAGCCGAGCAAGATCCCGAAGGCCACCCCGAACAAGCCCCCGAGCATCGAGAGCACCACCGCCTCGATCAAGAACTGCGTGAGCACGTCGCGACCGCGCGCCCCGATCGCGAGGCGAATGCCGATCTCGCGCGTACGCTCGGTCACGCTCACCAGCATGATGTTCATGATGCCGATCCCACCCACGAGGAGGCTCACCGCGGCGATGCCCCCGAGCAGGGCGGTGAGGGTGCCCGTCACGCTCGTCATCGTCTCGCTGATCTCGGCCATGTCGCGCACGTCGAAGTCGAGCTCGTCGTCCGCCGTGAGTGCACGGCGCTCCCGCATCAACAGCTCCACCTGCCGCTGCACCAGCGTCGAGGACCGGTCCGGCCTCACCGACATGTAGATCGACGACACGTCGCGGTTGCCCACGATCCGGCGCTGAAACGTGGTCAACGTCGTGGCGACGACGTCGTCGGGGTCGCGGAAGCCACCGGCCCCCTTCTTGGCGAGCACGCCGATCACCGTGCACGAGGTCTTCCCGATGCGGACGGCTGTGCCTATTGGATCGCCGGCACCGTAGAGCTCCGCGCGCACCGTCTCGCCGAGCAAACAGACCGGGCTCCCCGCCGCCATCTCCCCCGGGCTCATCCAGCGTCCGCTTCCCAGCGCGTGGTTGGTGATCGAAAAATACTCCGGGGTGGTCCCGATCACGCTGGTGCGATGGTTGATGCTGCCGAACACCACCAGCGCCTGCTTCGACGCGGTCGGGGCCACCTCCGCGACACCGCCGATCTCGCGCGCGACGGCGTGCGCGTCTTCGAGCTCGAACATGCGCGAGGCGGTCGACACGCGGCCCGGACCGAACCGGCTCGAGCCCGGCGACAACACCAACATGTTCTCGCCGAGCGCGGCGATGTCGGCGCGCACGCTCGCGGAGGTGCCGTCGCCCAACATCACCATCGCGATCACCGAGCCCACGCCGATCACGACGCCCAGCATGGTGAGGATGGAACGCATGCGATTGCGCAAGATCTGGCGCAGGGCGATGAGGAAGGTCTTGCGGAGCATCAGAGAGTCCTCCGCCGATCGTCCACGATTCTGCCGTCGCGAAAGGTCACCACGCGCCGCGCGAACTTCGCCAGATCCGGCTCGTGGGTGACCATCAACACCGTGATTCCCCGCTCCTCGTTCAACCGCGCGATCAGCTCCATGACCTCCACGCTCTTGGCGGAGTCGAGGTTCCCTGTGGGTTCGTCGGCGAGCAGCAGGCTCGGCTCCGTGACGAGGGCTCGGGCGATGGCGACCCGCTGCTGCTGGCCGCCCGAGAGCTCACCGGGCGTGTGATGCTCCCTCCCCTCGAGGCCCACCGCCGCGAGCGCAGCCATCGCACGCGCTCGCTGCTCCGCCGCGCTCACGTGGCGGTACGACAGGGGAAGCTCCACGTTCTCGAGCGCCGAGGTGCGCGGCAAGAGGTTGAAGCCCTGGAACACGAAGCCGATGAAGTGGCGCCGGACCATCGCGAGCTGGTCACGCCCGAGGGCGGCGACGTCGACGCCGTGAAACAGATATTGGCCTGACGTCGGCTTGTCGAGACACCCGAGGATGTTCATGCAGGTCGACTTGCCCGAGCCGCTCGCCCCCATCACCGCGGTGAACTCGCCCGCTTGGATCGTGAGATCGATCCCGTCGAGCGCGCGCACCTCGGTCGCGCCGCTGCCATAGATCTTGGTGATCCCTCGCAGCTCGAACGCGGCAGCGGCGGCGGCCACCGTGACGCCGGCCAAACCGGTCAACGCCTGCATCTCAGCTCTTCCCCGTGATCATGTCGGTGATCACGTCCGCGTCGGGGGGGAGATCGCCGCTCAGCACCTCCGTCCACTCGCCGTCGGTGAGCCCGAGCTCAACCCGCACCGCCACCGGCTCGCCGTCACGGAGCACCCACAGCGTGGCCCGCGGATCCGGTGGTGCGGCGTCGGAGCGGTGCGCGACCTCCGGTTTGGTGCGAGGCTGGAACATCCTCCCCATGGGGCCACCGCCGGCGCGGCGCTCGATCTGCGAGGGCGGCGTGAACCGAAGGGCCGCGTTCGGCACGACCAGCACGCCCTCACGCTCGGCGGTGACGATCGTGACCGTGGCCGTCATGCCCGGCCGCAACGCGAGATCCTGGTTCTGCACGAGGAGGAGGGCCTCGTAGGTCACCACGTTCTCGACCGTCGCCGCGATGTTGTGGATGGAGCGGAGCTCGGCGGGAAACACCCGCGACGGGTACGTGTCGACGGAGAACGACGCCCGTTGGCCCTCCGCCACCTGCCCGATGTCCGCCTCGTCGATGTCGATGTGGAGCTCCATCTGCGTGAGGTCGCGCGCGAGCGTGAAGAGCACCGGCGCCTGAAAGGCCGCCGCCACCGTCTGGCCCGGCTCCACGTTGCGGGCGAGCACCACGCCATCAATCGGCGAGAGGATCTTGGTCCTGCGCAGCGCGATTTCGGACGACTCGACGGCCGCACGGGCCAAGGCTACCTGAGCGGTCGCAGAGCGCACCGACGCGTCCGCCTGGAGCGCCAGCGCGTCGGCCGTCTCCACCTCACGCTCTGCGATGAGGCCGCGCTCGAACAACGCGCGGTTTCGCTTCGCGGTCAGCTTCGCGCTCGTCCGACCCGCCTGCCGGTGGCTCAGCTCCGCCTCGCTGGCGCGGAGCTGCGCCTGGGCTTGCGTCC
>CAYOAL010000120.1:0-7673 GCA_964401935.1 uncultured Polyangiaceae bacterium
GCCTACCCTCGTGCTTCGAAGCGAGCGCACCGAGTACAACACGCGGTGCTCCCCCCTCTTCACCGAAAACGCGCCGCCCAACAAGGCGCTGCAGGCGGACGGCCCCGCGGAAGCGGAGTCCGCGCGGAGAGATGACGTGATAGCGTGAAGCGCGCTCCGCGCATGGCCACGACAGCCGCCGCTGAAGCGCAACAACGTTGTGCGGACAGAACGAGCCATGGTGACACCCGATTCTGACTGGTCCCACCAGGTGCTTGCCTGGTGCCAGAAGCGTCGCAAGATAACGCCTGCGCTTGCGGCGAGCGTTGTCTCGTTCTTCCGGGAATCGTTCGATCGCACGCGCTGCCCAGACAAAGCGTGGTTCGGTGTGCACAAGTCCGGGATCAGCCTAGTTGCCGGCGGGATCTACTTGTCGGCGCTGAATCTGGGAGCCGACCGCGGAGTCTGGATGCTTCTCGGGCATCCGATCGCAGCGCTACCGCACGTCGACGGGGTTAGCTACCGACCCGTGAAGTCGGCGCGCAACCCCGACGCCCTCACGTGGGCGCATTCCGAGTCGTTTGACGCAATCCCCGCGATCTTGGCAAGCCCGGACCTCTGGCGATCGTTCGAGATCGGCTCGGAACGCGTTCTGACAGAGTCCCGCAGCGCGGGTGACCGAGGCGCGGTGCACGCCAACAACGGCAAACGAAAGCTGAGCCAATTCTGGTTCGCGACAGACGTGTTCCCCGACGAGGTCCCCACGGCGCGGACGTTTATCGAAGGCGCCGTCTACGCGGTAACGGCCAACGCGTACGAGCGGAACCCCGAGGCTCGTCGACTGTGCATTGCAGCGCACGAGCCGAAGTGTGCCGCATGTGGCTTCGACTTCGGCGCGGCGTACGGCCCCGAGTTCGCGGGGTTCATCCATGTTCACCACATCCGACCGCTCTCCGAGATCCGGACAGGCTACATCGTCGACCCGGTGAACGAAATGCGGCCAGTATGCCCCAACTGCCACGCCATCCTTCATCACGGCGGAAGACTGCGGACCATCGCCGAGGTGAAAGATCTTCTCCACAGAGCCCGAACCCTGGAAGGGGATGCTGACCTGACAGCCGCCCAACACGCGCTTGCAGGCGGACGGTCGAGTCAAGGTTAAGGCGTACATCCGTGAGGTCCGAGAGCCGTACACGGTTGGAGGCCGCGCACGGTGGTGGCGTAGACCTCGTCGACGATGCTATGCGCATGGTCGCCGAATGATGCTGTGCGTGTCCGGTGGCTCCGAACGGCGGTCGACGCGACGCGCGCATCCACTACGACGCGCAGCGGACGGGCTGGGCGCACGATTCGCACGGGAGCTGGCTGCGACGGTCAGGCGAGCGCGCGAGCTGCCGCTCGCGTGGGACTGGATTGATTTTACGGCTCGGCCACTTGCTCGTACGCGCTGAAGTTTGATAGAATCGGTCATGCTGTTTGGACGGGGGTCGTGGGGCCGTGCTGCTGCGTTGCTGTTGTTCGTCTTGGTGGTAGCTGGGTGCAAGACGCTCGTCCCGTACACGCCGAAGCCAGAGAGTGTGGACAATCCCACGGAGGAGCTCGAGGTGGCGCTTAATAACGCCACATACCCGCCAGCTCTCTTGGAAGTGAAGGAAAAGTTCCTGAAGGCAACATGGCCGTATCCAAATGGGGGAGCCCTGACGCGCTCAGTGCGATACGCGGACGTGGCCACCGTCAACATCTACTCGCAGCGAGGGCACCATGACATTCAAGTCCTGGATGCAACCGGAGAGGAGTTGTTCTTTTATGAGACGAAACGTGTCCAGGACGCAGAACGGTTTGCTGACGCGCTGATGGCAGCTAAAGCGCGCGCTTTGGCCAAGTAGGCGGATGCGGGCCTTGGCCCGTTTGGAGGACGACGCGTCGGCGCATGTGAGCGCGGTCGTGGGTCATGGGTTCAGGCCTTCGCGGGCGCCGGCTGACGACGGCTTGCACACTGACCGGTCGCCGCCAGCGCTAGGTGACGCGTGGTAGGAGCTGATCCTAATCGGCTCGCCGGCTGAAGGTCCGGCGGGTGAACGCCAAGCCGTTGACTCCATGGCGAAACGGTATCACCTCGGGTGGCGGTGTTCGAGCGGCCTGGTGTCCCGAGGAGCGACGACAGTCGCGCGAGCTGGCCGTCTTCGACTCTCATGAGGCAGCCGAAGCTGCCGATCGGGCGTATTGCGCGGCCCTCACGCCTTAGGAGCGGCTCGACCTGGTGCTCGAGCTGATCCGGCGCGAACGGGAGACACTTGGTGAAGCTGGCAGACGACTTGTGAGAGTTTGTCGCGTTGCTCAACTCGACGAACGTTGAGTACCTCATCGTCGGGGGCCACGCCGTGGCCTACCACGGCTATCCGAGGTACACCGGCGACATCGACATCTTCATCCGGCGAAGCCCCGAGAATGCTGCCCGCGTCGCGTCCGTCCTCGATTCGTTCGGTTTTGGCGGGCTCGGCGCCGATGCAGATACGTTTCTGAAGCCCGATAGGGTCGTTCAGCTCGGACGGCCCCCGAACCGTATCGACGGTCTCACGTGGATCAGCGGCGTCGACTTCGAAGACGCGTGGCCGAATCGTGAGCGCGCTTTCCTCGACGGTGTCCTAGTGGCCATGATCGGACGCGATGCCTTCTCGCAAACAGGCGGCGAACCGTCGGCCGCTGAGACCATCACCGGCGTCGTCGACCGACTCAAGAGCTCTGACCCGAAGAGATGAAGCGTCTCCTTGGGTCGGAGGGGAACGAGCGTCAGGCGGCCTGATAGCTCAACGCGACGATCTCGTGAGCCGAGTCGACGCGCGCGCCGTCCGCTTGGTTTGGAAACGAGATGACCGGTGAGGACTGGGTTCCTTCGAGCTGACTTGAGAGAACAGCCTCCGTTGTCGACGCACCGCTCAGCGCGCCAGGATGACGCCGGGCCCGTGTCCGTCTTTCCGATGCTCTCGAGGCCATGATGTGTGCGGCGAGACGCAACGCGCCACCTGGGCCGACCACGACGAAGCTCGCCGTGGTCGTGGAGCCGGCGGTGGAGCTCGCGGCTTTAGGCCGCCGCGCCCGCCCCTGGGCCGCCTTTGATCGCGGTCCGGGGGAGGCTCTCGTCTGCGAGGGGCGCCTCCGTCACCTCGGGCTCGAGCGCCGCCTCGAGCACCTCCGCCATGTTGCCGGCGAGCACGATCTCGAGCTCGTCGCGCACCGAGTCGGGGATGTCGTCGAGGTCGCGCTCGTTTTGCCGGGGGAGGATCACCCGCGTGAATCCAGCCCGGTGAGCGGCGAGCACCTTCGACTTGATGCCCCCCACCGGCAGCACCCGCCCGCGGAGCGTGGCCTCGCCGGTCATCGCGAGCTCGGGGCGGACCCGCCGGCCCGACAGGAGCGACGCGAGCGCGGTGAAGATCGTGACGCCCGCTGACGGTCCGTCCTTCGGCACGCCGCCAGCAGGGACGTGAATGTGGAGGTCGTGACGCTCGAGGAACGTGTCGTCGATGCCCAGCTCGGCCGCGTGCGTGCGCAGGTAGGCCAGCGCGGCGCGCGCCGACTCGTTCATGACGTCACCGAGCTGCCCCGTGATCTCGAGCGTCCCCTTGCCCTTCATGAGCGTGGTCTCGATGTAGAGCACGTCGCCCCCCACCGGTGTCCACGCGAGGCCCGCCGCGACGCCCGCCGGGCGCTCACGCTCGGCCGGCTCATCGAAGAATCGCGGGCGCCCGAGTGTCTTGCGTACCTGCTCTTCGTCGAGCTGAGCGGCGCTCGGCGCGTCGGTCCGAGCTACCGCCAGCGCGAGGGAACGACACACCTTCGCGAGCTCACGGCTGAGCTGGCGCACCCCTGCTTCGCGGGTGTACTCGGCGATCACCAGCCGCAGGAGCGCGTCGTCGATGGCGAGCTCGGGGCTCAGGCCGTGCTCCTCGAGCTGCTTGGGCCACAGGTGCTCGCGCCCGATGTGTACCTTCTCCTCGAGCGTGTAGCCGGTCACCTCGATGATCTCGAGGCGATCGCGCAGCGGCGCCGAGATGGTGGACAGATCGTTCGCGGTGGCGATGAACAGCACCTCCGACATGTCGAAGGGCAGCTCGAGGTAGTGATCGGTGAAGGTGTGGTTCTGCTCGGGATCGAGCAGCTCGAGCAGCGCCGCCTCGGGATCACCGGCCCAACCGCGGCCGAGCTTGTCGATCTCGTCGAGCACCATGATGGGGTTCTTCGCCCCCACCTTGCGCAGCGCGTGCACGATGCGGCCAGGCAGCGCGCCCACGTACGTGCGGCGATGGCCACGCACCTCGGCCTCGTCCCGCACCCCGCCGAGGGCGACGCGGGCGAGCGGACGGCCCGTCGCGTCGGCCACTGACTGAGCCAGGCTCGTCTTGCCCACCCCCGGCGGGCCCACCAGCGCGAGGATGGTGCCCCGCGACTTGGCGGAGGCGAGCTTGAGCACCGCCATATGCTCGAGGATGCGGCGCTTCACCTCCTCGAGCCCGAAGTGATCGGCGTCGAGCGCGAGGGCCATCGCGTCGATGTCTTGCTGGGCCTCGGCCCGCACCCGCCACGGCAGATCCGCGATCCACTCGAGGTAGGTGCGGATGACGTTGCTCTCCGGCCCCTGCGCGGTCTGGAGACGGCGCAGCTCCCGCTCGGCCACCTTCCGCACCTCTTCCGGCAGATCCGCCTCCTCGAGCCGCCGCCGCAGCTTGTCGCCCTCGTCTTCACCGTCGGCGTCCCCCTCGCCGAGCTCCTGCCGGATCGCGCGCAGCTGGTGCCTGAGGAGCGCCTCCCGCTGATCCTTGGACAGGTTCTTTCGCACCTCCGAGTCGATCTTCTCGCGCAGCTCGGCGCGGGCGCGCGCCTCGTGAAAGAGCTGCGCCACAAGACGCAGGCGCACCTCCACGTCGAGCGCGTGGAGCACCTCGGCGCGTTTCTCGGTGGAAGGCTCCACGAAGCCGGCGACGCGGTCCGCCACTTCCCCGGGGGTCTTGGAGCGAGAGAGGATCTCCTCCATGCCCTCCTCGTCGACGATCTCCGCGACCAGCTTGCGGAGGCTCTCGGCGAGGGCGTGGCTCTCTTCGGTGTCCACGTTGGTCTCCACCACCGGCTCCCACTCGGCGGTGATGAACGCGTCGGAGTGGTGCACGGCGGTGAGGCGCACGCGCTCGATCCCCTCCGCCGAGACGACCGCGTCCCGCGAGCCCTTGGTGCGCTTGCTCCGCACGCGCGCGGTCACCGCGATGGGATGGAGATCGGCGATGGCCGGCGCTTCCACCTTCGGGTCGAACTGCACCGCGACGAGGAAGCGCCCCCCCTGCTCGACGGCGTCGACCAAGGCGCGAGAGGGCTTACGACCGACGGGGATGTTGGTGGCGGTGCCGGGCAGCACCACGCCGCGACGGAGCGGGAGGAGGGGGAGGACCGATTCGGGCTGGGGCATGCGTGGAGTCTAAGCCGCCGAACACCGCCACGCCGCTGGCCGATCGGGTAGCCGCGACGCCCCAACGGGCGAGGCCTCGCCCTCGCGGCCGGACCGCGACGCGCCATGGCCCGGCGCGCTACCAGCTGCTACCGTCGCGGCCGTGCTGGGGACCCGGTCGAGGCGGAGCGTTTGCGCGGCGTTCGTGGGGGCGGTGTGGTGCACCACGTGCACACCGTCGGTGCCCCCTCCCCCGCCCGTGCCCGCGACAGCAGCCGTTCAACCGAGCCCCGCCGCCGTTCCGCCACCTCCGCGCGTGGTGCCCACGGTGCTCGGCGAGTGCCTGCCCGAGCGCGGCGAGGCGTGTTGGACGAGCGCCGACGGGTTCCGCACGCTGCACCCCTCGCCGGTCAACGCCCACCTCCGCGATGTGCTCGTCATGCCCGATGGCGAGGTGTGGATCGTGGGCGACGACGGCACGCTGCTCCGCATCGTCCGCGGCGACAACGGCGAGCGCCGCGTGACCCCCATCGAGGTGCCCGACACGCCCACCTTGGCCAGCTCGCTCGACGCGATCGACGGCTCGAACACCACCGAGTCCGAGTTCCCTGGCTCGAGCCTGATGAAGCTCTCGTTCAAGCGCATCGTCGGCCAGCGCCACGACCACGTGTTCGTGGCCATGGGCGACACCTACGTGAGCCACTGGGACGGCGCGCGGTGGGATCGTCACCGTCGCGACGGACTCGCCGGTGGCGCCGTGATGATGCTCCACCCCGACGGGCGGCTGTGGACCACTGGAGGCGTCACCCTGTTTGGGAAACAACACCCTCTGCTCCTCGACCCCGAGCGCCTCGGCGCCAGCGGAGAGCAAGGCCCCCTCATCGCGAGCGGTGGGCAACTCCAAGCGTTGGCCGTTCAACGCGAGGTCGTGTGGGCCGCGGGCGACGACGGCGCGCTCTTTCGCAGCCTCGAGGGGTCGAGCTTCGAGGCGGTGCCGATGCCCCACCCCGACGAGGACTACCGCGGGCTGTGGCTCGATCCCGACGGCGAAGACGGCGCGCTCGTGAGCCGCAAGCACCTCTACACCCGTTCGGGCGCTGGGTTCACCCACGCCGCCGACCTGAAGTCGCCACCGACCGCTGTGCATGGCTTCGCCGGCGGGCCGATCTGGGTGGTGGGAGACCACGCCCACCGCTTCGAAGGGGGAGCGCTCACCCGCGTGCCCATCGACGGCTTCCAGCCTCCGGACACCAACATCCTCTCGTTCGGCGCGACGCGACTCGAGGCCGTGCACGGGCGCGCCCCCGACGACGTGTGGATGGTGGGACGCGCCGGCATGATCCTCCACTTCAACGGGAAACGCCTGAGCGAGCTCGCGCCACGCCTCACCGAGAGCGACATCGTGGGCCTGGCGTGGACCGGCCCCGACAGCTGGGTGGCCGCCGCCGAGGACGGCACCCTCATCCGTGGGTCGCTCTCGAGCGCCCACCTCGAGCGCGAGAAGGGTCCGCTCGACGCGCCTCGCCGCCTCACGCAGACCCGCGCCGGCGAGCTCATCCTCGCCGGCTGCCGCAAGGACATGTTCGTGCTCACCGCGAGCGGAGCCTGGTCGAAGCTGCCGCCGCTCGACGCTTGTGTGCGCGACGTTCACGGCCTCGACAAGGAGCACCTGTGGGCGGTGGGCTCGCGCGATCTCATCGATGGCAAGGCGTGGCGCCTCCACAACGGCAAGTGGGAAGAGGTGGCCACCGGGATGGGCGAGCACGACGAGCTCCGCGACGTGGAGGTGGGGCACAACGGCGACGTGTGGCTGGCGGGGTACCAGGCCATCCTCCTCGCCAAGGGCGGCAAGAAGCTCGCGCGGATCCAAACCCACGCCTACGACGACTACCGCCACGTGGCGGTGCGCGAGCCCGACGACGTGTGGATCGCGACCAACGCCAACGACATCGGCTCGGCGGGCACGCTCTTGCACTGGGACGGAACGAAGCTGACGCGCTTCGACAGGCTCACCGCCAACTTCCTGAGCAGCGTGGTGGCGCTGCCGAGCGGCGCGGTGTGGGCGTTCGGGCTCGGGGGAGTGGCCACCTTCAGCCCCGACGGCAAGACGTTCCGCCCCGCCGCCACCGGCTGCAGCGTGTTGCTCGACCAGGCGCTCGCGCACACCTCGGGGGCGCTGCTCGTCGGCGGCGATTTCGGGACGCTGCTGCACCGGAAGCCGTGAATTCCTCGTCGGTCGCCCTTCCGGCTCCCTCCT
>CAYOAL010000120.1:7773-32410 GCA_964401935.1 uncultured Polyangiaceae bacterium
GCGGGTTGTTCGCTCCTCCTCTCGGCGCTTCGCGCCTCGACTCGTCGCTCGAATTCCTCGTCGGTCGCCCTTCCGGCTCCCTCCTGCGGGTTGTTCGCTCCTCCTCTCGGCGCTTCGCGCCTCGACTCGTCGCTCGAATTACGCGACGATTGCAGCTCGATGACCCCATCCCGACGACAATGGCGCGTTCTGGGCGCATCGGCGCTCAAGCGTGGCCCGGCCTCGAAGGCTCCGATCGACAGGTGTCGTGCGGGGGGTATGATCGACATCAAATGCTGACGATCAGAAACTTGGTGGGGCGTGCGGGGGGGCTAGGATGGGCGCTGGGCACGGTGCTCCTCGCGTGTGCCTCCGGATGTGGGGATGATAACGCGAGCGCTACCGGACAGGGCGGGAGCGGGGGCGACACCTCGAGCCAAGGGGGTGCTGGCGGCAGCGGGGCCAACGCGAACGGAGGCCAAGGCGGCACGTCGAACGGCGGCAATGGGGGCAGCGGCGGCGCGGTGTCCGGCCCCTGCACCGAGACGCTCGACAGCGCCACGGTTGGGGTTGGCGACGGCTTCACGCCGAACATCATCACGACGCCGACGGGGTTCGCGCTCGTCGCGACGTATGGGGGCGAGGTCTACGCCCACCTCCTGAGCGAGACCGGCGTCGTCACCGCGAGCGCGCAGGTGAGCACCGCGGCGGGCAACGCCCGCCTGCCCACCATCGCGTACGACGGCTCCACCTACCGCGTGGTCTGGGCGCAAGGTATGGGCGTGTACACGCGCGCGTTGAATGCAGCGGGCGCGCCGTCGGGACCGTCCACGCTCGTCACCATGACCACCTCGACCGAGCCTCGGCCCAACATCGCGGGCACCGGCAACGCCGACGAGCTCCGCGCGGCGTGGATGCAGAGCACGGGCTCCACGGCCGCCCTCCTCGACGGCCACAACATCAGCGAGAGCGACACCGTCGATGGCTTCTTCCCCGCCGTCGCGATGCAGGGCTCCACCGTCGGCGTGGCGTGGAGCGATGGCGCCAACGACGGGCCGATCACCTTCGCCACCGCCGACGATCTCACGTCGACCGTGACGGTGAACGGCTCGAGCGCGCTGATCAAGGACCTCACCGCGAGCGACACGGCGTTCTACATGGTCTGGGAAGATGTCTCGGGCAGCGTCGAACAGATCGGCGCCGCCCGCATCGTCGGCACCGCCGTCGGCACCGGCTCGGTGGCGCCCGCGGGCTCTAGCGCCAACTGGCCGGCGGCGGCGTGGACGGGGACCCAGCTCGCCGTCGCCTATTACCAGTTCCGCAGCGGGCCCGCGTCGGTCTTCCTCACGTTCCTCGAGGAGGATCTCTCCCCCACCAACATCGAGCTCGAGCTCGCGCAAGACGCCAAGTATGCCTCCGTGGCCGTCGGTCACGGGGTCGTCGCCGTCGCTTACAACCTCGATCCGGGACCGGTGCAGCTGTCGTTCGTCACCTGCACCGAGCGCTGAGCGAGCGTGGCCGGCCACGCCGGGCCGAGCAGCGACCGCCTGTCGACGCGCCGCCGCTCGGCTACTCGGCGGGGCTCGCCACCGAGAGCTCGAGGCGGGCGAGGACGGTGGGCGCGAAGTGGCGCCCGGTGCCGAAGTCGACGCCCTGCTCGGCGCCGGTCACCGCCACCCAGATCGAGGCGCCGGGGCCCGCCGCGAGCCGAGCGTCACCGAAGTAGCCGTACGACTCGTTGGTCGAGCCGAGGTTCATCGCTCCGAGGACGAAACCGTCGGGCCGTACCACTTGGAGCCGCCGCGTGGTGACGAACTCCGCTGGGCGGTACTGACAGTCGGGGCGCGACTCGTCGAAGAAGCCAAACTCGTCCCAACAATCGGGTGCGGGCTCGACCGCCTCCGACAGCTGCACGCGGCTGGTGTAAAGCGCCACGATGCGCCCGGCCGCGTCCACCGTCGCGCTCGCCGCGTGGCTCTCGTCGCGAGCGCGCCACGTCCACAGGTGCTCCCCGCTAGCGTCGAGCTTCGTCGCGAAGGGACCGTCGATCACGTGCCCTCCCCCGAAGCTCGTGAAGGGCGCGAACCCCTCGCCATAGAGCAACACACCGCCATCGTCGTCGAAGCGGGCGTCGTAGTCGCCGCTCCCCAGGTAGTGTTTGGCCCAGCGGGGCTCGCCGTCTTCGCTCAGGCGCGTGAGGAAAATGGCCTGCCCGCTCGGACCGCTCGTGAGGTTCTCCCCCTCGAAGGTGGCCACCCCGAAGAACGTCCCCGACATGAACACGTCACCGCTCGCGGGATCGAGCGCGAGGGCGCGCACCGCGGCGGAGGTGGCGCCAAAGCTCTTCGCCACCATCGGCCGCCAGGCGTCGTCGAGCTGCGCGTAGAAGATCGAGGTCGCGTTGGTGCGGAGCTCGTCGTCGCCGAGCGCGACCGTGCCGTTGAAGCTCCCCGCGACGTGCACGGTCCCGTCGGCGCCGAGCGCGACCACGTGCCCGTTGAGCGCTCCGCTCGCGGTCTCGCCGATCGGCAGCGCGCGCGCAACCTTCCCCTGCCGATCGAGCTCGACGAGGAGCGTGCGCTGGGTGGCGACCTGCGGATCGACGTCGTCGCACAGCGAGACGCCAGCGAACGTGGTGGGAGAGAAACACGTGCCCAGCATCACCGCCGCGCCGTCCGGGCCGAACGCGAGCGCCGAGAGCGACACGCCGTCCGCCCCGTGACGAAACAGCGTCGCGCCGTCACCGTCGAGCCGGGCGACACCGAAAGAGTCGACGACCACGACGTCGCCCCGCTCCGGCTCGACCCACATGTCTCCGACGTACGCATCGAACGGCGTGACCCAGACCGGCTCCGGCTCGACCCTGCCGCTGTCGAAGATCGGCGGCGGCGCCTCATCACAACCGATGGCCCCCGCCGCCAACGACGCGACCAGGACAATTGGCACAACTTTCAACACATTATGGCTCAGCATGACACAACCTGACCGCGTGAAGACGACTTGTGCTGGTGCCTCAGCAACCATCACGCCAGCTACACCGAAGGATGGCCGGTGACCGTATCGGATGTACCATGAGCGCTGTGACCGGCTCGCGCGCAAGGGTGTGCACCACGGCGCTCGTCGCGCTGGCGCTGGGCTGCTCGCTCGACTGGGACGCCTTGGATCCGCGCGGCGCGGCGAGCTCGGGCGGCTCGATCGGGGGCGCGGGCGGCGCGGGGGGCGCCACGGGCGGCGGGGCCGGCGCGGGCGGCGACGGCGGACGCGCGGTCGGGAGCGGCGGCGCGGGCGGCGGCGGGGGCGCGCCAGCGCTGATCGATCGCGCCCTGCTCACGCGCTACTTCGTCGACGAGGCAGCGTCCGGCATCCAACCGAGCGAGCTCACCGACAGCGCGCCGTCTCCTCTCCCCCTGGCGCTCGACTACGGCGAGACCGACGGCGGGGGCGGGGCCGGCGGCTCGCCGGGGCCACCCAACATGACGTTCGACGAGGTCGCGGGAAACCGCGGCCTCAGCTGGACCAACAAGTCGTTGGGAGGCATGGCGAGCGTGGCGGTCACGGGGAGCAAGCTGCTGACGCTGAACGGTGTCACCGCAGCCACCGTCGAGTGCGTGGTCGACATCACCGACGCCGGCAGCAGCGGCGTGTGCGGTCGCATCTCGCACCTCGGCGTCGCGAGTCACGGCAACCTCACCCTCTGCAGCAACGACGGTCGCGATCTATCGCTGCGCATGACCGACATGCCCCGCGAGGAGTGGAACGTGGAGCTCGAGACCCTCGGTCGCGTCGTGCTCCACGCGGTGGTGGACACCACCCACCCCGACGCCGACGCGCGGCTGCGGCTCTTCATCGATGGCGTGGATCGAGGGGTCGGCGACAAGACGAACTCTCCGCCCACGCAGGGGCAACCGATCACCGTGTCGAGCGGTCACTACGTGCTCGGCAACCGCATCAACGAAGACGGCGCGACGCGAGGCCACCTGTTCTACTGCGCCCTCTACGCCGCCGCGCTCGACGACGCCGAGGTGGCGCACAACGCCGCCCTCCTGATGGCCAGCGACGACACCCCGTGACGCGAGCTCCCGACGCGATGGTATGATGGCCCCATGAGGAGCCCCATTCGTCCGCTGGGCCAGCTCTCTCTGTCGCTGAGCGCGCTCGCGATCGTTACCGCCGCGAGCTGCATCCTCGACCGAGACGGCAAGCTCCTCTTCGACGACACATCGAGCGCAGGGCCTGGCGGCATGGGCGGCGCGTTCCAAACCGTCTCCTCCGGTCCAACGAGCACCGTCGCCACCACCGGCGGCGGCCTCGGGGGCGCCGGTCAGGGCGGCGCCACCGGCCCCGGAGGAGCGGGCGGCAGCGGGGGGCAAGGCGGCGGCGGGGCGACCAGCGTCGGGGTGGGGGGAGGCTGCGTCGACGGCTGCTCCGGCTGCGGCCTCTCGGACGTCTGCTGCGCGGAGGACTGCTCGGGGAGCGAGTGCATCTGCCCCACGCTCTGTGACTGCGACCTCGACTGCACGAGCGGCAACTGCCCCATCACCTGCGAGGAGGGCTCGAGCTGCACCGGCAACTGCCAAGGCGCCGACTGCACCTGCGAGGCTGGCGCCTCGTGCGACTTCGAGTGCACGAGCGGCAACTGCGCGGTGAACTGCGAGGGCACCAATCCCCTCTGCCGCGGCGAGTGCTCGGGCTCCACCTGCACCTGCGGCCTCGGGAGCACCTGTGACCTCACCTGCACGAGCGGCAACTGCGCCATCGCCTGTGTCGGCAGCAACCCTGGCTGCACCGGCAACTGCCGGGGCTCCTCATGCACCTGCGGCCCCGGCTCCAAGTGTGGGCTCAGCTGCACGAACGGCAACTGCACCACCACGTGCCAGACGGGCTCGACCTGCACGTTCGACTGCCTCGGCAACAACTGTCAGCCGGTGGTCTGCGAAGCCGGCGCCGCGTGCCTGCTCCGCTGCACCGACAACAGCCAGCTCGGCTGCGCCTTCAACAGCTGCCCGGTGGCCCCGTTGGTCTGCCCCGACGGCCTGCACGTCGCGTGCGGTACCACCTGCCCCACCTAGCGCGTCGACGCCAGCCCGGTTCAGGGCTGCCAGAGCGCGGCGCTGCCCAGACGAGAGCGTTCGGGCATCGTGTGGCGAATCGGCTGCAGCGGCGCAGCTCTTGGCGCTCGAGCGAAAGGTGTCGAGTGACGAAGCCGCGCGCCTGGTCGCCACCGTCGTCGGCCGTGGCCAGCGAGGTGAGCGCCGGCAACGTGGCCGATGGCGCTGCAGCCGAGAGCTTGCTCGCCGAAGTCTTCGACGCCGGCGCAGCCGCTGACGCCGACGCCGTTCGACACCAGATTTCTAGAGCCACGCGTTTCTGCAGGCGTCGGCGGCGACGTCGCAGAACTCGCGCTGGGCCTGCTCCAGCATGGCAGCGTGCGCCTCGAGCTGGGGCTCGAGATCGTGTACGAGCGCCTCGAGCAGCGGGGTCAGCTCGGTGGCGGCCTTCTGCAGCTTCGCGGCCGCCGAGGCGTCGGGCTCGAGCCGCGCGAGCATCGCGTCGCGGGCCGGCGCCACGAAGACCTCGTCGATGGCGAGCAGCGAGTTTTCGAGCTCGTCGAGCACCTCGTTCACGTGCTGCCGCACCGCCCCCCGACGCCGCACCGCGAGCTGCTTGAGCGCCTCCGCGCGGCCCTGCTTGGCCGCCACCGACGCGCTCTTCTCGATGGCCGCGATGCGCTGCAGCTCGGCGTCGATCTGCCGCAGGCGCGTGTCGATCTTGGCGATGTCGTCGCGGTGCCGACGCGCCGCCCCTCTTTGCCGCTCGATCTTGGCGGTGATCTGCTGGCGCGCTTGTTGGACCACGGCGAGGATCTGCTCGGCCTGCGCCGTCGTCGGGGTGTGGATGGCGCGCTCCGGTCCGAGCTCCTCGTCGAGCTCTCGCGCGGTGACCTGATGCGCGCGCAGCGAGGCGCTGGCGTCGGCCAGCCAGCCGTCGACCAGCGTCAGCTGCGACTGCTCGTTTTTCGCCTCCACGGCCACCGTCGACAGCTCGATCTTCAGCTTGTTGAGCAACCCCTGCCGCTGGGCCAGCGCTTGCACCAGGCCCTCGAGCTGTTGCTCCAGATCGGCCACCCGCTGCCGCCACGCGTCGCGCCCGAACAGGGTGGGCTCGTCGGCACGCTCCTTCTCGAGTTTGTCGGCGGTGGCGTCGTGCTCGGCCTGGCGGGCGCCGAGCTCCTCCTGCAACGCTGCCAACGCGCCCTCGCGCTCGGTGTGCAGTCGCAGGATGTCGCCGAGGCGCGCGGTGCGCGTGGCCTTCTGGTTTTCTAGCGCGACGATGCTCTCGCGATCCAGAGCGATGTGCTCGAGGGCCTTGGCGAACCGCGAGAGCTTCATCGCTCGCTCGAGCTCCACGCGGGCCTCCTCGTCGCGCGCGGCCAGCGCCTCCAGCTCTCCGCCGAGCTGGGTGAGCGTCATCTCCGCCTCGTCGCGCGCCTTGCCGAGCAGCTCCTGCTCCTTCTGCAGCGTCTTCACCCCGTCCTGTACGCGGCGCAGCTCGGGCGAGTCTTCCGGTGGCACCAGCACCAGATCTTGGGGCAGCTCGGGATGGACCGGCAGCGTGTCGGGCCACGAGGGCGGCAGCTCGCACTGTGCGTAGTGGTAGAGCGCCGCGAGGGCGTCGCGCAGGAACGGCAAGCAGGTCTGGTAAACCCGGTCGAGCTTGGTCGCATACGACTGGTAGTCGGCGACGGCGGTGTCCACGTCGATGAGCTCCGGCATGGGCACGCTGCGCAGCGCGGTCATCGCCTGTTCTGCGCGCTGATGCAGCGTCTCCACCAGGGGGCCGAGGCCGGCGAGCTTCGCCTCTCGCTGCTCCGTCGCGTGGCGTCGCAGCTCTCCCTCCAGCCGCCCCATGTCGTGGAGTGCGCGTTCGGGCACGGCGAGCAGCTCGCGCAGACGCTGCCGCTGCGCGTCGAGCTCGGCCCGCTGCTGGTGCACGAGCTGTTGCACGCGGGCGAGGTTGTCGTCGTCTTCGCCCTGGAAGCTGAACCTCCCGACCACCTCGTACACGTCGGTGAGGCCGCCGAGGCTCTTCGGATCTTCGGGCATCCACAGCATCGCGAGCGCGGGTGGCGCCGAGGGCGCCGGCTGAGTGGCCGCGACGAGCGGCTCGCAGGAGACCGGCGCGAACGGCTCCACGTAGGGGAGCAGGCTCTTGCGCGCGTCTTCGTGGGTGACGACGAGCGCTTGCCAGCCCGTGGTGAGCTGCTCGGCCACGTTGAGGTAGAAACGAACGTAGCTCTTGAGCGGTGCCAGATCGTAGGCCATCGCGTATCAGCTCACCCCGCCGCTCGTGGCCCCAGGCAGCGGCGCGTTGCCGCCGAACAGCTCCTCGAGCGCGTCGATGTCGGCCTGCGCGCGCTCCTGCTCGGCCTCGATGGCGGCAAACTTGTGCGGCCAGATCCGCGCGCACTCCGAGCGCACCCAGCGCCGCAGCGACTGCGTGCCCTGCCGATCGAGCCAGGCGTCGTGCACGGTGCGGATGGCCTCCTCGTGATACTTCTGCAGACCGCGCGGGTGACGGGCGAGCGCTTCGAGGAAGTTGCAGATGCGCTCGACGTCTTCGCGCACGCGCCCAAGCATGGGGGCCCAGTCGCGGTTGCTCGCGGGATACTCCGGGGAGGCCTTCTCCCCGCCCTCCGCCGGCTCCTCCTTCGTCTTCGCTTCGGCCCGTTTGCCGGGAAAGAAGGCCGCCTTGGCGGACGGGAAGCCCCCCATCGACGACGATGACGAGGCCGCGGTGGGTTTGTCGCTCGGCTCCTCGCCCACGCCGAGCTTCGCCTTCACGTTGGCCAGCACGCCGCCGCCACCGCCGGCAGCTCGGTCGGCGATGCCCATGCCGAAGAACTGCTCGAGCCCCGACATCTCGCGCTCGCGGATCTCGCGGTCTCCCGGATCGGTGGCGTCGAGGATGTCGATGATCTGGCGCGCGAAGTATCGGGAGAGCACCTCGAACGCGACGTCCGCCTTGGCCATCTCCATGTTCTGGTACCGCAGCACGCTCTCGGAGACCTGGCCGGAGCGGCCGAGCGCGTCGATGCTCTCGAGCAGCGTCTTGCCCCCCGGCAGCAGCATCTCGAGCCGGCCCTGCTCGTAGCTGGCGTTGACGAACATCTCCTCGAGCATCCGCTCGATGCTCTGGCGCGCGGTGTTGCGGAAGTCTTCGCCGAGCCCCGCGATGCGGTCGCCGACGCGCTCGCGCATCTGCTTGCGCATCTCGATCTCCACCGCCGTCTCGTTCATGAGGCCGGGGTTGGGCATCTGCCGGCGTTTGGACTCGGCCTCCTCGGGGGTGAGGCGCGAGATCAGATCGGCGCGGATCTGCTGGATGCGGAGATCGGCGCGCTCGGCGCGGGCGAGCCGCTCTGCCTCGCTGAGCTCGTGGTCGAGGAACATCGACAGGCGGGTGCGGATCTCCGGCAACAGGCCGCGCGGATCCTCACCGGAGGTGACGTGCTCGAAGAGCTCGTCGAACACCAGCTCCTCGCGCCGCTCGAACTCGCGGTCGTTGAGGGCGTCTTTCACGCCGATGAGGGCACCGCGGAGCTGCTGCTCCTGCTCGGCGAACTCGTCCCGGATCGCCTGGGTGACCTTGCGGTCGAGCGCCTCGATGTCCGTCGAGAGGTAACGCCCAACGGCCGCTTGCAGCTTCTCGAGGCCGTGCACCGGCTCGGTGGAGCCGTAGTAGTCCATGAGCTGGCGGGCGACGGGGTGGCCCAGGTCGGGCCCGGAGTGGGCCCACGGGTTGGCGTAGGGAAACACCCGGTCGATGCCCTGCTCCTTGAAGTTGCGCTGGGCGAGCGCCCAGTGCCAGTTGCCATTCTCGTCGGGCCGATCGAACAGATCCGCCTTGGTGAGCACGACGAACAGGCGGTCCTTGAGCGAGATGCTCCGATCGGCGGTCTGGGCGGTGCGGAGCAGATCGAGCTCGTGGCGCACGAGCGACGGGCGGGTGACGTCTTTGATGAACACCGTCACGTCGACCTCGTCGGTGAGGGCCTCCTCGGTGTCGCGCCGCGCCTTGTCCGACGGAGCGTCGATGCCGGGCAGATCGAGCAGCACCACCCCTGGAAACGCCCCCTTCACCGGAACGGTCACGGTAACCAGGCGCACGGCGCGCACGCCCGGGTAGGGGCGGTTGCCGTGCACCGTGTCCTTGAGGGCGATGTAGGGGCGGATGGCGTCGGCGAGCTCGTCGATGTCGCCGGCCTCGATGGTCACCGGCGCGCGGCCGAGGTTCTTCTTGATGCTGTCGATGTCGGCGGCGATCTCCTCCACCTCGACGAGGGCCACCTGCTCGCGTCGGCTCGACCGATCGGGATCGCCGATCTCGAAGCCCTCGCGCGCCTTGAAAGCAGCCTTGAGGCGGCGCAGCTCGTTCTGATCGAGGCCTGTCCAACGCTCCACGCTGCCCGGCTCGAGGGCCTCGAAGTAGCTGGCGATGCGATCCTTGAACTCGTCGTCACCATAGAACTCGACGGTGGCGCGATACTCCCCTTCGAGACCCGGCTCGACGCTGGTGGTGCTCCAGGTGCAGCGCTCCGCCTCGCTCGGCAGCAGCTTCTCGCTGTTGAGCCAGGCCGAGAGGAACGCGCTCTTGCCCTGTTTCTCCAGGCCCACCACGCCGATCTTCACCACCCCCTTGGCGAGCCGCTTGTGGCGGTCGAGGGCGCGGGCCCGCAGGTCCTCGAGCTTGTTTCCGAGCGACTTCAACAGGCGCGCGTTGTCGCTGTCGTCCTTGAAGTAGTCCTTGAAGCGGTCGGCGAGCTGCCGGTAGCGCAGCAGCTTGTCCGCGGTGGCGCGCAGCTCGTCGGCGTTCCTTTTGCGTGTCTCGGGGCTCCACATGGCTTCGCCGGGAGTCATCGCCCGCGCACGCTCCGGGCTCAAGGGTGACGTGCCCACGTCTCGCTCTTCGGCGCGCAGAGCCTCGTTTCGTGGGCGAGCCTCCGTGGTCAGTCGATGAAGCGGGCGAGGTTCAGCAAGGCCGTGGCCGGCTCCTCGCCCGGGCGCTCGAGCACCAGGGCCAGCTCCTCGGGAGCGGTCACACAAACGCGGAGGCGCCCGGAGGCCTCGCGAGGCAGGCCGGTGGGCACGATGGTGAGCCGCGGATCGTTGGCGGTCATCCGACCCTCCTCGTAGTCCTTGCAGATCCGCAGCGGCTTCTGCCCGTCCCAGCTCCCGAAGTCGACATAGTGATCACCCTGCTCGTTCGGATCCGCGGCGAGCGTGCCCATCGCGATGAGGGCCTGGTACTTCGGGGGGAAACCCCGCAGATCGCCCACGAAGTAGCTGAAACCCTGCGCCTGCCGCACGAGGTGCACCTCGCGATTGGCGATGCGCAAGGCGCCAAGCGCGACCGCCGTCTTGGGCGTGACCCCGGGGATGGTCACCCCGCGCTCGCGGCGAGGCGGCGTGTCGTAGAGGACGACCTGGTCGAACGCTCCGTCGCTGCCCGGTCGCCACACCTTCAGGCCGTCGACACCGAGCTCCTCGCCGAGCACCGTCTCCACCAGCTCCGCGCGCGACCCGTTGCCGGCGAGCAAGAGCACCACCCCCTGCTCGCGCCAGCTCTCGCCCTCGTCGCCCCAGCGCGTGCTGCGGAGCACGCTGCCCAAGAGGCGCACGCCGTCGCGGATGCGGTCGGCGAGGTGCCCCTGCAGCCGCTCGGTCAGCGCCGGCCCGTCCGTGCCGAGCGAGGTGAGCTCCACCTCGCCGCCGTCGAGCCGCGCCGCCGTCAGCGTGGCCGGCAAAGCGGGCTGGTTGGCGCGCGCGAACTTCACCTGCTCGAGGGCCAGCTCGCGCGCGAAACGAACCATGTTCTGCCGCCCCGCGAGCGACCGTTTGTAGAGGTGCGGCTTGTCGGCGAGGGTGTTGGCGGGCACCGTCTGCGGCCGCATCATCGGCACCTCCTTGTCGAGCATCTCGGGCAGGTGAGCCTCGTGCTGATGGGTGAGCCAGACGAGCTCGTGCGTGAGGTAGTCGCCGCCGAGCCGATCGTCGCCACCAACCTGGAGCGTCTCGATCACGGTGGCCGCGCTCGACTCGCCGAGCTCCGCCTCGGTGGCCGGGCGGAAGCGGCCGCAGGCGATGTCGAGCGTGCTGCCGCCGAAGTCGAACACCGCGAACCGCAGCTCACCGAATCGAGCGACGAGCGGCTCGAGCGCGGGGGCGGCGGCCAGCTCGGGGCACACCTCCGCGGCGAAGGCCTCGGGCTCGCTGGCGCGCATGGCCACCCGCACCTCTTCGGCGGGCACGCCCTCGGGGATGCTGAGCAGGATGCCCGCCCGCAGCTCGTCTTCGAGCAACAACCGGGTGCGTTTGTCGAGCTTGGCCGGGTGGGTGAGCCAGTAGTTCAGGAAGATGTCCTGACCCGGCAGGTTGATGGCGCGGCCGAGGAGGTAAGCGTAGGTGCGGATGAGCGCGCGCACCCGCTGCTCGTCGAGCAGGAAGTCGCTCTGTCGCTGCCGGTCGCGGAGCTGAGGCGACTCGTCGAGCACCATGACACGCTCGGGAAGGCTCTTCAGCTCGCCCACCACGGCGTTGGGGAAGGCGGGCAGCTCGTGGTGAGCGGCCGCGCCCGCGCGCACCACCCGCATGAGATCGGGGAACCGGCGCTCGCCGCCGCGCGAGAGCTCCTCCCAGAGGCGCGCGTGATCTTCGATGAGCAGGTAGGTCGGGTTCTCGAAGGTCGACTGCACCGACTCGGAGCCGATGCGGAGCAGGGCGCGGAAGCCCTTGTGGTAGTAGGCGGCCACGGTGGAGGTGGTGCCGAAGTCGATGCCCACCGCCGACAGCCTCGCGAAGGTGTTGAGCAGCGGGCGCGGGTCGCGCACCCGGAGCGGCAGGGGTGCGTGCCACTCGAGCAGGCAGCGGTGGGCGCCGAACGACAGATCGTGCTCGAAGCTCAGGTCGAGCGGCACGTCGCGCCCCTCCGGGGGCACGTCGCCGAGCTCCGCGTGGGAGGTGTCGAAGACCAGCTCGGCGTGCGTGGACGGCCCCGGGTGCTCCATCGAGGGCACGAGGGTGTCGCTCTTCTTGCGTCGCGCGGTGTCGGCCTCGGCGGGGGCGCGGCCCGCGCGGCGCGAAGTGTCCTCGTGGAGCAGATCCGTGGGGTCGCCGGTGCGAAGCCAGCGGTGGCGCACCCGGGTCGGCCTCGGCCCGATCGTGTACGCCGCGGCGTCGTCGCCCCACTCGGCGGTGAGGCACAGGCGCCACTTGCCCGTGCCCGCCCAGAACCCCTCCTCCGGGTTCTGCAGATCGAACAGCGGCCTCGGGGCCGCGTCGAACAGCAGCGTGTTGGTCGAGTCCTCCAGGCGAAGCTGCTCGTGCCGCGGGCCGCGGGCTGCGACCCGCACGAAGGTCGCGCGGAGCAGGTGCACCACCCGATCTCCCGGCCCAATCGCCACCCCCATGCGAACCTCCGCGTCGAGGTGCGACGCGAGCGAGCGGAGCGGAACCACCAGCTCGAACGAGCCATGCAGGTGCCCGGATGCGCTCTGCACGACATCGGCGGGGACGCTGGGGCCCGGCCGATCGCCGTCGATGTCGAGGCTCGCGGTGTAGCCCGCGTTGCAGGGACCACTCGCCTGCACCACCAGCTCCCCCCCCGCCAGCCAACCCTCGAACAGCGGCAGCACGGGCTTCTGCGCGGCGGTCAGGAGGCGAGAGGGCCGGATCTCGAAGCGGGTCCCTGCGGCATCGACACGGCGCACGAGGATCGCGAGCTCATCGAAGCGCACCCGCGGCGAGGCGGAGGTGGTCGGGTTGGAAGCCTGCGTCCGAGGCGAGCTCGCCGTCATGGTGCCATCGTCTACCACATCCCACCGGGGAGACCGATGGCCTCGCCCCCGACGGCGATGCCTTCGGGGGCAGCGACGCTCGTCGCTGACGCCCCCTCTACCGTGCCGACGGCGGCGTCTTCGCTCTCAGAGCAGTGGTTCAGGGCACGAGCGAGAGATCGGCGACGTCGGCGCCGAGCTCACCGAGTCGCTGCACCTTCACGCGGTCGCTGGCGATCGAGTACACCAGGTCGTCGAGGAACACGCTGCGCTTCACCGCCGACTCCGCGCGCGACCACCAGGTGTTGCAACCCACCCCGGCCTTGCCGTGATCGACCCCTCCGAGCTTTGCGAAGCCCTTCTCGATGCTCACGTCCCACACCTGCAAGCCGCTGAAGGCCAACGTACCCTGTCGCCCGTCGCCCCCGCCTTCGCAGACCGTCATGGGGATGGCGAGCAGCCCCTTCTCGGCGAGGTAGTTGAACGCGAGGTGGTTCGTCGCCGCCTCCGAGCTCGAGCCGCGGGTACCGATCTTCGCCTTGTGGATGAGCTTGGGCTCGGTGGGCTCGCTCACGTCGAAGAGCTGGAGGATGACGCCATCGAAGAACGCGAAGTCTCCCTTGTCGTCGGCGTCGAAGCCGATCGAGAGCAGGTGGTCCTTGTCGATCCGGTGCATGTAGGTGGAGAAGCCAGGGATCTTCAGCTCACCGAGGATCTCGGGCTTGGCCGGATGCTGAAGATCGATCACGAAGAGCGGGTCGGTCTTCTTGAACGTGACAACGTAGCCCCGCTCCCCATCGAAGCGGACCGCTCGGATGTCCTCTCCCGGCGCGATCTTCTCGATGGCGCCCACGCGCACGAGGTTGCCGCTCTCCGACTCTGCGAGCACACTCACCACGCTCTCCACCTTCGGATCGGGCACGCGCCCACGGGTGGTCGCGATGCGCAGGTAGCCGTACCACTCGTCCATCGCGAACTGATTGAGCACGTGGCCAGGCACCACCCCGCTCCCCACATAGCGCGACTTCTTCGGATCCGCGGAGATGCCGAACTTGTGCACCTCGCTCACCTCGTCGACGCTCGGGTAGAACGAGTACCACCGATTCGCACCGTGGCGCTTTTGGTGCACCACCGACAGGTAGAGAGCGTCGGCGGACGCGAAGACGGCGCCCGGGCGGCTCTGGATCATCGTGGTCTTGGCCGGTGCCGCGTCGTCGGAGAGATCGAACGACACCAACGTCGTGAACGCTTTCCCCTCCGCGCGCGCGGTCTGGAACACGTCGCTCCCGCACAGGGAGCGCGCAACCCCGTTCTCTTTGAGGCTCGGCATCGAGTCGGTGGTCTTCCTGATGATGCGCGCGTTTTCGCGCTTGAGCGCTGCGAACATCTCCTTCACCTTCTTCTCGGGGGTACCGCACGTCGGGAGGTCGTCGGGCCAGGTGTTGTACAGAGGCTGGTCCGCGTCGCCGTCGGCGACCACGGTGTGCACCGCCGCACCGATGCGCCGCGACGTCATGAGCGAGCCCGACAGCTCGAGCTTGCGCACCACCTTGGGTGTCTTGCGCTCGCTGATGTCGAACACGGTGACGAGCGTAGAGCTGCCGTCCCCCGCGAACTGACAGTCGTAGCCGTAGGTGCACGGCTTGCGATACCCACGGCCCGGGGAGCCGGTCGCCGCGGCGAACACCACCGCGCGGTCTCCCTCGACGAACAGATCGCGGAGCGAGCCCCCGAGCCGCGTGATCGAGACGAGCTTGGGGCTCATGGCCTCGAAGATCCGCAGCGCACCGTTGGCCACCAGATACACGTAGCGCCCGTCGGTCTTGACGATGTCGGCCTCGTCCACCCCCGCGACCTGGGTGTTGGTCTTGGAGGTCACCTTCGCCGCGCCCATCCTCACCCGAGGAGTCCGCGTCGACGTCCCAACACCCGACCCATGCCCGATGGTGCCGATGGAGCCGTAGCCGATCCCGGTGCCGTAGCCGCCCCCGCCTTCGCCGATCCCCATCAAGCCGAGGCCCGCCGCCTGCTCGTCCCACATCTGCCGAAACGAGCGCCAGCAGTCGGGTTGCGCGTCGTGCCACGCCTTGAACTGTGCATCCACCTCGGCGCGCATCGTCGCGAGCCGCGCCTTCACCCCGGCCTCACCGTCTTCGCACTTCATGGGCACGAGCCGCGCTTGAGCCAGCGTGTTGCCCGCCGGCTCCCCTGCCATGGGAGCCGTGATGTGCGGCGGGGGAGCGCTCTTCTGCGCGCCCCCCCGAGCTCCAGGAGGCGCCTCGGTCGCCGTGACCGCCGTGGCCGCCGCGGCGCCATTCGGCGCGGTTTTCACCTTCACCGATGGCGGCGCGCAGCTCGCGGAAGACGCGAGCGCAGCCACCACCAGCGGACCCGTGAGGTTCGAGAGGCGCATGGTGGAGTTCCGCCCGAAAACGGAGCGGTACCGGCCCGACCCCGCCCGCTCGCGAAAGTTCCCGGCCGACGCAGCGAGCGCGCTTTCGACCGCACCTCAGCGGGCGAGCCAGGCCTCGGCCTGAGCCCCGGCGAGCGCCACCAAGTCGCCGAGCGCGACGTTCACGTCGATGAGGTGAAGGCCCCAGCCCTGCGTGAGATCGCCCGCGATGTCGTCCGCGCGCGGGTCGCTCGTGTCGGCGGCGATCGAGATCTCGAGATACTGGTGGCCATCGCGATCGACGCACTCTCCCGACACCAAGCCGGGCATCCCGTAGTGTGGTGTCGTGAGCGGCTCATGGGCCGCAGGCTCGGCAAAGGGCGAGCCGAGCACGAAGCTCGAGAGCGTGCCCTCCCCCGTGACCGGGAAGTAGCCAGCGAGCTCCGCCCTCCCTCCAGCGAGCGCCGCGGGGTGGTTGCAGAGGGCGTGGGTGCTCGCGTCGGAGGTCTCGCCGAAGAGGGAGGTGGCCGACACCGGCGGCTCGGTCTCGCGGTAGCTGGCGTAGCTCACGACACAGCCTGTTTGTGTGGACGACCGGCAGGCCGGCGTCGCCTCGAACGCCCCCCCGACGTCCTCCCCCGCCGGCACCTCCACGGTCATGCCCAGGAGGTAGGCGGCGATCATCCGGTCGTGGAGCGCCGGCTCGGCCTCCACCTCCTCCTTGAGGAGCCGAATGAGGTGGACGCTGCCTTGGGAGTGCCCGAGGAGGAGGAAGCCGCGGCCGTCGTTGTGCTGCGCGAGGTAGTGCCTGAACGCGTCGAGCACATCGGCATAGGCCGGCTCGAAGTCGTCGGGGCCGATGTCGCCCGCGTTCAGCAAGGCGCTGATCGTGAGCTGCCGATACACCGGCGCGAAGACGCGACAGACCGCGTTGAAACGAGCGGCCTGGTTCTCGGCGATGAACACCTCATCGGGGCCGATCTCGAGATCGGAGTAGTCGGAGGGATCGGCGCTGACCGTGGGATACACGTAGAAGCAGTCGACGGCGGGAGCGGCCGCCGGCTGGTGGGTCTCCACGGTGACGGTGCCGTCGGCCGCCACCAGGCTCGTGTCGAGCGGAGCGCTGCAGCGGTCGTCGTCTCCGAGCTGTTCGGGGTGACAGAGCCAGTGCGCGAGATCCTGGTACAGCTCGCTCACGTACTCGTCGTCGGGCTCTGCCGGCGCGGTCGACCCACAGGCCAACACGATGGGAAGGAACGCAACCGGCAACACGCTTCGCATACGCTCACTCTAGCCTTCAACGAAGCAAGGCTGAAGAGGTCAGCCCCAAGAGCGGGCTCCACGGCGCGCCGGAGGTCCATCGCCCACCTCGCTCGGTTACCGGTCGATGGTTCGTAGCGGAGGGCGATTGCGAGACGACAGGACAAAGAGCATGCCCGAGCGAGCCGGCTGAGAGATACTGCGGGCGTGCCGCCAAGCTCGCGCTCTCTGCGAAGGCGCCGACGCGGGGCGCGCGGCGCTTCGTTGCGCCCACCGGCGGCCCTGCTCGCGACCGCAGCGCTGGCAGCGATCGTGAGCTCTGCCACCCCGGTGGGAGCCGACAGCGGTGCGCCGGCGGCCCCCACCGGAGTGGCCCTCACCGTGGCCCACAACACCGACGACGACCCCTTCGACCCCAACCTGCGGGTGGGGGTGGGCATGGGCTGGACTTCAATTCAGCATCAATTTTCCAAGGGAGGGGAGCTGCGGCGCCGCACCCTCGCCGCGTCGATCGCGTGGCGCCCGCTCGAGAGCCTCACCCTCCTCGGCGACGTGGGCGCCCTCATCGACGGCGACCTCACGGTGGGCGAGCAGCGGCACCGGGTCGAGGCGGGACCGCGGGCGGGGATCGGCATCACCTGGCGGGTCTACGGCGGCGACACCTATTGGCCGTACGTCATGTTCGGCGCTTCGTTCACGGTCTTGAGCTCCACCACCGAGCTCTCCGACGCTCGCGAGCGCCTGACGCACCTCGACTTCCGCAGCGCCATCGTGGTGGGAAAGCTGTTCGGGGGCGAGGCGCCTGGTCGTCGGCTCGGCCCCTACCTGGTGGCTCGCAGCGTCACGGGGGCGCTCTACTGGCACGAGCGCGGGCGCTCGGTCAGCGCCCAGCCCGACGATCTGTTCCAGATCGGGCTCGGGCTCAACGCCAGCGCGGGCGACTTCGACGCCTTCGCGGAGGTCGTCCCCTTCGGCGAACGCGCGGCGGTGGTCGGTGGCGGGTTCTCGTTCTAGCTGAGGAACCGACGATCCACCCGTGTCCTCACGTCAGGGTGCGAAGGGCCAACTTGTGTGCGCAGTTGCCCAGGGTCGCCCCCCGGATCAAGGCCCAATCGTTCGGACGAATCGTTGATAACCCCTCGAAATCGTGAACGGTTCCAGTGGTACCAGAAAATTTCGGTTGACGGTATGTAAGTTTATGTGAGACACAGCCCGCGTCTCGACCTCTTATCTGGCATCAGGAAGCACCACAATGTTTGCACGATCTCTCTCCAGGCTTGGCGCGGCGGCACTCCTCACCTTCGGCATCGCACAAGGGTGCGCATCGGAGGGCACGGACACCGGCGCCGCCGCCAACGACGACGACGGCTCGACCGCCTCGACCGCCTCCGGCGGCACGGGCCAAGGCGGCGACGGCCCCACCAGCGTTGGGCAGGGCGGCACCGGTCAGGGCGGCGGCCAGGGCGGCACCGGCAACACCCCGTTCGAGTGTGGTGAGGACATCTCCGAGGCGAGCCTCGAGAAGCTCCCCGCGGATCTGATCGTGGTGGTCGACAACTCCGACTCGATGGCCTTCGAGTCGGGCCAGGTGAAGCAGAACATGAACGCGCTCGTGTCGGCCGTTGCGGCGACCGGCATCGACGCCCATGTCATCCTCATCAGCAAAGAGAGCGATGGCTTCGTGTTCAACCCGTTCGACACCGGCGTGTGTCTGCCGGCCCCGCTCGGGAGCGGCAGCTGCCCGGCGGACGAGAAGCTCCCCGCTTATCGCCACGTCGTGGAGGAGGTGGGCAGCACCGACGCGCTCCAGAAGGTGATCGACACCTACGACCAGTGGAAGGGTAACCTCCGCCCCGAGGCCACCAAGACGTTCCTCGTGGTCAGCGACGACGACTCCGACATGAGCGCGAGCGCGTTCGTCTCCGCCCTCGCGGCGCTCGATCCGCCGATCACCGAGTTCAAGTTCAACGCCATCGTCGCCTCCGAGGCGCCCATCTCCTGCGCCGCCTGTGCGCTCGACTGTGGCTCGTGCACCAACCCGTGCTGCGACCAGACCCTGTTCTGCGCTCCGCTCTCGGCCGCCAAGGGCCAGGTGTATCAGCAGCTCCAGACGCAGACGAGCGGCGTCTACGGCGACCTCTGCACCCAGAACTTCATCCCCACGTTCACCGACATGGCCCAGGCGGTGATCGAGCACAACCAGATCAGCTGCACCTTCGACCTCCCCACGCCGGACGGCACCCTCGTCCCCGACGAGACCAACGTCGACTTCATCCCGACGCCGGGGGCCACGCCGCAGACGATCTTCAACGTGTCGAGCTCGTTCGACTGCACCATCAACGGCGGCTGGTACTTCGACAACAACAACAACCCCACCACCATCACGTTGTGTGAGGCCACCTGCAACAACGTGCGCCAGAGCACCGAAGGCGCCGTCCGCGTGAAGTACGGCTGCCAGACCCAGACGGTACCCGACTGAGCCCGAGATAGATCCGCGCCCCTTGGGCGTTCTCCGGAGCGTACTTGGGGAGCGGCGGGAACCAGCACGAGGCGACCCCCCAAAGGTCGCCTCTTTTCATTTGGGTCCCGAGCTCGGGACGCGCCCCACCCCGGAGGGCGGTCGAGACGATCGTCTCCGGAACCTGCAGCGTGTTTGGCCCGCGAGGGGCGGATTCGGTACGGACGCATGAAGGAGACCTCATGACGTCATCGTCCGCCGTATTCATCACTTTGCTCGGGGCCGCGTCCCTCATCGGCTGTGACACCATCATCGGCAAGAAGGGCGAAGGCGACGGAGCCAGCGCGACCGAGCTTGCTCCTCCACCCGCTGCGGCCAAGCTGGCGCAAGAGAGCGCCAACACCCCGAAGGCGCAGGGTGGCCCGGTGGGGGGAGCGCCGGTCAAGCCAGCCCGCGCCGACGCGAAGGACGACGCCGCCGTGGCCGCCGACGACGACGAGGGCGGAGCCGCCGCCGACGACGACGAGGCCGGCGGCGCCGCGGACAACGAGAGCGGCAAGGATGGCAAGAAGAAGGCCAGGCCTGCGGGACGCGGCGATGACGACGACGAGGCCGACGCGGCTCCGCCTTCGAAGTCGAAGGCGCGCGGCAAGCAGGGTCGACGCGCTGCCGGAGACGACCCACCGGCGCGTGATCTCGGGGCCGATCTGTTCGTGAAGCGGCTCGTCATCTCCACCGGCGTGAAGAACCGCGAGCCGGTCGGCGTCGGCAACGCCTTCTCGGAGAGCCAGAGCGACAAGATCTTCGCCTTCGTCGAGGTGGGCAACCGCGATCAGGTCCCCTCGGAGCTCTACGTCACGTTCATGAACAAGACCACGGGCAAGAGCCGTCGCGTGCCGCTCCAGGTTGGAGCAGGGGCGCGCTGGCGGACGTGGGTGTTCACGCGCAACGCCACCGCTGGGAAGTGGTACGCGGTCGTCAAGAACGCGAAGGGCAAGGCCTTGGCCTCGGCCACGTTCGAGATCACGGCCAGCAGCAAGAGCGACACGAAGGCCGACAAGGCCAAGGCCGACAACGCCAAGGCCGACAACGCCAAGGCCGACAACGCCAAGGCCGACAACGCCAAGGCCGACAAGGCGAAGGCCGACAACGCCAAGGCCGACAAGAGCGATCCGCCGAAGGCGAGCGACGCCAAGACGGGCGACGACAAGACCAAGAGCGCCAAGGAGGGCGGGGACGCGAGCCCGAAGGACGCGAACGCGCCGAAGAAGAGCGCCCCGTCGACGGCCACGCCGAGCGCCGACAAGTCGGACAAGGCCGACACGCCGAACAAGGCGGAGGCCGAGAAGGCGCCCTCCAAGAAGCCCTGAAGGAGCCGAGCAGGTCGCCGCCGCCACGTCGCACCGGCGCGCCTCGGACCGGAGAGGCCCCCGCCCTCCGTCACGCGTCGCGTCGACGCGCGCACCCGAGCTCGACCGGCAGCTCGCTCAGAACGGCAGCTCGAGCGCCTCGCACAGGAACTTCACCAGCGGGGCGCCAGCCTTGAAGGTGGTGGCTAGCTCCCGCTCGAAGCGCGGCGCGGTGACCTGAGCGTCCGTCAGCTCGGCGACCGCGATGAAGTCCTTGCGCTTGAGGTCTTCGACGAAGGGGTGGCTCTCGTCCACCCCGCGCGGCACGCGGCGAAGCGACTCTCCGCCGAGCGTGAGCAGGTTGGTGAACTTCTTGTTGCGGGTGGCCTGCTTCCAAGCCGCCGGGCGCGCCACGATCGCGTCGCGGATCGCGCGCGTGGTGGGTGCGTCGGGACGCCAGATCCCCACCCCGACGAAGCAGCGCTTCGGCTCGAGGTGCAGGTAGAAGCCGGGCGCGTGGGCGTCCTTGGCCACCTCGTGGCGGAAGTGCACCCCGGTGTTCGTCTTGTAGGGGCTCTTGTCTTTCGCGAACCGCGTGTCGCGCTGGATCCGGAACAGCGAGCCTCCCACCTTGCGGTCGTCGGCGCGAAAGTGACCGCTGATCCGCTGCAGGTGCGGACCGAAGTCGCGAATGAAGGCCAACGCCGGCTCGCGCACCGCCGCCTCGTAGCGCTCCTGGTTGGCCTTGAACCAGTCGCGCTCGTTGTTCTTCTTCAGAGCGCTGAGAAACTGGAACAACGCCGGCGACAACTGCGACATGACCCCTCGTAGATCACCTCGCCCGGAGCGAAAAGCGCACGGTGGGTGCGAACACTGGGAGCCAACCCGCGAGGCGACGGGCACGACCCCGCGTCAGGGCTGACGCTCGAGCACGAAGATCCCGGCGTCGTTCAGCTTGGTGCGAAGCTTCTGTTGCTCGCCGTAGTTCGCGTCGCCGGTGGTGAGCAGCTCGGCCTTGCCGGCTGGCTTGCACGCCTCCACCGCCGCGTCGAAGGTGACCGCCGTGCCGTCGAGCGTGAGGCCGTCACCCGCGAGGCGCAACACACACGGGCCGGGGGGCGCGGCCGCCGCGCTCGCGGTGGGCGCCACCGAGGCGCTGGGTGGGGCGGAGGGCGCGCTCTCCGTCGACGCGCTCGGGGCCGAGGCGGCGCCGGGCACGAGGCCCCGCAGCCCGGGACCGAGCCCGGTGCCGAGACCGCACTCTCCGAGGAGCGAGCCGAAGAACACCAGCACCGCCGCCACGACGACCGCGAGCAGCTTGCCCCCGCCCTTCTGCTCTCGTTCTGCCATGCTCAACTATCGTCGGGTCCTACCAAGACGGCAAGGCCACGCTGCGTGGCGCAGCGCTCCACGTCGCGAACCAGCCCGCTGGCGAGCGCCACCGGCAGCTCACCGAGAGGCGCCTCGGGCGCGATGATCACCAGCTCCTCCTCGAGGTCGTCGACGCCGAGCTCGCGGACCAACACCGCGCAGAGCCGCAGCTCGGCGCTGCGATCCCCGAGGTACTCGAGGACCACGTCGGGATCGGCGACGCGCGCCACGAGCGGCACCGCGACGGCGCGACGCTCGAGGCCCGCGCCTCCCTCGCTCTCGATGGCGACCACCTGCCCGTTGCTCGTGATCCTCACGAAGTGAGCCCGCCGCTTGGCCAGGGCTCGCGTGAGCTGCGCGAGCGCCCGGTCGCGCAAGCGCGCCGCCTCTTCGGGGACCGCTCTGGCCCGCGGTTCGACGCTCGCTGCGCTCTCTCCCGCTGCGGATGGCGGCGCCGAGGGCGGCGGCGGGGGGAGCGCGCTGGCGGCGTTCGAAGCGCGCCCGGAGGGGGCCGTGGTCGTCGGCAGCGCCGCGCGCGCGGTGTCCGGTGTGGTCTCGTCTGCGCGCCGAACCATGCCGACGGTGCTCACGAGCGAGGCGAAGACCACCACGAACAGGACGTCGACGAGCGAGGTCATCGACGCCGCTGGGGCCGCCCTTCGCCTCACCCGCCTTCCCTTCGGCTGCGCCGGCGAGCGTCCCACGCCGTGATGTTCTTCTCACAGGTGTCGGCCCAGACGGCCATCTTCATGCCGAACTGGCCGTTGAGCCAGATGCTGTAGACGAGGCCAGCCACCGTCGTCCACACCGCGAGCCCCAGCGGCCCGAGCAGCTGCTCGACGCTGGCTCGCTCGACGGCGAGCGAGATCCCGAGGCCGAGCACGGTTCCGAGCAACCCGAGCTGTCGCAACAGCTCCGTCCAGAACGCGAGCGCCGGCTCGAGGCGCTGGGCCCGCATACTCCAGCCGCGCACCTGTTTGTCGGCCCAGGCCAGATCCTGCGCCTTCACGATGGCGGCGGCCTCGTCGCGCACGTCGTGATGCAACAGCGTGCCGGGCGCGCGCGTGCCCTCTTCCTCGGCCGCGAGCTCCGCGCCGAGGTGATCGGTGAGGGCCCGCACCCACGTGAACTCCCGGCGCAGCGCCAAGAACCCCGCCACGAAGACCGCCGTGATCCCTGTCACGGACAGCGCCGTGAATCCCCAGCCGGTGAAGAAGCCTCGCATCGCTTGGCGGCAACTCTAGCAGGCTGCTCTCAACACCCGTAGCCGCCGTTTCCCCCCGCCGAGGAGCGCGCGCTGCGCTCCTCGGACGGGGCCCCCGTCAGGACGACTGGGGCGGATACTGGTTCGGCGGGAACGGCTGCGCTGGTGGCGCTCCCTCCTGGGTGGGCGTCCCCGGCTGCTGGGGCGCGGCGTGACCTTGCTGGTGCGCGTGGGCCTGTTGCGGTGGCGCGTAGGGTTGTTGCGGCGCGAAGGGCGGCTGCCCGGCCTGAGGCTGCTGCCCAGGGTAGGCCCCTCCCGGCATCTGCCCTTGGGCCATGGCGTTCGCGGCGCCGAAGCCGGCCTGCGGCTGCGGCTGGCCTTCCTTGCGACCGACCACGAACCCGGCGACCATCAGCGCGAGGCCCAGCGCTGCGATGCCACCGACGGGGACGTTGGAGCGTCCGAACGCGTCCGCCATCCCGATCTCGAAGAGCTTGGTCATCCGCTCGCTCACGAACTCGTCGACGCGGTCGCCCTTCTTCGGCTTGTCGAGGCCTTTCTCCACCTCCGCCCAGAACGCGCTCCCCGCGACGCTCGCCGTGCCGAGGTAGGCCACGCTGGACAGGAGCAACACCGCACCGACCGAGACGAGGAGCCGCTTCTTGGTCTTCTTGGCCACGAGGGCGATGAGACCGAGGAAGAACAGCGCGATCACGAGCATCACGATGCGCACGGTGTTGAACGTGGAGATCGTCGAGCGCACCTCGGCCAGCGACTTGTCGTCGACGCCGCCGCTCTCCTTCATCAGCTCGGTGATGGTGGTCTTCTCCGGCATCACCTCGATCGCCTTCGCCAGGTCTTTCTTGGCGTTCGGGTCGTTCGCGCCGTACTTCTCTGCGACGTCGTCGAGGAACTCGCCCAGGCTCTCCTTCTGCTCGCTCAGATCGATCTCGACCTTGTCGTCCGAGCCTTGGAGATACGCCACGAAGCCGCCGTAGCCCTTCTCGACGGTGTCGTAGAACCAGTCCTCGGACATGCTCTTCTTGAGCGATTTGCCCATCCCCTTCGCCACTTCTTTGGCGATGTCGGGGTGGTCCGACTCCTCGATGGCCGAGACCACCGCGAGATCGATCCCATCCACGACGGTGCCGTACATGTCTGCCTTGCGCATCGTGGTGGTCACCGCGCTCGCGTCGAGCGGGTAGCCGCCCACCGAGTGCATGACGAAGCACGCGTCGAACACCAACAAGAACAAGAACCCCAGGACGATCGTTCCAAACGTTCTCATGATCTCCTCTGTGGCGGTGTGCGCCAGCGGCCGGCAGCCCACCTCGGCCGCTCGTTCCGCGCAACGTACTACGTTCCCCGCGCAAACATCCCCCTCGCCATCGCAGCGATCGTCCGAATCCGATGGCGTGCGTCGGGCTCCGATGGACGAGCCCCGATCCATCCTCCGGCTGGGAAGCCACGCGACGTCGCGACGTGCCCCTTGGCGCGCGATCCGCTTGGGGCGCAGCGCGTTCGAGGCTAGGGAGCGGCGGATGTCGAACGTGGCTGAGCAGCGCCTGACCCACCTCGAGGAGAAGCTCGCCCACCAGGAGCGGCTCCTCGAGACACTCAACGAGGTGATCATCGAGCAGCGCGCCGAGCTCGACGCGCTGCGACGGCGCCTCGAGACCTCGGAGCGCATGCTCACGCGGCTCGGCGAGGACGCCAGCAACGAACGCCCCCCCCACTACTGAAGGTCCGACCGACATTGCCTCGCGGGGCTCCTCGAGGCGCGGTCCGGCGA
>CAYOAL010000121.1:0-32391 GCA_964401935.1 uncultured Polyangiaceae bacterium
CGCCGCGGCGAGCACGCCCCGCTCCCCCCCGGGCACGGCCTGGGCGTCAGCCCCGCGCCGCTCGGCCCCGCGCCGCACGGCCCCGCCACGCGAGGGCTCACCACCGCGGAGTCGGCCGCGACCCCGGCGTGGGCCGCGATCCCGAACCCGCTAGCGAGCAGCGCGCTGTCCCGCCCCCAGCACCTCGCCCTCGTCACCGACGCCGAGCGGCTCACCTTCCGCGAGCTCGCGTGCCGCGCCGCACGAGCCGCCCGCGTGCTCGCGGCCGAGGGGATCGGCCCCGGCATGACCATCGCGCTCGAGGGTCCGCGCGACGCAGCCTGGGTGACCTGGCTCTTCGCCATCGGATGGCTCGGCGCGGCGGCCGCACCCCTCGCGCCAGAGCTCCCCGACGACGACCGGGCCCGTGTGCTCGCCGCGCTCGCGCCCGCCGCTCGGCTCGACGCGCGCCGCCCCCTCCCCCGCACCGGCCCCTTCGCGCCCGAGCGCCCCCTCCCGCTCGCCGAGCGCCGCCTCGTGCTCCCGAGCTCCGGCTCGAGCGCGCTCCCTCGCGCGGTGCCCCTCACCACCTGGCAGCTCGTGGCCAGCGCGTTCGGCAGCGCCGCCCGCCTCGGCCACCACCTCGACGACCGCTGGCTGTGTTGCCTCCCCCTGCATCACGTCGGCGGCCTCAGCATCCTCCTCCGCGCCGCCTTCTACGGCATCACCGTGGTCCTCCACACCGAGTTCGACGCGGACCGGGTGGGCCGCGCCATCGACGACGGCGACGTCACGCTCGTGTCGATGGTGCCTGCGATGCTCGCCCGCGTGCTCGACGCTCGGGAGGCTCGCTTCGGCGAGGCGCGGCCGATGCCCGCGAGCCTCCGCGCGCTCCTCTTGGGCGGAGCGCCCGCTCCCGACGCCCTCCTCGAGCGGGCCGAAGCCATCGACGCCCCCGTGGCCCTCACCTGGGGCATGACGGAGGCGGCCTCCCAGATCGCCACGAGCGCGGTGCGTTCGCGCCACCTCGTGCCCGTGCCGTTCGCGCGGGTGAGCGCGGAGGCGGGGCGCCTGTCGGTGCGTGGCCCCCTCGTCCGCGACGGGTACCTCGTCACGAGCGACGCCGGCGAGGTGGCGCCCGACGGCGTGGTCACCGTCCTCGGACGCGCCGACGACGTGATCATCTCGGGGGGCGAGAAGGTGTCCCCGGCGGAGATCGAGAGCGTGCTTCGGCGCCATCCCGCCGTGCGCGACGCGGCGGTCGTGGCGCGCGCGTCGTCGCGCTGGGGCCGCCGGCCCTTCGCCGTGGTGGAGAGCGAAGAACGCCTCAGCTCCGAGACGCTGCGCCGCTGGTGCCGCCGGCACCTCGCCGCGTTCAAGGTGCCCGACGGCATCCTCTGCCTCCCCGCCCTGCCTCGTGCCGCCCTCGGAAAGGTCGCGCTCCACGAGGTGCAACGAATTCTCGACGCACGGCTCCCCGAGGAGCACCGCCGCCCGACACACGAAAGGCAAAGCCGATGACCGACGACAGCCTGACCCTGCAAGCAAGGACCGAACACGCTCCGACCCCGCCCATCCTGCGAGCCGGCGGTGTGCTCGGGCCCCTCACCGACGTGAGCGTGAAACAAGGCAACCTGTCGCTGGCCCAGCGCCTCGACGACGTGCGGTCCTGGCTCGCTTCCGACATGCAGGAGCTCGACCTGGCCATCGGCGAGGTGGAGCGCGCCACCGCGAGCGCCAACTTGGCGGAGCGGGCGGCGCGGCACCTCTTGCGGCAGAAGGGCAAGCGGCTCCGCCCGCTGTGTACGCACCTCGGAGCGCGCCTCGTCGGGATGGCCCACGACGAGCGGGTCGCCGATTTGGCGGTGGCGGCCGAGCTCGTGCATGCGGCCACGTTGCTCCACGACGACGTGATCGACGAGGGCACCGAGCGGCGCGGCGCCTCCGCCTCGCGGATCGTCTACGGCAACTCGGCGAGCATCCTCGCCGGCGACTTCCTCCTCATCGAGGCCCTCGAGCGCGTGCGGCGCACCGGCGGCGCGGAGTCGCTCTCCCGGCTGCTCGAGACGATCGGTCGGATGGTGGCGGCCGAGGCCCTGCAACTCGAGCAGCGCGGGCGCTTCGTCCCGGATCGGGAGGTGTACTACGGCATCATCGAGGGCAAGACGGCGAGCCTCTTCCGCTGGGCGCTCGCCGCCGCTCCGCTCACGATCGGGGACGCCGCCGCGGAGCCTCTCGCCCGCATGGGACTCGAGCTCGGCCTCGCCTTCCAGCTCGTCGACGACGCCCTCGATCTCGAGGGAGACGCCACCGAGATCGGCAAGGATCTCTTCGCCGATCTGGTGCAGGGCAAGCTCACCTTCCCGCTCATCGTGGCCTGCGAGCGCACGCCCACCATCGCCCGCGAGATCCGAGAGGTGGCCCGCGACGGCGCGGCCGGTCCGGTGGACGCGGAGCGAGCTTCCGCGGTGGTCGATCTCGTGCGCGCCTCCGGGGCCATCGAACAGACGCGCGCCACCGCGCGCTCGCACAAGCGGCGCGCGCTCGAGGCCTTGGCCACCCTGCCCCGAACGCGCGCCAGCGACGCGCTCGTCGCCGTGATCGACGCCGCGGTGGAGCGCAAGCGCTAGCGCTGACGCGGCGACGCGCCTAGAAGCCACCCCCGCTCTCGAAGGAGGACACCATGCTCGTAACACTCGTCCAACAAGCCGACGTCGATCGGGTCGAGGGCGCGTTGCGCGGCCTCGGTCTCTGGACCCAGCGCGTTCACGGCCCCGAGGGTCCCCCTGCCATCCTCGTGGAGCCGAGCTCCCAGCACGTGGAGCTCGACCGCATCACCACCATCAGCGGGGTGGCCCAGGTGATGACCCTGCGCTCACCGCATCCGAAGGTTGACGCCCTCGCGCACCGGACCGTCGTGGTGGCCGGCCGCGAGCTCGGGCCTCACGTCGCGCCGCTGTTGTTCGCCGGACCGTGCAGCGTAGAGTCGCCGGAGCAGATCCGGGCCGCCGCTCAAATGGCGGCCCGCGCCGGCGCCGCGCTCTTGCGGGGCGGCGCCTTCAAGCCTCGAACCTCGCCCTACGCGTTCCAGGGCCACGGCCGCGAGGCCCTCGGCTGGATGCGTGAGGCGGCGGACGCGCACGGGCTCGGCATCGTCACCGAGGTGATGAGCGAGCACGACGTGGGGGCGGTGGCGGAGGTGGCCGACATGCTCCAGATCGGCTCGCGCAACATGCAGAACTTCGCGCTCCTCGCCGCGGCCGGGGCCACCGGGCGGCCGGTCCTCCTCAAGCGGGGCATGGCGGCGCGGGTGAACGAGTGGCTCCAGGCCGGCGAGCACCTCCTCGCCGCCGGCGCGAGCCACGTCGTCTTCTGCGAGCGCGGCATCGTGGGCTTCGATCCGCAGACCCGCAACCTCCTCGATCTCGGCGCAGTGGCGCTCCTGCGCCACGTGTACGGCCAGACGGTGATCGTCGATCCGTCTCACGCCGCCGGCCGGCGCGACCTGGTGCTGCCGCTCTCCCGGGCCGCGCTCGCGGCGGGCGCGTCGGGCCTCCTCGTCGAGGCCCACCCCACCCCGGAGACGGCCAAGAGCGACGGCCCCCAGGCCCTCACCGCCGCCGAGCTCGCCGAGCTCGGCGGAGCCCTCGACGTCCCCACCCCGAGGAGGCTCGCGTCGTGACCGCCCCCACCCCGTCGGGGAGCACCGGCCCCGTCCGCGCGCGCCACGCCGACGGCAGCGGTCGCATGTTCGACCGCATCGCCCCTCGGTACGACCTGTTGAACCGGCTGATGAGCTTCGGCCTCGACAAGCGCTGGCGCCGACAGCTGATCGACGCGCTCGCTCTCGGAGAAGCGGCGCGGGTCCTCGACGTCGCCACCGGCACCGCCGACGTGGCCATCGCCATCGCCCACGCCCACCACGACGCGTCCATCGTGGGGCTCGATCCGTCGGAGGGGATGCTCGAGGTCGGACGTGGCAAAGTGGCCGACGCCGGCCTCAGCGGCCGGGTCGAGCTGGTCGCCGGCGACGCTCAGCGCATGGCCTTCCCCGACGACAGCTTCGACGGGTGCTGCATCTCCTTCGGCATCCGCAACGTCCCCGACCGGGCGGCGGCCCTCGCCGAGATGGCCCGAGTGACCCGACCCGGGGGTCGCGTGGTCATCCTCGAGCTCGGCGAGCCGCGAGCGGGCATCCTCGCCCCCGCCGCCCGCTTCCACATCCACTGTGTCGTCCCCCGTCTCGGCGGCTGGCTCAGCGGCGACGCCGAATACTCCTACCTGTCGGCCTCCATCGAGGCGTTCCCCCCACCCGAGACGTTCCGCGCCCTCATGGGGGCGAGCGGCCTCGAGGTGGTCGCCATCACCCCGATGACCTTCGGCGCCGCGCACCTCTACGTGGCCCAGCCCGCCCCGTGAGGCCGGGCCGCGCGGGCGACAAGGCCCTCGCGACGGCGCCCGCCCCCCGGGAAGCCGCGCCCCGCGGGGGCCACGCGCCGAGCCTCACTCGGGCGCCATGCTGCCAGGGATGGGCACCGCGTTGGCCGGCGGATCGATCGACACCGGGGGCGCCTGGGGGTTGTCGAGCACGTGTGGCACCTGGCCGCAGTACACCCGCGGGGAGCCCGCGTCGGGGTAGCTCTTGAGCACCTCCTCGGCGAGCTTGTTGCAGGTGAAGCCCGCGCCGCAGTGGGCCACGTAGGCCGTCCCACCCTGCGAGAAGCGCAGGTCGTACTGACGGAGCGAGAACGTCTGTGCCTGCATCGGCACATATTCATCGAGCACGCGGTACCAGTGGAGGGGGTTGCGCACCACGCGACCGATCGCCTCCCAGTAGCGCGCGTGGTCGCCGTCGCCTCCCACCATCAGCACCGCGTGCGCGTTCATGCAGTTGTCGGCGGTCTTCTCCACCGTGTTCGCCGCCCCCGTGCGACTCGGAGAACACAAGCTCATCGCGACCAACGCCACACCTGCGCCCAAACCCAGCGTTTTGTTCATGCGGCGAACGATACGCCCAACCGGCCCTCCGACGCCATGGTCAGCGCGCTCCCCCGCTCAGCGGGTCAAGAGCTCCACGGTGGCCACGCTCGCGACGATGTCGTACCCCCCGGCCACCAGCACCGAGCCGTCCTCGAGGACGGTGGCGGTGGAGAGCGCGCGCGCCCCTCCGAGCGGCGGGCCTTCGGTGACGCTGCCGTCGAGGTGCCAGGCGTTGACCGAGCCCATCGGCGCGCAGCCGAGCGCCGTGCAGCCGTAGCCCGCGATCACCAGCGCTCCTCCCGCGTCGGTCGGCACCACGAGGGGGATCGTGCGCCCGGGGGCGATGAGCGCGTCCGACGCCCAGCTCCCACTCACCGGATCGAAGAGCTGACTGTCGCGCAGGAAGGCGACGTTGGCCCGCTTACCCCCGAAGAGGAACACGCGGCCATCGAGGAGGCGGGCCGCCCCCGCGTGGAGCCTATCGAACCCGTCGAACACCCCCGCTGGCGCGAACGTCCCGGTGGCCTCGTCGTAAATCTCGCTCGTGTCGAACGACTCGCCCTCCACCACCTCCTCGTTCGAGGCGCCGCCGCTCACGAGCACGCGGCCGTCCGCGAGCGCGGTGAGGGTGAAGGAGGTGCGCGCCTGTGCGAGCCCGCCCGTCGCGGTGAAGGTCAGGGTCTTCGGATCGAACACCTCGGCGTCGGCGAGGGGGTTGCCGAACGGGCTCTCGCCGCTGCCCGCCCCCATCGCGGGGTGCGTGGTCGACACGTTGCCTGCGCCCCCGACGACGAGGATCTTCCCCGACGGCAAGCGCGCCGCTTGGTGTCCGTGTCGGGGCGTCACGTTGGGCCCGAGGGCTTCCCACACCCCCGTCGCGGGGTCGAAGAGCAGCGCCTCGCTGCGCACCTCGAGACCGGACGGTGAGCCGATGGCGTTCGTCAGCCCGCCGCCCACGACGAGGATCCGCCCGTCGTCGAGGAGCGTCGCGCTGTGGTTGCACCGCGGCTCGGGGAGCGGCGTGAGCTCGGTCCAGACGTCGGCGCCGGGATCGTAGATCTCGACCGACGCGAGCATGCTGCGCCCCGCCCTGAGATCTTCCCCGCCGATCACGACCACCCGTCCGTCACCCAGCCGCGTCGCGGTGTGCCCGGCGCGAGGGCTGTGCATCGACGCACGGACGAGCAGCTGGCCCGGCACCGCCGCGTAGAGCTCCTCCGGGGCGACGGGGCCGCTCCCCCCGCTGCCCCCAGCGCCGCTGCTCGTCGGGTTGGTAGCGGGAGGCTCCGACTCCCCACAGTGCGCACAAAGGAGCGCCAAACCAAGGACGAGACCGTGAACTTTGTGACGGCGTGAGGGCATGGTGCGCGGACGACCAGCAAGCGCCATGCCACGCGGCTCGAGCGCGGCCACGGGGTGGCGAGGGGTGGGCCGAGCGCCGGCGCGCGGGCGGCCGCTGGCGGCGAGGACCACCCAAAACTCGGCGAGAGCGAGCACGGGCCGCTATGGTGCGGACGTGCGAGAGCTCGGGGTCATCGCCATCGCCGGGGCGCTCGGCTCCGTCGCACGGTACGGCGCGACCGCGTGGGCGCAGCGCCGCTTCGGCGACGGCTTTCCCCACGGGACGCTCCTGGTGAACGTGGTGGGCTCGTTCGCGCTCGGCGCGGTGCTCGGCTGGGCCCTCACCGGCAACGTTCACAAGCTCACCAAGGCGGGGGTCGGGACGGGGTTCCTCGGCGCGTTCACCACCTTCTCCACCTTCAGCTGCGAGACGGTGCTGCTCATGAAGGAAGGTCGGCTCGGCGCCGCCGCCGCCAACGTCGCGCTGAACGTGGTGCTCGGTGCGGTGGCCGCGCTGCTCGGCTTCTGGGTGGCCTCGCGCGGCGCGGACTGATCGGCGCCGCGCGCAATTCCTTGGCTGTCTCCGTCGGCGGGCTCCAACCGCCGGAGCGACTATGCTACGCGCTCCCCATGACGATCCTCGCTCGAGCCGGCGGTTGCCTCCTCGCGCTCATCGCCGGCACCGCCGTGGCCTCCGAAGCCCGCGCCGACGTGAGCGGCTGGGCCCACGCGAGCGGCGGCGTGATGGGCTGGACGGCCGGAGAAGAGGGGGTGCTCACCGCGTCACCGACGATGACCATCGACGCGGGGATGGGGTCGAGCCCAAGCGAGCCCTTCATCGTGGGCGGCTACTTCAAGGTGATGCCGGTGTTCGGCGAGGGCGTGGACATCGCGCTGATGGCCCGCTTCGCCACCCGTGGCTTCCAGACCGACTACGTCGGCCTCGCGTTCGACGCCGGCGCCTACCAGCGCCTCTGGGGCCTCGAGTCGACCGGCTTCCTCGGCCAGGCGGTGTTGGGCCTCCCCCTCGGCTTCCAGCTCACCGCGTTCGGCATGGCCGGCAGCCACGAGTCGTTCGGCTTCGGCGGCACGCTGGGGCTCGATCTGGTGCGCCTCACCGTGGATCGGCAGCACCTGCTCGAGTGGTGGCCCAACCCGCGCCCCAACGACAACACGTTCTCGGCACGAGCGGGTGAGCTGGGGGCGCGCTTCTGAGCAGCGCGGCACGCGCCGATGAGCGACCCCCCAGCAAGCGCCCCGCCACCACGAGAGCCACTCCCCCCTCCCCACCGGCCGCGCAATCTGCTCGCGGCCATCATCCACGACGCGGCGCCGCTCGATCTGCAGCTGCTCGGCCGGGTGTTGCTCCACGCCATCGTGGTGGGTGCGGCGGCGGGAGCGATGGCCTGTGGGCTCTACTACCTGCTCGAGCTCGGGCAGGCGCTCGCGCTCGGCTACGCCACCGGCTACGAGTCGCTCCGAGCGGCGGGGGAGATCGACGTGGCCGCAGGTCGCCACACGCGACGCCCGTGGCTCTTGCCCCTCATCCCCGCGGTGGGCGCCTTCTTGGCCAGCCACCTCGCCCAGCGCCTCGCCCCCGAGTGTGAGGGCGCTGGCGCCGACGCCGCGATCGGGGCGTTTCACCAGAAGGTGTCGCAGATCCGACGGCGCGTGGTGTGGATCAAACCGCTCACCACGCTGCTCACCATCGCCACTGGCGGCGCAGGCGGTCGCGAGGGTCCCACGATGCAGATCGGGGGGGCCATCGGCTCCACCGTGGGCCGCTATCTCCGGCTGTCGCCCCGCGAGAAGCGCATCCTGCTCGTGGCAGGGATGGCCGCCGGCGTGTCGGCGATCTTTCGCACGCCCCTCGGCGCAGCGCTCCTCTCGGTGGAGCTCCTCTACCGCGACGACTTCGAGGCGGACGCGGTGGTGCCCGCCGTCCTCGCGAGCGTCGTGGGCTACTCGGTGTTCATCTGGGTGCACGGCGACGCCACCCTGTTCGAGACGGCGGCCGCCTACCCCTTCGTCATCTCCCACCTCCCGCTCTACGGCCTGATGACGCTCGTGGTGAGCGCGGGGGGCGCGCTCTTCGTGCGCTCGCTGCGCCAAATGGAGCAGGTGGCGAAGCGCTGGCCGTCGTGGGCACGAGCCGGCCTCGGAGGCCTCGGGGTGGGCACCCTCGCGCTCGTCTACGCGCTCCTCCTCGACGACAACCTGGCCGCCAACGCCCTCGGCGGCGGCTACGGCGCGGCGCAGGCCGCCATCGTCCCCCCCGCGTGGCTCGGCACCGGCCTCACCGCCGCGATCACCCTCGCGCTCCTCGGAGTGACCAAGATGCTCGGCGCCTCCCTCACCGTCGGCACCGGCGGCAGCGCCGGCGCCTTCGCCCCGTCCATCGCCATCGGCGCCACCCTCGGGGGCGCCTTCGGTCAGCTCGCGACGGTCGTCTTCGACGATCCCAGCCTCGATCCGGGAGCCTTCGCGTTGGTGGGCATGGGGGCGCTCTACGGTGGCATCGCCCACGCGCCGCTCGGCTCGCTGGTGATGGTGTGCGAGATGGCGGGGAGCTACGACCTGCTCGTGCCCCTGATGCTCGCCGAAGGCATCGCCTTCGTGGTCATGCGCAAGCACTCGCTCTACCGCGCCCAGGTGCCGCGCCAGGCCAACTCGCCCGCGCATCCGCCGCGCGTGCTGGAGGTGCTCTCCAGCCTGCGCGTGGAGAGCGTGATGTCGCCGTTGAAGGAGTACGCCTCGTTCACCCCGGCCACCCCCATCGCGGTCGTGATGCAGCGCGTGTCGGAGCAGAGCTGGCAGGACGTGTTCCCCGTCGTGGACGCGACCGGCGCGCTGGTCGGCATGATCACCCCAGAGCTGCTCCGCCTGGTGGCGGCCGAGCGCGATCTCGAGCCGTGGATCGTAGCCGCCGACACGATGCAAGCGCCGGTGACCATCCACGTGCGCGACAACCTGCGGGCGGCCTCGGAGCGCATGCTCACCCACGGCCTACGCGAGCTCGTGGTGATCGATGACGACGCGCGAATCTGCGGGTTCCTCGACGAGCAGGAGCTCGGCCAGATCTACCTGAAGCACCTCAACTGAAGCCCCACGGGGCGAGGGTGCGGCAGCACCCTCCAGCAACTCAAGGGGCCTTCGGGTCGCCCTTGTCGTTCTTGTCGGGAGCGGTGGGGGCGCTCCACGCTGCCACGTTCTGCACTTGGTACACCTGCCCCACCTGCGCTTCGGGGGAGGCCGCGTACTGGAGCGCCATCGGCGACTGGATGTTGCCTTGGATCGGCAGGATCTGGCCCTTCCTGCGCGTAACCATCGCCTTGCCCTGCCCCTGGAACTGCAGGGCGATCGCCCCCGCGGCGGTGCCCTTCGGGAGCGTGGTGGGGGTGGCCGCGTACATCCGCAGATCGACGGACATCGCCATCTCGTCGCCCTTCATCTCTTCGACCTTGCTCACCCGATAGCGGACGAGATCGAGTCCGCCCATGCTGGCGCGGTCGCCTGCGATCCAGTAGGCCCCGACGCCCACGTCTTGGTCGGGCCAGGGGCTGAAGAACAGGCCGAGCACCTCCGCGAGCGCGCGGACGGCCTCCACGGCCTGGGGATCGGCGTCCTTGGCGAGCTCGAAGGTCTCGTTGGTGAGCGCCCCGTTCGGCTGAAGCACGGCGGCGACACGCGTCCCGACGAGCGTCTCGAGGCTCTTCATCAACAGCTCGAGCTCCTTCTTCGGCGCCTGCGCAAGCTGCTCGTGCGCGGCCACGGCGCGCACGACGAAGTGGATCGCGGTGGGCTCGGTCACCGGCTCCGCGGCGGCTGGCGCCGGGTTCGGCTCGTCCTTCCCCTCTCCCGCCTGCGGCGCGCCCTTCGGCTCCGCCTTCTTCTCCTCGTCTCCTTCCGGGGCCGCGCTGGGGAGCGTGGCCGCGAGCACGAACTTCACCGCCACCCCCGACTTGGCGTCGGCGCGGATGAGCGAGAGCTCGAACAGCTGCGGCTCGGTGAACTTCATCAGCGGCAGCCACCTGGCCTTGGGATCGCCGCCATTCCCCACCATGGTCGCCTTGGGGGGCACCCCCGCCGGTTGGCGCTTGTCGGCCTCGCCTTCGGGGAACACGCCGTTCGGCGGCGGGCCGTCGTCGGTGGGACCGGGTTGGGCGGTGGTGGCCGCCGAGGCCAACGCGTTGGCGATGTGTTTGTCGGCGATGGGGGCCTGCGTCCCCGCGTCGGCGTTCTCGTCCCGCTTCACCTGCGGCGGGTCGTCACAGCCCCACAGACAAGCGCACACGACGGTGGCACAGAGCGCGATCTTCCAGCTCATGGGGCACTTCCTAACCGATCGCGCGGCCGGGTGCGACGTCCACGTGGCGCTCGAGGAACCGGTAGCTGTCGGCCCAGCAGCGCTTCGCTTCGGAGCGCCACACCATGGCGTGAAACGCGTGCACCTCGCGCGGATAGTAGATCGCCTCACACTCCACGCCGCGACGATCGAGGGCCGCCTTGAGCCGCCGCGTGTCGTCGAGCAGCGGATCGGCGGTGCCCACCGTGGCGAGGCAAGGAGGGAGCGGGCGTGCCGGGCGGTCGTCGCGCTCGAGGAGCAGCAGCGGATCGGCGAGCTCGAGCGTCGGCCCGTGCGTGCTCGCCCGGGGTCCGAGGTAGCTGTGCGCCACCTCCACGATGCGATCGTTGATGAACGGCGTGAGGTCCGGACGCCGGCGCCGGAAGCGCTCCGCGTCGCTCACCTGCAACATCCCGCAGTAGGGGAGGAACGCACGCGGCACGACGCCCGCGTCGAAGACGCGGCGCGCGAAGGGCTCGCGGCGCTCGAAGCACGCCATCACCGTGAGCGCGGTGACGAGGTTCGCCCCTGCCGACTCGCCGGCGAGGGCGAGGCGCGACAGGTCGCCGCCGTAGGTCGCCGCGTGGCGCACCACCCAGTCGTAGGCCGCCGCGCAGTCTTCCACCGCGGCCGGGAACGGGTGGGTCGGAGCCAGCCGATAGCTGATGTTGAACACCAGAAACCCAGCCCGCGCGTAGGCGAGGCCCATCACCCAGTGGGTGTCCTTCGACAAGATCCGAAAGCCACCGCCGTGCACGTACAACATCACCGGCCACGGGCCGCGCCCCGAGGCCGGTTTGTACACGTCGAGCAGGTGCTCGCGCCTCCCGGTGCCCTGATACGGCACGTTGCGCAGCACGCGCACGCCGTGGCGGTCCGGCCTGGCGTTGGGGTGAAGCCGCCCCAGCGCGGAGGCACCGCGAAAGAAGTTGTCGACCGCGAGCGCGCCGACTTGGCGGCGCAGCCGGGCGCTCAGCGGCTCACGCGTCATCTCCTTCGTCGTCGTCGGGTTCGGAGGCGTCCGCCTCGTCGTCGGTGTCGTCGGTCGCCGCGTCGTCCGCCTTCGCCGGGGTCGGCGCCGGCTTCGACTTCGCGCCCGCGGGCTTGGCCTCGTTCGGCTTGGCCTCGTTCGACTTGGCCTCGTTCGGCTTGGCCTCGTTCGACTTGGCCTCGTTCGACTTGGCCCCAGCGTCGGCCTCGCCGTTCGCGGGGGCCGCGTCGTCCGCTTCGTCCGCGGCCGGCTCGGCGTTGGGCTTCGGCGCCGCCTTCGCGGGCTTGTCCGCCTTCGCCTTCTCGGGCTTGTCCTTGGCCTCGGCCTTGGCCTTGGTCTTCTTCTGGGGGGGCTCGTACCGGTTCGGCTCACGGGTGCCGCTGCCCACCGCGTGGGGATGCCCGTAGGGATGCCAGGCGGTGCCGGCCGCGTTGTTCTCGTGATCGAAGCGCGCGCTGCCGTCTTCCCCGGCCCTCGGGGCGGCCGCGATCGGGCGTGGTTTGCCCTGGCGCGGCGACATGCCTCCCTGGGTCCACACCTCGCAGTCGCCCAGCACCTTGGTGCGGTTGGCCATGCGTCGCTGCCCCTTGCAGCGCTTGATCACCCGCTCGTAGAACGTGGGAGGCGACACGCAACCGGAGCCCCCCTTCACCCACACCGTGTAGTCGCCGATCCCGGTGCCCGCGAACTCCTCGCGACACACCTGAATGCCCAGCTCGGCGGCCACGTCGCTGATGAGACGGCCGGTCTGGACTTCCACCTCACGGTGCTCGTTGACGAACATGACTTTGGGCATCGGGGGACTTCTTTCTACGGGGCCGCGGACCTGTCAACCGGGCTGCGAACGGCGCGCCTCACGTGACGCTCACCGCACCGGCCGCAGCACGCGCGCGATGCCGCCGAGGCCGAAGAGCGCGAAGCCGACGAGCAGCACCTCGAGCCCGAGGAGCCAGCTCGTGCCGTGGGGATGATCGCCGTCGACGAGCACCCACGCGTCGCCCCCCGTGATGTCGGCCACCCCCGCGAAGCGGGCCCCCAGCTCCGACGCACGCGCGAGCCGCCCGGCCACGATGCGTGGCGGCAGAAAGCGCTGCTCGGCGTAGCCATCGGGCACCGCGTACACCACCCAGCGCCCGTCGCTCGCCTTCGCCACCCGGTGGTGGCTCGGCTCGAGCGGACGCCGGAACGTCGCGGCCGGCGCCTCGAGCTCCACGTGCACGCGCACGAAGCCGTTGTCGTGAGCGGCCACGTCGGCCGCGCCGAACGCCCCGAGATCGACGGGCCGGGGTGCGGTGAGCGCGAACGCTGCCTCGCGGTGCAGGGAGAACGCCAACGCCGACGCAGCCAACAGCGTCGCCGTCATGACGGCCAGGGTCACCGTGCGCAGCGTGCGCTTCGGCTTCGAAGGCCGCGCGCCTCCTGCCACCGCTCGCTCAGCCATCGGTGCTCACGCCTCTGCCTCCAAGGGCTGCGCCACCTGCTTGGAGCTGCGCAGCGCGGTGGACGGCGTGCTCTGCGGCACCACCGGATCGATGGTGCCGTCTTCGTGAAAGCGCTGGAGATCCTGGGTGACCTGGCGGAGCAGCGACTGCTTGACGTGGAACGGGAGGAACGCGCTCTTGAAACCGCCCACGATGAGCGACTTGATGTCGGCGACCGAGAACCCCATCTTGGCGTGGCAGAGCCACAGCTCGCGCGCCACGGTGGTGTCGGTCACCAGCCGGTTGTCGGTGTTGATCGTGACCCGCAGGCCGAGGTTGTAATAGAGCCGGATCGGGTGGCGGCTGAGGTCTTTCACGGCCCCCGTCTGCACGTTCGAGGACGGGCACGCCTCGAGCGGGATGCGGTGGTCGTTGATGTAGTGCAACAGATCGCCGTCCTCGCGCAGCCGGCAGCCGTGGCCGATGCGGTGCGCGCCGCACACGTGCAGGGCCTGGGCGATCGACTCGGGCCCATACGCCTCCCCCGCGTGGATGGTGCAGTTGATGTTGTTGTCTCGCACCAGCTGGAACGCGGCCCGGTGGTGCTTGGCAGGGTGGTCGTACTCGGCACCGGCGAGATCGAAGCCCACCACGCCGCGTCCCTTGTAGGCCACCGCGAGCTCGGCCATCTCGAGGGAGTGCTCGGGGGAGATGTTGCGGATCCCGCACACGATCACGTTCGACTCGATGTTGTACGTCGCCTGCGCGGCCCGCAGCCCCGACAGCACCGCCTCGACCACGGTGGTGAGCGGCAGCCCCCGCCGGGTGTGGAGCATGGGCGAGTAGCGCACCTCCATGTAGCGGACGTTCTCCCGCGACGCGTCCTCGGCAAGCTCGAAGGCCACACGGTAGAGCGCCTCCTCGGTCTGAAGCACCTTCAAGGTCACGTCGAAGGCCTTGAGGTACTCCACGAGGGAGCCGCAGTTCTTGCCGAGGTTCATCACCTCTCGCAGCTGCTTCGCGTCGGTAGAGGGCAGCTCGACGCCGTCGGCCTGGGCGAGCTCGATGATCGTCGAGAGCCGGAGCGAGCCGTCGAGGTGAACGTGGAGATCGCTCTTCGGCAGCAGCTGAAAGAACTCGAGCGGCAGTGGTTCTTGCACCATTTCCGGAGTTTAGTGGCACCGGCGGGGCCTGTCACGCCGCGTCGCCGCTCCTCGCCGCCCTGAGGGAGCTGGCCGCGACGGCCCCCACCACGAGCGCGATGAACACGAACATCCACGTCACGTCGGAGCCGCCCCCGTCGCCGCCCTGGGCCCGATCGAGCGCGGAGCGGAGCCGCACCACGTCGGCCCCGCGGATGAGCTCGGCGTTCACGAAGGTGCTCGGCACCCCCTCGAGCTCGGCCATCCGGAAGAGCTCCTGCTCGTGCTCGATCTGGCGCAGCGTCCGCGGATCGCCCATGCAGGCCGAGAGCGCCTTGGGATCGGCGCCGAGCTCCTCGGCGATCTTGAGCACCCCCTTCGGCGTGAGCTCCGCGTCGTCGGCCTTGTAGAGGCCATCGGCGGCGGCCTCTCGCTGCTCGTCGGACACGCAGAGGTAGGCGAGGGCCGCCGGCTTGGCGCCGGGGTGGAAGGAGAGCGGGTTCATCAGGCGCACCAGGTGGAGCCGGTCGCCGAGGCCGCCCCGAGCCGCCTCCATGGCGTCGTGGAGCCGCTCGCAGTGGGGGCACTGGAAGTCGGTGAACATGATCACGTTCACCTTCCCCTCCGCTTGGTACTTCAGGAGCGGCTTGGGCAGCGACACCTCCTGCGCGCTCGCCCCGTAGTTCCACAACATCGGCACCGCCACCACCACCACCCCCGCGAGCGCCCAGAGCAGGCGCAGCGGCACCGTCTCGACGTTCGCGCCGCCGCCGTCCGTCGCTGGCGTCCGGCGCGCGAGCACCCAGGCGAGACCCGCCGCCACCAGCGCCCCGACGTCCACCGCCATGCACCAGGGGCAGATGGCGCCCACCACGAAGATCTGCAGACCGATCAGCCCAAGCGCGGCCACCGCCGCCACGCCGGTGAGGCCCGCGAGCAACACCCGGTGGCGGCGCTCGGTGGCCACCAGCGAGATGGCAAAGAGCGCCGCGAAGCCGGTCAAACCCAGGGTGGGGAGCGAGACGGGGCCGACGTGGCTGAACGCCGAATCGCGAACCTTGGCGCAGCCGCCGCCCGCGCCGCACACGGCGGGGCTGGCGGAGGAGCCGTAGTCCACGAACAGCACCACCGAGGCGACGAGCGCCACGAGAAGCGCGATGCGGAGTGAAACGTCGAGAATCCGGGTCGCCATGGGCGCCGTTGAGCGGTAGACGGGGGTACTATGACGGCGGCGCCGACGAAATCCAAACCCGGTCGCCCACCGAGGAGCTGACTTGCCCCCTTCCCGCCCCCCCCGCACCGCGGGCCACCCTCACCTCGGCCACGCCATCCTCGATCTGCTGGCCGAGTCGGGCCGCACCCTGCACGCGGCCGAGATCGCCACCCGGCTCGACGTGACCGACCGCGCCGCGGTGAGCCAGGCCCTCGAGGATCTGGTGTTCGACGGTCTGCTCGTCCCCCGACCCGGCCGTCGCTTCAAGGTCGCGGCCAACGCGCGCCCCCCGGCGGTGCAGGTCGACGGCGCGTTCAGCGCGCACCCGCGAGGCTTCGGGTTCGTGCGCGGCGGCCCCTCCGGCGACGACGTCTACATCCCCCCCGAATGCATCGGTGGGGCCCTGCACGGCGATCTCGTGCGCGCGCGGGTGGTGGCCGAGAGCCACCGCGGCCGCGAGGGCGAGGTGATCGAGGTGCTCGAGCGCCGCGCCAAGCGGGTGGTAGGGGTGCTGCGCGGGCGCCGAGGGCAGCGCCGCCTCGAGCCCGACGACAGCCGCATGCGCGGCCCCATCCCCGTCACCGAGGGTGAGGGCGAGGGTCGCCCGGCCCCCGACGCCGCCGACGCGGCGGCCAAAGCGGGGGGCGCCGCGGTGGTGGCGCTCACCCGCTACCCCGCCGACAGCCGGGAGCTCCCCGAGGGCGTGCTCGTGGCCGTGCTCGGGGAGCCGGGGGAGCCCGACGTCGAGATCGCCAAGGTGCTGATCGGTCGCGACGTCTCGGAGGAGCAGCCCCCGGCCGCGGTGGCCCAGGCTCAGGCCTACGGCGACGCACCGGATCCGGCCGAGCTCGAGCGGCGCACCGATCTCACCGGGCTGCCGTTCCTCACCATCGACCCCATCGACGCGCGCGACCACGACGACGCGGTGTGGGTGGAGCGCGACGCGAACGGGCACTACCAGGCGTGGATCGCCATCGCCGACGTGTCCCACTACGTGACGCCCGCGAGCCCCCTCGACGACAGCGCCCTCGCCCGCGGCTGCTCGATCTACCTGCCAGACCGAGCCATCCCCATGCTGCCCTACGAGCTCTCGAGCCACCTGTGCTCGCTCGTCGAGGGCGAGCTGCGCCTTTGTCTGTGTGTGCACGTGCACCTCGATCCCACCGGCGCGGTGAAGCGCACCGAGGTGTACGAGGGCAAGATGCGCTCACGGGCCTTCCTCAGCTACGAGGCGGTGGCTCGAGCGCTCGGCTTCACCACCGAGCCACCGCGGGATCCGCGCGCGGAGGCGCTCCGCGACGACCTCTCGGTGATGTGGGATCTCTCCTCGGAGCTGCGCAAGCGGCGCATGCGCCGTGGCTCGCTCGATCTCGACGTGCCCGAGGTGCGGGTAGAGGTCGACGGCGAGACCCGTTCGCCGGTGAGCATCCGCGAGCGCGGCGGCGACCCGGGGGTGAAGAAGGCCTACCGGCTCATCGAGGAGCTGATGCTCCTCGCCAACGAGGCGGTGGCGCGGCTGATGTTGAGCCGCGAGCTGCCCACCGTGTTCCGCGTCCACGGGGCCCCGGATCCGGCGAAGCTCGAGCAGCTCGCCACCGCGGTGCACGCCCTCGGGGTGGAGCTCGATCCCGACGACGCGATCACCCCCAAGCAGCTCTCCAAGTTCCTGAGGAGCGTCGAGGGGCACGAGCGCCGCTCGGTGATCCACGGGCTGCTCCTGCGCACCATGCAGCAGGCTTGCTACGACACCACCAACGTGGGCCACTTCGGCCTCGCCTCGGACGCCTACCTCCACTTCACCTCGCCCATTCGGCGCTACCCGGATCTGGTGGTGCATCGGCTGCTGCGCGCGTCGCTGCGCGGCGAGCGACCCCCGCCCGACATCGAGCAGCGCTTGCGGCTCGCGGCGGTGCGTTCTTCGGAGCAGGAGCGCAACGCGATGGAGATCGAGCGCGAGGTGAGCGACGTGTACCGCACGCTCTACATGCAGCGCCACATCGGTGATCGTTTCGAGGCGGTCGTCACCGGGATCTCGCCGTCGGGGGTGTGGGCGCGGATCCAGGAGCCGTTCGTCGACGTGCTCGTTCCGAGCGACCGGCTCGGCGACGACACCTACGAGGCCGACGACGCGGCCATCAAGATGGTGGGCGTGCGGAGCGGCGACTCCGTCGTCCTCGGGGACGCCTTCACCCTCGAGATCGAAGACGTGTCGCTCGTGCGTCGGGTCACCCTCGCGCGGCGGATCGCCGGACCCCGGCGTGGACGCCCGACCCGCGAGGAGCGCAAGGCCCAGCGGCGCGGCCGCGTCACGGACGCGGCGCCGAAGGGCGCACGACGCAAGCAGCGCACGCAGTCCACGAAGGCGACCAAGACGTCGAAGACGTCGAAGGCGTCGAGAGGCGCGCGTCCCCCCAAGAAGCAGGGCAAGGGCCGCCGCACCAAACGCTGACGTCCGCGGCGGGGCTGCCGCTGCGGCTTGCCGTCGCCCCGCGCGCCGCCTAGGTGTCCGTCTCGGTCCCCCGTCGAACCGCCGAGACGCTCGTGTCCCTGCTCATTCCTCTGCTGTTGCTCGCCTTGTGCGTGCCGCTCGTGCTCGGCCTGGTGCGGGCCAACGAGCTCTTCTACCTGCGCGTCCGAGGAGGAGCGGTCCGGCACGTGCGTGGGCGAATCCCCCAACAGCTCCTGGCCGACATCGACGACGTGGTACAAACCACCGAAGTGGGCGACGCCGAAATCCGCGCCGTGGTGGAAGGCGGAGCGCCCGCGGTATACGTGCACGGCCCAAAGATCCCGCGAGCGTTGCGACAGCGGCTGCGGAACACCATTTCCCTATGGCCCGTTGCGAAAATCCGGAATGCTCCGAAGCGTCGACGTTAGCCCCATGAGCAAGCCCAAAGAGAAGCCCCCCACCTCGCGCATCGGCCGCCTCGCACGGCTCGCGGGCCTCAGCACCAAGGGCATCCCCCTCGCGATCGAGGGCGCGCGGCGCGCGCTCGGCAAGAAGCGCTCCGACGAGGACGAGGCGGCGGCCAAGGAGCGGCTCGCGGCCGACACCAAGAAGGCGGCCGAGGCGATGCTCAAGACGCTCGGCGACATGAAGGGGCTGCCCCTCAAGATCGGCCAGATGATCAGCTACATCGATGGCATCGCGCCGCCGGGCTACGAGGAGAAGTTCCAGCAGACGCTGAAGAAGCTCCAGGACAAGGCGCCGCCCCTGTCTCCCGAGGCGGCGGTGAAGGTGGTGAACGCCGAGCTCGGAGCGAAGCCGGAGGCGGTCTTCGCGGAGTGGGAGCACGAGCCGTTCGCGGCGGCGAGCATCGGCCAGGTGCACCGAGCCAAGACCAAGGGCGGCGACATGGTGGCGGTGAAGGTGCAGTATCCAGGCATCGACACCGCGATCAAGAACGACCTCAAGAGCGTGGGTTTGTTCGGGAGCATGATGGGGCCGCTCTCGAGCCGCGTGCACGCCAAGCAGACCATCGAGGAGCTCACCGAGGTGTTCCTCGCCGAGCTCGACTACACGCGCGAAGCGGAGATGGCCGACATCTTCCGGCGCATCCACGCCGACGACCCCGACGTGATCGTGCCGCGGGTGGTCCAGTCGCTCAGCACCCGCCGGGTGCTGACCGCCGAGCTCATGGGCGGGATCGGCTACGCCGAGTTTTGCGAGGCCGCCACCCAGGAGCAACGCAACCGGGCCGGCCTCACCATCTGGCGCTTCATGTTCCGCGCGCTGCTCCAGCACGGTTACCTCTACGCCGATCCCCACCCTGGGAACTATCGGTTCATGGAGGACGGTCGCGTGGCGTTCCTCGACTTCGGCTGCGTGAAGCGCATCTCCGACGAGCTCATCGGGGGCATCAAGCGCTACATGGTGGCCGCGCTCGACGAAGACTGGGAGGAGTTCGATCGGGCCTGCGTCGAGGTGCTCGACTACAACCCGGACGACCCGAGCTGGGACGTGTACCGCAGCTACACGATCGAGCTCCTCAAGCCGCTGGTCAGCCACGAGTGGCACTGCAGCGTGGAGCGAGCGCGCGAGGCGGTCACCTACATCGCCCGAGGCGTCAAGGAGCTCACCTTCAAGGACGGAGAGACCCTGCCCACCATCCCCCACGTGCCCCAGATGCCGCGCGAGTTCACGTTCATGAACCGGCTGCAGTGGGGCCTCGCGTCGGTGATGGGCGGCATCGGCACCATCGCCAACTTCCGCGCGGTCACCGAGCCCTGGGTGCGCGGCCCCGTTCATCCGGTGCGTTGAAGAGGGCGGCGTCGCGTGCCGGAGGGGCGCCGTTCGAGGTCGCTCCGCCGAGCGCTCGTGCCGAGGGTGGTGCCGGCGCGCGACCCTTCGCTGCGTCCACACCGCTCTCGCCTTGCTTGCGCCGAGGACCTTGAGTAAAAACGGCCCCATGACTCCGTTCTTGCAGTCGCCGGGAGGCCGGGTGGTGCTCGCCGCAGCGGCGGTCTTCCTCGCGACGACGGGCTGGTACACCGTGTCCCACAACCTCTACGTGCTCGGCATCGGCATGCCGGCCGGGATCACGTTGTCGTTCGTGGGTGTGGGCCTGGCCCTCCCCGACTACGCGGGGCCGTCGCTGTTCTCGGTGACGGTGCTGCCCTGCGCGTTGTGGGGGCTCATCTACGCCACCAACGAAGCCACGTTCAGGCACCAGGGCTGGCTCGGGTACATCTTCGTGGTGCTCGCCGTGGCGGCCGCCGCCAAGGCCCTCATGGGCGGCGGCGACGCGGCCCACGCCTGAGCCCGAGGAGCGGGTCGAGAGACGCAGCGGCGCGCGAGCCGCCGCTCGTGCTCAGGTGACGCGCAGCACCTCCTCGAGCGAGGTGACGCCGTCGCGAACCCGGGTGATCCCGGCCTCGCGCAGCGTGCGAGAGCCGATGCGCTGCACCTCGCCGCGGTAGGCGCGGGTGCTCGCGCGCGCCTTGATGAGGTCGCGCAGATCGTCGTTCACCGCGAGGAACTCGAAGATGCCGGTGCGTCCGACGTAGCCGGTGTCGTGACAGCGCGCGCAGCCGACCGGCCGCTTCACGGTGGAGCCGCGGGGCAGCAAGACGCGCTGGTCGTCGCTGTCGACCACCACATCGGCCTCGGTGAGCATCGGCGTCGCGCAGTGACAAAGCGTGCGCACCAGGCGCTGGGCCACGAGCGCTTGAAGCGCGTTGCCGACGATCCACGGCTCCACGCCCAGATCGATGAGGCGCGTGATCGACTCCACGGTGTTGGAGGTGTGCAGGGTCGTGAGCACGAGGTGACCGGTGAGGCTCGCCTGCAGCGCGATGGAGGCGGTCTCCGGATCGCGCATCTCCCCCACCATGATCACGTCGGGGTCTTGGCGGAGGATGGCCCGCAAGCCGGAGGCGAAGGTGAAGCCCGCGCGTGGGTTGGTCTGCCCCTGGGTGACGTCGGAGAACTCCACCTCGATGGGATCCTCGAGCGTGACCACGCTCTGGTTGCTGGTGTCGAGCTTCTGGATGATCGAGTAGAGCGTGGAGGTCTTGCCGGAGCCGGTGGGGCCGCACACCACCACGAGCCCTGAGGTGAGCTTGGCGAGGCGCCGCACCCCTTCGAGCTCGTGCGCGTCCATCCCGAGATCCTCGAGCGCCATCACCTGTTGTCCGAGCAGCACCCGCATCACCAAGTTCTCGCCATGGATGGCGGGGAACGTCGAGGCGCGGAGATGGACGAGCCGCCCGTCGCTCAGCTCGAGGCTGAACTGGCCGTCCTGCGGCAGGCGCCGCACCGTCATGTCCATCCGCCCCAGCACCTTCACCCGGGTGAGGAGCGAGGGCGCGAGATCGAGCGGCAGCGTGCCTTGATCGCTCATCACCCCGTCGATGCGGAACCGCACGTTGAGGGCCTTGCGTCGCGGCTCGAGGTGGATGTCGCTCGCCTTCACCTTCACCGCGCGCTGCACGAGGTGGTCGAGGACGCGCACCGCGTCGAGGTCGAGTGTCTCGTGGCCCATGGTGGTCGTCCCTTCCGCTCGCCGTTCGCGCGTGGGTCAAGGCGCGGGCGGCACCTCGATGTCCTCGTCGGCGGGCTCGACCTCCTCGAGGGGGGGCAGGCCGGTGCCGCCCCCCTGCCCTCCCGCCCCATGAATTTCCGCACCTTGGCCTGGGCGGGGGGCCTTCGGCGTGGCCTGCTGATCCCCGCACCCGGAGACGCCCCCCCACAGACCAGCCAGGAGTAAGGCGAGCGCCGCTGCTGCGTTCGAGAAGAATCCTGAGCCGTTCTGGCGCATGCTTGCGTCTAAGCATAGGCCCACCCTGCCGGGAATGAAACGTGTACCCTCGAGGCTCGCCGTGAGCTCCCCCTCGCCCCCCCCCACGCCCTCGCCATGACGTCGATCCGCAAGCTGCGCCTGGTGGGCGCCTCGCACGCGGCAGCGCCCGAGGCCCGGGTGGCGCCGAGCGCGCACGCCGACGAGAGCGCGCAGGCCGGCGGGCACGTCGAGGTCGCCGCCCGCGGTTCGCAACGGCCCGTGGCCGCCACAAGCTCAGGCCAAGACGACGCCCGCGCGCCGAGCGGCGCGCCGAGCCCCCCCATGAGCAACCGGAGCCGCCTCTCCGGCCTGTCGGACGAGAGCCTCGTGACGCTCGCCATCGAGGGCGACACCACCGCCGCCGAGGCGCTCTACCGACGCCACGCGACCTTCGCCTTCAACCTGGCGGCACGCATCGCAGGCAGCACGTCCGACGTGGAGGACGTCGTGCACGACGCCTTCCTCCAGGCGTTCGACGGCCTCGAGAAGCTGCGCAACCCCGCCGCGTTCAAGGGCTGGCTCGGGAGCATCGTGGTCCACGCGATGCGGTCGCGCCTGCGCCGAGCGCGCTGGCTGCGCTTCTTCGGGCTCGGGCGCTCCGGCGACCCCATCGACATCGCCTGCATCGCGAGCGACGAGGCTTCGCCGCGAGTCCGGGCCGAGCTGGCGCAGGTGTACGCCTTGCTCCGCACCATCGATCCCGATGATCGTATCGCGTGGACCCTGCGGTTCGTCGAGGGCCACGAGCTGAAGGACGCCGCCGAGCTGGCCGGCTGCTCGCTCGCCACCGTGAAGCGCCGCATCCGGCGCGCGCAGAGCTTCATCGAGGCCCACTTCGTCGCGAGCGGCCAGGCCGACGTCGAGCTCGAGAGCTCCGACGAGGACGCGGGCGACGTGGAGGCGGCTCCCGAGAGCACGCGACAAAAGAGCAAGAAGACCAGGGAGGTCGCGGCGTCATGAAGCGGGACGACCGGCGAGCCCCGTCCAGCGAGGCCAGCGCACGCGGCGTCGTGCGCGTCGAGGCCAACGCGTTGCGAGAGCACGGCCAGCGAGAGCGCGTCGACCGCGTCTGGGAGCGCCTCGAGCCCAAGCTCACGCTCGGGCGCAAGCGCGCCCACGGCGTGCCCCGTTGGCCCTTGGTGGCGGCGGCCGTAGCGGCCGGCTTTGCGCTGGGGCTAGGCTCTGCGCCGTGGCTCGGGGGTCACGAGGATGCCGTCGATCCGGTCGTGATGGCGCCTGCGAACGTGCCACGCGCGAGCGACGTCTTCGCGGCGGGCACCACCGCGCGCAGCTACCCCCTGCCCGGGGGTGGCACCATCACCCTCGATCCAGGATCCATCGTCGACACCGTGAGCCGCGATGGCGATCGACTCACCCTCCGGCTCGTGCGCGGCAACGCCACCGTGGCCGCTGCGCTCGTGGGCTCGGTCGATCTGATGGTAGGCAGCGCCCAGGTGCGCCCAACCCGAGGAGCACGCGTACAGGTGCATCGGGAGGGAGACCACGCCCTCCTCGAGGTGTGGGAGGGCTCCGCCGAGGTCGTGGCGCCCAACGAGGCCGACGAGCTCGTCACCAGCCACCTCGGCGCCGGCGACGTGCGCCGGATGCGCGTACACCACACCACCGCCTCGGTGCCGAACGTGCTGCCGCTCCGACCCATGCGACCTCGCGCGTTGCACGACGACGACACGCCCTACGACGGGACGCCGGAGGACGTGACGCCCGCGGTCACCCCGCTGTGGGAGATCGCCTGCAAAGAGGAGAAGGACGACGAGCGCACCGTGCAGCTGCTCCAGCAGGATCCCGGCGCCGCCGCCAGCATCACCGATCCCGCGGTGCTCGCCTGCGTCGCCCGCGGCCACCAGCTCTTGGGCAACCAGACCGCGGCGGTGAGCACCTACGAGAAGCTCCTCGATCAGCCCGACAAGCTGCGCGCGCTGCAGGCCGCCATGAAGCTCCAGCGCATCTACGAGAAGCGTCGCGACGCCGCCAAGTCGGAGGAGGAGAAACAGGCCTTCGCTGCCCAGGCCCAGGCCTACGCGCAGAAGCGCCGTCAGCTGTCGCTGGCCGCCCTCTCCGAAGGGCAAGACCTCGAGGCCTTCGAGCGCGCCGAGGCGCTCTGCAACCGCATCCAGGCCGAAGCCGGCGTGAGCAACTGGAAAGCTGTCACGAGCCTGAGCGCGCAGTATAAGGGCGCCTACCCGAATGGTCCTTGCACGGCCACCATCGAGGGCATCCTCGCCAAGACACCCGTGGCCGCCGACGCAGGGGGAGCGGATGAGGCGCCCGAGGACGACAGCCCCTACGAAGAGCCAGCGCCCTAGCGCGCGGCCTCGCGCAGCGTCGTCCTCGCTGCGAGCCCTGCTCACGGCAGGGTCTCTGCTCGCCGGCGCGCTGGGCCCCGCGGCCGCGCACGCGCAAGGTCCGGCGGTCCCACGCGACACGTCGACGCCAACACCAAAGCGGATCCGAGTGCGGGTGGCCATGTCGAAGGGGGCGGCCGAGCGCCTGTCCGAGCTGCGGTTTCGACGCCTCCTTCAGCTCGAGCTCGACGACGTCGCGTCGGTGGAGCGACTGTCGGTGGGCAGCCTCGAGGGAGACGATCTCATCCGCGTGTGGATCGATGTGCCCGTCGAGCGCCGGGCCGTGATCGAGGTGCGCCGCGTCGACGGCTCGTTCGCGCGCCGAGGCCTTGGCATCGGTGAGTTCCCCTCCGACGTGGCCGCGGAGGCGGTGGCGGTGGCCGCCTCGGAGATGGTGCGCGTGCAGGAGCGCGTGCAGAAGCCCCCCTGCCCACCTCCCTCCCCGGAGCCGCCGCACGACGCCCCGACCTTGGAGAGCCTCGCCGTGAGCGGGGCCGCGTCGAGCCTCGTGTTCCCCACCGGCGCGCCCGTGTTCCTCCTCGGTCCCGAGCTGGGCGTCGAGCTGCGGCACGGGCCGCTGGGACACCGCCTCTACGGCCGCTGGCAGCTCGCGGTCGACGCCCCGAACGCGCGTTGGCTGGAGGTGGGGGCAGCCATCGACTTTCGCTGGCACCTCGCCGACGCGTGGCGCGTGCACGTCGGCGCGAAGGGAGGGTTTGTCGATGTCACCCTCCCCGAGGCGCGACGGATCGCGGCGGAGACGACCACCCACGCCTGGAACGTGCGACTCGCCGGGGAGCTCGGCCTCGAGGCGCGCGTCGCCCCCGGGAGCTGGCTCCACCTCTCGGTGGAGCCCGGCGCTGCGCTGCGCACGCTCCCCCACACGCAACCGAGCGGCGAGGACGGCGAGCTCGGCGGCTTCGCGCTGGGCATCAACCTCGGCCTCATCGCCGCCCCCTTCGAGGACGCGCCATGACGATGGACGCAAACGACGACCACGATCGAGCGAGCGAGCCGCCCGCCGGCGAGCCCCCCACCACCGACGACTCCGCCGACGCCGACGCGGACGACGACGACGACCGCGACCGCGACCGCGACGACGACGACCGCGACGACGACGACCGCGACGACGACGACCGCGGGCCCGTCGATCAGCTGGGCATCCCGATGAGCCGCGAGCCCACCCTGGACGACGTGCGCGGCGACGGCGACGCCCACCGTCGGATGGCCTTCGGCTGCACCGCCGTGGTCACCCTCTTCGTGATCGCCTTCTGGCTCGTGCGCGGCTATCTGCTCTGACGAGCACGCCCGCTCGGCGTCGCCTCCCCTCGGTAGCCGCGCGATCGCGGCGGTCCCAGAACGAAGCGCGCCCGGCTATGGCTTGAAGGGAGGCTCGTAGCCCTCTTTGATCAGCGTGAGCTCTTCGAAGAACGCTCGCATCTCCGCGACCGGCGGGTGCGTGCGCGACGGCTGTTCGTCGAACAGGTTCACGAGCTCGCCCGGATCGTCCTCGAGGTCGTACACCTCGGTCACGCGCCGCAAGGTGTCCTCGATCACCTTGAGGCCGTCCGCGGTGTAATACGCGCGACGCAGGCGGCCCTCGGCGAGCACCGGCCGCGGCAAGGCGTGGAGCCGACCGCGCAACAGGGGCCACAGCGAGCGTCCCATGTACGAGGGCGGCAGCGGCTGCCGAAAGAGGTGGAGCAGCGTGGGCCCCACGTCGATGAGGCTCACCCTCGCGTCGATCACGCGACGACCGACGCTCGGCCCCCAGAGGATGAGCGGCACCCGCAGGAGCTCCTCGTAGAGCGTCTTGGTGTGAAACTTGGTGCCGTGCTCGCCGAACGCCTCCCCGTGATCGGCCGAGAGCAAGATGTAGCCCCGGTGGGGGAAGCGCCGCCGCAGCGCCTGCTCGAGACGCCCGATGAAGCCGTCGACCACCTCGATCTCCGAGAGGTAGCGCTCCCAGTCGGACCCCTCCTTGAGCTTGCCCCGATCGTAGGGCTCGTGCGGCTCCATGAGGTGCACGTAAAACAAGGCCGGCCCCTCTCGGTGCTGCTCGATGCGCTCGAGCAAGGGCGTCATCACCTCCCTCGCCGCGCCGTGTCGCCGGTTGTTCACCACCTGCGTCTCGCGCTCGAAGCCGCGCACGATGCCAAAGTGGTCGGAGAGAAAGATGATGGGCAAGAAGCTCTCGGTGCGCACGCCGGCCTCGGTCAACAGCTGCGGGAAGCGCACGCTCGGGTCTTCTGCGGCGTAGAGGAAACGCATGCGTCCGTAGCCATGCGGCGCCCAGCGCATCTGCGAGAAGTAGCGGCTCGCGAACATACTCGTCAGCGACACCGACGTTTGCGATCCGCAGGCCACCGCGCGCGTAAAGTGCGCGCCGTGCTCTTTGAGCGCGGTGAGGTGCGGGAACCGGGCCTCGTGCTCCGGCGCGGAGAGCACGTCGGCCCGCAGCGCGTCCACCGTCACGAGCACCACCACCGGATCGGGGGCCACCCCCTCGAGCGACGCGGCGAGCGTCTCGTCGGTGAGCGGCGACATCGCAGGCGGAGGCCGCGACGGGCCGACAGTGGGGAGCGCCCAGAGCGTCTGTGCGTACACCCACGGCCCCACCGCCCCCGGTGGCTTGAAGAGCTCCACCCGCGTGGCGTTGGGAGGGTGCCAGCCCGCGCCCACCACCGCCACGACGACCGCGAGGGCCGCGAGCCGCGGGCCCCGCGTCCGCGACCGTCGGAGCCACGCGAGGCCACGGGGCGCAAAGCTCGCGCCTACGATGGTCGCAGACACCCACGAGATGGCGACGTGCACCGCCGGATAGTCGTCGCGGACGACGAGGTGGTTCGCGACGATCCCCGCGCCCCCGAGGGCGAGCATCACGAGAGAGCCGTAGGGCACGCGCACCGCGAAGCCAGTGAGGTAGAACGCGGCGGGGACCGAGAGGCCCACGAGCAGGGTGTAGAGAGGCAACAGGAGGAAGGGGATCCCCTCGATCGCGGAGTGGGCTTGGCGCACGAGGTGACGCTCGAGCAGCGTGTACATCGCCAGCGTGGTGAACGCGGTGAACACGAGCCAGCCCCACTGGGCGCGGGCGCGGGTGAGGAGCGGATAGCGCGCCGCGAGCGCGAAGGGCAGCGCGAGCCAGGCCGCGAGCGACAGCGTCTGGAGCGCATCGAAGGCGTGATGCTGCACGCGCAGCCACAGGCCCGCCGCCGGCACCGGCACCGTGGCGGCGATGTCGATGGCGTTGGCGACGATGAGCGCCACGCTGCCGAGGAGGGGGGCCATCGCCGCCTCTTCGGCGGGAGGAGGGAGCGCGGCCGCGGCCGCATGAAAGACCCGCAGCCGATCGCGGCTGCGCGTCTTGTCACGTCTCACGGGGGCTCCACCCTCGCTCGGCATCCGGCTATCGTGGTCGTGATGGCGCGCCCCAACAAGATCGTGCTCGTGATCACCGGCGACCCCACCGACAATGTCCGGCAGCGCCGCGGCGACTACGCCGCGATCATCGCCGAGGCGGTGGGGGGAGCCCACGACGGCCCCTACGTCGCGGTGGACGCGCGCACCGGCCCCCTCCCCCCGCTCTCGGCCGACGACGTGGTGATCATCAGCGGCTCCTCCGCCAACGTGCATCAGCGCGAGCCGTGGATGACGACCACCGAGGCCTGGCTCCGCGAAGCGGTGGGACGTGGGACGGCGGCGCTCGGCCTGTGCTTCGGGCACCAGCTCCTCGCCCAGGCCCTCGGTGGCGAGGTGATGCCCAACCCGAGAGGTCGCGAGATCGGCACCGTGACCATCGAGCGGGTGGCCGACGACCCCTTGTTCGAAGGGCTCGAGCCGCGCTTCGCCGCCAACGCGTGCCACGTCGACACCGTGAGCCGCCTCCCCAGCGGCGCGGTGGTGCTCGCGCGCTCCGAGCGCGACCCTCACCAAACGCTCAAGTTCACCCCGCGCTGCTACGGCGTACAGTTCCACCCCGAGTTCGACGGGGAGGTGATCCGCGGGTTCATCGAGGCGCGGAGCGACGCCATGCGCAGCGAGGGGCTCGATCCGGACGCGGCGCACGCGGCAGCCGAGGACACCCCCGCCGCGCGCCGCCTCATCGAGAACTTCCTCGGCCTCGCGCGACGGTGACCGCCGTCGAGGGCGGCGACGGCCGCTAGAGCGGCGACCGTCCTCTGCGGTGTCGGCCGCCGTGGAACGCCGCCGCGACGACGAGACCGCGCGCTCAGGTCGCGCCGCGCATCCTCAGGTAGCCCCGCTGCAGCAGATCGTACACCGCCTCCACGATCTGCTCGCGCGAGCGTCCGCCTTGGGGGTGGGTGGTCATGTCGACGAGGATCTCCTTGAGGGCCCCGAGCGTGAAGCTCGCGTAGAGGCGCGCGTCGCCATCGACCACGATCCCGAGCTCCTGCCCCTCCTCGAGCGACTCCGCGAGGAGCGTCTTCAGCCCGTCGTAGAACGAGTCGATTTTGGCACTGAACGCTGGGTCAACGCCCACCGCGTGGGCGAAGAGCATGCGCATGGTGTCCGGATCGTCGACCAGAACGCTGAGGATGGCGCGGATGTTGTGCTTGATCTGCGCGGCCACGTCGCCGGAGGTGTCCACCCGCAGGATCGCCGCGGAGAGCCGCAGGAACAGGTTGTCGATGAGCTCGGCGAAGATGGAGCGCTTGTCCGGGAAGTAGAGGTACACGGTGCCCTTGGCCACGTTGGCGGAGGCGGCGATGTCGCCCACCTTCGCCTCGTGAAACCCCTTCTCCGCAAAGACCCGACGCGCCGCGGCCAGGAGCTCCTCGCGCCGTTCCTCCTTGGACATGCCCTCGCACAGTAGCAGCCGCCGGCGGCGCGGAAGAAGAAACGGACCCCGAGGCCGCACACCAGGGTGCCCGCTGCATCCTATTTGTGCCGTTTCGTAACAACGCTTCTTTGTTTGGTGCGCGCCTCGGGCCCGTGATACCTCTCCTTCGCTGACTGACCGGCCAGTCATTCGCCGGAAAGCCACTCACGCGAAAGAGCACACCATGGCGAGCACGCGCACTGAACCCGTCGTCGTCGGCGTCGACGTGGGGTCGACCACCGTCAAGGCGGTGGTCCTCGATCCACAAACCCACGAGATCCTCTGGAGCGATTACCAGCGGCACAACACCAAGCAACCGGAGAAGGTGCACGAGCTGTTGACCGCCATCGAGGCGGCGCACCCGTGCTCGCCCAAGGAGTCGTGGCGCGTGTTCATCACCGGCTCCGGCGCGGCCCCCCTCGCCCCGCACCTCGGCGCGAAGTTCGTGCAAGAGGTGAACGCGGTCACCCTCGCCGTGGAGTCGCTCCACCCCGACTGCGGCAGCGTGATCGAGCTCGGCGGCCAAGACGCCAAGATCATCATGTTCACCACCGACGAGAAGACCGGCGACAAAATTGCCGTCCCGTCGATGAACGACAAGTGCGCCTCCGGCACCGGGGCCACCATCGACAAGTGCATGATCAAGGTCGGCCTCCCGTCATCGGAGGTGGTGAAGATCCCGTGGGACGACAGCAAGCTGCACCACGTGGCCGCGAAGTGCGGCGTGTTCGCCGAGACCGACATCGTCAACCTCGTCAAGAGCGGGATCCCCGCCCACGAGGTGCTCTGCTCGCTCGCCGACGCCATCGTCTTGCAGAACCTCAGCGTGCTCACCCGCGGCAACACCCTCAAGCACCGCGTGTGTCTGCTCGGCGGTCCCAACACGTACCTGCCGTTCCTGCAGGCGTGCTGGCGCCAGCGCATCCCGGAGGTGTGGAAGGAGCGCGGCTACGCGTGGCCGACCGACGTACCCATGGACGAGCTGGTGTTCGTGCCCAACAACGCCCAGTACTACGCGGCCTACGGCGCGTGCGTGTACGGCATGGGGGAGTCGCAGAGCACGGGGCGCTACAAGGGCCTCGCCGGCCTCATGGCCTACATGACCAACGGTCGCAAGGAGCGCCTCGCGGAGACCGCTGGCCCTCCCCTGGTGAAGGACGACGTGGAGGTGCACGCCTTCACCGATCTCTATCGCATCCCGAAGTTCGTGCCGATGCAGCTCGAGGCGGGCCAGAAGGTGCGCGCGGTGATCGGCATCGACGGTGGCTCCACCTCGTCCAAGGCGGTGCTCGTCGACGAGAACGAGGAGATCGTCTGCAAGGCCTACCAGCTCTCGAAGGGCAACCCGATCCAAGACACCAAGGAGCTCCTCAAGAAGCTCAAGGACTACGTGGACGAGCAGGGTGCAGAGCTCGAGATCCTCGGGGTGGGCGCCACCGGCTACGCCGCCGACGTGCTCGAGAACTCGATGCGCGTCGACGTGAACGTGGTCGAGACGGTGGCCCACATGATGAGCGCCGTGAAGTACTGCGGCGACATCGACGTGGTTTGTGACATCGGTGGGCAGGACATCAAGGTGCTGTTCATCAAGAACGGCGACATCCAGAACTTCCGACTCTCCAACTCCTGCTCGGCGGGCAACGGCATGTTGCTCCAGGCGATGGCGGATCAGTTCGGTCTCCCCGTCACCGAATACGCGGACACCGCCTTCAAGGCCGAGCTCGCCCCCGTGTTCAGCTACGGCTGCGCGGTGTTCCTCGACACCGACCGCGTGAACTTCCAGAAGGAGGGCTTCAGCAAGGAGGAGCTGCTCGCCGGTCTGGCCCAGGTGTTACCGAAGAACGTGTGGCAGTACGTGGTGCAGATCCCGCGCCTCGCCGCGCTCGGGAGCCGCTACGTGTTGCAAGGCGGCACCCAATACAACCTCGCCGCGGTGAAGGCCCAGGTCGACTACATCAAGCAGCGCGTCCCCGACGCGAAGGTGTTCGTCCACCCCCACACCGGCGAAGCGGGCGCCCTCGGTGCCGCCTTCGAGGCCCTGCGGGTGGTGAAGCGACGCGGCGACTCGACGTTCATCGGCCTCGATGACGCGATCGACATCCGCTACACGACCAAGAACGACGAGGAGACCGTCTGCCACTTCTGTCCGAACGAGTGCAAGCGCACCTTCATCGACACCGAGTGTCCCGACGGCTCGACCGCGCGCTACATCTCCGGCTTCTCGTGCGAGAAGGGCACGGTGGAGAGCGAGGAGGCGATGCTCGAGCTCGTGAAGGAGCGCAAGCAGATCGCCAAGGAGTATCCCAACCTCATCAGCTACGAGGCGAGCAAGGCGTTCAAGCACTTCTACCAGTACGCACCGCTGCCCGAGGACGGCGCGCTCATCGACGACGTCGAGGTGAAGCGGGGGCTGTTCAGCATTCGCAAAGTGAACGTGAAGCGGCCCTTCCGCCGCGCCAGCGTCGAGGCCCGCGAGCGCCTCAAGCGGGTGCGCATCGGCATGCCCCGCGTGCTCAACATGTACTCGACCGCTCCCTATTTCCGCACCTACTTCGAGGCGCTCGGGGTGTCGAAGGCCAACGTGGTGTTCAGCGATCCCACGAGCGAGGAGATGTGGGTCGAGGGTGGCAAGTACGGCTCGGTCGATCCGTGCTTCCCGTCGAAGGTGGTGCAGGCCCACATCCACAACCTGCTCTTCACCCATCACGACAAGAAACCGCTCGACTACGTGTTCTTCCCCATCCTCATGAACGTCCCCAACTTCCTGGAGAACGTGATGGATGGAACGAGCTGCCCCATCGTGGCCGGCGTCCCCGACGTGATGAAGGCCGCCTTCACCAAGGAGGTCGACTTCTTCGGGACGCGCGGGATCGAGTACCTCGACACCGCGATCTCCTTCGGTGAGCCGCACTTGATGGCCAAGCGCATGTTCAACACCTGGGGCCCGCGCCTCGGCATCACCGAAGACGAGAGCGACCACGCGCACCGCGAGGGCCTCCGCGCCCTCGACGCGTTCGACCGCGATCTGCAGGAGAAGGGTCGGGCCATCCTCGAGACGGTGGAGGCGGAGAACCGCATCGCGCTCCTCTGCATCGGCCGCCCCTACCACTCGGATCCGGGCCTCAACCACGGCATCCCCGAGGAGTACCAGGTGCTCGGCTACCCGGTGCTCAGCGTGCGGTCCCTGCCGCGCCACCCCGAGTTCATGAAGCGCTACTTCCGCGACGACGACAACCCGCTCGACATCAACGACGTGTGGCCGGAGAACTACTCCGCCAACTCGGCGCAGAAGGTGTGGGCGGTGAAGTACGCGGCGCGTCACCCGAACATCGCCCTCCTCGATCTGTCGAGCTTCAAGTGCGGCCACGACGCGCCCACCTATGGGATCGTCGACAGCATCGTGAACGCGGCCCAGACCCCCTACGCGGCCCAGCACGACCTCGACGCCAACAAGCCCTCCGGCTCGATCAAGATCCGCGTCAAGACCTACGC
>CAYOAL010000122.1:0-32252 GCA_964401935.1 uncultured Polyangiaceae bacterium
CGAGGAAGCAAGGAACGAGCATGAAGACCCAACGTTTCGCCCAGCTCATCGCCGCTCTCGCCGTGTCGTTCGCGGCCCTGCTCACCGCGCCCGAGGCCTCCGCTTCCGGCCCCGTGAACCAGCTGCTCACCGGCGGTCTCATCGATCCGTACGCCACGACGCTCCGCGTGGTGCCGCCCCAGGGAGGGATGGTGGTGCTGCACCGGAACGGCGCCGCCGTCGCCTGGTTCATGCAGCCGGGCCTCGTGAACCTGTCCCCGAACCAGATCTACACCCTCACCGCCACCCGCGGGCAGACGATGCTCTTCAACGCCAACCTGCTCATGCGGCGCGGTTACACCCAGGCGGTGTGGGGTCGGAGCAACCAGCCTCAGCTCAGCTTCCAGCCCACCCTCGCGGCCTATCCGATGGCCGGAGCGCCGCGCGTGCCCGCCTCCGCGGGCGTGTCCCAACCCGCTCCCGGCGCGGCGTCCGCAGACGGGCGTGCGCGGCTGCCCAGGCACCGTCACAGCGCGCTGCTCGCTGAGCTGGGGGCGCTCGAGACGGATCAGGCGCGGTGGCGGATGATGAAGCGCTACGACAAGAGCTACGCCCTCTCGGCGGTGCAGAAGCGCGGCATCGTGGGCACCTTCGAGAGCGCGAGCTACCGTCGTTCGGCGCAGCGCACACTCGGCGTGAGCGCCGCGCAACCCAAGGCGGCGCCCGCTCCCAAGGCGGCGGTGGCCCAAGCCGCGGCGGCGAAGCCCGGTGCGAAGGCGACGACCTCCAAGCCGCCAGTGGCCAAGCAGACGAAGCGCGCCACCTCGCGAAAGCTCGTGCTCACGCCCAAGGGCAGCTGACCGCGGCCCCCGGACACGAGGCGAGCAGGGCCCGAAACCAACGAGGGCCCGAAACGAACGAGGCCGCCCGATGGGCGGCCTCAGTCGTCGTTGGGGGAGTGGGGAAGGGGTGGGCGCAACAAGATTTGAACTTGTGACTTCATCCGTGTGAAGGATGCACTCTACCGCTGAGTTATGCGCCCATCGCTCACATCGCGAGCGAGGGCGGTGTCGTATCCAATTCGAGCGGCGTGATCAAGTGTCAGTCGCTCCCGTGGTAGAGCATCGTGACGATCGCGATGTCGATGGGGTCGGGGTGGGCGATGCCCCGAGTGCCCGGATCGGCGACCTGGGGCGGCTCGGCCGCCGGATCCGTGGTGGTTGGCGGCGCCTCGCGCTCGGACGAAGCGGCGCGGGTGGGGCCGTGGTGGAGATCGACGCTGGCGACGTCGACCGCCGTCTCGTCCGTGGCCAGGCGCAAGAGGCCGCCCACGACGAGCAGCGCGCCCAGCAGGGTGAGCGCTCCCGGTGTGCGCCAGAAGGGCGGGCCCTTCGAGGCGAGCGGCGTGGTTCGGTGACGGGCGACGGGAAAAGAGCGGTATCGCATCACGGTGGCCGTGAGAATCATGCGTCCAAGCGGTTGCCACAGCCAAGTTTGCGTACATTGTAGGTCTTTATCCTACGTTCCGCGGCGCTCGGCGAGGGCGCGGGAGGCCTCCCCGTGGGGGGCTCGGCGCGGTGCGCGGTCACTCGAGGGCTTCGAGCATGCTCACGAAGGCGGAGCGAGAGCCTTCCACCGCGTCGTTCGGCCCGACCATCCGGAACAACCAGTTCCCTCGATCCTTCGTCACCACGCCGGCCGCGAGGGCACGCCAGCCGTCCTTGAGCACGTGCGCCGCGTGTCTCTGCTTGGGACCCACCGCGGGTCCCATGGGGAACTTGTAGGTGCCGGCCACGTCCACCAACGTCACGTCGAAGTCGCCCACCTTCATCTCGGTGCGGGTCGGCTTCGCCGCCTGTGGGCCCTCGAACTCCGCGACGAGCTGTTCGAGCTTCTGACCCACGTCTTGGCTCCCGACGCGAGACACCAAGAGCTCGGCGGGGTGTTGGGCGTTCCCCGTGGCGGGGAGCGTGTATTTGGCGCGGTACTCGCCTTGGTCTGCGGTGCGCTCCACGTTCCACGTAGGGGGCACCTTCCAGTGCAAGGTGGGGCCGCTCGTGGGGGTCGCGCGCGACCGCTGTGGGGTGGGCTCCTCGGGGGCCTTTTCACAGCCGGCGCCGCCGAGCCCGAGCGACAGGATCGCGACGAGCTGCGATAATCTCCGCGCGGAGCGGCGCCGTGGCGCGCCGGCGCCGCCTGGAGCGCGCTCCGCGCGAGGGAGCGCGCTGGCGCGAGAGTTGAGGAATTTCGGGAGGCGGGTCACAAATCGGATCTCGATGGCCACATGAAGTGTAAGTCACAACCCCTCACGAAACGTAGATCTGAACATGACCGTGGCCTGGGAGAGCAACGACGCGAGCCCACCCAACCGAGCGCAGGGGGAGCCCGAACCGCACCCAGAGGCGCCGCGCTCGCAGGAGCCGACCGCGCGCCGACCGCCCTCGGTTCACGAGGGGAGCGATCCCGAGCGCCCCTCGGGGATCTCGGAACGAGTCGCTGAGTCGGGCATGGAGCAGATCGGCGAATACATCGTGCGTCGCCTGGTTGGCGAGGGGGGCATGGGGCGCGTCTACGAGGCCGAGGAGCGCCTGTCGAAACGACGGGTGGCGCTCAAGGTACTGCGCGAGGAGCTCGCGCGCAGCGAGCACGCGCGGGCGCTCTTCCTCAACGAGATGCAGATCCTCGCGCACCTCGAGCACCCCAACATCGTGCGCAGCCTCGCCAGCGTGGAGGCCGACAACAAGCTCGTCACCGTGCTCGAGTTTCTCGACGGCAAGACGTTGCGCGAGGTGCTGAACGATCGCGGCGCCCTGCCGTGGGACGAGGCCGCCTACATCGTGGTGTGCGTGGCACGCGCGCTCTCCGCTGCCCACGGGCAGGAGCCTCCGGTGATCCATCGCGATCTCAAGCCCGAGAACATCATGGTCGTCGAGGGGGCGACGGTGAAGGTGATGGACTTCGGCATCGCCAAGCTCGTTCAGGAGCTCAACCAGACCAACACCCAGTCGGTGGGCACCCTGCAGTACATGAGCCCGGAGCAGATCGACGCTCAGACCGTGGATCAGCGCACCGATCTGTATTGTCTCGGGCTGGTGTTCTACGAGCTCTTGGCCGGACAGCCGCCGTTTCAGTCGTCTTCGCCGCGCCTGCTCCTCAACATGCAGTGCACCGACGCGCCACCACCGCTCGCCGACGACGTGCGCGCCGGCTTGCCCAAGGGGATCGAGAAGGTGCTCTTTCGGCTGCTCGAGAAAGACCCCGACGCGCGGCCAGGGAGCGCTCGCGAGGTGGTCGAAGAGCTCGAGCTGTTCCTGCCCGACCGGAGCTACACCGGGCTCGGGGAGGCGCGTGGGGTCGCCGCGAACAGCTCGCGGAGCGCCGCCGGAGCCGCGCGAACGACCGGCGCGGGGCCGTCGCGTCACGACACGCTGCCCTCGGCGCGGCCATCGCGCCCCGAGGAGGGCAGGCCTCTGGCGCCTGCGGGCGGGGCGCGTGACCTCACGCGCAAGGACACGGTGGCGCTCATCGACGCTGCGGCGAGTGGGCGCGAGCTGTCCACGGGCCTCAGCGTGCTCATCATCGTGGTCTTGATGGTGCTCTCGGGCGTCGTGACCTACCTCTTCCGCGCGTCGCAGGTGAGCAGCGACGAGCCCCCTCCCGCCGCCCCTGCCGAGTGAGATGGAGCGCCGATCGCCGAGTGAGCGCGGATACGCTCGTGGCGCGGCGCTGAGCCCGCGTGGGCGCGCCGAGCGTTTCGCGTGCGGCGCTGGGGAGCTGTGGCGACTGCCACCCGAAGACAGCGCTCGCGCTGCGCGCCTGCTCGCGCTCGGTGCCCACGGGCTCGGCGGGTTCGTCGATGGTGGCGAAGACGACGAGGGGCCGTGGCTCCTCTGCGAGCTCCCGGCGACGCTGTCGGCCTGGCGTCGGCGCGAGGCCGGCCCCCTCGCCTGGCGCCGAGCGGTTGGGCTCGCCGTCGATCTCGCGCGCGCGCTCGACCACGCGGAGCGCGAGAGCCTGTTCCCAGGGGCCCTCACCCCGTCGACGGTGCGGGTGTACGGTGAGCACGGCGCGGAGCGGGCGCTCCTCGCCGCCGAGCCCTTGGTGGCGGCGATGGTGGGTGACAAGAGCGGCGACGGCAAGGGGAGCGACACGCGGCCGAAAGACCTGCTCTGGCGCCCACCGGAGGCCGCGGACGACGCGTCGTGGGATCGCGCCGCGAACCGCTACGCGCTCGGAGCAGTGCTCTACGAGCTGCTCGCCGGGACGCATCCGTTCGGGGGGGCCGGTCTGCGCCACGCGCTCGCCGAGGCGCGTGAGCACGAGGCGGCGCCCTTCGCCCCCGCCGTGGCGCGCGAGCTCCCCGCTGGGTTGCAGAGCTTGGTGCTCAAGCTCATCGCCAAAGATCCGTCGGGGCGTCCCGCCGCGGCGAGCGTCGTCCTCGAGCAGCTCGAGCGCCAGCTGGCCGGCGATCTCGCCGCGACGACGGCGTCACGACCGGCGGCGAGGAGAGCGGCGGCGGTCGCCCACCGGCGTGACGACGAAGCGGCGGCCCCGCCGGGGAGCGCCCCGAGCCGGAGCGAAGCCAAGCGCACCCGCGCCGACGCCCCTCCGCCGCTCGATCTGCGATGGCTGGTGGACGCGCTCAGCCGGGGACGCCTCCGCTCCGCGCCGGTCGCCATCGGCGTGGCGATCTGCGCGCTGGCGCTGGCGATCGCGCTCGACGCGCCCACGCCGGCGCCGGTGTCGCCGGTGGTCGTGAAGCCAGCCCGTGCCGTCGACGCGGGCCACCTCACCGCGAAGGACTGCGCCGCCTGTCATCCTCGACACGCCGCCGAGTGGTCCCAGTCGGTGATGGGGCACGCCGTGAAGAGTCCGCTGTTCAACGCGCTCGAGGCCCTCATCGAGGAGCAGGTGGGACGCGATCGCGACTGCCCGGGAGGGGCGGGGATCTTGCGTCGTTCGCCGGGCGGGGCCCTCGCCTGTCGCGACCGCGACTCGGGCCTCGAGGTCACCGGGAGCGGTGGCGAGCATTGGTGCGTGAATTGTCACTCGCCGGGAGACAACATCGCCTCGCGTGTGCCGGCGTGGCAAGGGGGAGTGAACGGCGATCCCAACACCCGCGCCCCCGTGAAAGACCTGATCGGCGAGGTGGCGATGGAGGGCATCAGCTGCGCCTTCTGTCACCAGGTGCACGGCCCGGTCGGCGTCAACGGCTCGGCTGGGTACCAAGGGAACCCCACCTGGACCTCGTTCGTCACCGGGCAGGTGTTTCGGTCGCGGCCCGAAGACTTACGCGGCCTCTCCGGCATCGCCAACAGCGGCTACGCGCTCGATCCGGCAGAGCTGTTGGATCTGCGCGCGGGCCCGGACCGCCTCGCCCTCCTTCCTACCGGCTTCGTGGCCCACGCGCGGCCGAGTGAGGCGGCGCGGAGCTACCTCAAGACGAGCGAGTTCTGCGGAAGCTGCCACGACGTGCGCTTGTTCGGCACCGACGTGATCGGGGCCACCAAGGGGGAGACGTTCAAGCGGCTGCGCAACGCCTACAGCGAGTGGGTCGACTATGCGGCAGAGAAGCGCGCGCGGGGGCAAGCGGCGCCCAGCTGCCAAGACTGCCACATGTCTACCTTTCCCGGGGTGTGCGTGCCCGGCGAGCGCGACGGTGCGCTCGCGCACGAGAGCTGTCCGGACGGCATGCGCTTCGAGCCGCGGGCCCCGGGCGAGCGGCCCACGGGCTACGCCGCCAGCGGCTCACCGAGCGCCGAGAGCTCGCCCCACTACTTCACCTCGGTGGACCTTCCGCTGGCGCAAGACATCGCCGACGAGGCGCTCGATCAGCCAGGGGTGGATCGCCACGGGGTGCCTCTCAGCGCGAAGAAGCGCCGCGATCTGTTGCTCCGAGCGAGCATGCGGCTCGGGCTCGAGGCGGCGACGGTGGGCGGGAACACCCTCGAGATCCCCGTCGTGGTGGAGAACGTGGGGGCCGGTCACAAAATACCTGCCGGATTTAGTCAAGAGCGTGAGATCTGGGTGCATCTCCGCGTGGAAGACGGCAAAGGGCGGGTGATCTACGAGGTGGGGCGGGTAGATCGCAACGACGAGGATCTCCGCGACAAGGTGTTCTTGCGCGTGAACACCGATCCCGACGCGGTGGATGGCTTCGGGCGCCCGATCGGTCTGTTCGGCGCCGACGTGCGTGACGGGCCCGACGCTCCGGCGTGGTCGCCACCGCCCGACTCGGGAGCGGCGAGCTTCCGTGGGAAGGGCCTCATCAACTTCCAGAACGGCTTCCTCCGCTGTGTGCGGTGCATCTCGAGCGTGACGCCGACTGGGGAGTGCGCCCCGCTGCCCTTCGAGGCGCACCGCGCTCAGCGCTTCGACGATGGCGACTACGACCTCGACACCGGCCGCTGCGGCTCCAACCTCGTGGGCCACGCGGCGCTGTTCGAGACCTACTTCCCGGTCGGCGCCCTCGACGCCGGCCGTGGCCTCGTGAAAGGCCCTGACGCGATCGTCGACACGCGGTCGTTGCCACCGGGAGTGCAGAAGCGCTTCACCTACGTGCTGCCGACGCTCGGCCGCTCCGGGCCGTTTCGCGTCACCGCGCGCCTCATGTTCCGTGGCTTCCCCCCGTTTCTGGTGCGCACCTTCGCCGAGTACGAGGCGAAGCAGGCGGCTCGCGGACGCCGCCCCAGCGGCCCGCTGGTCACCTTCGAGATGCTCGCTCGGCTCGATCGGGTAGAGGTCGCGCGCCAGAGCCTCGTCGTGCCCTGAGGTTGTATGCACGTGGGCCCCGATGCATCGTCGTCCGACGGCATGAACGGCGCGGCGGGCGGGTGGCCCGAGAATGTGTTCCAGGCCCCCCTGTTGCGAGGCATCAACGAGCGTGGCCGCCGTGAGCTCGCCTCTTGCGGCGAGCTCCGCCGCATCGAGGCTGGCGCGACGGCGTATCGGCGCGGGGACGAGAGCGACTACGTGTTCGTGGTGGCAGAGGGCGAGATCGCGCTCGTCGGCACGCGCCGTGGCGACGACGACGAGGCCGAGCTCCGGCGCGCGGGGGCTGGCGACAGCTTCGGGGAGGAGGCGAGCGTGGGCGCGACGTTTCGGGCCACCGCTCGCGCGCTCGTGCCCTCGGTGGTGGCGGCGATCCCGGTCGCGATGTTCCACCGCGCGTTGGCGCGGGCCGGGGGCTCGGAGGTGGCCGAGCGCTTCATGCGCCGCGTGCGTCGCCGCGCCACCGCCGAGCTGCTCCGGACCCTCGCGTTCACTTCCCGACTCGACGAGCGCGACCGCGAGCTCCTGCTCGACGGGACCGAGCACAAGTTGGTGCTCCGCGGCGACGTGATCTACCGCACCGGCGAGCCGGCCGAGCACCTCTGGCTCGTGGTGGATGGGATGGTGCAGCTCCAGACCGAGGACGACGAGCGGCTGCGGGTGAGGGCCTACCTCACCGCCGGCGACTTCTTCGGAGACGAGGAGGTGGTGGCGCGCGTGCCTCGGCGCATGGAGGCGGTAGCGAGCGGCGCCTCGCTCCTCATCGCCATCGCCGCCGACGTGGCCCGCACGGTGGCGGATCGCAACCCCGATCTGCTCCGCCGGCTGCGCCGGGTGGCCGAGCAACAGGCGGTGGCGCAGCAAGCCGTGGTGGCGGGGGCGAAGGGGCAGACCCAGCACGCCTTCCACGACCTCTACCGCCTCCAGGTCGCGCGCTCGCTCCTCGTGATCGACCTCGACAGCTGCGTGCGCTGCGGTCACTGCGCGTGGGCCTGCGAGTCGCTGCACGGGGTGGCGCGCCTGGTCCGACGCGGCGACAAGATCGTTACGCGGGTGGGGGCCGCGGCCGAAGCGCCCTCACCGCTCCTGTTGCCCAACTCTTGCCAGCACTGCGAGAGCCCGGCCTGCATGCCCGACTGCCCGACGGGCGCCATCGGTCGCGATCCGCGGGGCGAGGTGTTCATCCGCGACGCGCTGTGCACCGGCTGCGGCGCGTGCGCGAAGGGCTGCCCGTGGGACAACATCCAGATCGTGCCGCGACCGCCGGACGCGCCGCGGCCGGCAGGTCGAGGAGTGTTCGACGAGCTCGCGGTGAAGTGTGATCTCTGCCGCGACCACGAAGGTCCGGCCTGCGTGATGGCCTGTCCGACCGAGTCGATCTTCCGCCTCCACCCGGCGGCAGACCTGCCCGAGGTGGGGCGTCTGCTCCGCGCGGAGGGAGGCGCCGACCACGAGCTCCGTGCGCCCTCCCGCTGGCCGTGGCTCGCTCTCGCCGGGCTCGGGAGCGCCGCCTTCGGGATCGTGGGCAGCGGGTTTCAGCTGCGTGGCAGCTGGGAGCCCTGGCGGGGGATCGGCTGGGGCCTCGGCCCGGCCTGCGCGGCCGCGGTGCTGGGCCTCTTGGCCTACGCGATCCCGAAGCGTCGGGTGCGCCGGGGGAGGGGCCCGGCCTCGCCGCCGGGGGACGAAGCGCGGCCGCGGGTGCGCTCGCGGGTTCGCCCTCAGCTCACGCTTCACGTGGTGCTCGGCTTCGCGGCCCTTGCCCTCGCCCTCGGCCACGGCGGCCCGCGCTTCGGGCCGAGCTCGGGAGGTGCGCTCCTCACCGCCCTGTTCGCGTCGGGCGTCACCGGCGCGCTCGCCGCGCTGTGCTACGCGCTCGTCCCGCGGCGCTTGTCGCGGATCGAGCGCACCGCGCTCCTCCCCGAAGACTACGCCGCCGAGCGCCGTGAGCTCCGCGACCGCCTCTACGGATCGATCACCGGCAAGAGCGAGCTGGTGAAGAAGATCTTCGAGAAGGTGCTCGTCCCCTACCTCCGAGCGCCGTGGGGCGCGCTCGCCCTCGTGGTGTCGGGATGCACCCTCGCCGCGGAGGAGCGTGCGGTGAGGGCCCGGATCGACACGATGCTCGAGGGACGCGGCGCCGAGCGCCTCGCTGGCCTCGAGGCCCTGATCCGCACCGTGGTGGAGCTGCGCGCGCTGGCCGCGGCGCGTGCGCTCACGCTCACGCTGCGCGCGTGGTTGCCGGTGCACGTGATCTCCGTGGCGGTGGTGCTCGCGACGCTCGCGATTCATCTGTTCGAGGTGCTCCGATGAGCGGAGAGCAGCCGGTCCATCGCACCCTGTTCGCCGTGGAGGTGGGCGACCGGCGCGCTCGGCGGCGGCGCGGGGCGCCGGTGCGGGGGCGGGGAGCGGGCCGTGGGGCCACCTCCGACGTGAGGCGCCACCGGCTGCTGCTGCTCGCCGGCGCGGCCGCTTTCGCCGGGGTGGGGGTAGCCTGGGGCCTCGCGCCGTCGGACGGACCGACGCGCGGCGCGCTGGCGCTGCCTCACGCCGAAGCGTCCCTCGCGTGCAGCGCGTGTCATCGCGAGGAGCCGCTCACGCGCCCGTCGGCGGAGGTGTGCAAGAGCTGCCACGGGCCCCACCCGTCGCTGCGCGTCGGTCACCGAGCCCTCGCCGACAAGGGCGAGCTCGACTGTCTGCGCTGCCATGACGTGCACGGTGCCGATCAAGGGGTGCGCTTCGTGGCCCCGAGCGGGGAGGCGTTGCGCTACGGCGTAGGCGTGAGCGAGCCGCTGCCAGGGATCACGCTCCCGAGCGGACGCGACCTCACCGTGGTGCTGGTGCCGGTCGCGCGCTGCGTCGACGGCTGCCACGACCTCACCTCGTCCAGCGATCCCATCGGCCGCTGCCTCGCGGCCGCGCAAACCGCCCCAGCGGGCACCCCTCTGGCGACCCTCAACCTGTGCTTCGACGAGCACCAGGCCTGGTCGGCGGTGGCCGCGCCGCGACCAGGGGGCGTGTGCGCCTCGCAACACCAAAACGATCGGTTCGCGGCGTGGGAGGCGGCCCGCGCCGCCGTCCTCTCGGCGCCGACGCCGCCCACGGGGGCGCCAGCCACGAGGGGCCGCTTCTGGCTGGCGTCGGGGGCGCTCGCCGGCTTGCTGGGCGCGCTCGGCTTCGTGGGCGTGACCAGGCTCCGCGCGCGTCGCCGACGCGAGGAGCCCCAGACCGCGGTGGCCAAGCCCGCCGATCGGGTGCGGCTGCCGCAGATCGACGCGAGCACGTGCCTCGGCTGCTACGCCTGCGTCGACGCCTGTCCGTACGACGTGTTCACGGTAGAGCGCTACGTCGCCGAGGTGGCGCAGCCCGATCTCTGTTGCGGGCTCACCCTCTGTGAGCAGGTGTGCCCAAACGGCTCGCTGGTGATCACCGACGGCGACCCCATCGGCGACCGCCCGCGGCTCCGCGAGGACCTCGAGGCGATCGACGCGCCGGGCGTGTACCTCGCCGGCGATGTGACGGGGCTGCCCCTGATCAAGAACGCCATCCGGCAGGGGGCCACGGCGGTGGACGCCATCGCTCGTTCGTTGGGGGTTTTGGGGAGCGGCCACGGCGGGCGCGGCCGTGGTGCCGGCGACGAGGTGCTCGATCTGGTCGTCGTCGGCGCCGGGCCGGCGGGGATCAGCGCGGCGCTGCGAGCGAAGGAGCTCGGCCTCCGCTACGCGGTGATCGAGCAAGGGAGCGTGGCCCAGAGCATCCGGAGCTTCCCGCGCGGCAAGCTCGTCTTCGATCAGCCGCTCGAGCTCCCGGTGACCGGCAAGCTGTGGCTCGCCGAGGCGACCAAAGAGGAGCTCCTCACCAAGTGGATGCGCATCATCCGCGAGGAGCGCATCGAGGTGCAGGAGAACACGCGCATGACCGCCATCGAGCGCCGCGGCGAGCTGTTGTCGGTGCACGTGCGCGGCACCGAGGACGACCACGCGGCGACCCTCACCGCGCGGCGCGCCCTGCTCGCGGTGGGCGTGCGCGGCACCCCGCGGAAGCTGCCGCTGTCGCTGTCGCCCGAGCTCGAGGCGAAGGTGTTCTACCACCTCGCCGACGCTCGCAGCTGGGCCGGTCGGCGGGTGGTGGTGGTCGGGCTCGGCGACGTGGCCATGGAGTGCGCGATCGCGCTCGCTCATCAGCCCTCCACGACCGTCACGGTAATTCATCGCGGCGAAGGATTCTCGCGGGGCAAGTCGCGCAACGTGGCCGAGGTGGAGCGCCTCTTGAGGGTCGGGCGCCTCGAGCTCGTGTTTCGGGCCGAGCTCCACACGATCGCGCGCGATCACGTGGTGCTCGACGTGGCGGGGCAGCCGCGCCACCTCCCCAACGACGTGGTCTTCGTGATGATCGGCAGCGAGCCGCCTCACGCGTTGCTGAAAAAGGCTGGCGTCGAGATCGGGGTCGCGGTCTAACTTCTCGCGCACGCGATGACCCGATCGGTGAAGCGAGGGAGAAAGCGAACGCGCCGCCCGGCCCGGGGCGCGGCACCACACCCTCCCCGACGCAACCGCCGCACCCAGGTGGAGCGCCGCCAGCGCTTGACGGCATCTTCGGTGCAACGCTCGCGTCGCTGGCGGCGCCTGTCCGCGGCGCTGCTCATCATCGCGGGCGTGGCGCTCGGCGCCGGCACCACGCTCTACGTCGGGTTCCACTGGTTTCAGCTGCGACCCCACCCCGCGGGCCGCGACGAGCCACCGGTGGCGGTGAGCTGGCCGGACGGGCTCGACGCCCGCGAGGCGGCCGGCCTCCTGTTCGATCTCGGCCTCACCGATCTGCCGTCCGCGATGGAGGTGTATCTCCTGGCGACCGGCGCCGATCGTTGCGCCGAGCCCGGGCCCCACTTGTTGCCTCGAGGGGCGACCCCCGAGGAGCTCGTGGCCTCGCTGTGCCGCACCGAGCGCCGGCCGACGGTGAAGGTGACCCTGCCCGAGGGCTACCATCGCTTCGCCATCGCCGAGCGGCTCGAGAAGCTGGGGGTCACCCAGCGCGAGGCGTTCCTCCACGCCACCGCCGACGCGCCGCTGCTCTACAAGCTCGGCATCGAGCCCGCCGAGCTCCCGGAGGCGAGCACCGCCGAGGGCTACCTGTTCCCTGCCACCTATGAGCTCAAGCGGGACAGCGATCCGACGGTGGTGCTCACCGTGTTGGTGAAGGAAGCCGAGCGACGGTGGCAGCGCCTGATCGACCAACACGGCGGCGGTTGGGAGCGCCTCGTCGCCGAGCTCGAGATGCGTCGGCGCGACGTCATCAACCTCGCCGCGATGGTGGAGAAGGAGGCGGTGGTCGCCGACGAGCGCCCGATGATCGCGAGCGTGTTTCTCAACCGCCTCCGCAGCAAAGACTACCCTCACCTGCAGTCGGACCCCACCGCGATGTACGGTTGCCTGGCGATGCCGGACAAGATCCCCGCCTGCAAGGGCTGGGATGGCCGCGCGTCCGGAGCGATCAACCGTGACAAGGCGAACCTCTTCAGCACCTACGTGACGCGTGGCTTGCCGCCGGGGCCCATCGCCAACCCCGGCGCGGCGAGCCTCGAGGCGGTGCTCGCCCCCGCCGACTCGTCGTTCTACTTCTTCGTCGCCAAGGGGCGTGGCCGTCACGAGTTCACCGAGAGCTACGAGGCGCACCTCGAGGCGGTGAAGCGGCTGCGCGAGCAGCGGCGCTGATCGCGCGACGTCGCGACGCGATGGGATCGTTTTGCCTCGATGTTGGCTTGCGAGTACCTTTCGCGCATGGCCAAGGGTCGCAGATCTCCTGCGCTGCAGTTGCCGCCGCTCCCGCGCGTGCTGGTGCCGCATCCGCACGTGCGCTGCGACAGCCGTCTGCTCGGGGGGAGCCCCCACGTGGAAGGCACGAGGGTTCCCGTGCGGCGCCTCTGGGCGTGGCACCGCGCTGGGGTCTCGATCGACAAGCTGCTCAAGCGCTATCCACGGCTCGGTCCGGCGCGGGTGCTCGACGCGCTCTCGTTCGCCTACGACAACCGCGACGTGGTGGAGGCGGATCTCGCGCGCGAGATGGCGGCGTTCGAGGCGGCCGGTCAGAAGCCGCTCGGCATCCGACCGATGGCGCAACAGGCGTTCGCGTTCATGGAGCCCGATGACGAGCCAGGTTGAGGGCAGCGGCCTGACCGTCGAGACCTTCGCCGTCGGTCGGCTCGGCTGCAACTGCAGCATCGTGTTCGATCCGGCGAGCGGTCAGGCGGTGGTGATCGATCCTGGCGGCGACTTCGAGGCGATTCGTGATCGGCTCAGCGCGCTCGGCGCGGAGGTGCGCGCGATCATCCACACGCACACACACATCGATCACGTCGGCGCGACCGCGCCGCTCGCGGGCCACTGCCAGGTGCTGCCGCAGATCCACGAGGACGACCGGTTCCTCTACGACATGCTCCCCATCCAGGCTGCGCTCATCGGGGGGGCCACGCCGGAGCGGTGCGAGCTCGCCGGCGATCTGCTCGACGGCAAGACGGTGACCGCCGGCGCCATCGAGCTTGGGGTGATGCACACGCCAGGGCACACGCCAGGGAGCATCTCGTTCGTGCTTCGCAGCGTGGCCTCGGCCGAGCCGGTGGTCTTCACCGGCGACACCCTGTTTCGCGGCTCGATCGGCCGCACCGATCTGTGGGGCGGCGACTTCGAGACGATCATCGCGTCGCTGAGAGACCGTCTCCTCTCCCTCGACGACGTCACGCGCGTGGTGCCGGGGCACGGACCCAACAGCACCATCGGCGCGGAGCGAACGAAGAACCCTTTCCTGCGCTGAAGGTCCGACCGACCTTGCCTCGCGGGGCCCCTCGAGGCGCGGTCCGGCGAGGCTCGGCAGAGCGGGCCGGGAGCATGGGCTTCGGCGAATCGCGTGGGTGCCGTCGACATGCGGCGCGGGGACACAAAACACCGAGCCCCGCGCGGGGCGGGGCTCGGTCGCTGAACGCAGGTCGCGCTCGCCAGACGTCAGTCGGGGTAGACGTCGTCTGGCGGCGGCGGCGGCGGCGGCTTCGGCGGCTGCGGCGTGGGCGGCGGCGGCTTTGGCGGCTGCGGCGTGGGCGGCGGCGGCTTCGGCGGCTGCGGCGTGGGCGGCGTGGGCGGCGGCGGCGGCTTCGGCGGCTGCGGGGTCACCGGCACCACCGGGGGCGGCGGCGGCGGCGTCACCGGCGGCGGCTCGGGCGCAGGATCGGGCTGTGTCGAGGTGGCGGCGTCTGCCGAGCTGCTCGCCGTCGGCTCGGGCGTTGGCTCGGGGGTCGGCTCTACCGCCGTGGGCTTGGCCGACGGCGCGGCCGAGGGCTTCGGGCCCGGCGCGGCGGTGGTGGTGGCGGCGGGACCGGGCTGCGGCGTCTCGTCGCCGCTGCGGGTCACCATCCACACGATCACCACGATGACGACCAGCGCGAGGACGATGGGCAGGCCCTTGCCGCCGCCCTCTTCTTCTTCGGGCTCGTGGGCCGTCACGGCCTTGGCAGCCTTGGGCGCCGGCGCGGCGACCTTGGGCTCTGGCTTGGGCTCGGGCTTGGGCGCGGGCGCGGCGGCCTTGGGCTCCGGCTTGGGCTCGGGCTTGGGCTCCGGCTTGGGCTCCGGCTTGGGCTCCGGCTTGGCTGCCTCCTCTTCGTCGTCGTCGTCGTCGTCGAGGGCCGGCGCGGGCGCGGGTTTGGCCTTCGCCGCGTCTTCGTCGTCGCTGCCCCAGCCGTCGTCGGCGTCATCGTCCCCGATGCCCCCGAGCTCGTCGAGCGAGCCCCCGGCGCTCTCGAGCGCCTGCTCGAGCAGCTCCGCTGCCTGCTTCATGACGGTGCGCTCTTCGGGAGGCGGCATCTCCTCGTCGGGGTTGGTCTTGGGGAACATCGGCTCGTCGGCAGCCGCGCTGCTCGCGGCGGTCGCCTTCTCCTTCGCCGACTCGATGTCGTCGGCCCCGATGGCCCCGAGCCCGAGCAGGGTCTCCTTCTTGGCCTTCTTGGGGGCCTCGGCGGCTTTCTGCTCGGCGGCGAAGCCGCGCTCGTACTTCGAGTCGCCCGCGCCACCCTGGCGATCGACCAAGCGCGCGATGAGCGCCCGCGACTTCTCGTCGAGCTTGATGAACTTCACGCCCATCCCGGCCGGTTCGTCTTCCGCGATCGCCTCGTCGCGTTTCCAGACCACACGGCCGACGCCAGCGAGGACCGCTTCGTCATCGGCGATGCGAATCTCGAACTTGAGCAGGGTCCCCGGGGGGAACGGGGAGGTGGTCTTGATGAAGATGCCACCCCGGCTCACGTTGTCCGAGTGGTGCTCGACGAAGTCGTCGACGGTTGCGCTCTTGTAGCGAACCGTCATGCTCAGCACTTTGGCCCGTGGGTGATTGCGTTTTTCGCTGTCAGCCATTGAGATTTGTGGTCCTCGCCAAAGGGGATGACGGCGGCGAGATGCCGTGGCCAACCCCAGGGTGAACGGAGGCGGATGTTAGCCCTAAAGCCGCGCGGAACCCAAATGCCTTTGTGCACGTTGTCATCCAGGGATTTCAACGCTAAGCCCCACCGACTCCCGGTACGCTCGGCCTGCGGGCGCCACAGGGCGAATGGGCTGTCATCATGAAGGCGGGTTCCCGACACGTTTCCGTTGCTCTCTTCCTGCTCGCGCTCGGCGGCGGCTGCGACGACGGAGACACCACGCCGGCCGCCGAGCCGGCTGCGAGCGCGGAGCCGAGCCCGGGCCCGAGCGCCGCGGTGGAGGCGCCGTCACCCGAGGTAACTGCTGGAAACGACGCGCCCGAGGTGGCCGACGCGGACGCTCCCGACAAGCCGCTGCTGGGCGCCCTCGCCTACGCCACCACCGTGTACGCCAAGCCCTCCACCGGCTCCACCAAGCTCGGCTACCTGCGGGTCGGAGCCAAGGTGCCGCGCTCCGCCGAGCCGGTGGGCCGCAGCGGCTGCAAAGGAGGCTGGTACGCGATCGAGCCCCAGGGGTTCGTCTGCGCGGGGGCGGAGGCGACGACCGACCTCACCGATCCTCTCCTCCGCGCCGCCGAGCAGCGCCCGCGGCTCGATCGCCCGTTGCCCTATCGCTACGGCTTCGTGCGGTCGGTGTTGCCGCTGTACCTCCGCGTCCCCAGCGCTCAGGCCCAGTTCAAGGCCGAGTTCAAGCTCCAGGAGCACCTCGACTGGTTCAAGGAGCACAAGGACGAGGTGCAGACCGCCGGCCTCGGGGCGTGGGACGTGCCCGTGGATGCGCTCGGCCGCACCATCCCGGGCAAGCGCCTCGGCGAGCTCGGCCGCGAGAAGAACTCGGTCGAGATGAACCTCGGGGAGCTCTTTGGCGGGATCACTGCCGAAGACGCGTGGCCCTTCTGGCTGCGCGGCGATCAGCGCCTCATCCCCAACGTGAGCGGCTTCGACGTGCCCGAATACGCGACCTTCGCCGACCGCGCGCGCCGCCACACGGGCCTCGCCTTCGTCGACTCCTTCCTCACCGACGAGCACCACCTGCGGCGACGCTTCGCGGTGACGACCGATCTGCGCCTGGCCCCGACCACCAAGGTGAAGCCCGACAGCGGCTCCCCCTGGCACGGAGTGGAGATCGGGCGGGACGTGAACCTCCCGTTCGCCTTCACCAACACGCGCGGCGTGCAGGCGTACAAGCTCACGCAGAACGGCGTGGAGTCGGCGGGCACCTTGGGGCGCCGCAGCCACCACGAGCTCGCGGGCAAGGTGCGCAAGGTCGAGGGCACGCGGTACCTCCTCCTGAAGGACGGCCGCTGGGTCAAGGACGACGACGTGGGGATGGTCGTCAAGCCGGGCAAGTGGCCCGACGAGGCCAAGCGCGGCGAGAAGTGGATCCAGATCGATCTGAGCGAGCAGGTGCTCGTGTTGTGGAACGGCAAGGAGGCGGAGTTTGCCACCCTCGTCTCCACCGGGCGCCCGGCGATCGGCGACCCCGACAAAACCAACGCGACGCCGCGCGGGCGCTTTCGCATCTACGCCAAGCACGTCTCGGCCACGATGGACTCCGACGAAGGCGCGAGCCAGCGTCACAAGGAGCTCAAGCCCGGGGATCCGGGCTACGTGCCGCAGAAGGGGGACGGGATGTACGGCAAGACCCTGCGACGCGGACACGGGCTGTTCAAGCTACGAGACGTGCCTCACATTCAGTACTTCGAGAAGAACTACGCCATCCACGGCGCCTACTGGCACGACGTGTTCGGGATCCCGCGCTCGCACGGCTGCATCAACCTCGCCCCGGCCGACTCGCTGCGGGTGTTCAAATGGACTGGACCGGCGGTGCCGGACGGCTGGCACGGCGTGAACACCGACAAGGGCACGGCCGTGATCATTCACAAATGAGCCACATCATCGTCATCGGAGCGGGGCTCGTGGGCTGCGCCTCGGCGTGGCGCCTCGCCCAACGCGGTTTCACGGTCACCCTGCTCGAGCGCTCGGGGGTGGGAGAAGAGGCCGCATCGGTGGCGGCGGCGGGCATGCTCAGCGCCCAGATCGACGCGCATCCCATCCCCGCGATGCAGGCCCTCTGCCTCGCGAGCCGCGATCAGTACGCCGCGTTCGTGCACGAGCTCACCGAGCTCACCGGCGTCCTCGTGGAGCTGCGGCCCGCGGGGGCGCTCAGCGTGGCCTACGGCGAGCGCCGGCGCGGCGTGCTCGCCGAGCTCGTGGCGGAGCAGGTCGCGGCCGGGCTCCAAGCCCGTATGCTCACCCCGCGCGAGACCGCGGCCATCGCTCCGCTCCTGTCGCCGGTGATCGGCGCCGCCCACTTCGTTCGCGAGGCGGTGGTGGAGCCGCGCACCCTGCTCGAGGCGACGCGCCGAGCGGCCGAGCGCGCCGGGGTGCGCCTGTCCACCGGGGCCGCGGTGCACGCGCTCTCCTTCGACGCCGAGGGGGAGGTGGATGGGGTGGTGACCACGGCGCACGAGCGGCTGAGCGCCGACCTCGTCGTGGTGGCGGCCGGGAGCTGGTCGACGCGCATCGAGGGCATCTCCCGCCTCGGGCTCGCGCCCACCGCGGTCGAGCCGGTGCGCGGCCAGATGATCGAGCTCGAGCTCGACGAGCCCTGGCTCGGACCCACCGTCGACGGGCCGGTGGCCTATCTGTCGCCGCGCGAGGACGGCCGCATGTTGGTCGGCTCCACGGTGGAGCGGGTGGGCTACGAGCGGGCGGTGACCGCGGGGGCCGTGGCGCGCCTGTTGACCGAGGCGATCCGCATGGTGCCGTCCCTCGAGAGCGCGCGGTTGAAGGAGACGTGGTGCGGGTTCCGCGCCGCCACCCGGGATCAGCTCCCCATCCTCGATCGGGTCGGCAAGGTGGTGCTCGCCACCGGTCACTATCGCAACGGCATCGTGCTCGCGCCGATCACCGCGGACGTGGTGGTGGCGCTCGCCGCCGGTGAAGCCCCCCCGCTCGACATCACCCCCTTCGGGCTCGCGCGGCTCGTCGAGGCGCGACCCTCGGCGCAACAGGAGGAGCGTCATGGTCACGTATCGTGACGCGGGCGTCGACATCGACGCGGGCGACGAGCTCGTGCGGAGGATCGCCCCGCTCGCGCGGGCCACGCGCACCGAGCACGTGTTCAGCGACATCGGCGGCTTCGCCGGTCTTTGTCGCATCCCGGCCGGCCTCGAGGAGCCGCTGTTGGTGAGCGGCACCGACGGCGTCGGCACCAAGCTGAAGGTCGCCTTCGCGACGGGGGTGCACGACACGGTGGGGATCGATCTGGTGGCGATGTGCGTGAACGACATCATCACGGTGGGGGCGACGCCGCTGTTCTTCCTCGACTACTTCGCGACCGGCAAGCTCGACGTGGCGGTCGGGGAGGCGGTGGTGCGCGGCATCGCCGAGGGCTGCAAGCAGGCGGGCTGCGCGCTCCTCGGCGGGGAGACCGCCGAGCTCCCGGGGATGTACGCAGACGGCGAATACGATCTGGCCGGCTTCGCGGTGGGGGTGGTCGACCGTTGCAAAATGCTGGAGCCGCGGCGGGTGGCGGCTGGCGACGCGTTGATCGCGGTGCACTCGAGCGGGCTGCACTCGAACGGCTATTCCCTCGCCCGCCGGGTGTTGCTCGAGGAGGCGGGGCTCACGCTCGATGCCGCGCCGCCCGAGCTCGGGGGAAACACCGTGGGGCAGGCGCTCCTCACCCCGACGCGGATCTACGCCAAGACGGTGGCGGCGCTGCTCGGCCGCGTCGGCGAAGGGGTGCACGCGATCTGTCACGTGACCGGCGGCGGCATCGAGGGCAACCTCCCGCGCGTGCTTGGCGCGGGGCTGGGGGCGGAGGTGTCGCTCGGGAGCTACCAGCGTCCCGCGCTGTTCGAGCTGATCGCCGCACGAGGACCCGTGCCCGAGGCCGAGATGCGCCGCACCTTCAACCTCGGCGTCGGCCTCATCGTGGCCGCGGCCCCCCACGCGGCCAGTGCGGTGGTGGACAGCTGCCGCGCCGAGGGGGAGCGCGCCTGGCTCCTCGGCGAGGTGCTCTCCGGCAGCGGCGTCACCTTCGTGTGAGCTGCCCTCGCCATCGAGTCGATCCCGCCCGCCCAGCGGGCGGGACGGGCGCGCGCGATTCGCTGCCCGTTCTCGGCCACCCCTGCTAAAGGACAGCCATGCTCCAGCTGGGCGTCCTCATCTCCGGCCGCGGCAGCAACCTCTCGGCGATCCTCGACGCGATCGCGGGGGGGCGCCTCGACGCGCGCGTGCGGTTGGTGATCTCCAACCGGCCGGATGCGCCCGGGCTCGAACGTGCGGCGAGGGCGGGGATCCCCACCCGGGTGATTCGACACCGCGCGTTCCCCGACCGCGAGAGCTTCGACGCCGAGCTCGCCGGTGCGTTGCAAGCGGCCGAGGTGGCGTGGGTGGTGCTCGCCGGCTTCATGCGAATCCTCACCCCAACCTTCCTCCGCGCGTTCAGCGACCGCGTGATCAACATCCACCCCTCGCTCCTGCCCGCCTTCCCCGGCGTCGACGCGCAACAACAGGCGCTCGATCATGGGGTGCGCGTGAGCGGCTGCACCGTGCACCTCGTCAACGAGGGGGTCGACACCGGGCCCATCCTCGCGCAGGCGGCGGTACCCGTGTTGCCGGGCGACGACCGGGAAGCGCTCGCGGGGCGGATCTTGGAGCAAGAGCACGTGCTCCTCACGCGTGCGCTACAATGGATCGCCGAGGGTCGCGTCCAGATCGCGCGCGGCCAGGGAGAGCGCGTGAGGGTGAACGTGACGGACGTCGGCTGGCCGGGAGCGCTCGCGTTGGGAACGGGAACGGGTGCCTGAGAAGTTCTACGACGTGATCGTGCTCGGGCGCTCCATGGGTGCGCTCGCCGCCGCCGCCTTGCTCGCGCGGCGTGACTTCACCGTGCTCGTCGTTGGGCAATCTCGACGGTCGGCCAACTATCAGCTCGAGGGGCACACCCTGCGTCGACGCGCGTTCACCATGCTGGGCGCGAGCTCCCCGGCGTGGACGAGGGTGATCGGTGAGCTCGCCGAGACCCAGCGCTGGCGGCGCCGCGTCCAGCTCCTCGATCCCATGCTCCAGGTGTTGATGCAGGATCGCCGCTTCGACATCCCCCCCGACGCCGGCCTCTTCGATCGTGAGGTGGATCGGGAGTTTCCGGCGGCGCGTCGGCTGCTCGCGGATCTCTACGCCAACTTCGCGCGGGTGACGGCGGCCGCGGATGCGGCCTTCGAGCGCGACGCCATCTGGCCCCCCGGCAAATTCATGGAGCGGCGGCAGACGGGGCGGATCGCCTCCACTCTCCCCTACGCACGCGCTGAGCCCCACGCCGATCTGCTGGCCGAGTTTCCCCGCCGCCACCCCTACCGCCGCATCGTGATCGAGTCGGCGCGGGTGGCCACCGATCTGGCCACCACGCCGCCCGCGTTCGCCATCGCGCGCTTGCACGCCGCGTGGACTCGCGGGCTCGCCGCGCTCGCCGGTGGCGAGCAGGAGCTCGAGGACCTGTTGCTCGAGCGCATCGGCTCCAACGGCGGCGTGCACGCGATGGGCGAGCGCATCGGCTCCATCGAGGTGCGAAGGGGGACGGTGAGCGGCGTCACCCTCGACGGCGACACCTCGCCGATCGGGGCCGGGTTCGTCCTCTCGGACACCACCGGCGAGGAGGTCGCGGCGCTCTCGGGCGGCGAGGGCATCAGCAAGAAGGCGCAGCGCGAGTGGCCGCGCATCATCCCCACCACCGGCCGCTTCGTGGTCTCGATCGTGGCGCGACGGCTCGGCGTCCCGGAGCCGCTCGGCGCCGAGGCGCTGCTCTTCCCCAACGAGCGGAGCGATCTGCGGCTGCCCGTCCATCTCCAGCGCTGCAAGGGAGACCACGACGGCGAGGTTCTCCTGGTGGCCGAGATCCTCCTCGGCGAGCGCGACCCCATCCGCATCGGCGAGCTGCGGGGCTTGGTGGTGCGGCGCCTCTGTGAGGAGCTCCCGTTCCTCGAGCGTCACCTCGTGGTCGTGGACTCGGTGCACGACGGGCTGCCGGTGTGGTGCTACCGAGGCAACGGCGACGCCGTGACCGCCCCGATCGAGGTCGATCGCAGCGATCTCAGCAACGCGGCGCGGGCCCCCGAGCCGATGGAGCGACAGCTCGAGGTGGATCCTCCAGGGTACCTCGGGCTCGCAGGGGAGCCGCTCCGAGGCCCCATCGACCGCACGTTGCTGGTCGGCGCCAGCGTGTTGCCCGGGCTCGGTCAGGAGGGGCGGCTCCTCGCCGCCTTGGGGGCCGTGAACCTGGTGACGAGGAGCGACAAGCGCAAGGCGCGGATGCGCCGAGAGATGTGGACGAAGCTCGAGATTTCCTGAAGGAGACTCCCGGCTTGCCTGCCGCCGCTCGGGAGCGGTAACCTGCCCGGGATGGTTTCTGGGGTGCGTCCGCTTCTGATCCTCTTGGCCTCGATCGCGGTGATGACGATCGCCTTTCCGGTCTTCGCCGACCCGCCTGGGCCAGGCGCGCTGCCCGTGCACGTGGTGGCGGTGAAGTCGGACGACGCGCTCGACCAAGCCGAGGCGCTCACGGTGGTGCTGAAGAAGGCCATCCGCGACGCGAAGGGGTGGTCCCTCGGCGACTCCGAGCAGTCGCTCGAGTTTCTCGCGTTGAAGATGAACTGCACCGAGCCGATCGATGCGGCCTGCGAAGCTCGCATCGCCGAGGTGCTCAAGGCCGACCGTTACCTCTGGGCCGTGATCGCGTTCGACCCCGCCGACAAGGCGCGGGTCACCGGCACCCTCAACTTCTACGTGCGCGGCAAGGGCACGAGCCGGCACACCGTCGCGTACAGCGCCAACCTCACCGACTCGAACGCGGACGCCCTCATCGAGGTGGCGCGTGAGGCCGTCGACGCGGTCACCGGGGGCCCCCCCAAGGGAACCCTCAAGGTGGGGACCGGCGGTGTGGCGGGACAGATCTTCATCGACGAACAGCCGATGGGGGCCATCCCCGCGGCGGGGGCCAGCTATCCGCTCGTCACCGGGGATCACCGCGTGGTGGTGAAGGCGCAGGGCTACGAGGACGCGGAGGGCTCGGTCACCGTGCAGCCTGCGACCTCGGTGGAGCTCAACCTCACGCTCCTCCCCGTCGCGGCGGACGAGCCGGTCGACGGCCGCTTCTTCGGCGGCCTCGCGGCGCTGGCGGTGGGCGTGGCCGCCGGCGCGGTGGGGCTGTGGGCCTCGCTCGAGGTGAACAGCATCAACAGCGACAGCTCGTGGGACGCCTTCCTCGCCTCCGTCCCCGACGACGGCCAGGCCAACGCCTGCGAGCGCGCGCAGAACGGCGTCGCGGGGGTGGACTACGGCGCCCAGTTTGCCGCCGACATCGGCAGCTTCCAGTCGAAGTGCGACAACGCGGGCACCTTCGAGGTGTTGCAGGCGGTGATGTACCCGGTGGCCGGTGTGGCGGCCGGCGTGGGCCTGTACCTCATCATGACCAGCGATCTGGTCTCCGGGGACGGTGGCGCCGACGCGGTGAGCCGGCTTCGGGTGGTGCCCATCATCACGCACCAGACCCAAGCGCTGGCCATCGGCTACGACTTCTGAGCGTCGGCGTGCAGCGGTCGCGGCACGCCCCCTCGGGTGACGGGAGGGGGCTCTCGTGAGGGTGATCGCGGGCGCGCTCGGGGGCCGTCGTCTGGTGGCCCCGCGGGGACTCCGCACCCGCCCCACCTCCGATCGCGTGCGCGAGGCCATCTTCTCCACGCTCGGCGACGTGACCGGCGAGCGCGTGCTCGATCTCTACGCGGGGAGCGGCGCTCTCGGCATCGAGGCGCTGAGCCGCGGCGCGGAGCGGGCGGTGTTCGTCGAGCGCTCGAGCGGGGCCCTCGGCGCGCTGCGACAGAACCTCCACGAGCTCGGCCTCTCGCGTCGGAGCGAGGTGTTGGCCACCACCGTGGCGCGGGCGCTCTCTCTGCTGAAGGCTCGGCAGTTCTCGCTGATCCTGGTCGATCCCCCCTACGCCGAGCTCGCCGACGCCGCGCGCGCGCTCACGACGCTGGCGGCCAGCGCTGGCGCCTTCGTAGACGGAGCGCGGCTCGTGCTCGAGCACGCTGCCCGTGATGCGCCGCCCGCGCTCCCGGGGCTCACGCTCGAGCGAACGCGCCGCTACGGGGACACCGCCGTGACCCGCTACGTGGTTGCTCCGTCCTCCGTACCTGTGCCAGATTGTTAGCACAAAAAGGCACGCGGCCCGGTCGGGCGTCGCCATCGGCGGCGAGACACGCCGGGCGCACCCCCAACGAGCCCGACGCCGGAGGAGCCCACGGTGGGCGACCGACGAGGAACCTTGGCACAGTCGACCAAACCCAAAGGCGGAACCACCGGTTCCAAGACGAGCAGCAGCAAAGGGAGCGAGCCCCCTCCGTCCGAAGCGGCAGGGGTGCCGGCCACGTCGTCGTCGCTGCCGTACCTCCTCGGCATTCTCTTGTTCGGCGGTGGCACCGTCGCGCTCCTCTACACCCGCTGCGCCGAGGACGAGGAACGCACCCAGCCGCAGGCGTCCGCGACCGCCACGGTCGAGCCGTCCGGCGAGCCGATCAACGTCGATCTGCCGGAGTTCGCGCCACCGCCGCCGCCGGAGGAGAAGGACGCCGGGGCCGACGCGGGGGCCGAGAAGCCCGCCGACACGGGCGCGGTCGCGACGCCGTCCGGCTCCAGTGCACCGGCCCCCGGACCGGCGGGCGCTTGCGCCAACTGCGGCAGCGGCACGGCGAGCCCCGCCCTCGTCACGGCGGTGCGCGGCACGGCGGGGACCGCGCAGGGCTGCTACAACCGCGCGTTGCGACAAGGCGGCGCGCAGGGCAAGATCAACGTGGCGGTGAGCGTGGGCTCGAACGGGAGCGTGTGTGGCGCCTCGGTCACCAGCGACACGGTTGGGAATCCGGCCCTCACGAGCTGTGTGCTCAGCAAGTTCCGTGGCCGCAGCTATCCGCAGCCGGAGTCGGGCTGCGTCGTCATCAACGTTCCTCTCAACTTCACCGCGAAGTGACGGTAGAGTCTCGATCATGAAGCGTTCCTGGGTCGGCGGTTGGGTGCTCGGCGCGGCCGCGGCCGGCGCCATCGCGTCGTGCAGCCTCGGTGAGGGGAAGACGCCGACCTGCGATCCCAACGTCGCGCCCAGCGAAGACAACTCGTGCTTCGAGGTCGCCGACTGCGACACCGGCAACGGTGGCGTCAAGGCGGAGGAGCCGTGCTGCGTGGAGGCCGCGAACCAGGAGTATGGGATCTGCAATCGCGCCGAGATCAGGGGCGACTTCCGTGATCTATGCGTGCCCGGTGCCACCCCACCGCCGACCAACTGCTGCGGCGTGGCTCAGCCCATCTTCGAGCAGTGTATGGCCGGCCTCTTGAACACGACCGGGGTCGCCAGCGGTGGCGCCGGTGGGACCGGTGGGACCGGTGGGACTGGCGGGACCGGCGGGACCGGCGGGACCGGTGGCTCGGGTGGTTCGGGCGGGGGCTGAGCTCCCTCGCGGTGGCGGCCGCGCGATCCGCTGGGCCCTCGTGCTCGCGCTCACCGTCGGTGCGACGGCGAGCTGCGTGGACGGTCGACCCAACGGCGCGGCGTGCATCAAGAGCCGCGACTGCGAGAGCGAGTCGTGTCGCGCGGGCGTGTGCGCTCCTCCGACCACGAACCGGCCCCCGCCCGAGAGCACCACGATGACGACGACGACCAGCGCCGGCGGCGCGGTCGGTGGCCAGGGGGGGACCGCGGGGGCTGGTGGCGTCGGGGGGAGCGGCGGCGTGGCGGGACAGGGTGGCGTCGCCGGTCGGGGCGGCGCGGGCGGCCTTTGAAGCGCACCGTTCTGCTCTCCATCGCGTACGACGGCGCGCCGTTCTCGGGGGTGGCGGTGCAAGACAACGCGCGCACCGTGGGCGGGGTGCTCCTCGGCGCGCTGCAGAGGCTCGATCCGAGCGTGCTCAAGCTCCGGGTGGCGAGTCGCACCGACGCTGGCGTGCACGCGCGTGACCAGCGGGTGGCCTTCGACACCGCGATCACGGTGCCCAACCGCGCGTGGGTGCGTGGCCTCTTGCCGTACCTGCCGCCGACCATCGTGGTCACGCGGGCGGCGTCGGTGGCGGTCGGGTTCAACCCCCGCTTCGAGACGGTGGAGAAGCGGTACCGCTATCTGTTGTTGTGTCAGTTCCGATCCGATCCGTTCTGGTTCCGGCGCGCGTGGCGGGTGGGACCCATCGAGAGGCCCCACGGCCTCGAGGCGATGCGCAGCGAGCTCTTGCCCATGCTCGGCACCCACGACTTCGCTGGCTTTGCGTCGGCCCGCGACCAGCGCGAGAACACGGTCCGCACCATGAACGCGATCGACGTGGTGCCGATCTCCGATTCTCCGAGCGTGGTCGCCGTCGACGTCACCGGGAACGGCTTCCTCCACAACATGGTGCGCATCATCGTCGGCACCGCCGTCGACGTGGCGCGGGGGCGCCTCGCACCTGGTGCGATCGCCTCTGCCCTCAGCTCGAGGGACCGACGCGAGCTCGGCATGACGGCCCCTCCCGACGGGCTCTATCTCGAACGGCTCACGCTGAACGACGAAGGGACGGATCCGTGGCCGCCGCCCGATGCGCCTGACCCAGGGTGACCAAACCCTCAACACCACGGCGAGGATGGCGAGGACGGTCCGTTGCCCGGAGCGAGCACGGTGGCACGCTCTCTGGCGCGATGGGCAGGCAGCGCCCCTGTTTCAGCGAGCGCGCGGCACGGCGTGCCGAGCGTGCCGCGCACGGCGACCCACGACCCCGCTCTGCCGAGCCTCGCCGGACCGCGCCTCGAGGGCCCCGCGAGGCCATGTCGGTCGGACCTTCAGCTCACTGGAAGAGGTCTTTCTCCTTCAGCTGCTTGTCTGCCTCGGTGACCGGCTCGTGGGTGAGCACGCGGTAATCGCGGGTGATGAACATGTGGCGTTGGACCCGCACGCTCGGGATACTGACGGTGAGCTTGCGCCGGCGCCACAGATCGGAAGCATGCTGGAAGTCGTTGCCCTTCTCTTGGAAGGAGATCATCACGAGCTCGTCGGTCATCGGAGGCGGAAAGTAGAGCACCTCCTTCACCTTGTAGAGGCGCACACCCCCCGCGTCCTCGGAGGCGGCGACGATCGCGCCCACGACGATGTCTTTGCCCTCCGGATCGGACGACGCGGGGACGGGAGGGCCGCTGCCTTTGCCGTCCGACTTGCAGCCGCCGAGGGTGAGTGCACCGGCCACGGCCAACGCGCCGACGGCGTGGAGTGCGGCTCGGCGAGCTCTGGATGACAGTCGCATGATGAGGAAGGGATAGCGGCGGGGCCTTTCGTCGGCAAGCCGAGGGCGCTAGGGCTTCTGCATGAAACTGGCTGACTGCAAGATCGTGGTGACCGGTGCCGCCAGCGGGCTCGGTCGACATTTCGCATTGCGCCTCGCGGAGGCGGGGGCCTCGGTGACCGCCGGCGACGTGAACGTCGACGGGCTCACGTCGCTCGAAGAGGCCGCGAAGGCCCTCCCCGGGAAGGTGCACGTGCGCAAGCTCGACGTGGGGGAAGAGCGCGACATCGCGAGCTTCGTTCACTTCGCGCACGAGGCGATGGGAGGGCTCACGGGCCTGATCAACAACGCTGGCATCCTCCGCGACGGCCTGCTCGTGAAGCGCGATCGCAACACGGGCGAGATCCTCAAGCTCGGCACCGAGGCGTGGCAGTCGGTGATCGACGTCAACCTCACCGGGGCCACCTTCATGGTGCGCGAGGTGGTGGCCAAGATGGCGGAGAGCCAGCAGTCGGGGGTCATCGTGAACATGTCGTCGATCGCGCGCTACGGAAACCGCGGTCAGTCGAACTACGCGGCGGCCAAGGCCGCGCTCGCCGCGAACACCAAGACCTGGGCGCTCGAGTTCGCGCCGTTCGGCATCCGCGTGGGGGCGATCGCCCCTGGGATGGTAAAGACGCCGATGACCGACGGGATGAACGACAAAGCGCGCGAGGCCCTGGTGAAGATGATCCCGGTGGGCCGGATCGGCGAGCCCGAGGACATCTGGCTCGCGGTGCGCTTCATCATCGAGTGCGACTATTTCAACGGGCGCACGATCGACGTCGACGGCGGCCTGAGCATGTGAGCTGGGCGCGGTTCCGGCAGGCGTGGCGTGCGGCCGCCGTCGAAGCGCCCGAGCCGCCGTCCCCGCAGCTCGGGCTTGCGCTTCTTGCTAATGAAAACTATATTCAACTTCAGGAAGCGCATGATCGTCTGCGTCTGCAAAGGTGTGTCCGATCGCGACGTGGCTGCGGCAATCGCGGCGGGCGCGCAGTCGGTGCAAGACATCACGCGGTGCACCCGGGCCGGCAGCGGCTGTGGGCGCTGCCGGGTCGCGATTCAAGAGTCGCTCGACATGGCCCACGGGCGCTTGGCCAAACCGGTCGTGCGCTTGTCGACCCTCGCCGCGATCGCCTCGGGCTGAGGCGCCAGCGCGCCACGGGCCGCGCACCACGAGGGCAGATTTGCCGACGTTCGGCGGCGGGGGGCGCATATCCGAGGCCGCCCTTGCCGCGTGCGGCGCTCCTTTCTACGCTCGTTCGGCATGAGAGGTCGTCCCGAAATCATCGAGCTGCTCAACGAGGTGTTGGCCGGAGAGCTCGTAGCCATCAACCAGTATTTCCTGCACGCCAAGATGTGCAAGAACTGGGGCTACGAGCGCCTCGCCGACAAGCTGCGCGCGGAGTCGATCGACGAGATGCGGCACGCCGAGACGCTCACCGATCACATCCTCTACCTCGAGGGTTTGCCCAACCTCCAGCGCCTCGACAAGCTGAACATCGGCGAGGACGTGAAAGAGCAGCTCGAGTCGGATCTCGCCCTCGAGATGCGCGCGGTCGCCCGCCTCAACGAGGGGCTGGCCCTGTGTCGGGAGCATCGTGATCACACCTCCGAAGCGATCCTTCGCGACATCCTCGTGTCCGAGGAAGGACACGTCGATTGGATCGAGACCCAGCTCGACCTGATTGCCAAGCTCGGCCTGCCGCTCTATCTCTCACAGCAGCTGCACGGCTGACCCGTCCCCGCGACAACGTCGAGCCCAAGGAACCCCGTGGAGAAGATTCTCGTCGTCGACGACCAGCGCAACATGCGCACCACCCTCGCGATCATGTTGCGCGGGGCGGGGTACGACGTCGACGAGGCGGAGAGCGGGGAGAAGGGAGCGGAGCTCGGAGGAACCGGGGCCTACGACCTCGTCATCACCGATCTGCGGATGGGTGGCGCGAGCGGCATCGAGGTGCTGCGTTCGGTGAAGAAGAGCTACGCGCTCACCGAGGTGATCGTGATGACCGCCTACGGCACCATCGAGAGCGCGGTGGAGGCGATGCGTCTCGGCGCTCACGACTATCTCCAGAAGCCGTTCACCGAGCACGAGCTCCTCCTGAAGGTGGATCGTGCCCTCGCCAAGCGCCGTCTCGCCGGGCAAGTTCAGCTGCTCACCAGCGAGTTCAAGGAGCGCTACAAGTTCGAGAACATCATCGGGCGCTCGGAGGCGGTGCGCGCGGTGCTCGGCCGCATCGTCCGGGTGGCGCCCACCGACGCCACCGTGCTCATCACCGGCGAGAGCGGTACCGGCAAGGAGCTGGTGGCCAAGGCCATCCACGCGAACTCCAAACGGGGCGACATGGCCTTCGTACCGGTGAACTGCGCCGCCATCACCGAGACGCTCCTCGAGAGCGAGCTCTTCGGTCACGCCAAGGGCGCCTTCACCGGCGCGGTGTCGGCACGCAAGGGGCTCTTCGAAGAGGCGCAGGGCGGTACGTTCTTCTTCGATGAGATCGCCGAGACCTCGATGGCCTTTCAGGCCAAGCTCCTCCGCCTGCTCGAGTCGCACGAGGTGCGGCGAGTGGGGGAGAACAGCCCCATCTTCGTGGACGCCCGCATCATCGCCGCGACCAACCGCGACCTTCGGACGGCGGTCGCCGAGAAGCAGTTCCGCGAAGACCTCTACTACCGCCTGAACGTGGCGCGGTTCATCTTGCCCCCGCTGCGCGAGCGCAAAGAAGACATCCCGCTGCTCGTCGACTTCTTCCTCCACAAGTACAACCGCCGCCACTCCAAGAACCTGCGGCTCGCCGATGGCGTGCTCGAGGAGCTCTTCACGCAGCAGTTTCCCGGCAACGTGCGCGAGCTCGAGAACCTGGTGGAGCAGGCGGTGGCGCTCGCGGTCGGCGATGAGATCACCGTCGAAGACGTGATCCCGCTCGATCAGCCGCGACCGCTCGGGGGTGGCTCGCAGACGCTGGCCTCGGTGGTCGAGGCCGCGGAGCGCCAAGCGATCGAGGCGGCGCTCGCGGAGTCGGAGGGTAACCGCGAGAAGGCGGCCGACCTCCTCGCGATCAGCCCGACCACGTTGTGGCGCAAGATGACGCGCCTCGGCATCACCGGCCCTGGTCCCAAGTGAGGGGGCTCAAGTGAGGGTTCGTTGCGCGTCGCCGAGCTGCACTACGAGCTTCCCCCCGAGCTGATCGCGAGCCACCCCACCGAGCGGCGCGACGGTGCGCGCATGCTGGAGGTGGGGAGCGCGGGGGTCGCGCACCGCCGGGTCACGGAGCTCCCCGCCGTGCTCCCCGAGGGGGCGCTCGTGGTCGCCAACGACACCCGCGTCTTGCCTGCCCGCCTCCTCGGCCACAAGGAGGGGAGCGGCGGCCGCGCCGAGCTGCTCCTCGTGCGACCGGTCACCGAGGCGCGCTGGTGGGCGCTGGTTCGCGCGTCGCGGCGCGTGCGCGCGGGCCACGTGCTCACCTTCGCCGGCGCGCTGAGGGCCACCGTGCTCGCCCCGCCCAACCACGAGGGGCTGGTGGAGGTGACGCTCGAGGCTCCCGGTCCGCTCGCCGCCGCCATCGAGGCGGTGGGGCAGGTGCCGCTGCCCCCGTACCTCGGCCGCGACGAGGAACCTGCCGATCGCGAGCGCTACCAGACACGATTCGCCCGGGTTCCCGGCGCCGTCGCCGCCCCGACGGCCGGGCTTCATTTCTCCGACGAGCTGATCGCGCGGATTCGCGAGCGCTGCGCGCTGACCACGGTCACGCTCCACGTGGGACCCGGCACCTTTCGGCCGGTCAAGGTCGCCGAGCTCGACGAGCACCCGATGCACGGTGAGCAGCTCGAGGTGGGAGAAGAGGCGGTGGAGGCCATCGCGGCGGCGCGCCGGCGGGGTGCCCCCGTGGTGGCGGTGGGGACCACCGTGGTGCGCGCCCTCGAGAGCGCGGCCGCCGGCGGGGAGCTGCGTCCGCTCCGCGGGGAGACGCACCTCCTCATCCAGCCCGGTTTTCGGTTCCGCGTCGTGGACGCGTTGCTCACCAATTTCCACCTGCCAGGGAGCACCTTGCTCGCGCTGGTGTATGCCTTTGGCGGCACCCGAGCCGTTCGCGCGGCCTACGAGGAGGCGATCCGCGAGCGCTACCGCTTCTATTCGTATGGCGACGCCATGTGGCTCCCTGCTCGCGCGGACGCCCCATGAGCCGAACCATGCCCACCGTCCATCACCGAACCATCGCCGTCGACGGTGCCGCGCGCGCCGGCGTGCTCACCACACCCCACGGCGAGGTGCCCACCCCCACCTTCATGCCGGTGGGCACGCAGGGCTCGGTGAAGGCCCTCTCCCCCGCTGCGGTGGAGGCGACCGGGGCGCGGATCGTCCTCGGGAACACCTACCACCTGTGGCTCCGCCCCGGCGCGGAGCGCATCGCGCGGCTCGGGGGACTGCACGCGTTCACGCGCTGGCCCCACGCGATGCTCACCGACTCGGGGGGCTTCCAGGCGTTCTCGCTGTCCCGTCGCTGCAAGCTCTCCGACGACGGCTTCACCTTCCAGTCGCACCTCGACGGCGCGCGCCTCTCGCTCTCGCCCGAGGAGGCGACACGCGTGCAGCGGCTCCTCGGAGCCGACATCGCCATGCAGCTCGACGTGTGTCCTCCCGGAGGTGCGCCGAGGCCGGAGCTCGAGCGGGCGTGTCGGCTCACCACCGCGTGGGCCGAGCGCTGCCTCGCGATGCGCCGCCGGCTCGATGACGAGGGCCACGGCCCGCAGGCCCTGTTCGGGATCGTCCAGGGAGGAACCGACAGCGCGCTCCGCCGGGCCCACGCCGACGAGCTCGGCGCGCTGCCGTTCGAGGGGCTCGCCCTCGGTGGGTTCTCGGTGGGCGAGCCGATCGTCCGCATGTACGAAGTGCTCGCCGAGATCGCGCCCCACGTCGATCCTGCGCGGCCGCGCTATCTGATGGGGGTGGGCACCCCGCGCGATCTGGTGGAGGGCGTGGCTGCCGGCATCGACATGTTCGACTGTGTGCTCCCCACGCGCAACGCGCGGAACGGGCAGCTCCTCACCTGGACGGAAGCGGCCGGCCCCGGGCGGCTCGTCATCAAGAACGCGCGCTACACCGACGACCCTGAGGTGATCGAGCCCGGTTGCGGCTGCCCGGCGTGCGCCGGCGGCTTCTCACGCGCCTATTTGCGGCATCTGTTTCAGTGCCGTGAGCTCCTGGCGTTCAGTCTCTTCAGCGCGCACAACCTCGCCGTGTATGGCCGGCTGATGGCCGCCCTCCGAGAAGCCATCGTCGCCGGGAGGCTCGCCTCGTTCGTGAACACGTTTCGTGGCCGTGACGCGCCGCGTGATATGACATAGAACTCCGCTGTTGTGGCCCTTCGCGCGCCGCGACCCCCCTCCTGCCGACCCATCGCCGGTTGCCCACCGTGCCCGTTTGATCGCCCTCGTCCTCGAGCGCCCCGCCAGGCTTGGCGTCCTTCCCATGAGCGAGAAGAAGAAGCCGATCGGAAGCATTCTGCTGAAGCACCGCGTGCTCTCTTCTCGGCAGCTCGCCGAAGCGCTCCGCAACCAGCGTCGCGGCGACCCGCCCCTCGTGTCGGCCCTGGTCGAGCAAGGCGTCATCCGCGACCACGAGGCGCTCAAGGCGTTGAGCGAGCAGAGCGGCTGCCCTGGCATCGATCTCAATCAGGTGGTCATCCGGGCCGCCGATCTGTCGCTG
>CAYOAL010000123.1:0-32000 GCA_964401935.1 uncultured Polyangiaceae bacterium
CCAGCTCCCTCGAGCCGCTCTCGGCGATCGGCACCGGCAGCTCGGGCGCCGCGCCTTTTTCGGTCAAATCTTGAGTTGGCGGCGCCGCAAGCGCGTGGACGGGGCGCGACCGCGGCGACGGCGACGAGCCACCGAGGCGCGAGCACCGCGGGTCAGAGCGTCTTGAGATACTCGAGGAGCGCGTCCACCTCGGCCGCCGTGAGCTCGAGCTCGTGCCCCGCGTTGCTCATGCCGGCGACCGTCGTGTCCACCACCTTGCGGCCCTCGATGGTGTCGCGCGGCGTCTCCGCGGCCGCCTCGACGACGAGCCCAACGTCGATCGCGTCGAAGCCGTCCTCGCTGCGCTTCCATCGCACCGGCCGAGCCGCGGGCTCGAGCAACGCGCGCAGGGTGGGCACCGAGCCGTTGTGCAGATAGGGCGCCGAGGCCCACACGCCGGTGAGGGCCGGCGCGAGGTAGCCTCCGGTCGCCGTCATCTCGTAGCGCTCCTCGGGGATGAAGTCGTTGAAGTACGCGGCCTCGACCGCGCCGAAGGAGGTGGCCCGCACCGGATCGGTCCCGAGCTCGGAGGGCGACACCACCACATGGGGGAAGGCCCCGCCGTCGTAGCGGCCATGACAGCTCTGGCACTGCTCCCCGAAGACGCGCGCTCCCTCCGCCGCGAGCGCGTCGTCGATGGCACCGAGCGCAGCTTCGTCCCAACGCGGCGCGGTGAGCGAACACTGATAGGCGCGAATCGCCTCGAAGGTGGGGAGGTAGCTCGCGAGCTCGGCGAAGCTCAGCCCGAACGCGAGGAGGGTGGACATCATCGTGTACACGCCGTGGGCGTTGGCGCTGCCGTCGCTGTAGAGGCGCTCCTTGAACGGGATGGTCCACCACGGGGCGGCGTCTTGATAGCCCATGAAGGTGCGCATCCCGTCGGGTGGCTCGCGATACTCGGCGGCGGTGACGAAGCCGAGCCCGAAGCCGTCGTTGGCGCCCGCGGCCGCGGTGAAGATCGGCGTGCTCGCGTAGGGCTCGGGCACCGTCACCTCGGGGATGCCGGCCACGAGCGAGGCATACGGCTCGGGCAGCTCGCGCCGTTTGAGCGCCTCGATGGCGGCCGGCAGCGCGCGCAGATCTTCAACCAGCCCCAGCAGATCCAGACGGTTGTTGGCGAGGCCGATGACGGTCTGGTCACCGACGCGCCCCGCGTGACACAAAAGGCAGTCGATGCCGAGCTCGCCGTTGTCGGCGACGCCGAAGCCCGATGGGTAGCGCGCACCCTCGAAGGCCGACGGCAGCGTGCCGTAGCGCGCGTGGAACGCCGCCCAGTAGGCGTCCTCTCCGGTGTAGAACGTGTAGAGCTCACCGAGGTCGTCGGTCCAGGCGATGAAGAGGTTGCGGAGGGCGAGGGCCGGCAAGACCCCCTGGAACAACGCCCCGTCCGCGAAGGCGGCGAGCCCTGCCTCGGCGTCGCCGTCGGCCTCGCACACCGCGGCGAGCGAGGCCGGGCCGACGACGGGGGGACTCTCGGTCGCGGCCTCGTCGCAACCGAACGCGGCCAACGAGACGAGCACAGACCACACGGCGCTCCTGCTCGGTCGCGCGCCCGCGCTTGCCGCTTCCATGCTGGGGAAGCTACGCGGTTTGTCGGCCTGGGTCAGCCATCCTCGTCCGCCGCGGGCGGCGGCGACCAGCCGAACCGATGGATCAGCGCGGCAAACTGCGCTTCCATCGCGTCCTTGTCGAGACGCTCCCCCTCCATGACCAGGCTGATCGGCTTGGCCTCGAGATCGAACTCGTCGCGTCCGGTGGCGCGGCGATAGGCGATCCGCGGCGCGTGCCACAAGGCGCGGCTCTTGGCGTGGCCGGCCGGTGCCCGATCCGCGGCGCGACGGGGATCGGCGAGCGCCTCGTCGAAGTAGGCGCGTCCCTGCTCGATGAGCCAGCCCACGAACGCGTCGTAGTCCTCACCGCCCACGCCTCCGTTCACCACGTCGGCCACCGCCATGAGATCGAACCGATAGGCCTCGTTCACCCGGCGCGAGAACTCCTCGTGAAAGGCGAGGATGGCGTCGGGCGGGAGCCGAGCGAGGCGCTCGGTGAGGTGTGCGCGCGTCCGCGCCTCCACGCTCGCGTCGTCCGAGCCGGGCTCGCCCGAGCCCTGCTTCACCTCTTCGACGAGCTGCCAGAAAGCGTCTGCGTCCATGGTCCTCTGCGTCCCCGCGCCTTCGAGTATATCAGTCGGGCGCCCGCACCGTGGCCGCCGCCTCGCAGTGCTGCCCGCGGTGGACGCCGAGCTCCTGGTTCAGCGCACACAGCACCGTCACCCGCGCCAAGAGGTCGGTCTTCCCCGTCCTCACCGCCTTCTTTGCCAGCTCCTCCACGTGTCGCCCGAAGATGGTGAGCTGGCGCTCGCTTGCGCCCTCCTTGCCCTTGACCATCAGCTCGCGAGCCACCTTCGACGGGGCCGCGCTCCCGAGCCACACCGCAGCGGTAGCCAGCGCGGCGCGCAAGTAACGCTCCGACAGGCCCTTGGCGGCCGCCGTGTCGAGGCATGGAAACGACGCGAGCTTGCTCACGTCGTCGGGTTCGAGCTTCCCCTGGGCCATGCGCCCGAGGAGCTCTCGATGGGGAGCGGCCTCCGGGAGCTCACCCACCTCGGCGGCCCCCTGCGCGAGCGTCGTCTCGAGCTTCTCGCAGCTCGCGATGCGCGCCCTCTTCGCCTCCTCCTCCTCGAGCCGTTGCGCGGTTGCCGCGCGCTCCGCCTCCTCGGCGCGACGGGCGTCCTCGCGCCCCTCTTCGCAGCTCGTCTTGAGCGCGCCGAGGCGCGCTCGTTGCTCGTCGGACGCCTTCCCCTCGTCGCTCACGTCCACCGACTCTGCGACGCAGGGGTCGTCGCCCGCGAGCGCCGCGTCGATCCGATCCCGCGCTCGCTGCACACGCACCAGCCACACCACCACCACCGCCACGGCGAGCGCTCCCGCCACCGCGGCCCCAAACCGAATGAGTCGGCGCTGCCGGTAGGCGGCGGCGATCGAGCGGCCATCGTCGATGAAGGTGCGGCAGCTCACGAGCAGCTCCTGCCACGTGACCAGGTCCTCGCTCAGCTGGCGCAGCGGGAGGGCGAGCTCCTTGTCGAGCTGCATCTTCTTCGACACGCGCAACAGGCACAGGCTCGCGTCCGGCGGTCGGTTGTCGATGGTGAGATCCGCGATGCCGTCGAGCAAGCCGCCCACGTGCCCCGTGTGCAGCTGCCACTGCGAGAGCGCCGCCCGCTGGTTGTCGGCGATGCGTCCCGCCACCTGGCGCAACTCGATCATGGGGAGCAGGTTCTCCACGTAGCTGGTCGGCAGGCCGGCCGACGACGCCACCGCCGCGATCCCGCGCTCGGCCGCGCCGAGGAGGCTCTCGGCCGCGAGCTCTCGGAGCCCCTGCTCCACGCGGCTCTGCATGATGCACTGCCCGGCGTAGTTGAGCGGCCCCATCGCCGCGTTGAGGAACAAGACGCCGAGCTTGTCAGCCATGAGCCACGAGGAACGGGTCAGAGGAAGTGAATGTCGGTTTCGAAATACGTGGTGATGGCCTGGGCGATGACGTCGCCGATCAGGGTGGCCTTGTCCACCTGCTCCTCGGTCGCGGGGAGCGGCATCCCCGTCGCCGCGTCGAACGAGCACACCAAATCTTTGCGCACCTCGAGGCCGAGGCAGCTCGGCCGGTTCTTCGAGAGACGAAAGTCGTTCACCTTGTCCTCGTCGAGGTAGCGATCGATGGTCTCGTAGGCGAGGCGCGCCGCGTTGAACCGCTTCACGTCGTCCGGGTCGAGGCGTCGGTAGCGGTGCAGGTAGCTGCGCAGCCCCTCCGCCTCTGCCATGCGGAGGTTGGTGTTGAGGAGCATCCGCCACACCAGCTCGTACGACGGCTCTCCCACCGTCGACGGGTAGTCGGCCTGGAAACGCTGCCGCAGGTAGTCGAAGAAGAACCACACCTGAGCCCGCACCTCCATGCTCCCCTCGGGCAGGGCGTAGGGGTGGTTGTGGCTCACGCGGAAGCCGGTGCGCTCGAGGTTGAGCGAGATGCGGTCGCGCAGGATGCGGCTCGAGGTCGACTCCGCGAGCACGTCTGGATACATCGGATCGAACAGACCGTATGGCATGCGCGACTCGCGCTGGTAGCCCGCGATGGAGGTGAGCACGCTCAGGTGGGGGCGCCTGGTCTTGGTGGCGTTCAGCTCGTCGTAGGTGTGGATCGCGAGCATGATGAGCGTGTTGGGGATGTGTTGCTCGACGTGATCGCTGATGCGGTCGTAGTAGTCCTCGAGCAGGCGCACCTTCGCCTCGTGGTCGAGCGACGACGTGAAGGGGAAGTTGATGGCGAGCCGCTCGAGGGGGCGCACGTTCTCGCCGTCGTGGGGGGTGCTCCCCGGGAAGCGGTTGAAGTCGAGCAGCACCCGCGCGAGCCGCGCCCGGCCGAAGCCGCGCACCCCCATCGCCGACGCCACCTTGCGCGCCACCAAATCCGCGCCCCAGTCGCGCTCGAGGATGTAGCGCTTCTCGAGCAGGTGGGGATCGACCGTCGGACGCCCTTCGATGTCGTGGAGGAAGCGCGGCGGGATGCAGTCGCCGTCGTGCACCGTGTGCAGGAAGATGCGCGAGCGGAACTCCTCCGGGATGGGGTGGTCGCCGGTCGGGCTCACCGCTACGAACTCGTAGGGCGGGATGCAGTCGTCGAGGTGATAGAGCGGCAAAGAAAACTCCTCTTCGCGCGAGACCGGAGCCCCGGGAGCGATTCGTCAGCATAGCGAAAGGCGCCGAGGGCGTCAGTCGCAGCTGGCGGAAGGCGCAGCGCCACCGTCGCGGCGCGCGTCAGTCGTGGAGGCCGGCGGCAGGCCCGCGGGCGAGAGCGGCGAGCGCGTCGCCGGTGAGACGAAAGGTCGTCCACCCCTTCAGCGGCGCCGCGCCGAGCGTCTCGTAGAAGCGGATGGCGCGCTCGTTCCAGTCGAGCACCGCCCACTCGAGCCTGCCTGCGGCGCGCGCCACCGCGGTGCTCGCCACCGCGGAGAGCAGGAGGGTGCCGATGCCGCGGCCGCGATGCTCGGGCACCACGAACAGATCCTCGAGGTAGATCCCGGGCCGCCCCCGCCACGTGGAGTAGTTCTGGAAGAAGAGCGCGAAGCCCCGCGGCTCGCCATCCTCTTCGGCGAGCAGGCACTCGAACGGCGGGCGCTCGCTGTCGAGCTGCGCGCGCAGATCGTCGGGCGTGCACACGACCGCGTCCGGCTCTCTCTCGAAGACGGCGAGGGCCACGATCAGGGTGTGGATGCGCTCGGCATCCCGAGCCTCCGCTTGGCGGACGACGATCATCGGTCGATGATCTCGACGTGGCCCCGAGAATACAAGCTTGCGCGGCTTCGAAGGCACGGCCTCAGCGGCCAGGCCTTCGGGGGAGGTGCGGCGGCACCCTCCAAGACCTTCAGCGGTACGGGCCGGGGGCGGGATCCTCCGCCTCGATGAGCTCGATGTCGTCTTGCTCCACGTCGATGGCGCCCGGGTCTTGCACGTACCACTCCACCAGACCGCACGCCGCGCAGACGTCGCACTCGAACACGCCGCGCACCTCCGGGAAGAAGAGCCCGCGCACCGACACCGCCATGGGCGCCTTCTGACCGCCGTCGCGGTCGAGCACCCGCTTGACGCGGTAGATCCGTCGCCCGCGGCACGACGGACAGCGGAGGCGGGCCCGCATCGAGTCGCGCTCGACGCGCCGCGCCTCGAGCTCGCGGGTGACCGCCGCGAGCGCGCCCTCGAGCGCTCGCACCTTTTCTTCGAGAGCGGTGACGCGCGTGTCCTCGTCGCTCAATGTCGTGTCTCCGTCGTGGGCAGGACGGGCCGCCCTCTGCCAGCGAGACGCGGCCGTCGGGTTCGAAGCGAAGAGGCCTCTCGGCGCCTCTCGCGACTGGGTGGCCACGTTATCACAGGCCGAGCCGGGCCGTGGATGGGGCGTCGCTCGAACCGTCGTGATAACGTCGACCGATGCGCTCGCGGGGAAAGCACGGAGGTCGCGAGACGACGCTCGTCACGAGCCTCGCACGCCTCGCGCTCGGTGGCTTGCTCGCCTTCGGCGCAGCGATCACGCTGAGCAGCAGCGGGTGCGTGGTACGAACCGGCGAGACCACGGGCGACGGCGGCGAGTGCGTCAACGACGGCGACTGCGGCGCCGACGAGACCTGCGTGTGCGTGGGCGGCGTGCTCTTCTGCAACCGGACGTGCCAACCCACGGACGCGTGCGAGGGAGACAGCGACTGCGGCCCCTGTGGCACCTGCGCGGTGTGGCGAGCCCCCGCGGTGTGTGTGCCGATCGATGACTGCGTCGCGGGCGGGGCCGGCGGCGAGGGCGCCAACCTCCCGAGCGGGCCGACGAGCGGCCCGGGCGGCGCGGGCGGCGCGGGCGGCGCCGGCGGTGCGGGCGGCAGCGGCGGCGCGGGCGGCGGCGCTGCGGGGGGCCTCGGGGGAGCAGCCGGCCAAGGCGGCGCGGGGGGCGCGGGGGGCGCCGGCGGGATGGGCGGCGCCCTCGGCGCGGGCGGCGGCTAGGAGGCTCGTCCCCCAAGGTCGCGGCTTTACGGCGCGCCACGTGCGCCGCCAAGGTGGGCGCCACGTGGGCGCCCGCGACGCACTTCGGGGCAGGTGCACGGGTCCCGCTGGCTCGCGCCGGCGCTCACTTCACCTCGGGCACCTGCACCAGCTCACCGATGTTCGGCTGGAGCACGATCTCGATGCGCCGGTTCTTCGCCCGTCCCTCGGCCGTGTCGTTGGGCGCCACCGGGTCGTGCTCGCCGTAGCCCGCCGCCGACAAGAGGTCGGGCTTCACGCCCTGATCGATGAGGTACTTCACGACCACGATCGAGCGCGTGGCGGAGAGCTCCCAGTTGGACGCGAACCGCTGGGTGGAGATGGGGACGTTGTCGGTGTGGCCGGCCACCTGGAGCTCGCGGTCCTCGAGCGTCACCAAGATCCCCGCCACCTCGGTGAGCGCGTCCTTGCCGGTCGGCTTGATCGCGACCTGACCGGAGTCGAACAAAACGTCGTTGCGCAGCTGCAGGGTCATGCGGCCATCGCGCAGCACGATCTTCAGATCGCCCGCGTCGATCATCTTCTTGAACTTCAGGAGCAGACTCTTGAAGAGCTCGGCCCGCTTGTTGGCCGCCTCCTGGGCCTTGCGCAGCTCCTCGAGGCGCGACTTGGTCTCCTCGAGCGCCTGGCTCAGGGAGCCTTTCTGCGCCACCAGCGAGTCGACGCTCTTGCCAGCCTTCTCGAGGGCCGAGGAGAGCTGCTCGCTGAGCGCGGTGGCGTCGTCGAGCTTGGCCTGGAGGATCGCTCCTTGGCGGTTGGCCTCCTCGATCTGCTTGTCGCGGGCCACGATCTCCTGCTGCAGCCGCGCGAGCTCTGCTTCGAGCGAGACGATCTTGGTGTTCGCCACCCCGAGCTCTTGCTGGTGCTGCTGCTGCGCCACCCGCATCCGATGCTCGGCCTCCGCCATCAGCTGGTCGTGCTCGTCACGCGAGATGCAGCCGGCGAGCACCGCAAAGGTCAACACCAACGCCCAGAAAGCTCGAGAGACCATGGGGCCGCTTGTAGCGCAGCCCGGCGCGGCGTCAACAAAAGCGGGCCGCGCGGCCTCTACGGGCCGCCTGCGCGCAGCGCCGGTTCGCCGAGCAGAGCACGCTCAGGGATGGGCCAGGCGCTGCCACACATCCCACCCGATGGCGGCCACGGTGAGCCAGAGCAGGAGCGAGAACGTGCGGCGCAGCGTGCGGGCGGGGAGATCCCGCGTGAGCACCGCGCCGAGCTGGGCGCTGATGGTCGAGCCCACGAGCAGCACGCAGGCGAGGCCGAGGTGCACGTGGCCGGCGAGGGCGTGCTGCACGGTGCCGACCGTGACGGTGAGGAGCAGGGCGAGGATCCCGGTGCCCGCCGCCTGCTTGATCGGGAAGCCGAACCCATAGATGAGCACCGGCATCAGCGCGACGCCGCCGCCGATGCCGAGCAGGCCGCTCGCGAAGCCGACGACCATGCCGAGGTACGCGAGGGCCAGCGTCGAGACGCGCTTGCGCACGTTGGGGAGCTCGACCATCGGCCCCCAACGCAGCCGCTCGAGCGGCGCGAGGGTGAGGCCGTCTCCAGCCCCCACCGAGCCGCCTTGTCGCCAGAAGAGGAGCGAGCAGCTGGCCAAGAGCGCCACGTAGCCCCCGTAGAGCGCCACCGTCACCGTCGGCAGCGAGCCGCCGAAGAGGGCGACCTGGCCGGCCCCCTCGAGCCACGACACCACCGCCGTCCCTGCCCCGACCCCGACCACCGAGCCCGCGAACATGAGCACGTCGACCCGCACCTCCCCCTGCCCGAGCTTGCGGTGACGCAGGAGCGCGACCACCGCGGTGCCCACCATCTGGCAGAGGCCGGTCCCCACCGCGATGGGCAGGGGGATACCAAACACCACGCTGAGCAGCGGGGTCAAGAGGAAGCCCCCGCCCACCCCGAACATGCCCGCGACCACGCCGACTCCCCCTCCGAGGAGAGCGAGCCCCACGAGCGACACATCCTGACCGGCGACGTCCACGGCTTCGCTCCGAGCGGCCGCTCAGATGGAGTAGTCGATGGGCGGCACGTCGTCGGACGAGCGGCGCGTGCGACGGCGATCCACGACGTTGAACGCCAGGTACATCACGCCGCCCCACACGGCGGGGACGACCACACAGGCGAGCACGTGCAGCCAGATGGGCATGGGCGCCGGTGTATCGCAGGTTCTTGCGATGTGGGGTCTTTTGTGACACCTTCCGCGCAGAATGGCCGGAATGGATGCGGTTCCGAAGGAGGTCTTGCGCGCTGCCTACCAGCGCAAGCCCTACTACTTGCTGAAGATCCCCTTCGGCTTCGGTCTGTGGGCCGCGCTCACGTGGCTGCTCTACGAGACCGAGCACCACCGCTTCGCCATCCCCATCGGCATCGCCTGCTCGGTGCTCATCGCCTACAACATCCGCGGCCTCGGGGCGATCGCCCACGACGCGGTGCACGGCAACCTCGCGCGCTCGAAGCTCGGCAGCTACCTCTTGTCGCTCCTGTGCTGGTCGCCCACCGGCATGAGCGTGACGGTGTACACGAACTACCACCTGCACCACCACCGGATCGCGAACACGTACCCCGACGTCGACAACTTCGTGGTCACCGACTACACGAACAACCCCTTCCTCGCGAAGCTCTTGTTGTTCGTGGTCTACACGTTCGGCTACCCCATCTACTTCATGTTCCAGATGTTCCGGTACCTGAAGCGGCTCACCCCGTGGCAGCGGGTGCGCGTGAACCTGGAGCTCGCGGGGATGTTCTCGCTGGTGGGCCTCGCGGCCTACTTCATGCCCACCCACGTGTTCGTGTTCTTCTACGGGCTGCCGTTCCTCCTCGGCGCGTTCCTCGCGAGCATGACGTCGATGATCGAGCACTTCGGCATGCCGGCCACCGACGACGACGCCTACAGCTCCCGCACGTACGGCACCGGTCGTCCGCTGACGAACTTCCTCTGGAACAACGTCACGTACCACAACGAGCACCACAAGTACCCGGGCATCCCCTTCTACAACCTCGCGAGCTTCCACCGGGCCGCCTACCCGCACTACGACGAGCAGGTGAAGTCTGCCTGCCACCGGTCGATCTTTCCGCTCGCCTTCGAGCTCTACGGCAAGATCCTCAAGCTCGACATCGCGGCCATCGAGGAGAAGTATGCCGACATCGACAAGACGGCGGAGAAGCAGCGCGTGATGACGGTGCCCGGCATCGCCGCCGAGGCGCTCCCCGCCGAGAGCTGACCGCCGAGAGCTGACCGCCGAGAGCGACCGCCGCGGCGCTCCCTGCCGAGCGCCGAGCGTCAGCCGGGCGCGGAACAGAGCAGCGCCCACGCGCAGTGGGGCATCAGGAGCGGCTGGTTGGGAAACTCGTCCTCGAGCTTGCGCCGCAGCTGCTCGTCGAAGCGCGCGACCATGTCGGGCGAGAGGCTCGCCTTCACCCCGGCGCTGGCCCGCACGCGGCCTCGCCAGCCCTCGTGACTGAACGCGAGGGCCACGTCGAACGAGAAGGACTCCACGTCGGTGAACCCGGCCCGCCGCACGTCGGTGATCGCCTGCGGGTGCAGACCGCTGCCGCCGCCGAGATCCCACTCCGGGTTGTACTTCTCGATCAGCTTCTCGGTGGCCTCCACCGCATTGCCGGGGAGGGGGAGCCAGTCGAACTGCGCGATCACCAACCGCCCCTTGGGGCGCAGCACCCGCTTGATCTCGCGCATCGCCTTGTTGCTGTCGAACCACTGCCAACACTGCCCCGCGGACACGACGTCGAAGCTGTTCTCGTCGAGCATCGTGCGCTCTGCGGCGCCGAGCAGGTAGTCGATGCGGAGGCCCTCTTCCGCGTCGATGCGCTTGGCCTCCTCGATGAGCGGAGCGGAGGGATCGAGACCGACCACCTCACAGCCCCGGCGCGCGAGACCGCGGCCGAAATGCCCCGTGCCGGCGCCGAGATCGAGCACGCGCTGCCCGCGGTCTCCGATGCCCATCCGACTCAACCGGTCGAAGAGCTCTTCTGGGAATCCGGGACGGTGCTGCCCGTAGTCGGTGGCGGTGAGACCGAAGTCGACCTTCATATGTTCAGTGTACACGACGAGGGGGGGTTGGTCCCGCCGAGCCGGCCCTCCGGTCACGGCTTCGACTGTGCGTGCGCTTCCACCGCAGCCCACACCCGCAGCGCGTTGAGGCCGACGATCTTCGCAACGTCGGGCTCGCTCACACCACGACGCAAGAGCTCCGCGAGCAACGCCGGCAGTCCGGAGGGGTCGCCGAGCCCGACGGGGAGCGTGTCTCCCACACCATCGAAGTCGGATCCGAGGCCGACATGATCCACCCCCACCCGAGCGATCACGTGGAGGATGTGATCCGCCACGTCCTCGATCCGTGCGTGAGGGAACGGGTTGGCGGCGCGGTACGCGTCGAGCCACGCCCTCAGCTTGGGGTCGTGCCACTCGGTGATCCCCTGCTCGGCCATGTAAGCCTTGCGCAGCGGCTCGACGGTGTTCGACCAATCGCGCGCCTCCTTGGACAGGAAGGTGCTGCCGTAGTTGATCATGATCACGCCATCCTGTGCGGCGAGGCGCGTGATCATCGCGTCGCTCATGTTGCGCTCGAACCCTGGCGTGAAGTGACGGCACGACGAGTGCGAGGCGATGACCGGCGCCTTGGTCACGTCCATCACCTGCCAGAAGGCGTCGTCGGAGATGTGAGAGACGTCGACCATGACGCCGAGGCGATTCATCTCGGCGACCACCTCTCGGCCGAAGGCGCTGAGGCCAGCGTGGGTGTGGGTCTCGGCGTAGGACGAGTCGCAGATGTCGTTGTCCTCGGCGTGGGTGAGCGTGATGTAGCGGACGCCGCGGGCGGCGAAGTGCCTCAAATTCTCGAGGCTACCCTCGAGGGCGGCCCCGTTCTCGATGCCGAGGGGCAGCGCCACCTTCTTGTCGGTGAAGGCCTTGTGGACGTCTGCCACCGAGCGCGCGACCACGAACTTTTCAGGCGCGCTCGCGGCCAGGCTCTCCACCAGATCGATCAGCCGATCGGCGAAGGCCTTGGCGCCCCCCGTCTTCTGATAGCTCGACGGCACGTAGATGCTCATGAAGGGCGCGTCGAGGCCCCCGCTCCGCGCTCGCACCCAGTCGAAGTCGCCCTTCACGGTGCGGTTCGTCACGTCTTCGGAGAGTGCCCCCGCCGCGTTCCGGCCGAGCTCGAGCCGATACGGGAGATCCACGTGTCCGTCGACGATGATGAACCGCTCGGCGAGCTCGCGCGCGCGCTGCTCGAGCGTGGGGGGCGACAACTTCTCGCGCGGCGCCGAGAGGGACGCCGAGCTCTCGGTGGTGACGGGCGCCGGGGCCTTCGGCGGCTCGCAGGCGGCCACGGCGCCGAGCCCGAGGGCGGCGAGCGCGAACCAGCCGCGGCGTAGGATCGAGACCTTCACGCGGACGAGAGATACCGCATCTGTCGTCGACGCCGCCGAACAATCGCCAGCGATGGCGACGCCCTCCGGCGGACGAGGGGGGCGCGACGGAGCGCTCGGCTCACGGCGCGGAGTCGGGCGCGACGCGTTATGGTCGCATCCCTGACGACCCTCGAGCGCCCCTTACGAGACGGTTCCAGCTCGCCCCCTTCGAGGCGAAGGCCGAGGTCGTCCGGGCTCGAGCGCGGCCCCGACCGCCGAGCGCTCAGAGATCGAAGAGCACCAGGAACGCGTCGGCCTGGTCGCTCGGTGGTTGGTAGAGCGTGCCGCGCGCGTTGAGTCCACCGCCGAAGAACCCAGCCATCGCGAGCGCTCCTTCTCGGTGGGCCACCTCCAGCCCCTCCTGAACGCCGTCGGTGGCGCCGAAGCGACGGGTGAACATCAGCGCTCCGTCGGTGTTGTAGGCGGCGAGCCACGCCTCCGACACCCCCACCATCGGCGTCGGCTCGCCGTCGCCGAAGTCGATCGCGCCCACCGCGGCGCCAACGACGTAGAGGTGACCGTCGTCGTCGACAGCCACGCTGTGGCAATAGCTCGAGCCGGTGGCGGGGAGCGCTCGATGCCACACCACCGCGCCCGTCTCGCCGTCGAGCTTGAGCACGAAGCCCACGCGATCGCCGGCCAGCGCGATCACCTCCTCGCCCACGACGAGCGCGGCGTGGGTCCATCCGGCGACGAACACATCCCCCGCCGCGTCGGTGGCGACACCACGAAAGAACGCGTGACCGCCAGGGGCCGTGAAGCCGCGACTCCAGAGGTGGGCTCCGCTCGGGTCGAGCGCCACCACGAAGGGATCGGCCAGGGTGTCGCCGCTGTGGGGGAGCGCTCCGCCGCCAAAATCGGGGGCCGCGGTGGCGGTGCCCACGAGCACGGTCTTCCGCTCACCGTCGGCCGCGAGGCCGCGCACGACGTCGGAGCCTGGGCCGCCGAAGGCGAGCGCGGAGGAGACGGCGCCGAGCACGGGATCGATCCGCAGGAGGAACCCATCGTGAGCGCCGTTCGCGCCGATCGCCCCGCTCCCGTCGCCGAAGTCGGTGGCGGAGGCCACGTAGCCCGCGACCAGGAGGTCGGCGCCGGCGCTCTCGATGGCGAGCACCTCCCCGTGGCCGAGGGCGCCCGCGCTCGTGTCGGGCCACGCGAGACCCCAGAGCTGTTGGCCGCTCCCTTGGGCGAGCGCCACCACGTAGGGCGAGAACGCCGCGGCCGTCCCCATGAGGGCCTCTCCGGCGAGCGTGATGGCACCGACGAAGCTGCCCCCCACCACCACCGGCCCCCCGGGCACGGTCGCCGCCACCTGACCTCGGTTGTCCGTCGCGTCGCCCACCACGTCGATCCACACGGGCGCCCCCGCGCCGTTGAACTTCGCGGTGAAGGTGTCCTCCATGGGCCCCCCGAAGGGCACCGCCTCGCCGTCGAAGGTGAGGGCCGCGCCGACGCTGCCCGTGATCACCACGCCGCCGTCATCGGTGAGGGTCACCCCCCGCGCCGGATCGGAGCCCATCCCCCCGAGGGTGGCCGCCGCCACCGCCTCACCGTCGACGCACAGCCCGCCCCCGTCGCACACCGACGGCGTGGAACACTCGCCCACGTCGGGCTCGCCGGGCGGCACCGGGGCACACACGCCGGGCTCGACGATGCACTGGCTGCAGATCCCGTCGCAGGCCTCACGGCAGCACACCCCGTCGACGCAGTAGCCGCTCGCGCAGGTGGTCTCTTCGCTGCAAGCCCGCCCGTCGCCGGACACGCAGCGCCCGGAGCCGTTGCACACCTCGCCGCCGTGCTCGTCGCACGGCGTGTAGCGAGGCAACAGCTCCACCTGGCAGCGGCGCTGCACGCAGAGGCTGAGCAGACAGTCGGTAGACGGTGGACAGTCGCTGACGTCACCGCAGAAGCGGTCGTCCTCGTACTCATCGAGACCGAGGGCCAACGCACAGCCAAGCGGACCGAACAGGCCGATCAGCGTGGCGACACCGAGACGCGCGCGCATCACCCTCCATTGTGGCAGAAGACGAGGAGCGCGGGGCCTGTCGTCACTTCTTCATGACGCCCGACTGGTCGCCGTGACCGTCCTTCTTGCCGCCGCCAGCCCCGGTCCCTTTGCCCTGGCCGTGGGCTCCGTCGCCCTTGCCCGCGGTCTTCGGACCGGAGCCGTTCTTGTCGCCGCCGCCGCCCCCCTTGCCCTTCTGGGTGCCGTGCTTGAAGCCGCCAGCCCCCTCCTTCGGGCCTTTGTTGCCTTTGTCGCCGCCCCCGGTGCCCGGCCCCTTCTGGGAGCCGTGCTTGAAGGCGTCGGCGGCGCTGCCCACCGCCTCGCCGTCGGTGGCCCCCTCGGTGGACGTGCCCTCGGTCGGCGCGTCGACGTTCGAGGCGTCCTTGGCGGGCGGGTTGTCGGAACACGCGGGCCCGAGGGCCAGCGCAAACACAGCCACGAATCCTGCAGTCTTCACGCCGCAGCCCTTAGCAGGGTTCTCCAGCGTGTGCAAAGCCGGGGCTGTTCGACGAGCCCCCCCCGCGGCCCGAGGCGGAGGTCGCGAGCTTGGCCAATGTGTGCAGATGTACGACAATCCCTCCATGCTCATCCGCGTGCGCTCGACGACGCGTCAGACGCCGCGTCACGCCGTCGACATCCCCTGCGAGATCATCACCCCCACCGCCGAGAGCCCGACGCTGTCGTGGGCGACGGACATGTCGGCCGACGGCCTGTGGCTCGACGCCACCCATGAGCTCGCCCTCGGCGACGAGCTCGTGGTGTGCTTCCAACCCGGGATCTTCTGGCGCGCTCACGAGCTGATGGTGTTCGCCACCGTCACGCGCACCTCGCCCGGCGCCCGCGACGACGACGACGGTCCCGGTCGCGGCCTCGCCTTCCTCGATCTCGGCACCAGCGAGCGGTGGGCGCTCCGCTCGTGGCTGCGTCCCCGCCCCGAGAAGGCGCCGAGCCGACGACGACGCGCGCGCCCCTCGACTCCACGTCTCGCCCCCTATCCCGTCGAGACGGATGGCTTCATGGCGTCGCCGTTCGCGCGCCGCTTGAGCTGACGGCCGCGCCCACCACGCGCTCGACGGGCCGGCGACCTTCAGCCGAGGAACACGGCGTAGGAGTCGTCGTAGATCAGCCGGATCGCAGCCCACATCCCCCACAGCGGGAACGAGAACCAGATGCCGTTCGACAGGCCCACGAACAGCAAGAGGTTGCCGAGCGTGTGACCGCGGTAGCGCTTGTGGGTGAGGAAGCTGACGAAGTAGACGAGCGTGCCGTACCACATCTGGTAGCACAACAAGAGCATCACCAGGCCGAGCACGCGCGCCGGCAGCACGTGGAACGTCATCGCGTAGGTAGCGAGCAGCGAGGGCACCAGCGTGGAGAAGCCGTTGCCGATGTCGATGAAGAAGCCATACGAGCGACGGTCGGCGTAGGAGGAGTCGAAGAGCGCGTACGACGACCAGATCTCGGCCCAGGTGGAGAGCGCGAAGATCTTCGCCAGCGGGATGCGGGCGCCGAAGAAGTCTCTCACTCGGTCGAGCTCACGGCCCGCGTAGATCTCGCGGAAGCGGGCGTACTGCTCCTCGATGAGCCCGATGCGCAAGAACAGGCAGATCTCCCAGAACGCGATGATCGCGTTCAGCCAGAGGAAGAAGGCGAGCATGATCTGGTGCACGTTGACGACGCCGTGCTCACGCTGGTGGAGCGCGATGGGGAGGCCGGCGCCGAGCACCACCGCCGCGACGACCACCTGGTAGACGCGGACGCCCCCCACCCCCTCGCGCGCACCGAGCCCGGTCTCTCGCGCCTCCGTCGTCACCGCCACGCCTCCCCGTTGAGGAGCTCCCGCGACGTTGAGCCCAGGCCGCCCTCGAGCAGCGAGGCCGCTCGAGGTGTGAACAGCGCGTGCTTCGCAAACACCTCACGCCGTGTACCTGCTAAGCCTGGATCGGACAATGACGAACGCACAGCGTCGCACACGGTTGTCGCGGGCGGCCGCCGTTCTCGCCAGCTCGATGGCGCTCGGCTGCGGCCCGGCCGTCGAGCCCACGACCCCTCCGCCCCCCACCCCCACCGGCGCGACGAGCGCCGCGCAGGGTAACCTCGCGCGCTATTTTCCGCTCCTCGTCGGGCACATCTACCAGTACGAGACCGAGTCTGACGGCGGTGAGGGGGTGATGATGACCCGGGTGTCCCGCGCCGACGCGGCGGGCGGCGATCTCATGGGGCCGCAGGGAACCAAGACGTTTCAGTACGCGCCGGACGGCGTGACCCTGTCGAGCGGCGGGGCGCTGGCCGTCTACGTGCTCAAGGCTCCGCTCACGGTGGGCCACAAGTGGCGCGGACAAGAGGGGAGCTGGGTGGAGATCGTGGCGGTGGACGCCGCGGTCACCGTGCCTGCGGGCGCCTACACCGGCTGTGTGAAGACCCTCGAGCAGCGGGCTGGCGATCGGCCCCTCCGCATCACCACCGCCTACTGCCCCGACGTGGGCATCGTGCTGCTCGAGGCGGTGAGCGGCTCGGTGATGGAGCGGGTGGCGCTCAAGAGCTACGGCCCCCCCGTCGATTTGGGCCCCGACGGCGTCCGCACCCTCCCCCCCGACCCGCCAGACGCGCCGGCGCCCGAAGACGATCCCGACGACGGCCCCCCGCCCTAGCGGCGCGTGGCCCTCGCGCCCGTTCGTAGTAGGATGAACCCATGGCCCACCCGTTGTTGTCGGATCCCTTCGTGGCCGCGCAGATCGAAGACGCGGTGGCGCCCTTCTCGTCGCGGCTCGATCCCTTCGATCTGGCCTGGATGCGCGACCAGCTCGCGCTCTTGCTCCAGACGGACGGCGAGCTCGCGGCCCTCCTCTCTGGCGCCCACCCGCGCACCGGTCACGCGCCGGCCGGTGTGGACCCTCACGGCTGCATGGACGCGAGCGGCGAGCGCGGTCCGCTCGGCATCGACGTTCCCGACCACGACGCGCTCGCGCCCAGCGCCGCCGTGGCCACGGGGGACGAGACCCCCGTCGAGCCGGCCGCGGGCCAAGGCACGCGCTGAGCGCCGATGCTCACCACGGTCGCAGCCGGGCCGTACACGATTCGCGGCGTCTCGGTGGGCGGGGTGTACACCTCGCTCCACGTGCCGGAGCTCGACGTGCTGCTCGACGTGGGCATCGCCCCGCGCTCGTTCGGCGCCGTCGATGATCTCTTCCTGAGCCACGGACACGCCGATCACGTGGGCGCGCTGGTCTCGTTCTTGGGGCTGCGGGGCCTCATCAACAAGGGACCGCCGCGCGTGTTCCTGCCCGAGGCGATTGTCGAGGATCTCACCGCCTCGCTCAGGGCGATGTCGCGGCTGCAGCGCTACGACCTCGACATCCAGAGCGTCCCCATGCGCGCCGGCGCCGAGGTGCACCTCCGCGCCGATCTCTGGGTTCGCGCCTTCCCCACGTTTCACCCCGTCCCGTCGCTCGGCTACCAGTTCTTCCGCCGCGTGACCAAGCTCCGCCCCGAGCACGCGGCGCTGCCTGGGCGGGAGATCGCCGCGCGCCGCAAGGCCGGGGACGAGTCGCTCTTCTACACCGAAGACCGCCTCGAGCTCGCCTACGCCACCGACACCCTCGTGAGCGTCCTCGACGTGACCCCTTCGATCGGGAGCTCGCGGGTGCTCGTGATCGAGTGCTCCTTCCTCGACCACCGCAAATCGCTCGAGGCGAGCCGGGCTGGCTGCCACATCCACCTCGACGAGCTGCTCGCCAAGGTCGACATGCTCGACAATGAGCACATCGTGCTCATGCACTTCAGCCAGATCTACCGGCCCGAAGAGGTACGCGCGATCCTCGCCGAGCGCTGCCCCCAACACCTCGCGGACCGGCTCGTGGTGTTCGCGCCGAGCCGCCCGCACTGGCCCGGGTGAGCACCGACCGGCCGCAGGTCGCCTCGTGGGTCGCCTCGTGGTCGCGGCTATTGTATGAGTCGGCCCCATGACAGAGCGCGACCACGACGACGAGCCCTCCGCGGACGAGGCCGGCCCGACCCCGACGTCGAGGGCGCGCAAGAAGCGCCGCACGAAGAGCGCGGACGCGAGGGCCGAGGGCGGCACCGGGAAGGGGGGGAGCGCTCTCGAGGCCGCGCGCTCGAACGCGTCGACCCCCTCGTGGAGGTCGCGGCCGGTGCTCATCGCCCTCGTGCTTGGTCTCGCCGCAGGGGGCGGCGGAGGGTTCTACGCCGGACAGCGGATCCGTCCGGCGCGGGCCCAGCGCCCCGAGCCTGGTCCCGCCTTCGTCGAGCTCGCCGCGTGGAGCCCGCGCAAAGGCCCCGCGCACGCGAAGGTGACGCTGATCGAGTTCAGCGACTTCCAATGACCCTTCTGTTCGAGGGTCGGTCCGACCCTCCAGCAGATCATGGACACCTACGGGGACGACGTCGCCATCGTGTTCCGCCACAAGCCGCTGCCGATGCACAAGGACGCGCGCACCGCGGCCCTCGCGATGCAGGCCGCGCACCGGCAAGGCAAGGCGTGGGAGATGCACGACGCGATGTTCGCGAGCCCCAAAGACTTGAGCCGCGCCGCCGTGGAGCGCATGGCCGAGGGCCTGGGTCTCGACATGACCCAGTTCAAGGCGGCGCTGGACGACCCGAAGGTTGGTGAGGAGGTGGACCGCGACACCGCCCTCGCCGACGAGGTGGAGGCGCGGGGCACGCCCACCTTCTTCGTCAACGGACGCCGCATCCGCGGCGCGCGCCCCTTCGCCGACTTCAAGCGGGTGATCGACGAAGAGCGCGAGAAGGCGAACGCGCTCCTCGCGAAGGGCACCCCCATCGACAAAATCTACGACGAGCTCGCCAAGAACCAGAAGACCAACTGAGCGAGGCCGAGAGGCTGGCTGCCTCCTCCTCCTCGCAGGAGGGGCAGCCAGGGTCGGGAGCTTCAGCCCGCGTCGGTCGCGTCGCACGCGCCCTTGTGAAGGATCGAGGTGCCGCTGGCGGCTGCCTCGCACGCGTTGCCGTGGGTGTTGCCGTCACAACCACAGACCGGATCCCAGTGATCGGTGCAGGCCTGGGGCCTGAGCTCGCAGCGACCCTGCAGATCCGCGTCGCCGCACGTCCCCGGCTCGTGGTGGCAGTAGGAGTCGTCGGAGCACTCGAGTCCGAGGATGCCGCCGCAGAGCTTGCCACCCTGAGCGCACGCGCCGTCGTGAGCGAGATCCACCCCCGCCGCCGCCGCGAAACAGGCGTTGTCGTAGGTGTTGCCGTCGCAGCCACACACGGGCGCGTAGTTCTCCGGACAGGCGGGATCGCCGACGGGAGTGCATACGCCGAGCTCTCCGCACACGCCGCTCTCGGAGACGCAGTAGGTGCCCTCCGGGCACACCACGTCGAGCGGACCACCGCAGGCGCCGCCGCCGACGTCGCAGCTGCCGTGATGGGCCACGCTCACGCCGCGCGCGGCGGCGTCACACGCGTTGCCGTGGGTCTGGCCGTCGCACCCGCACACGGGATCCCACACGTCGGGACAGGCCTGGGGCATGGGCTCGCACGTCCCGATCTCCCCGCACGCGCCGGGTCTCACCTCGCAGAAGTGCCCCTCGGGGCAGGCGACGTCGAGCGGGCCGCCGCACTCCATGCCGCACCCGTCGTCGCCGTGATCGGGGAGCAGGTTGTCGGCGCCGCGGCCGACCGGATCGGGGTGACCGGTGGAGCAGCCGGCGGCGAGCCACGTCGCCGAAATGCAGAGTGCCGCAGTGATGCCTGTCATGAGCTGGCCGAGTCGCATGGTGTGTCTTCTCCTGGCTTGAAGGGTTGGAGAAGCCTTCAGCAACCGGCGTGCCTACATCGTAGCCATCGTCAACTATAGGATATCAAACAAATAATACGCTAACAGGTGTACGACCTCTGCGCACGTGCGCACAGAACGAGCGCCTAGGCGCCGTCGTCGAGGGCCTCCAACACCGCGTCGAGGAGGTGCCGGTGCTCCTCGCTCACGGCGGCCAGGCGCGTGACCAGCGCGACGAGGTGGGGATCGCCGAGCTCGGTGGCGCGCTCGACCACCGCGGCGGTCAACAGGTGCAGGTTCACCTGGTGCCGATCCAGTCGGCTCATCACCTCTCGAGAGATCAATCGGCTCGGCACGGCCAGGCCCGGGGGCACGCGACGTGCCAACCGACCTCCCTCACCGCCACGACGGTCGGGGCTCAGCCGTTCTTGCCGCGCACCAAGCCCCACTCTCGCATGCGGTATTGGATCGTTCGCCGGCTCACGCCGAGGATGGCCGCGGCTTTGGACGGCGAGCCGTTCACCGCCTCGAGCGTCTTCATGATCGCGTAGCGCTCGAGCTCGGCCAGCGTCACGCCGGGGATCATCAGCCGGAGCGGCTCGTCGTCTTTGGCCTCCGGGCTCAGGGGCAGATCACCGACGTCGACGAGCTCTCGCTCACACAGCACCACCGCCTGCTCGACGATGTTCTGGAGCTCGCGCACGTTGCCCGGCCAAGGATGGGCGAGCAGCGCGTCCCTCGCCGCGTCGGTCAGGCCACGAATGTCCTTGTCGTTCTCCGCCGCGTACTGCCGTAAGAAGTGCTCGGCGAGGAGCGGGATGTCGCTCGGCCGCGCACGGAGGGGGGGCACGTCGAGGCGCACCACGTTGAGGCGGTAAAACAGATCCTCACGGAACGTGCGATCCTCGACGAGCGACTTGAGGTTCCGATTGGTCGCCGCCACCACGCGCACGTCCACCGAGAGCGTCTCGTCACCGCCCACCCGCTCGATCTCTCGCTCCTGGAGGAATCGCAGGAGCTTCACCTGCACGCCCACTGGGATCTCGCTCACCTCGTCGAGGAACAGCGTCCCCCCATCGGCCTGCTCGAAGCGGCCCTTGCGCCGCAACAGCGCCCCGGTGAACGCCCCCTTCTCGTGGCCGAAGAGCTCCGACTCGAGCACGCTCTCGGCGAGGGCCGCGCAGTTGAGCTTCACGAACGGGCCCGCGGCGCGCTTGGAGTTGTAGTGGATGGCGGCCGCGATGAGCTCCTTGCCGGTCCCCGTCTCGCCATGGATGAGCACGGTCGCGCGGCTCTTCGCGGCCTGCTGGGTCTTGGCGATCAGCTGCTGCACCAAGGGGTGGGCCCCCACGATCTGGCTGAAGCTCCCGAGGTCGAGCTGCTCTGCGGCGCGATCGCGCTCCTCGGCCACCGCCCGCGCGAGCAGCGGCTTCTCGAGCGCGCGCTCGATCACCACCGCGACGGTTTCGGCACGAATCGGCCGCGTCAGACAGTGATCGGCCCCACGTTGGATCGCCTCGACGATCGCGTCCACCGAGCCCTCACAGGTGACGGCCACGATCGCCGATCGCGGCGAGAGCTCGCGCAGGCGCCCGAGCAAGACGAACGGCTCCTCGATCGCGAGATCCACGACGATCAGATCGGGCGGGGCCTGCTCGACGGACGCGATGGCCGACGGCGCATCGGGGAGGACGTCGACGGCGTCCCCGCGACGGCGCAGCGCGTCCAACAACGCGTCGCGCATCTCGGGGTGCTCCGCCACCACCAGCAGTTGACCGTTTCGGCTCAAGGTCACAGCATGCACGACCGCAAGGCGCGTGCAAACACTGCACGGCCCAAAGCGCAATAGATGCGCAAGTGTGCGATGTTGCGAGCACAAGCGGTGGTTCTTCGGCGCTGGCACACGAGTTGATGAGCAGAGGTCGTCCTCGGCCTCCTGGAGGGGCTGGAGCCGTTTGCCTGGGTCTGCCCCATGCGCTTCAACACCGCCGAACACCGCGAAGAGCACGAGCCGATTTCGCGCGACGCGTCCCGAAAGGTCGTGGTGGTGGTGTCGCGCGATCCCGTGTTTCGTGCTGCGCTGCGTGAGGCCCTCGCGGCCCCGCTGCGCGACGTGGTGGTAGGCGACGACGCCGCCGTCTTCGAACAGGTCGACGGTTGGCTCACCGAGTGGCGCGACCTCGACAACGTCGAGGGCGTGATCATCGATCTTGGCGACGACATCCTCCCCGGCGTCGACGCCTTCGACGCGATCCGGCGCCGCGACGCGGCCACCTTCGTGATCCTGCTCGCCCGCGGCCTCGGCTCTCTGGGCGCGGCACGACTCGGCGCGAACTTCATCCTCGAAGGCGACGTCGAGCCGAGCGCAGTCGCGAACGCGCTCGAGCAGCAGAAGAACCGCTGAGCCCGCCCCCGCGACGAGGCGCTCACCGCGTCGAGGGCCGAAGGAGCGTCAGGTGACGCGGACCACTTCGACGTCGAGGCTGGAGTCGAGCGTGTAGAGATCGGTGCGGCGATCGCGCAGCGGTCGCACCGTTCCGATCTCGCGCGCCTGCTCGAGCGCGCTGAGATCCAGCTCGCTGATCACCACCGTCTCGCTGTGGGAGTCGGCCTTGGCCGCGATGCCGTCGGGAGGAAACTGGAAGTCGCTCGGCGTGCAAATCACAGCCTCTCCGTAGTTGATGAGGAAGTTCTCCACCTGGGGGAGGTTGCCCACGTTGCCGCTCAGCACCACGTACACCATGTTCTCCACCGCGCGCGCCTGGGCGGTGTAACGCACTCGGAGGTAGGCCTTGCGCTCGTCGGTGCTGAAGGGCACGAACAACACCTCGGCGCCGGCGAGCGTGAGGATCCGCGCGAGCTCGGGAAACTCCACGTCGTAACACACGAGGATCGCGATGCGCCCGTAGGGGGTGTCGAACACGCGCAGGTTCTCGCCGGGGCGAATGCCGTACTCGTTGCGCTCGTTCGGCGTCACGTGGAGCTTGTCTTGGGTGTGGACCTCGCCGTGCGGCGTGAACAGGTGGGCCACGTTGTAGATCGCCCCTTCCTTCCGCACCGGATGGGTGCCGGCGATGATGTACAGGCCGTGTCGCCGCGCGAGCTCGGTGAACATGTCGAGGTAGCGGGGCGTGAGATCCGCCAGGTCGGTGATCGCCTCGGTGGTGGAGCGGCCCTCGGGCAAGGTGCTGAAGAGCTGAGCGGTGAAGAGCTCTGGCAACAACAGGAAGTGGCAGTTGTACTGCTCCGCGGTCTGCACGAAAAACTCCACCTGGCGGCGAAAGTCTTCCCACGTGTCGATCGTGCGCATCTCGTACTGCGACGCGCAGACCCGCAGACGCCGCACCGTACGCTTCACCGGCGACGCGGCGATCGTCCGCCGCTTCGGCTGGTAGTTCGGGTTCACGAGCTCGAGGAACGTCGCGTAGTCGAGGCTCTGGTCGTCGCGCAGGTAGCCCATGTGCACGCCGCGCACCACGTAACCGGCCTTGAGATGCGCGTTGAGCGCCGAGTCGCGGAGCTCCCCCGCCACCACCTCCTCGACGTACTCCTCCGCGGTGAGCCGACCGGCGAACGCGCGGTAGCCAGGGATCCGCCCCCCCGCCACCATGCGGCGCAGGTTCAGCCGGCGGAGCAGCCGCTTGCGCCCCTCGTAGAGGCGACCGGCGACCCCTCGACCGCGGAAGTCCGGGTGCACGGCGATGTCCGCACCGTAGAGCGTGTCGCCAGCGGGGTTGTGCGTGCTGAAGCTCCCGTTGCCGGTGACCTCCCCATACGAGTACCAGGGCGAGTCGTCCTCGAGCTGCAAGATGAGCGAGGTCGCGTAGCCGACGATGCGACCCCGCACCGTCGCCACCAGCTGACCGTCGGGGAACGCCGCGAGCTGCATGGCGAGCTGCCGCTCGTCGCACAGCGCGTGGGGCGGGTAGGCCGGGTAGGCGGCGCGCTGCACCGCAAAGAGGGTGGGGATGTCGTCGGGTCGGGCTCGCCGCAGCCCTACCCGACGTGATGTGCTCGCAGAAGAAGAGTCGCCGGGGGGGGCATCCCGTGGTTCAGCCATAGGCTGGGACTAACACGGGAGTCGCCACGCGATGCAACGTACAGGTCGGAAGGAGGGCCGGGTTCGCGGCCGCCGCGTTGAGCTCGTGCTGATCTTTGACGTGCTCCCAGAGCGGCTGCTCGACCGCGTTCATGCGCGCGACCGCTCGGCGGAGCTTGCCGTCCCACTCGTCCGCGTACAGATCGAAGTCGGTGCGGCGCACCGTGCCGCGACAGTTCGTGGCGCCGCAGCAGCAGAAGAGATCGCGCTCGAGGTTGTAGGCGCCGTAGTCGCCCGTGATCTGCTCACCGGGCTCGATGTCGCGCACCGCGATCTCGACGTCCATGCCGGGGGCCAGCGACGTCGGGTTGCAGCTGTGATTCATGAACCGCGCGAAGTCCCAGCACAGGATGTAGTCGCCGCGGCCGTTGAGGAACGCGTAGCGCTCGAGCACACTCCACAGGCTGGCGGGGATGCCCTCCAGCTTGGTGGAGGAGACCACCTGATCCAGCGGGTCCAGCGTCCAGGTGATGGTGCCGGCGGGGATGAAGTGGGTGGCGAAGACGCCGTATCCAATCTGCTCGTCGACGAAACCGAGTCGGGTGTGAGGGTGCAACATGGGGTATCGAGGCGCGCGAGGCACAGCACGTGCCAGTGTCCACCGAGAGGAGGCGGGTGCGCGCAAATCTCAGCAATCCCCCCGCGCTGGCTCACGGAGCAGCGCGCACCGCGGCGCCAGCGCAACCCATGCACGAGACGACTGTGCAACGCTTGCACAGAAGGGGGTTTTCGCGGCGCAGAGCCCGCCGAATTGTCTCGGCGCGCGTCGCTCGACGTCCCGAGCCGGCGCGTCGGACGCACTTCTTAAGTGGAGCCGATTCGCGTAGGCTCTGCCGCCATGACCGCGATTCAGCTGCCGCTGGAGGCCGGGACCACCGTCATGCACGAGACGTTGCGGTCGGGCAGCGTGGTGCTGTGTGGGGCCGCCGATCCGACGCAGCTCAATCGCCCCTCCGAAGACCGCGCCGCGGCCTGGGCCTTGTCGGACACCACCGTGCTCACGGTCGCCGATGGGTTGGGTGGACACGCCACCGGCGGCCAGGCCGCTGCCCTGGCCATCGAGGAGGTCGGTCACTCGGTGGTCAGCGATGGCGGGCCCGACGAGGTGCGTCACGCGGTGATCGACGCTTTCGAGCGCGCAAACCGCCGGATCACCGAGCTCGGCACCGGCGCCGCCACCACCCTCGCCGCCGCGGTCATCAAAGATCACAAGCTCCGCGCGTTCCACGTGGGCGACTCCGCCATCATGGTGGTGGGAGGCCGCGGCACCATCCGCCTGCAGACGGTAGCCCACTCGCCGGTCGGCTACGCCATCGAGGCCGGGCTGCTCTCGGAGGGCGACGCCCTGCACCACGAGGAGCGCCACGTGGTCTCCAACGTGGTGGGAACGAGCGACATGCGGGTGGAGATGCATGCCCCCATCGCGCTGCGCCCCCGGGACACCGTGGTGCTGGCCACCGACGGGGTGCTCGACAACCTCGACGTCCACGAGGTGGCGGAGCTGGTGCGGAAAGGGCCCCTCGAGGAGGCCGCCGAGCGCCTCGCCGCCGCCTGCCGGCAGCGCATGCTCGACCCCGGAGAGGGGCAGCCGAGCAAACCCGACGACGCCACCTTCGTGCTCTTTCGACCCCGACCCACCGCGTGAGGGGGGCGGCGGGTTGGCGCGAGCGCCCCGCCGCTCGCTTCGCCGCCACAGGCTGAGTAGGCTCCTCCACGATGAAGCGCATCTCCCGTTTCGCGCTGGAGGACGGCAGCGCCGTCGCTGGCAAGTACGTGGTGGAGCAGCTCCTCGGACGCGGCTGGGAGGGCGAGGTGTATCGCGTGCGGGAGCGTCACACCGGCATCCGTCGGGCGGTGAAGCTCTTCTTCCCGCAGCGCAACCCGCGCAACGTCACCCTGCGGCGCTACGCCAAGAAGCTCGAGAAGCTGCGCCGCTGCGAGATGGTGATCAAGTACCACAACGCGGAGACCATCGACTTCGAGGGACAGTCGGTCGCGTGCCTCGTGAGCGAGCTGGTGGAGGGCCCCATCCTCTCCGACTACATCAAGACCCTGCCGCGACAGCGGCTCCCGTCGTTCGAGGCGCTCCACCTCCTCCACGCTCTCGCCAAGGGCATGGAGGAGGTCCACCTCGCGCGCGAATACCACGGCGATCTCCACGATCAGAACGTGTTCATCGAGCGCGAGGGGATCTTCTTTCGCCCGAAGCTGTTCGACTTCTTCCACCGGGGAAAGACCAAGCGGACCCACATGCAAGACGACGTGATCGATCTGGCGCGCTTGCTCTACGACGCGGTGGGGGGCGCTCGCACGTATCAGGATCAACCCGACTACATCAAGGCGATCTGCTGCGGGCTGCGCAACGATCTCGTGCGCCGACGCTTCCCCACCGTGAGTCACCTCCGCCGCTACCTCGAGTCGTTCCCCTGGTGAGCCGCGCCGGCGCGGCGCCGTCGGCCGCGGCGCAGGCAGCGGTGCGAGCCCCGACCCACCGCTCAGCCGTCGGCGTCGGGCTTGCCGTTGGACCCCGACTTGGGGCTGGGGCGGCTGACGGGCGCCGCCGCTCGGACCGCCGGCGGCAGGAGCTCCTCGAGGAGGCGGTCGTCGTCGTTGAGCGAGCGAAACAGGCGGCGCTTGAGATCGCCCGTCTTGCCGGTGAGGGTGTCCGCCATGCGGTCGATGGCCAGCACCGACAACACCGACTGGATGTAGGCCTCCAACAGATCGTCCGGCCCGAGGCCGAGCTTGTTGAAGTCGCGCCGATCCATCAAGAGCAGGCGGTCGGTGTCTGCGTTCCAGCCACCGTCGGCCCGCCGATCCGAGAGGTTGGTGCCGAGCATCGACCACGACTGCGTACCCTCGGCGATCTTGGCCGCGAGCGGCTCTCGGGCGCGGCGCGCGTAGATCGCGATCGGCCGGAAGCCGGTGGGTCCGGACGCCACCGTCACCCGCAGATCGGCCACGTAGATGCGGCCCATTTTGTCGGGCATCGTGCCGACGTGGTAGTAGCGGCTCCCCTCTTTCTCCGACGTCCAGCCGCTGTTGCCGATGAGGCCCTGCACGATGAACCGTTCGTACCGAAAGTCTTGTCGCATCAGCGCTTCGAGCTCGGCGGGGCTGGTGATGGTGAACACCCCTTGGCCCGCGTTGCTGTAGGGCACCTTGACCACCGCGTAGCCGCCGAAGCGCTGCACCCAGAGGGGGAGCTCGGCCCGGCTCACGTCTCGGATCGTCTCCGGCGTGCGCACCGCGAGCCCGCTCCCCGCGAGCGATGCGTTGAGGAACTCGTAGGCCTTGGAGGCGATGAGCTTGTTGCGACCCCCTGCCAGGCACGCGATCAGCGGGTTGCAGATCACCGTCTTGGTGCTCACCGGGATGCGGTTCCAGGGGCGCTGAGTGACGTAGCGCATGGCCGCTCGCACCGCGTGCCACTCCCCGTGCTCGTCACGCACCAACATCAAACCGTCGTCGAAGCGCACCGGCGGATCGGCCACCCCGTCGCCGATCGGGGCCAAGAACACCGGCTCGCCCGTGATGTCGGCGAGCGACGCGGCGTAGCCCGACGCGGCCATGAAGTTCTTGTCGTAGATCATGGCCAACGCCCCGTGGTTGGTCTTGCGCTTCTTCAAGAGGGGCACGAAGCAGTGCTCGAGCAGGGTGCGGTAGCCCCCCTGCTCGTCCTCCTCGGTGAGGATGGGCATCGACTTGTTCCCCGAGGGGCAGGAGTTGGTCTCCAGCACCGTCATGCGCCGCACCCCCGCCTCGGTCACGGTGTAGAACAGGTCGGCGCCCCCCCAGTGGAAATGTCGGGTGTGGGTGCGCAGACACTCCTCGAGGGCGGCCGCGTCCACCTGCGGGTTCAGGTGGCAGTAGCGCATCACGATGCGCTCCTGCGACAGCCGCATGAGGAACGACACGAGCGGATGCACTTGCGCGTTGAGCACACGGGGGTAGAAATGCTGCGAAGGCTCGAACGAGTCTGGCAACACCCGCGTGGCGTACGGCTTGGTGAGCTCTTCGGCTGAGATGGTCGTGTGCACCGCGGAAGAACCATGCTTGCCCCTCGATCGGCTGGCAAGCTCCTTGGCTTCAAAGCTGCGCCCACCTACCATTCTCGCAATCGTCGCACGAGTGTCTCATTGTCGCCCCTGATGGACTCCAAGCGCCCCTCATCGTTCCCCCCCCAACCCGCCACCGGCGAACCGGCCGTGGCGGTGATCCCTCCCGCCGCTCCGAGCCGCCGCTCCGGGGCCCGTCGCAAGCGCTTCCAGGCGCCGGTGGTGGTGGCGCACCCGGTGCCGCCCGAACCGCAGCGGCTGCGCTCCCTCGACATCGAGCGCCTGCCGGTCGGCGCGGTCAGCCGCGTGCACATCGAGGTCGTCGGCGACGGGCTCGGCACCGACATCCTGGTGCCCGTGCTGGTCGCCCGGGGCGCCAAAGCCGGCCCCACCTTCGGCATCACCGCCGCCGTCCATGGCAACGAGCTCAATGGCATCAGCGCCATCCAGGCCCTGTTCGAGAACCTCGATCTGCGCCAGCTCCGCGGCACCATCGTGGGCGTCACCGCCATCAACGTGCCCGGTCTCCACAACCATCAGCGCGAGTTCGTGGACGGCATGGACCTCAACAAGCTCTTCCCCGGCAAACCCCACGGCAACGTGGCCCAGGTGTACGCGCACCGGATCGTGCAGCGCATCGTGCGGCAGTTCGACTACCTCGTCGATCTCCACACCGCGAGCTTCGGCCGGATCAACTCCCTCTACGTGCGCGCCGACATGCTCCACCCCCAGGCCGCCCGCATGGCCTACCTGCAGCGCCCCGAGATCATCGTGCACAACCCGGCCAGCGACCACACGCTGCGGGGCACGGCGATGGATCTCGGCATCCCGGCCATCACCGTGGAGATCGGCGACCCGCAGCGCTTCCAGCCCAACTACATCCGCTCGAGCCGGACCGGCCTCAAGCGGGTGCTGGCCGACGCCCACATGGTGCCCAAGATGCGCGTGGCCGAAGGACCCGAGCCGGTGATCTGCGACACGAGCTACTGGCTCTTCACCGACCGCGGCGGCCTGCTCGAGGTGCTCCCCAAGCCCACCGAGCGGGTGACCAAGGGCGAGCGCATCGCCATCCTCCGCAACGCCTTCGGCGACGTGATCCGGGAGTACTGCGCCCCCGAAGACGGCATCGTGGTGGGCAAGAGCGTCAACCCCGTCGGCCAGACCGGCGCTCGGATCCTTCACCTCGGCATCGTCGCCCCCGACGACCACCTCTACCTCCGCCGCGAGCCGCTCGCGCCCCCCTCCACCCACTCGATGCCCTACGGGAGTGGGAGCTACGGTCCGGCCAGCGAGTCGTGACCGCGCGCCCACAACCGCCCCCGCCACTCGCTCCGCGGGCGACCGCTACGGGAGCGCGGCCAGGGTGCGCGCGAGCGCGTCGGCGACTCGGCGCACCACCGCCGGCTTGACCGCCAACGCCTGGTTGAGCTCGAGCTCGATGCCGAGGTAGCGCCGCTCGTCGTAGCGGCGACGGAGCTGAGTGGTAAAGCCATCCGTAGCGCCGCGGTAGGGCGCGTTCCGGCGCACCCGCAGGTCGGGGAGCGCTCCGGCGAGGGCACGAGCCCAGGCGGCGGCGAAGGAGCGCTCTCGGGCCCGCGCCGGATCGTAGAGCAAGCCGAGCTCCACCGCGCGGACCACCCCGTCGAGCACCGGCGTGAACGTATGCACCGAGAGGTGGAGCACCGCCCCTCTTCGCGCGTGCTCGGCCACGAGCCCCTCGAAGCGCTGCCGATAGGGGAGGTAGACGTCGGCGATGAGGGCGCGCTTCTCAGCCTCCGTGAGCCCGCTGGTAAATGACGAGAGCTGGCGAGGATGGCCGAGGGAGCGGTTCAGATCGATCAACAGCCGTGAGGTGGTCGCAAACACCAGCGGGGCGTCGAGCCGCCGCGCGAGGCGCTTGGCGAGCGCGAGCGCGCCGGGATCCCACCCGCGGTGGCTGGCGAGCACGTCGTCGGCCCCGCGAAAGAGCGCTCGGTAGCGGCGCGGGATGTCGTTCCCCCCGTGCTCGCAGCTCAGCAAGACCCGCCTCATGGCTCGAACGACCGCGACGACCGCAGGCAGTCGCACAGCGCCCGATACACGTCCGGCAAGCCGCGCGCGTCGCCGGCCACCGCGTCGAGGATGCGGCGCGCGAGCGGCCCGCGACGCAGGATCAGCTCGAGCGGCGCCGCCCCCGGCAGCCCCTCGCCCCCGCAGGCGTCGAAGAGCTCCTGCCACAGCGCCTGCATGGTGGGCGTCCCCGCGACCCCGAAGCAGGCGAGGTAGTCGGGCGCGTCCACCCGCGCCCGCTCGCCGTGCCGCGCCGCGTCGAGGAAGATCGACAAGAGCTGCGCCTCGTGGAGGTTGGCTTGCCGTGCGAAGCTCGCCCAGCGCTCTTCGACCAACGCGCGCACGAGCGCCACCGTGAGCGACGCGATCGCGAGATCCGCGGCCGGGTGCTCCTGCACATCGATGACGCGGATCTCTACGCTGTCGCGAACGAAGCGCACGATCGCGCCACGGGCGTTCACCCACTCCGGATCGAGCACGCCCTCGGGATCGTGGGGGGCGATGTCGCGACCGATGCGGTCGAGGATCACGCGGCGGTAGCTGGCTTCACCGTCGATCTGCTCGGGCACCACGTGCCCGGTCACGGACGGGATGCGATCGCAGTTGTGGCGATAGTGCTCGAGCCGTGTGTCGAGCCAGCCGGTCGGCGCCCCCTCCACGATCGGGCTCGACGCGGCGAGCGCCGGCAAGAGCGGCAGCACCAACCGGATCGCGGTGTGGAGACGGCTGAGCTCGGCGTCCCCCCGGTAGGGCAGGTTGATGTGCATGCTCTGGAGGTTCGCGAAGCCGTGCCCCTTGCAGCCAAAGATGCGGTCGAAGGCGGCGTAGACCACGCCGTGCTCATGGGGCCACAGCCGCGTCTCCGCCTCCGGGCGCATCCAGGGGTGCATGGCGGTGGGCATGAGCCGCGCGCCGTGCGACGCGAGCCGCGCCTCCACCGCGGCGACGTTGTCGGCGAAGAGGGTCGCGAGCCCATCGAGACGGGGGGCCGGGCCGTTGGTCTTCAGCTCGATCACGTGGAGCACGAGCTCGTTCGACCACGCGATGGCGCCGTTCTCGATCTCGCCCTCCACCACGCCGTCCGCCGTCACGAGCACCCGATCCGCGATCGGAGACACGTCGAGCCGCTCCTCGTCGACGATCATGTACTCGAGCTCGATGCCGAACCCCTCGAAGAGGCCGAGCCCGGGCTTCGCGTCTGCGCTCGTCCCGTCTGCGGGCGTCTGGTCTGCGAGCGTCTCGAGAGTGTCTGGGTCGTCGCTCACCTCACCCTCCTCCTCTCAGGAGACGGCGCGCACGCCGCGCTTCTTGTCGAGACGATCTTTCATGCCGCCCAGGATCTGGAGGTAGAGCTCGTCGCCGAGCACTCGGTCTTCCTCCCCCGCCTCGATGCTGGGGTTGTCGTTGATCTCGATCACGAGGACGTCTCTCCCCACCTCTTTGAGATCCACCCCATAGAGGCCGTCGCCCACCAAATTCGCGGCCCGCCGCGCCGTCTCCACCACCGCCTGCGGCGCATCCGCCACCGGGAGCGCGTCGACGCGACCCCAACGCCGCGTGCCGCCGCTGGCCTTGACGATCTGCCAGTGGTGAGGCGCCATGTGATAACGGCACACCCACAGCGGCTTGCCCCCGAACAGGCCCACTCGCCAGTCGAACTCGGTCGGCGTGTAGGCCTGGGCCACGATGAGCTCCGAGCTCGCGAGCATCTTCTGAGCCACCTCTCGAAGCTCCTCCTGGCTCGCCGCCTTCACCACCCCGAGCGAGAAGGAGCTGTCGGGGAGCTTGAGCACCACCGGGAAGCCGAGCGCGTCTGCGACCTCTCCGAGGTTGCCGCGGTGGATGACCATCGTCTTGGGAGCGGCGACGTCGTGCCTCGCCAAGAGCTCGGCGAGGTACACCTTGTTGGTGCATCGCAAGATGGAGTCGGGATCGTCCACCACCACCATCCCCTCCGCGTTGGCGCGCCGGGCGAAGCGATAGGTGA
>CAYOAL010000124.1:0-31514 GCA_964401935.1 uncultured Polyangiaceae bacterium
AGTTCTACTTCGGTCAGCCGCTGGCGCTGATCGTGGTGTGCGCGGTGTTCGTGCCCATCTTCTATCGGCTGAAGGTGTACACCGCCTACGAATACCTCGAGCAGCGCTTCGACGTGCGGGTGCGTACCCTCGGCGCGCTCTTGTTCCTCATCCAGCGTGGGCTCGCGGCGGGGATCACGATCTACGCGCCGTCCATCATCCTCTCCACGATCCTCGAGCTTCCGCTGCACCTCACCAACCTCGTCATCGGCCTCTCGGTGATCGCCTACACCGTGAGCGGCGGCAGCAAGGCGGTGAGCCAAACCCAGAAGCACCAGATGGTGGTCATCCTCCTCGGGATGCTCGCCGCGGGGGTGTTCCTCTTCTCACGCTTGCCCGCCGACATGTCGCTCGACGAGGCGGCGACGCTGGCCGGCGCCACCGGACGCATGAAGGTGGTGGACACGTCTCTCTCGTGGGACACGCGCTACAACCTCTGGTCGGGCCTGGCCGGGGGGTTCTTCCTCGCGCTCTCCTATTTCGGCACGGATCAGTCGCAGGTGCAGCGTTACCTCGGCGGCACCTCGAGCGCGGCAGGGCGGATGGGCCTGTTGTTCAACGGCATGTTCAAGATCCCGATGCAGTTCCTCATCCTCTTCATCGGGATCCTCCTCTACGTGTTCTACCTCTTCAGCCCCGCCCCTGCGTTCTACAACCCCACCACCCTCGCCGCGGCGCGAGCCGCCGAGCCCGCCGCGATGGCCAGCGCAGAGGACCGCTTCGCGGCGCGCAGCGAGGAGCGGCGCGAGGCGGCGATGCACTACCTCACCGCGCGGAGGAGCGGAGGCGACCACGCCGATGCGCGGGAGCGCTTCGCCGCCGCCGATCTCGCGGTGAAGGAGGCGCGCAAAGCGACCAAGGAGGTGATCACCGCCGCCAAGCCCGGCGCCGAGACCCAGGACGCCGACTTCGTGTTCATCACCTTCGTCTTGTCGATGCTCCCCGTGGGCCTGGTGGGTCTCCTCATCGCGGTGATCTTGTCCGCCGCGATGAGCTCCATCGCCAGCGAGCTGAGCGCGCTCGCCACCACCAGCGCCATCGACATCCACCAGCGTCTCATCCGCAAGGAGTCCGTCGGACCCGCTCAGATCCGCGTGACCAAGGCCCTCACCGTAGTGTGGGGTCTGATCGCGCTCGGCTTCGCGTCGGTGGCCAACCTCTTCGACAACCTCATCGAGGCCGTCAACGTGCTCGGCTCGCTCTTCTACGGCACCGTCCTCGGCCTGTTCGTGGTGGCCTTCTTCGTGAAGCGGGTGCAGGCTCGCGCCGTCTTCTGGGCCGCCCTGGTGGCGCAGGCGGCGGTGCTCCTCTCCTTCGTGAGCAGCGACCTCGGCTTCCTCTGGTTCAACGTCATCGGCTGCGGCACCACCGTGCTCGTCTCCCTCCTCGTCCAAGCCCTCACCCCCAGCGCCCCTGCCGGTCGCCACACTCCAAGCTCGGTGTGAGCCCCCAATCGTGAAGGCGACGCGGGAGCGACGTCGCGTCCAGCGTCGATGAGGTGGCCTTCGCCTGCACGCTTGAGGGGCCGCGGGTTGGCGAGACCGCACCGCCGGCGTACACCTTCTCCATGGCGATCGACGTGACGAGAAGACGGGCGCTGGCGCTGGGCATCGCGACCACCGGCTGGGCCATGACCGCGTGCAACCAGAGAGCCGCAGCACAGACCCCACCCAACGCGGCACCGAAAAAGAGCGCGCCACCACCGCTGCTGAAGGCGCCCCCCGAGCACACGATCGCGCCCCTGCCCTTCGATGCGAAGAAGCTCGATGGGCTCTCGGACAAGCTCCTCACCCTTCACCACGACAAGAACTACGGAAGCGCGGTGAAGAAGCTCAACCAAATCCGAGAGAGGTTGAGCACGAGCGACACGACCGAGGCGGGCAGCTACTGGAGCGAATACGGCACGCTGAAAGCGGGCGAGTCTGCGGCCAGAAACTCGGCGCTGCTCCACGAGCTGTACTTCGCCAACCTGATCGGTCCGGGCCAGGCTCCCCCCACCGCGCTGGGGCACGCGCTCGGCGAGCGGTACGGCAGCGTCGAGACGGCCATCGCGCACATGAAGGCGTGCGGCATCGCCGCGAGCGGTTGGGTCGTGCTCGCGCTGGACCGCACCTCACGCACCATCGAAGTGGTCCCCACCGAGGACCACCGCGGAGGCGCGTGGCACAGCGAGGCGCTGATCGTGCTCGACGTGTTCGAGCACGCGTTCGCGCTCGACTACGGGCCGGACAAGGGCGGCTACCTCGACGCGTTCTTCAGAAACCTGAACTGGACCGAGATCGGCAAGCGCTTCGACACCGCGATGCAACGGTGAGCTGCACCGGCAACCGGGGACCCAGCAAGGTGATCGCCTGCAAGCACGCGCCGTGAACGCGGCTCGCGACGTTCACGTGTTTTCGCGCCACGTCGAGCATCGCCCCGAAGACACGCATCCAGGCGTACGAGCTGAACGCGACACCGAGCGTGGGGTCGAACGTCTCGGAGGCCTTGCGGAGCGCGATGTACCCCACCGACACGAGCTCGTCGTGCTCGAGGACGGAAAGGCGCCGCCTCACGCGGCGAGCCATCGGATCGAGGATCCACATCGCGTCATGGACCCGCAGCTCAGACATATCGCTGCTCGTCACCCCTCGGCGGAAGCCGTAACCCGACAGGCGGCGTAACCCCTGCATCGGAGAGCACCGCAGCATGCATCGCAGTCCGCCTTTCGGCGGGGGCAAGGAAGGGGGCAGGTGGGGGAGGGTGCCTCGTGCACGCACAAGCCGGTGGCATCCCCCGCTGGTCGACCGGGTGTATCTACGGCGACGCCGCGATGTCCAACCTCACCGCCGCCCTTGGCCTCGTCGCGCTCCTTTCCGGGGCGCTCCGCGCGCGCCTCTGCGGCGAACCAGCGCTCCTCGCCCACTGAAAACACCACCACGAGCGGTGCCCCCGCCCTCGGCCATGCCTGGACAACATCAGGCACGGACACCTTGAGGACTGGAGAACGCTCGCGAGCAGCTACGTGAATGGCGCACCAATGTCCGAATACAACGTCGAATCGCTGCAGATGACCGATACGCAGCGCGAGCTAGCATTCCGGTGCATTCCCATGGACTTCCCGCCTGAGACGCCGTACGGTTCGCCTTCCTGGAGGAGGTCACGGGCGTGGCATCGACGCTCTCCAGGCATCGATCCAATGGGCGGGCGCTTCTGAAGCGTGTGCAGTCAACGACTGTTCGAGGATCTGCCTCCTCGTGAACCCGGCCCTGTGCAGAAGACCCACCGTGTGCTCGTCACGGTTGCCGTAGCGTAGGTTCGCATCCGTTCTGGTGGCTGAGGTAGCGGTATGGGATGCCGGTCGCGAGCCAGCGCTTCATCGTCGAGTTCGAAGACGGTTCGCGGCGCAGCGGAGCCAACGACAAGGATGGCAAGGGCGCGCGTTGGGACTACGCTCGGCGTCACTTCGGTGGCGTTCGTACTTGTGTCCGGCGCCATCACCGTGTCTCAGTTGGAGACCGCGCTCGGGCGGCCCGGGACCACTGGGATTGGGTTGGACATCATCAAGGGGATTCGGGAGTCGGTGCTAGGGAAGTTCATCGAGTGTCGAAACGTCACGATCGAGGCGCAGTTCGCTGACATCGAGGAGATTGGCCTGCGCATTCGATGCCAACCTTCCCTACGGGCCTCGCGATGCGTTGACGAAGAGGATCCTGGAGAACGCTGGATTCACGGACCGGGACATCTTGGCTCTGACGAAGCCAACCGGAACCGACGCGGTCCCCACCTACTCACTTTTCACTTCCGGAGCCGCGGGACGAGTAATCGGTTCGGCGATGCGCGCGCTGTGGCGACACGAAAAAGGTGGACGCTGCGTTCACTTTGCCCCGAGGTGCGACGAGGTAGCCGTCAGCCTGTGGTGACTCGTCTGCACCGGTGCTCGTCATTAATGACGGACGAATGGGCCTGACGGTGCGCTATTTCCTCAAGGCGGCGAACGGGCAAGCTGGGCCCTTTACCGCGAGGCAGCTTCGGATTGCAGTGAGGAAGGGACGTATCTCGAGGTCCGCTGAGGTTCGAAAGGAAGGGCGAGAAAATTATGTCTCTGTCGAGCGTGCGCTGCGGAGCGCGCGCAGAGCGAAGAAGGAGCGCGAGAGGCGCGCTTACGAGGCGTTCACGGCTCCCGGTTTCGTCGCAGACTACGAAGACGAGGTCGTCGGCGATATCGCGATCCGCTGGATCGAGCCTCCCTCCATGGCTCCGGGCGGGTACCGCGATGCTCCAACGGTCGAGCGGCGCCCCACGCTGGCCGTGGCGATCCCGCTATCGTTCATCGGCCTGGCAAATCTCCTGGCCTCTTTGGCGGTGCTCACCTTGGCTTACGTCTTCTATCGGGACGTCGCCCGGGAGGAACATGACGGGAGCTGGGTGCTCGTGCTCGTTTTCGTCCTCGCCAGCATGCTTCCCGCAGTCTTCGGTGTACGCAGGCTGCGCACGAGCCACATCATCGTGGACGACACGGGACTCACCATCCAGACGCGGCTCCTGCCCCGCGGGCGGCACTTCCCCCCAGGTGAGGTTCGTGCCGTTCGCGCTTCGACGCGGGTGGTCGAGAGCGGATCTGACCCCGATCGATCGACATCGACCTACGACGTGGTGGAGCTCTTGGCCTTCGATGATCGAACCATCGAGCTCTTCCGCGCTCCCTCGGCCCGCGCCGCCACCCGAATCGCCCAGTCCATAAGCCGGCGCCTGTTCGCAGACCCTTCCGCGGTGGAACGTGCGAGTAAGTGATCCCACTCCTCACCACGCCGACTTTCAGGCCCCGCCCTGGGCCACCGAGCGCTGCCTCATCTTGAGCAGGGACGAGACCACGACGGCGCGCCTACCCAGCGGCTTGACGGTCCTGGCCAAGAAGAGGCAACCGTTCGGTGATCCGGAGCCCGGCGTGCACGCGGGTGTGGCGGGGCACCGCTACATCTTTCCGAAGCTCGGTGTGCAGTCCGTCCAGCAGCGGGACGCCATCGTACGAGTCGGGCTCAATGAGGCTCCGGAGGTCGACACCGCGCTCTTCGTCGATCGTCTCGGGCGCACGACGGTGCTGACGCGCAAGCGGGGCGCGACCGTCTGGGCCGTGCCTGCCACGCTCGTGGTTCAGCGCATGAGACACATCGGTGACGAGAAGTATGCGCATGTTCCGAACGCCACGACGTCCGTGCTCGATGGCGTCATCGAGCGCGTCGCGCCGAGGTGGCACTGGTGAGTCGAGCCTGGGACGTCGAGATGGTGACGCGGGTGTGGATGGCCATGGTCCTTCTTGGGTGCGCGCCGTCAGCCTCGCCGCTCGACGCGGGAGCTTCGAGGCCCGCTCACTCCGTGCCTCAGCCGGCCGGGCGCCTCAACGCTCCACGACCTATGCGACCGACCCCGGATCGCGAGCCCGCGAGCGAGCCCGCGCTATGCGATCATTGAAGTGGGCGAACACGATCGGTTTGTTTTTCGCTTCAATGACGGTGGTCGGCGCGATGCGGCTCCCTCCTTGCATAAGGAAAACCTCCGCCAGAAGGCGGGGCGGAGGGCGCTTGCTCAAGAAGCGCATGTCGGTCACGCCCACGATGATCACCTTTGCGCGGTCGGCGTGAGAGGCGTTCGTCTCACCATTCCGGTTTCGATTCGTTGAGGCTAATATGCGGTCCCTGTCGGTGCCACACGAGCTTGGGAGATCGCGATGGGGGAACGCCCATCTCTGTGACCGGCGCCCGCCCGAGCCGGCGGACGCTCGCCTTCGAGGTGCCGGCCGCGACGGTGGTGGAGCTCATCATCGATGGCGTGAGCGACAAGCCACCGCCTCGCCCGAGGGCGGTCGTCATCGTGCCGGATGCGCTGCGGATCTCGTTCGTAGTCGTGGCGCAGCGGCAGGGCTGCCGCGGGCGTTCATCCCCGGCTGCATCCTCACGTCCCCCTCTCGGTGCGCGTCGCTGGGGGGCCGCCCCTCCACGACGACACCCCGCCGATGCGGCGCCCCGAGCGCGCCGGGAGGTCCAACCCGTGAGACCGGTGACGGCGTGGCTCCCGGGCCCGGGCTTCGACCGGGTGGTGCTCACCACGGATGGGCGAGGGCTCTCGGGCTGGGAGCGCCTCGATGACCTCGAGCTCCGCATGCTCCTCCACGGTTGGCTCGGAGACCGCGCGACGCGCATGGAGCTCGCGCGGCTCTACGCAGCGCTCACCGACGCCTCGGCGCCGCCGCCGATGTTCGACCGACACACCGTGGAGAGGGTCGTCGGCGCCTTCATCGCCGGCGCCTGCAGCTCCGGCCACCTCGTGGCGCTCCGCCGGCCGAGGGAGGCGCATGGGAACCCGCCCGGAGCCCCCGCCCGGCCCCACCCGCCGAGCACGCCGCCCCCGCCCCCGTCGCGACCGGAGCCAGGACGAACCCCGCGCGCGCCGACCTACTTCGAGGTGCGCTACGTCGACGAGGTGGGCGAACCCATCGGCGGCGTGCCCCTCGAGCTCGTCGCCGGCGGCAAGCACCCACGACGGCGCTTCGCGTCGAGGGGAGGAACAGCGCCGAGGACCCACGGCCCCCCGCGAGCCGCGACGTGGCTTTCGTGCCATGCACCGCCGGCGAGCTCGCCGGGATGATGGTCGTGAAGTACATGAAATCAGACAACCGCTTGGCACTTCACGCTCCGCCCCAGGAATCGAAGAATGCCGGGGAAAAGAAGACGCCCAAGGGACCGAAGATGAAGGGGGAGGTGGAGAAGTGGATCGCCACGGTCACGGAGGACACGCGCCATCAGTGGGCCGCCTGTGGGGGCAGCGGTGACATGCTTCGCAACGCGGGGTTCGTGGGTCATCTGCACGATTGTCTCCAGCGAGGGGGGATGTGATGCGCCGACGCTGGGCCTTCGTCCTTTTGGCCACAATGGCTGCATGCCGGCGCTCACCCCCGCCCCCGGATGCGGACACAGATGCAGACGGCTCGGCCTCCGCGGCTCCTCCGGTGACGGCGAGCGCCTCGGCGCCCCCGCCCGATCCTCATGCCGAGACCTGGACGCGTGCCGTGTCGATCGCGGCGCTCACGACCAGCGCGGAGGGCGAGATCATGGTACTGACCGACGTGGCACCGACCGGGGGTCGGCGCCTGTGGAGCGTCGACGTCGCGCTCCGTACGGCGGCCGAGCTGGGCACGTTCGAGCGCTTCCTTGGGGGGGCGTGGTACGTATGCGAGCTGCAGAAGCTCTTGCAGCACTGGGACAATCACTGCGGTCGGTATCGCCGAGACGGGCGCGCGTTCGTCGTGGACGGTCTCATCCTCGAAGATGGCAAGCCGGTGGCGATGCTCGAGGCGCCGCCTCCGCTCATGGTTCCGCGGCGGACAAACTCGGTGTGGTGGGATCCCACGGGCAACCTCGTCGCGCGCATCCAGTATGACCGCCGCGACAACGAGAAGGAGGATTGGGGAGAGCCGGTCGCCACCCTGGATCTCTGGTCGGGCACCACCGGTCGGCTCCTCCACGCGGTGCGGTGGAAGCTCCCCAATGATGAGCTCATCTATCAAGGGCGCAGGTGGCATCTTGGCCTCCTCGAGCGAGCCCTCGTAGAGACGGGCATTTGGGGTACCCACGTGCTTCGCTACGAGGAGCGCACGCTCGCGAGCAACATCTGCACGGACGAGCAGCGCCCGGGCTTGCTCTCGACCGGTATCGCGACCCAACCGGGGACCCCATGGCTGGTGCAGCACGCTCACACAACGTGGGTCACCGCGAACCTCGCAACCCAGCGCTGCGCAGCACGCGACGAGATGGCGAGGATCTGGGCCGTCGCTCTCGCGCCGAACGGACAGCTCGTCGCCAAGCTGGACGACAAAATGCGCTTCATCACGGTCGCCTCGTCCAGCGACCTTACCCGTCGAGTCGGCCTGGCGCTGCCTCGCGACCCCTCGTCCGAGAAGGTGAATGGCAGCCCTGATCCGACCGTCCTCTTCACGGCCGACAGCCGCTTCGTGGTGGTCCCCCACTGGCGACGTCTCCTCGCTATCGACGTCGAAGACGGGAGCGCGCTGTCCATCGAGCTCCGCGCCGACGGGAGCGCGCACTTCGCTCCCATGACGCTCACGCGCGACGAGCGCCCCCAAGGCCCGCTGACCCATCCCCCCTTCGGCACCTTCGAGCCCATCCAGGCCCCATGAGCCAGCGCGGGCCGTCGTTATCGTCCTCACCACCGGTCCCCCCGGCAGCGCCGGCGCGATCAAGGCCGCGCTCATCGGGCACGGCTCGTTCGAGTCACCTTGGGCAACCGTCTGGGCAGTGCCAAGGTCACGGTCACGGTCACGGTCACGGTCACGGTCACGAAGTACGGTGGCAGTTTCGCGCCATGGCGAGAGATGCAATCAGACAACCGCTTGGCAGCCTGATAGCGAACACGAATTGCATGATGGTGAGCGTTGGGCTCCGGGGCGACCAGCGATACAATTGTGGGATGCATGATACGAAGGTGGGGGGCGCGCTCTCCCGGTGCTGGGTCGGTGTGTTGGCGTGTGTGCTCGCGGCTTGCTCAAGCGACGACGGCGCGAGCGGCAAGGACGGTGGTGAGGGCACGAATGGTGTCGATGGCAACCAGGGGCCGAAGGGCGACAAGGGCGAACCTGGCGACCCAGGCCCCGAGGGACCCGAAGGCCCGGCCGGTCCACCCGGCGCCTCCGGTCCCAGCGGCCTCACCACGGTGTGCGGCGCTACCAACACCAGCAACGGAAACCTCGGCGGCTGGGAAGGCGCAAAGGCCATGTGCGAGACCACCTGCGGCAGCCCCAGCGCGCACATGTGCGTAGCTGCCGAGGTGATGATGTCCGCGCAGCTCGGTGTCGATTTCCAGGTGAGCGACGGCACCGAGCTCTGGTATGGAACCGGCGAGTACGCTCAGTTCACGACCACCAACAGCACCAATTGCGGCGGCTGGAACGGTTCCGCCGGCCGCGGCCCGGTGTGGGTCGCTGTGGTCGCGACCGGCGGTTTCCCCTACTATGCCGAATGCAGCGAGCTACACCCTGTCCTCTGCTGCGACGGCTAGGTCCACTTCTGCATCGGCTGACCCGGCCTGCCCTGCGAGACCAGCACCGCTGCTCCCCGCGCGGTCGCCCGCCGGTCCTCACGGATGCGGACGCAGATGCAGACGGCTCGGCCTCCGCGGCTCCTCCGGTGACGGCGAGCGCCTCGGCGCCCCCGCCCGATCCTCATGCCGAGACCTGGACGCGTGCCGTGTCGATCGCGGCGCTCACGACCAGCGCGGAGGGCGAGATCATGGTACTGACCGACGTGGCACCGACCGGGGGTCGGCGCCTGTGGAGCGTCGACGTCGCGCTCCGTACGGCGGCCGAGCTGGGCACGTTCGAGCGCTTCCTTGGGGGGGCGTGGTACGTATGCGAGCTGCAGAAGCTCTTGCAGCACTGGGACAATCACTGCGGTCGGTATCGCCGAGACGGGCGCGCGTTCGTCGTGGACGGTCTCATCCTCGAAGATGGCAAGCCGGTGGCGATGCTCGAGGCGCCGCCTCCGCTCATGGTTCCGCGGCGGACAAACTCGGTGTGGTGGGATCCCACCGGCAACCTCGTCGCGCGCATCCAGTATGACCGCCGCGACATCGAGTATGAGGATCTCCGAGCGCCCGTCGCCACCCTGGATCTCTGGTCGGGCACCACCGGTCGGCTCCTCCACACGCTGCGGTGGAGGCTCCCCAACGATGAGCTCAACTATCAAGAGCGCACATGGCATCTTGGCCTCCTCGAGGGAACCCTCGTAGAGACGGGCATTTGGGGTGCCCACGTGCTTCGCTACGAGGAGCGCACGCTTGCGAGCAACATCTGCACGGACGAGCAGCGCCCGGGCTTGCTCTCGACCGGTATCGCGACCCAACCGGGGACCCCATGGCTGGTGCAGCACGCTCACACAACGTGGGTCACCGCGAACCTCGCAACCCAGCGCTGCGCAGCACGCGACGAGATGGCGAGGATCTGGGCCGTCGCTCTCGCGCCGAACGGACAGCTCGTCGCCAAGCTGGACGACAAAATGCGCTTCATCACGGTCGCCTCGTCCAGCGACCTTACCCGTCGAGTCGGCCTGGCGCTGCCTCGCGACCCCTCGTCCGAGAAGGTGAATGGCAGCCCTGATCCGACCGTCCTCTTCACGGCCGACAGCCGCTTCGTGGTGGTCCCCCACTGGCGACGTCTCCTCGCTATCGACGTCGAAGACGGGAGCGCGCTGTCCATCGAGCTCCGCGCCGACGGGAGCGCGCACTTCGCTCCCATGACGCTCACGCGCGACGAGCGCCCCCAAGGCCCGCTGACCCATCCCCCCTTCGGCACCTTCGAGCCCATCCAGGCCCCATGAGCCAGCGCGGGCCCGCTCCCCAGGCCGCGCCTCCAAGATCCGACGCGGACCCCCGGCCCTCACGAGCGCTCCTCGAGCCGACCGAAGTGCACCCAGCGGTTTCAGGGCTGCGCCGCGCGACGCCAAGCTCGGCGCTGCTCGCCGGCGAGCAACCTGTCGTCGCCATCGCAACTCCTGGCGCCAACGCAATCGATGAGCTCGTGCGATAGCACCAACTACACGCGCAACGTGCCCAGACTGGGGCAACACTGGCAGAGGTTCAGCTCGATGAGATGCCGAGCTCGTCCCCGCGGTGCGGCGCGGAGGACATATCAGAAGGTGTAGTTGGCGCCGAGGGTGGCCAACACCGGCGGCCCCACCGCTTCCGCGTAGCTCTTCGAAGGCACGAAGTTCGTCATCATCACCATCGTGTCGAGCATGACCGCGACGTCGTCGTACACCACAACGGACACGCCAGCGCTGAAGGTGTGCCACGCGCCGTTGACCATTTCGTCGTCGGCCCCGTCGTCATGGTGCGCCGCCTCCCCGGAGAACACCGCGCCGATGTCCGCCGCGCAGGCCGCGAGCACCGCCCCCACGCCGCCGTAGACAAGCCAGTCCTCGCTTGGCCGGCCGCGTAGCAGGAGGGAGGGGTTCGTGAGGAGCCACGACGCACCTTCGCGCTTCTCCACCGGTGGGTACCAAAGCACGGGCAGCACTGCGGCCAAATCCACGGGACCCAGCTCGAGCACGCGAAGTCGGAGCCGGCCGCCCACCGCGTATTCGTCGCCAGTCGACGCGAGACCGCCGATGACGCCGAGGGCGAAGTCGTCGCTGGTGCCCAGCGTGAGCTCACCGACGACCGCGAAGGGGATCCCCGACGCGAGCGACACCGCTCCCCGCCAGCGCCCGGGGAACAGCGCGTCGGGCGGCGGCGCGCTCGTCGCTGGATCGTTGGCCAGGGCGGGCTCCTCGGTCTCCGTCGTCTCTTCCTCGCCCGCACGCGCGCGCTGGAGGAGGAGGGGCGAAGGCTCGGCCGCTACCTCCTCGCAGAGCAACAAGATCCCACACGCGAACGCCCAGGACGCCAGAGAACGGTGCATGGCGCATCGCAGAGCATGTCGCGTGCCACCGCGATCTTTCGCGGGGCTACGTCGATCCGCGCGTGCGCCCTGCGTGTGTGGATCACCGAACGTGCACAGCGCGTGCACGTTCGGGCACGGCTCGGCACCAGACGTGGAGGGAGCGGCGAGCGCGGGCTCAGAGCGCGAGGACGTCTTTGGCGACCTCGAGCAGTCGGAGGCGTGCCTTGACCACCGGGCTCGTGCCATCGAGGATGCGGGCGGTCTCTTCGAGCACGTCGGCGATTGGGATCATGCGCACGTGGTTGTCGCCCGTCGCCTGCCCATGCTCGAACGGCACGTCCCAGCCGAGCATCACGTCGTGAGCGCCCCGCTCCACCGCCACCACCGCCGCGAAGGCGAGGCGCTGCGCGATCACGCGATCGAGCGCGCTCGGGTGTCCGCCGCGCACCACGTGACCGAGCACCGTCTCGCGCACGTCGACACCCGGCACGTGAGCGTCGAGGTGGGCCTGAAGCCGCTTGACGAGGGTGGGCGTCGAGACGCTGAGGCCTTCGGCCTTCATGATGAGCACGCGCTTCTTGTTGCGTCCCGGCGAGAAGGCGCGGTCGAGCACCCCCGTGAGCATCGCCACGAGCGCGTCCTCCCCCACGTCGCCCGCCTCGCCATAGAGGATCGCGTCCGCCTCGGCCGCGATCCCCGAGCGCATGGCGAGGAAGCCACACTGCCGCCCCATCACCTCCACCACGAACGCGCGCCGGTGGGCGCGCGCGGTGTCCGAGATGCGATCGCACGCTTCCACGATGGTGTTGACCGCCGTGTCCACACCGATGGCCAGCCCGCAGTGTCCGATGTCGTTGTCGATCGACGCGGGGAGCCCCACGATCTGGCACGGGCGATCGGCGCCGAGCACGTGGGCGCCGGTGAGCGAGCCGTTGCCGCCGATGACCACCAACGCGTCGAGCGCGTACTCTGCGATCCGCGCGCGCGCCTGCCGCTGGCCCTCGTCGGTGGGGAACGCCTTCGAGCGCGCCGAGCCGAGCATGGTGCCGCCGAGACGCGAGATCCCCTCGAGCGCGGAAATCTCGAGCTGCACCAAGTCGCCCGCGAGCAGGCCCTCGTAGCCGCGGCGCACCCCCCACACCTCGTGGCCTCGCGCGATGCCCGCCACGGCCACCGTGCGGAGCGCCGCGTTCATCCCCGGGGCATCGCCCCCCGACGTCAACACCCCGATGCGCATCGCCCTTCTATACTGGAAACCCACCGGCGACACGACCGGTGGTGCGCGGGAGCGGCCGCGCCGACACCAGGCACAGTCCCGTCGAAGCCCCTCTTGTTTGACAATTAATTGTCGTTTATCGACAAATTATTATTGCCACTCTGACCCACCGTGAGCAAGCTGTCGTGCATGAACGACAGCGACCTCTTAAAGACGAAGCTCACCAGCGTGGCGCGGGGCGGCAAAGCCTTCGCGGTGCTCCAGGTGATCTTCTTGGTGTTTGGGATCCTGCTCGGCGTGGCGAGCGGTCTGAAGCTCCTGTCCGCGAGCGACTGGAGCGCGTGGGGCGCCGCCGCCGAGACCGCGTCGACCGCCGCGAGTTACCTGCTCATCGCCTGGCTCGCCGGCCGCGCCGCCGACGCCTTCGAGGCGATCACGGCGCTCATCCGTGAGATGGCGGAGATCGTCTAGTGCCGATCGTCGTGCGGCTCGACGTGGTGATGGCGCTCCGCAAGGTGCGCGGCCAAGAGCTCGCCGACCAGATCGGCCTCACCCCTGCCAACCTCAGCAAGCTCAAGTCGGGCCACGTGAAGGCGGTGCGCTTCAGCACGCTCGAGAGCCTCTGCCGTGCCCTCGGCTGCCAGCCCGGCGACCTCCTCGAATACGTGCCTTGAACGCGTCGTGCCGCCCCACACGAACGCGACGTGACTCCATCGGTGGTAGCGCGAAGAGAGCCGCAGCTACGGCACGTCCAGCCCGGCCTCCGCGTAGAGCGCGTTGACCGACAGCGAGCGCCCGATCGTCTCGAGGGCAAAGCTCTGCCCGGCCACGAACACCTCGTGCGACCCGCCGCCGCCGTCGAGCCGCCGCCAGCTGTCTCAGGGGGCACCGCTCGCGGCGGTGTTTTCAGTGGGGGAGAAGCGCTGGTTCGCCGAAGCGGCGCTCGAGGAGCGCCCAGGAGAGGAGCGCGAGGAGGCCGAGGGCGGCCGCGAGGTTGAACATGGTGGCGTCGCCGTGGACGTCGGCGACGTGGCCGAAGATGGGGCTGACCACGAGCTCGCTGAGGCCCCACAGCGCGGTGAACATGGCGATGGCGGTGCCGCGAAAGGTCTCCGGCGTGCGACTCACCACCTGGCTCGTGAGCACCGGGAAGCAATAGCCATGACCGAGGCCGGCGAGGAGCGCGGCCAGCAAGAACCCGAGGAGCGAGCCGGCGACGCTGGTGAGGAACATCGCTCCGATGTAGAGGCCGAGCGCGGGGGCGAGGATCTTGTTCGGCCCCACGCGATCGGGGAGGCGCGCGCCGAACATGCGCACGGTGATCGCGCCCACGGCGTAGGCGAGCCACAGCGTGGGCGCGCGCTCCACCCCGCGCGCCACCGCCGACACCGTGGAGTAGGTCATGAAGATCGCCACGAGGCCCGAGAACGCCACCGTCGCCAGCCACGGTGCCCACAGGCGACGCTGCCCGAGCTCCCCCACCGCCTCGCGCATCGGCCGCCGCTCCATCGCGCGCTCCACGCTCGACGCGGGGAGCATCAAGAGCGGCACCAGCGACAAGAGGATGACGCCTCCCACCACGGGGAGAAACCAACGCAGGTCGGCGGCCTGCACGTGCAAGCGGTCGGCGATCGGGTTCACGAGCAAGGGCACGAGTCCGGAGATCCCGAACAAGGCGAGGCCCTCGGTGCGCCGCGACGGCGGTACCAGATCGGCGGCGTAGGTGAAGTAGCCGGAGAAGAGCGCGCCGATGCCCACGCCGACGAACACGCGCTCGACGTAGATGAGCCAGCTCACCTCGTGGACGAAGGCGAGCAGGCCCATGCTCGCGGAGAGGGTCACCGTGCCGAACAGGAGGGTCGGCCTCCGCCCCAAGCGGTCGAGCGCCCACGCGACGGCGGGCCGGGTGACGAGCCCTGCCACCGCCGCCGTGGCCATGATCGCTCCGATCTGCGCGCGGGTCGCCTGGAGGTGCTCGAGGTAGAGCGGGAGCAAGAGCATCGACGAGTAGCCGAGCGCCTGCAGGAAGTGGCCGACGATGAGCACCACGAAATCGCGGGTGAACAGCGGGGGCTCCACCCTCGCGGCGCGGGACGTCATCGCCACGATGCTCACACGGCGCTCGCCCGAAGCCTATGGCCAACCCGTGGGCCAGATCGACCGACGATCGCCCGAAGCCTGCGGCCAACCCCTGGGCCCCACCGTCGACGCTCGCCACCGGCGCGGCCCGCTCACTCGAAGAAGGGGATGGCGCACGCTTGCCCCGCGTCGTCGCAGACGTCGAGGTCGTCCACGCAGGTGAGGCACGAGCCGGGGGTTCCACCTTCGCTCGCACAGAACGCCGCGCAGGTACCACACATCCGGTCGGTCTCTCCGCAGATGCAAGCCGAGAGGGCCACGAAGGCCGCGCGCTCGGGGCCATCGCACACCGCGCCCACCGGCACCGACGTCGCCTGGGAGAACGCCTGCAGGCACGTGAAGCAGTCTTGCCCGCCACCGCCTCCGCCCCCTTCGCCCGCGCCACCCCCGCCGCTGCCAGGCCCGCTGTTCGTCGAGCTCATGGTGGCGCCCTCGGCGCCGCCGCCCCCAGCGCCGCTCGCTCCCGCACCGCTCCCACCGCGGCCGCTGCCTCCAGCACCGCCCGCCCCTGTCTCCTCGGAGGTGACGAACGATGAGCCGCACGAGAGCAGCGTGACGGCGAGCGCGATCTGCATCAGGGGATGTTCGGGGCAGAACCCTGGCGCCATGATCGTTCATCCTACCAGCCGACCGTCGTGGCACCACGACCTGGCTGCTATGTTGGGGCATGTCGTCTTCGCCCCCACCCGCGCGCGCCTCCTCGTCGGGTCGTCCCGCGCTCGGGATCGCGACCTTCGACCGCGCCGCCGAGCTCCGCGCGCGCCCCGAGGAGCTCGCGGCCCTCGAGGCGCGACAAGACGCGCGCTTCACCTTCACGTGGCGGCACCGGAGCTTGGTCACGCGCGAGCGCCCGCCCCGCCCGGTGTTGCTCGATCGAGCGGCGGCCGCCCCGCTGCGGGAGCGCGCCACCGACAACGTGTTCCTCGGCCTCATCGACGGCGTACCCACCTTCGCGATCGGCCTCGCCGCCGACGACGAGAGCGTGGCGCCGGCCGCGCTCTACGGCGACTTCAACGACCTCCGCATGATCGGCCCCTTTATGCCCGACGCCGAGGCGCGCCTCCTCGCCTATGCGCGGGGCATGGTGTACTGGCACCGTCATCATCAGCACTGTGGCAAGTGCGGCGCCCCTACCGAGAGCGGACAGGGCGGGCATGTGCGCGTGTGCAGCGGCTGCGGAAAGCGACACTTCCCGCGCAGCGATCCGGCCATCATGGCCCTCATCACCCGCGGCGACCACGTGCTCCTCGCCCGTCAGTCAAAGTGGCCTCCGTCGATGTACTCGGTGCTCGCGGGCTTCGTCGAGCCGGGCGAGACCGTAGAGGAGGCGGTGATCCGCGAAGTGCGCGAGGAGGTGGGCCTCACCGTCACCGATGTACGCTACGTGCGCTCGCAGCCCTGGCCCTTCCCGTCGTCGCTGATGATCGGCTACGTGATGCGCTCGGAAGACGGCGAGATCGAGCTCCGAGACCAAGAGCTCGAGGAGGCGCGGTGGGTGCGTCGTGCGGACCTCGCCACCGAGCGCCCCTCGGTGTTCGTGCCGCCTCGCTTCTCACTGGCCGGGCAGCTGATCGAGCTGTTCGTGAAGGGCGAGCTCGACGAGGCTACACGTCGAAGATGATCCTCGCGGTCCAGCCGTCGGGGGTGCGCTCGAAGCGCGCCTCGTGCCAGGTCACCGCTTTCAGGTCCATCAGGTCTTCGTGCTCCCCTTCCTCGAAAGGCACCATCTCGACCACGAGCCTGGCGCCGGCGGCTTCGTCGAAGCGCTCCACCGCGCAGGTCCGGGGCACCACCTCATCGGTGTCGAAGAGATAGAGCAGCTCACGCAGCAAATCGACGGCCATCGTGAGTCGATCGCCAGCCGGCACCTCGAGCACGCGCGGCGCGCCCCCCGCGAGCGGCTCGACGCGGCCGAGCACCACGGAGGTGAAGCTCAGCACGAGCCGCGCGAGGCACATCTCGGGCGTTTCTCCTCGCACGACCACGCCGACGTCGGCGGTGTGCTCGAGCTCCTCGAAGGGCTGCGGCCACGACCACACCGTGGGGGTGCGCTCAGCCATCGGGGCACGTCGTTTCGCAGATCACGTTGAGGACGTTGGTGCACGAGACGTCGTTCCACCGACCGACGAGCCCAACCTCTTCGAGGATCTCGACGCAGAGCTCGCCGCCGCCCTGGTTGTTGGGCTCGCCCGCGTTCCAGTTCTGGTAGGCGGCCGCGTCGAGCAACACCCCGTTCACCCAGCTGAAAGGACAGCCGAGGTTGGGGTCACAGGGAGGCGAAGCCCGGAGGCCGAGCCAGCTCTTTCCGAGCATGCGGTTTTGCACGTAAGCGTTCTCGGCGGCGTCCTCGATCACCACAAGATCGGTTCCGAACGAGCGACAGAACTGTTGCGCGTCGTCCCACGGCAGCGGATTGCAATAGTAGTAGCTGCGCCCCTCGATGGTCTCCGCGAGCGAGCACTCGGCGGGCGTGGCAGGGGTGATGAAAACTCCTCCCGTGCAGCCGCAGGTGTTGGGATCCACGCCCCCCACCCCACACGCGTACGGCACCTCGCAACGGTCGTCGCACGCCACCGTGTTGCCGCAGTTGTCGATCACGCTGCCACACTCGGCGCTCGCGCAGGTGGTGGTGACCGGATCCGGCTCGCAGCGCTCGGGTTGAAACTCCAGGTCGGACAAGCCGGTGACCACCTCGCAGCCCAGCACGGCGAGGCCCCATGCGGCGAGCGAGAGCAGCACCCGCGCGCGCATCAGAGCTGCCCCTCCACGCCACGCGCCCATCAGAACTGCACCTCCACGCCACCCCAGAGCGGTCCGAGGCGGAGCCGAGCGCGGGGCGCGTCGCCGCCGGGCCGCGCAAACACGAGCACCGTCCCTACGATGGCGCCCACCCCGGCCACGATGAAGCCAACGTTGGACACGGTCGCCGCGAGCTGGGCCTCGTCGGCCGCGTCGAGGAGGCGATCGGGACACAGATCGCCCTCGCACTCCGACTTGATGGCCTCCACCCGCTCGATGGCGATCCCCCCCGCGATCGCCCCCACCACGAGCCCCCCGAAGCCGACGCCGTACGCGATGAACGCGGGCACGAGCGAGCCCGGCTCGGTGGGGGGCGGGGGCACCACCACCGGCACCGGACGCGGCTTCTCGACCACGATGGGTGTGAGCTCCACGGTGAGCTCTTGCCGCGCCCCGACTCCGAGCTCGATCACACGGGTGTGGGGCTCGGCGCCGGCCGCCACCACGTCGACGCGGTGCTCCCCCGGATCGAGCTCGATCGACGCGGGGTGCTGCGCCACGACCACGCCGTCGACGGTCACGCGAGCATCCGCGACGCCGCTCACCACGACGGTGAGGCGGGGGATGAGCGCCTCGAGCGCCTGTACGCGTTGCACCGCCTCGTCGCGTGCGAGCGCAAAGGCGTTGGGCGAGTCTTCGGTGACCTCTTCGGAGGCGACCTTCTGATAGAGGGCGCGGGCGGCGAGGAGCTGACCGAGCTCACGCTTGCAGTGCCCCATGTGCAACACGAGCGTGGGGGCATGAAAGAGCTCTTCGGCCACCCGAAAGCGCTCGAACGCCTCGGCCCACTTCTCCTCCGCGAAGAGCGCGAGCCCCTCCTCCGCCTTCGCCCGAGCGACGTCCTTGATCAGAGACAGATCGATGTCGGCTTGGGCCATCGCCGCGCGCGGAGCGCTCAGCACCGCGACGCCGCAGAGGAGCGAGAGGGCGAGCGACAAGGCGAGCGGGAGCGAGCGCGGCACCATGCGGCGCCCATCCTACCGAGCCGGCGCCCAGGCTCACGCAAAAAGTCGGAGGTGCTGCAGCCGGCCGCGCACACGCACAACCTCCTCGCGCATGGCCCGAAGCTCCTGAGACACCTCGGCGTGCGACGCTCCCGAGCCGACCGCCTGCTCCCCCCTCGCCGCGCCAGCCCATCACGAGCCAGGGCGCGCAGGGCACCGCCGCGCTTTCGCACCTCACGAAAAGAGTGACCGCGACCCCGACAGCCCTCGGGGACCGCCCGCCCACGCGGCCCGCTCTGCCGAGCCTCGCCGGACCGCGTCTCGAGGGGCCCCGCGAGGCAAGGTCGGTCGGACCTTCAGAAACCGAGGAGCGGGTTTTCTTTCGGCTTGGGCTTCGGAGCTGGGCTCGTCGTGGGCGCGGGCGCTGGGGCGGGCACGCGCGGGGCGACCGTCGGGAGCGGCGCGAGGGCCGCCGCCTCCTTCGGACGCGACGCGTTGGGCGCCGCTGCCGCGGCCTCGCCGCTCCGAGGCTCGGGGACCGCGTCGCTCTCGGTGCCGCTCACGCGCTCCCCCGACGCCTCGCCCGAGGTCTCGGCGGGCAGAACGCCGGACGGAGCCGGGAGCGGCGAGCCCGAGGGCGCAGCGAGCGGCGCGCTCGCAGTGGGAGCTCCCGACTCGGTGCCGCTCTCGACATCGGGACCGATGAACGCGACGCCCACCACGAGCGTGACGACCGCGGTGATGCCGACCAGCGCCAGCGTGCGCCCTCGCGAGGGCAGCCGAGCCGTGCTCACCGACGTTCTCCCGAGCGACACGCTCGGGTCGGACGCCCGCTCGCTCGAGTCGCTCGGGGGACGGCGCACCCCGTCTTGGCTGATCGCGCGCGAGGCGGTGGTGAGGATGCCGCTCACCATCGTGCCGGGGGGGACGGTGCCGGTCGCTCCCGCCATCACCAACGTCGACAACTCCTCGAGCAGCTCCTTGCAGCTCGGGTAGCGGTCTTCCGCCTTCTTCGCCATGCACCGGCGCACGATCATGTCCACCTCGGCGGGGAGCCCGGCCACGCGCTCGCCCACCGGCGTCACGTCGTCGCGGTTGATCGCGATGATCACCTCTTGCCACGTCTCGCCGGCGAAGGGGCGCGAGCCGGTGAGGAGCTCGTACATGAGCACGCCCACGCTGAAGATGTCGGAGCGCGGATCCACGTCCTTGCCCGCCGCCTGCTCGGGCGACATGTAGGCCGGCGTGCCCACCAGGCTCCCGTGCTGGGTCTTGATGTCGGTGAACTCGATCTCGAAGTTGTCGAGCGGCTTGGCCACGCCAAAATCGAGGATCTTCACGATCCCTTCGTCGCCGACGATCACGTTGTCGGGCTTGAGGTCGCGGTGGATCACACCCACCTCGTGCGCCTTCTGAAGCCCCCGCACCACCTCGTGAATGATCTGGAGCGACTCGGTGAAATGGAGCGTGCGGCCCGAGGCCATCCGATCGGCGAGGCTATCGCCCGCCACGAGCTCCATCGCGATGTACACCCGATCGCCCACCTCGCCGACGTCGTACACGGTGGCGATGCACGGGTGGGTGAGGTGCGCTGCGAGGCGTCCTTCGCGCAGGAACCGTCGCCGCCGCTCCGCGTCCTTCGCCACCCGCGGGTGGATGACCTTGAGCGCGACCTCGCGTCGAAGCTTGGTGTCGAGCGCCCGATACACCACCCCCATGCCACCTTCGCCGAGCCGCGAGAGGAGCTGGTAGTGCGCGAGGTGGCCACCCTTCGAGGAGGGGGGGACACGCTCGTCTTCGATGGGGGCCTTGGTCACCAACGGGTCCCTCGGCATGATACCCCACAACAAAAGCGGTGCCTAACCCGCGTTATGAAGCCACTCTTCGAGCGCGGCGGTGAGCTCTCGCATCGAAGGCCACCGCGCCTCCGGCTGCTTCTCGAGACCTCGCGACACGATGGCCCACAGCGCAGGCTCGTCTACCCCGTGAGCCTCGAACGGAGACGGCGCCCGATCGACGATCGCGATCCGCTGGGTGACGTGGCTGTCTCCCACGAACGGCAGGGCACCGGTCACCATGCGATACAGCACCACCGAGAGCGGCCAGATGTCGGAGCGCGTGTCGACGTCGCGTCCTCGCGCCTGCTCCGGGCTCATGTAGCTCGGGCTCCCCACCCGCATCCCCGCCCCCGTGAGCGAGTGCGCCGCGATCGCGTCGAGCGGCTTGGTGAGGCCGAAGTCGATGAGCTTGGGCGCGACGGTGCCGCCCTCGCGCTCCTCGAGGAAGATGTTGCCGAGCTTCACATCGCGGTGAACCAGACCGCGGTCGTGCGCCTCGGCGAGCGCGTCGGCGATGGGGATGAGGAGCCGCACCGCGTCCGTCGGCGCCATCACCCCGTCGTTGCCGAGGGTCTGGGCAAGATCGCGCCCCTCGAGCAGCTCCATCACGATGTAGGGCTCACCCTGATCGGTGCTGCCGAGATTGCGTAGCTTGGTGACCGCCGGGTGATCGAGCGCCTGGTAGGCGCGCGCCTCGCGTCGAAGGCGCGACGCGGCGACCTTGAAGCCTTCCTCGCGCGAGGTCACCTGCAACACCTTCACCGCCACCGCCTCGCCGGTGCGCTCATCGCGGGCTTCCCACAGCGAGCCGTAGCCGCCTTGTCCCAGCGGCCGTACCAAGGTGTAGCGTCGCCCCACCTGGTAGCCGGCGCGCAACAAGGTGGGGAGCCCCGGATCTCCCTCGAACAGGGGTGGGAGGTCGTCGTCGGGGGGCACGACGTCATCTTACATGATCGCTGGCCAGCGAACGCGCTCGTCGCAACACCGCGAGGGCTTGCGCTCGCTCGCCGGCGCCAAACGCGCGCCACGCGCGCCGCACGAGGTGCTCGACGAGCCGCGCCACCGCGCCGGTCTCGTCGCGGCGCGTGGCGCGCACGAGCAGCCGCTCCTCCAGCTCGCTCGCGCGCAGCCTGCGGGCCACGTCGGCGAAGCTCAACCAACCCTGAGAGGGTGTGCCCGCGTCGCTCCGCTCGAGCGTCTCGAGGAGCTCCACCGCGGTGCCGCCCACGTGCGCGCCCTCGCCGGGCGCGATGCGAGCGGCTCGGGCGATGAGCGCCCAGACCGGCGGCGGCACGACGGCGGCGTCTCGCCCAAGCTCCGCACACAGCTCTCGCAGCAACAGCTCGGCCTCGCGAAACGACGCGTGCTCGATCGCTGCGAACGCGCGAAGACACCGATCGACGAGGACGAGCTCGCGGTTGTCGGGGGGAGGATCGCTCTCGATGGCGTAGCCGGCCACGAGCGCTCGCGCCTGCTCGAGGTGGCGCCGGTAGCCGGGCTCGAGACCGGCCGCCTCGGACAGCACCGCCTCCGGCGGCTCGCCCGCCGCGAGGCCACGCCGCGCCCCGAGCCGCGCGAGCGCCGAGCGCCGCTCGAGCTCGTCGGGCCAGTGCTCGAGGGCAGCCGCCACCCGCTCGCCCTCCACCCAGCTGAGCGCGCCGCCGAGGTGATCGGCGTGCTCGGCCGCCACCCGTATCGCCCGTCGGGCGAGCGCTGGCTCCGGACCGCTCGCGAGCTCCGCGAGGGTGGACAGCGCCGCGGCCCGCGTGAAGCGACCGCTCCCCCGCAGCCGAACCGTGGCCGCGAGGAGCCGCGCTGCTGGGCTCGCCGCGGTCAGATCGATGGCGTCGGCCACGGCGAGCTGCTCCTCGAGCGCTGCCTGCCGCGCCAACATCGCCTCGAGCTGCTTGCTCTGCGCGGTCGCTCTCAGGCTCCCCTCCCCGAGCGCCGCGGCCCGCGCATACACCTCCTCGCTCGGACGCCCCGACGCCTCCAACACCCGCGCGTGCAGGTAGAGCGAAGCGGCCGTCGGCCGCCGCACCGACTCGGCAGCCGCGAGCATCAGCGCGGCCGCGAACCGACCGCGCGCGCACAGCGGCACGGTGAGCTCTACGATGGCCTCCCCCGCCTCCACGTCGATCAGCGTCTCCCAATAGGCGCACACCGTCGCGAGCTCCAGCTCGTCGAGCGCCAGCGCACAGCGGAACGCGCCCATGGCGGCGCGCAGCAGCACGCTGCGATCGGCACCTCCGAGCAGCGCCTTGTACGAGCGCAAGGCGACGGCCGGCCCCATCGACCGCTCGAGCTGCTCGGCGGCAGCGATCCCGAGGCTGCCGAAGAGGCTCAGGCGCCCCCTCCGTGCTCGGTCACCACGCCGAGCGATGGGATGCGCTCGAGCGCCACCTCGATGCGGTCGAGCTCGGCCCCGATGCGCTCGAGCTTGCGCCGCGCCTCGTCGGCGTTCGTGTTGGGCGCGATCGACACCCCCGCGAGCTCCGCGTTCACCTTCGTCTCGAGCACCCCGAGCAGGCGATCGCGCTCGCGCACCTGCAGCTCGCGCACCTCGTCGGCGGCCGACGGCACGAAGTCGCGCAGGTCTTTCTCCAGCTCGTTGATCCGATGGACGGCGTTGGCGAGGCGGCGCGTCAAGTACGCCGGGTCGTCGAGGCGCAGCGTCGCGAACTCCTCCTGGTGGGCCGTCTCGCGCAGCGCCTGCACCTCGTTGTAGATCCGGCGCCAGGCCACCGGATCCACCTCCTCGTAGGCGGCCTGGGCCCGCACCTCGATGTCGCGGATGCGCTCTTCCCACGCTCCGCGATCCATGCCCATGAGCGAGCCGCTGGCGCGGAACACCACCCGCCGCAGCGCGTCGAGCTCCCACTCGAAGTGGTGCAGGGGCGGCGCCAGGCCCCCTGCCGTCTCGTCCGGCTTGAACTCCTCCACCAGGCGTTGCAGCCGGCTACAGAGCACCGCGAGCTTGTCCGGATCGGTGCTCACCACCTCTCGAATCCCGGCCGTGAGGGCGTCCGCTTCCCGCCGATAGGCGTCGCCACGCGCGCCCCACAGCGTGCGTCGCACCTCGTCCGCGTCTTCGAGCAGCGTCTCCACGCCGCCTTCGGGATCGAACTTGGGAGGCGCGGGGGGCTCCACGTTGGCCCACAGCTCGTGCCCGGCCACGTTGGCGCGCGCCTCGAGCCGCATCGCCTCGTCGCAGCGGATGTCGAGCTCCACCGCCGTGCCCACCGGGATCGCACCCGGCACCTGCAACACGAGCGTCTTCACCGGCATGCGCCCTTGCAAGAGGCGCAGCACCACGGCCCCGCTCTGATCGGCGGTGTAGAAGGTCTGGCTCACCTTGATGGGCAGCCCCGTGCCGCGCGGCAAGAGCACCCGGCGATCGCGACGCCCGGCGCGCACCACCTCGATCGACAGGTCCTTGGCGACCACCGCCGGTCGGCTGAGCGCGCTCGCGCGCGGACGCACATCCCCGCGGTAGAGCGCGAAGGGGAGCGTCGCCAGCGGCGCCCCGTCGGCGTCGACGAGGCACAGCTCCATCGGCTGCTCCGCCGCGTCGCCGAGAGGCACCGCGAGCCGCACCGGCTGCACGGCGTCGGCGGGGAGCGGGGCGCCGGCCACCGAGTCTCCGCCCACCATCACCGCGAGCTCCTTGCTGTCGGGCGGCGCCTTCTCCACGCGCAGCGCCACCTTCAGCGGGCTCTCGCGCCCTACCAGCGGCGAGGTGAACAGCACCTGCGCCGCGTCGTCGCCGATGCGCAGCCCGCCGATCTGCGCGGCGTGGATCGCCGCCCCGAGCGCCACGCAGGTGTCCACCTCGTCTTGCAGCGGCTCGGGCGCCTTCGACCGCGCGCAGAGCGCCTCGGTCACCCGTCGCGCCACCAGCGGCACCCGCGTCGAGCCTCCGACCAGGATCACGCAGTCGATGTCGGCGAGCGTGACCCCCGCCTTCTCCTTGGCCTGTTCCACCGCCTGGAGACAACAGCCGATGGTGCTCTCCACCAGATCGCCCACCACGCCGTCGTAGTGAGCGCGGCCGATCTCGCCTTCGTACTCCACCGGCTCCCCGCGCTGGTCGTCCACGATGCCCTGTTTGGATATGTGCACCACTTCGCGCGTGGAGAGCGACTCCTTGATCTCTTGGGCGAGGTGCACGAGCTGACTGAAGCGCCGCCGGTCGTCGGCGTTCCGCAGCACGTCGAGATCGAGCGCGTAGCCGCGCTCCACGAGCTCACCGCGCAGCTGCTCGGCGAAGCGTCGATCGAGGTCGTCGCCTCCCAGGTAGTTGTCGCCGTCGATGGCGAGCACCTGATACTCACCCCCGACGCAGCGGAGGATCGAGACGTCGAAGGTGCCCCCACCAAAGTCGTAGACGAGGTAGCAGCCGTCGCCCAGCTTGCGCTTGTACGTGTGGTAGATGGCGGCCGCGGTCGGCTCCTGCAGGATCCCGATCGGATCGAGATCGCAGAGCTCCGCCGCCTTGCGCGTCGCCTCCACCTGGGGCGCATCGAAGTAGGCGGGCACGGTGATCACCGCACGCGCGACGCGCATCTCGACGCCGCCGGTCGATTTCTCCGCGAGCATCTCGCGCATGCGGGCGGCGAGCTCGGCGAGGATCTTGCTCGACACCTCCTCCGGCGACAGCTCGAACGGCCCCACCGACACCTTCGTGTCCTGCCCCATCTTGCGCTTGATCGACTCGATGGGTCCCGGCTCCCGCCCGCGGCGCATCCGCGCCGGCCGCCCCACGAGCAGCTTCTCCGCCTCCGGGTCCCAGGCCACCGCCGACGGCACCGTCCGCCGCTTGAACCGATCGGCGTACACGAAGATCTCCCGCTCGGAGGGCTCGAGGAGCGCCACCTCCGAGTTGGTGGTGCCGAGATCGATTCCGATGGGGCGCTCGAAGAACGTCATGCTGCAACCTACTTGGTCGAACGGCGGGGGTCGATGAGAGGATCGGCCTCGATGGGCTCGAGCAATGGAGGCGCCGGCTCCTCCCCGCCGAGCGCGCGTGCCACGCGCGGGATCACCGCCAGCTCGACGAGCCGGAGCGGCCCGAGCGCCGCCGCGGCCGGCAGCGCACGTGGGGGCGGGGGACCGGCGAGAGAGGCACGCGTCTCCGGGAACGCGGCGAGCGCCACCATGAGCCGCCGCTGTGGGTGCAGCGTGAGCTCCTCCCACACCGCGCGCAGCGCGTCGCGCTCGGACTCGTCCGCGTCCTCGGCGAGCTCCCGCAGCCGCTCGGTGATCGCGGCCGTGCCCCGCGTCGGATCGATGTCGAAGCGCTCGAAGGGATTGCTCATCGCGTCCACCAGCTCTTGTCTCGCGCCTCGCTCACCCGCGCCTTGAGCTCGTCGAGGCCCCGGCTGCGCGGATACAGCTCCTCGGCCCGTGAGAGCTTCCGCTCGAGGTCGTAGAAATCGCTCCCCTGCATGAACATCGCCGACCGATCGAGCCGATCGCGCACCTCTTGCAACAACAGGCTGGCGAGGGTGACCCGCCCGTTGCGATGCGACGGGCAGATGGCGAGGCTCCGCTCCGCCCAGCGCCGCCGGTCGTCGGGGCTCGCGCCCACCTCCGACCGAAACACGTACATCTGCGCGCAAGGCGCCGCGTAGGCCACCCGGGTCCCGTCGGCTTCGATGCGCCAGGCGAGGCGATCCACCAGCGGTTCGAGCGGACCGATGAGTCGCCGCATGGCGCCGTCGCTGTTGGGCTCGTGGTACACGTTCCACGCGATCGGGGTGACCGCGTCCACCGCGAAGCGCTCCACGTGCTCGTCGCCGTCGGCCCACCGCCAGATCGCGGCTACCCGCTCCATGATCTCGGCCCCCTCCACCTCGGCGCGGCCCCTGGCGGTGGCGTCGCTCAGCGCCTCGGTGATCGGTGCGAGCGCGGCCTCGATCACTCGCGACCGCAGCCGCTCCGCGTGCCGATCGAGGCGCGCGCGGAGCTCCGTCGAGGCACCGCCGATGCGGCAGGCGTCACCGATGTGGGCGAGCACCCGCAACCCCACGCGGGCCTCAGGTCGCAGCTCTCGGGCCGCCGCGAGCGCCGTGGCCCCGAGCTCGTCGAGCGGCGCCAAGGCCGCCGCCGCGAGCGCTCGCTCCACCTCCTCCTCGCTCTCGCCCACCACCGCCCGCGCGAAGCCTTCGAGGTACTCCCGCTCCTCGACCAGCGCCACCCACGCCGCCACCGACGTCAGCCGCGCGTGCTCCTCGTCGCTCCCCCCTGCCGTCGCGGCGGCGACGCGCGCGTTGTACACCGCCAGCTGATGCAGGAGCGGCCCGGGCAGGCCGGCCATCGAGGGCGGTCTCACCAGCGCGCACAGCGGGCCCGAATCCCCTCCCTGCATCGCAGCGATGGCCACCGCGCCGGCCGGCAAGCGTCGGAGGAGCTGGATCATGCCCGCCGCGCGCGGATGGAGCGGGGGCGCCCCCGGAGCTTCGCTCCGCCACAACGCGCCGAGGATCTCTTCGTCCTCGAGCCGTTCGAGCAGCGCCTCGTCTTCGGCCCTCCACATGGTCCGGGAGCGAAGAGGCTACCGCCCCCCCCTCTGGCTGCCAACGGCTCCGCTCGACTCGCGCGCCAGCGCCCGCCACGTCCACGCCAGCAAGAGGTGCGCGAGGAGGAACGTCGCCGCCATCACCTCGAGCACGTGCGTCGGCACCGCCGCCGCCGCCACGGCTCCCGCCACGTAAGCGAGGCCCACGTACACCATCCCCCGGTGAATGTTGAAGCCCACGGTGGCCGTCACCGCGCCGGCCACGAAGAAGTCGGCCACGAAGCTGAACGCGAGCGGCGCGTCGGAGAGCATCGCCGTGCCGTGGATGCCGAGGATCGTGAACACGATGGCGAACATCGTCGCCGTCAGGTAGCGGTTCACGTGGTTGCCCAGCACCTTCTCGCGCGCGAGCAGCGTGCCCGCGAGGAGCCCCACCCCGATCACGAGGGTGACCAGCGTGATGCTGCGGTGACTCAAGCCCGCGGCGGCCGGGAACGCCCGCGACAGCCATCCGAACAACACCGCGAGCGACACGCCGGTCACCACCGCGGAGGCCGCCCGCGCCCCGCTCGCGCTCGTGGGATCTTGTTGCTCGGCGATGGAGCGCAGGCGCTCGAGCTCGCGCCCCTCCCCCTCGAGCCGCCGGCGCAGCGCCTCCACCTCTTGGCGCAGCTCCTCGCGTGGCTCGGGGAGCTGGGCGAGGAGGGCCGCCGCCGCCTTGGGGTTGTGCCGCCCGAGCTCGAACCGAATCATGTGCTCGAACGCCTCCTGAAGACCGGCACGCGCCCCAGGGTTGTCGGTCCACGTCTCGAGCGCTTGGCGAAACCCGAACGCACACTCGATGAAGAGGCGGTTCACCTCCACCGCCTGCTCATCGTCGATGGTGGCCTTCAAGGCCTGCGGCGCGCACCTCCGCGCGAGCTGCGAGAGGCGTCGCTTCGCGGCCTCTCCGATCTCGATCGAGCCGCGGTGGGTGAGGTAGTCCTCGATCGCCTGCTTGAACTCGAGCGCCGAGCGAGGGCGCTCGGCTGGGTCGCGTCGCATCGAGCGCCGGCACAGGTCAGCGAGCTCGGTCGGCACCCACGTCGGGAACGCGGGGAGCTCCGAGGTGCAGATCGAAAACAGGGCCCCTTGCACGTCGGCGGCCGCGTGCGGCGGCCGGCCAGTGAGCACCTCGAAGAGCGAGGCGCCAAGGAGGTACACGTCGGTCTGCGCGGTGATGGTAGGACCGGTGCCCTGCAACATCTCGGGCGCCATGTACGCGAGCGTCCCCACGAGCGCGTTCGAGTGGCTCGCGTCGCTCGGACGGTAGGCCGCCCCCCAGTCGAGCAGGTACACCTCCCCGTGCTCTCCCACCATCACGTTCTCTGGCTTGATGTCGCGATGGATCACGCCGCGGCTGTGAGCGAAGTGGACCGCGTTGCACACCTGCATCAGCGTGGAGAGGTTCCAGCCGAACTGGTCTTGTGCTCCCGCCGGCAGCGTGCGGGCCACGTCACTCGAGGCGTGCATCACGTCGCGCCACGAGAGGCCCGCGAGGCGCTTCATCACCATCACCGGGCGATCCGTCCCGTCGCGACCGAGGGCGTGGATCGGCACGATGTTGGGGTGCTCGAGGGCTCCGGTGATGCGGGCCTCGTCCACGAGCAACCACGCCGCGCCGGCGTCGGTGATGAGCGCGTCGCGCAAGAGCTTCACCGCCACGTCGCGACCGAGCGCCGGCTGCTCGGCCACGTACACCTCTCCCATGCCGCCCTCCCCGATCCTCTCGCCGAGGAGCAGCTCCCCGTCCGGCCCGATGTCGAGGAGCGGTAACGGCACCACCGACATCAAGCGGTCGGCGCTCCGCGGCGGCTCGCCGGGGAGCGTGGAGTCGAGCGCCACCCCCTGCGTCTCGAGCACGATCAGCGTCTGTTGGATCGTCTCGGGGAGCCGTGCGGCGAGCTCGGCGGCGACGTCGTGGGCCTGCGACACGCTACTCGGGGGGGGCGGCCGTCTCGAGCGGGGGCTCGACCGCGGGCGGTAGAGGGGACTCGCGCCGGGGCGCGCCGAACCCCTCGGCGACCTGGGGCGCGATGACGCGTTGGGTGTCGTCGTAGACGGCGATCGAGCCCTTCCCCGCGGCCTTGGCGCGCGTCTTCCCTGCGTTGGCGCACTCGAGCACCTCGCGGTCGGTGAGCCAGCAGTCGGGCTCCACCATGCACACCCCGATCGACACGGTCGGCGCCTCTTTCACGCCCTTGTACTTGGCGCGAGACAGCCGCTCCTGCAGCCGCTCGAGCATCTCCACCGCCCAAGGACGCGTCATGTTCGGGAGCAGCACGACGTACTCGTCACCCCCGAAGCGATAGGCGTGACCGTGGATGAACACGTGCGCCTCGATCGCCTCCATGAACGGGGTGAGAACATCGAGATCCACCTTCGTCTCGGTGTAGCGGGTGTTGAACGTCTTGAAGTCGTCGATGTCCATGAAGGCCACCGCCACCGAGCGATCGCGCAGGCGACAGCGCGCGCGGTAGTAGGCGAGGTCGGGGAGGAAGAGGGAGGGCGCCTCGAGAATGTGGAACTTCTCGTCGTACTCGCGCGGACGCTGCACGAGCGTCTCGGCGAGGAGCCGCTCGGCGTGGCGCACCGACAGATAGTCGGTGAGCTTCGGCACCGTCGCCGCCGACGCCTCCTTGAACCACGGCTCGTCCATCAGCTGATCGAACGGGCGCACCGTAGCCCGCAGCTCCCGAATGAGCGTCGAGTCGACTGCCTTCTGCAGCGGCAGATCGATCGCCTCCGCCGCCCGCCGCCGCTCTTCGAGCACCACGCGCTTCAGCAGGCGGCTGTGGGCGTCGTGCACCATCACAGGGTTCGCGCGCACGTCGAGCTGTCGCTGCAAGAGCGACAGCTCCTCGAGGGTGTCTCTCACCTCGGCCGGGCGGATGCCCCGAAACTGCGACTCGAGCGCGGTCACGATCTCCCGCTCGAACGCGCTGCGAAACCGCTCCACGCAGCCAACGAGCAACTTCGCGACCGTCTTGCCGAACTCGGGCACCCTCAAGGAGTACCCCGATTTCGGGTGGCCGGCTACCGCGCGGCGGAAGCTCTCGCCCTCGCTCACGCTGAGGCGTTCCCCGGGGGACGAGCCGCGCGCGGGCTCCGCCTCAGCTGGGCTCGAGCGAAGCGTAGACGTCGGCGAGCGCGGCGCGGCGGTGGGCCCAGGTGGCCTCGCGGAGGAGCTCTCTGCGAGCGCGCGCGCCGAGCGCGGCGCGGAGCTCGGCGTCGCTGGCGAGGCGCACGAGCTGCTCGGCGAGGCGGCTCGGCTTGGGGGCGTTCACGGTGATCGCCGTCTGTTCGGGAGTGACGATCTCGCGCACACACTCCAGATCGGTGGTGAGGATGGCTCTGCCCGCTGCCATATATTCGAACAGCTTGATCGGGCTGCAGCCCTGCACGCGGTTGCGTACGTCCTTGCGGAGGGGCGCAGTGCAGATGTCGGCGCCGCCGACGAGCGCCGCGAGCTCCTCGCGGCCGAGGGCCCCCGCGAGCTCCACGTCTGCCTCGAGCTTCAAGCGGCGGATGAGCCGCGCGAGGCGCCTCTGCCTGCCGCGAGCGATACGCCCAGCCAGGGTGAGGGTCATGGGGTGGTCTCGTCGCGCGCGGCGAAACGCCATGAGGAGCTCGGCCACGCCCTGCCAAGCGGCGAGGGTCCCCGCGTAGATCACCCGGGGGGCGCCGGTGCTCGGCGGTCCTGGTCGCCAGAGCGACGGGTCGGCTCCGTTCGGGATCACGGTCGCGGGCGTGGTGAGGGGGAGCCCGCGGTCGTGCAGAAACCCCAGCGTCTTGTGGCTCTGGGTGATCACACGGGGGGCCCGCGCGAGGAGCTCCGCCTCGAGCGCGCGCAGCCGCACCTGAAAGGCGTGCGCCGCGACCACCGCCGGGAAATGGTAGCCGAGCTCCACCGAGGGCAACCCATTCACCTCGAAGATCCACGGCCTCCCACGCGCCGAGGCGTACTCTTCCGCAGCCTGGGCCTCGAAGACGCCGCGCACGTGCACCACGTCCGGGGCGAGGGTGCGGAGGCGTCGCGCTACCTGACCCCGGAACGCGAGGGCTCGCTCGAGGAAGTTCGCGTGATACACCCGCAGCGGGTGATGCACCACGCCGGGGGGAAGCGCCCGGTTCGCGCGCGGAGGCAGCGTGATGAGATGCACCTCCCACCCCGCCTCGCTGAGCGCGGTGAGCATCTCGGTCATGCGCGTGCCAGCTCCCTTGAAGTTGGGATAGGCCTCGAAGGCCGTGTAGGCGACGCGACCCAACACGTGCCCGATGCTAGTCCTCAAAGAAGCGCGGCTGAAGAGGCCCGCTCCAAGATGCGCCTTCCATGGCACGCCGGCGGCTCGGCCAAACGTGAGCCAAGTGCCTTCGACATGGACCGTGCAGGCAGCCGGTGCGCCCTCAGACCGAGCGCCGTCAGCCAAAGCGCCGTCGGACCGAGCGCCGAAGACCGAGCGCCGTCAGACCGAGCGCCGTCAGACCGAGCGCCAGACCGAGCGGGACCGAGCGCCGTCGAACCGAGCGCCTAAGACCGAGCGCCGTC
>CAYOAL010000125.1:0-31465 GCA_964401935.1 uncultured Polyangiaceae bacterium
CCCACCCCGCCACGCCCACCCCGTCACGCCCACCCCGGCGCGCCCACCCCGTCACGCCCAACCCGCCACGCAGATCCAGGTCAGCGACGGCGCAGCGCGATTTGCGCCGAGGGGGGGAGCGTGGCCCCGAGCCGTTCACTCTTGGCCGTCACCAAGAGCTGGTTGTCCGCGCCCGCCAACGTTCGCAACCAACCGAGCTGATCGTCGGGATCCGCGTGCAGATCGGGGCGATCGATGAGGATGAGCGAGCTGGCGAGGCCGACACGGTGCCACGTACCCGCGAGCAAGACGGCGTCCTGCTCCGCCGCCGAGAGCTCGAAGATCGGTGGGCTCGAGCCGTCCCGACGAAGGAACATCGGAGTCGCGCTGTCGGGACCAAGGCCCGCCACCCGCAGCCACGGGCACATGGCCGCGAGCGTCTCACGAAACCCTGCGATCGGATCCACCGTGTCGGAGCTCATCACCATGCCGCGTGTGTCGAGCTCTCTGCTCAGGCGCACCGCGGCGGCCGCAAGCTGCGCACGGAGCCACGGCACCACCCCTCGATACTTGTCGTGGTCGCTGCTCGAGCGCAGGCGGCGCTCTGTGTTTTCATCGGGCGCGGGCTCCATGCCGAGCGGCAGGGTCAGCGCACGCTGAGCCGGGAAGTACTCAAGCTTGGCGACAGCCGGGCTGTGGCTGTAGGCGCGGAGCAGCTCACACAGACGTGGATCGTGGTCGCTGGGCGCGCCCGACAGCTGGACTCGCAGCTTCGCGATGGGATCGCCGATGCCGAAACGCCGCCGCTCCGCATCCCGCAGCGCGAGCGTGATCTCCACCAGGCCATTGCTGGCGCCGGTGCGGAGGAAGTCGCGAGGTCGGGTCGGCCGCCCCGAGGAGGCCACCCGCTCCTTGGCCATCGCGATCAGCTCCAAGAAAGTGGTCTTGCCGCTCGCGCTCGGCCCCGTCAGCAGCACGATCTCATGGGGCCGACCGTCGGGGTAGGTGAAGACGTGCTCGCCGTCTTCGAGGTTGCGCACGTTCTCGAGGCGGACTCGCGTGACCTTCATCGGGGCACCTCGGCCATCACCGTGCGATCACCGACCACCAGCGTCACCAAGCACGCGTCGTCGGCGAGCCCCATTACCGCCGCGAGGGCCGAGCCCTTGCGCGTCAGCGTCCGGAGCCACAGCTCGGCCCGCCACGCGCCCGAGCCAAACGGCGCGCCGAGCTCCGCGAGCCGAACCTGCTCGTCGCGCGCGGCGCGTTGCTCTGCGAGCTCGCGCTCGACACGCTCGAGCACGCGGAAGCCGGCGCTCTCGAGGCGCGAGAGGAGCGCATCGCCGAGGGCCAGCGCGGGCGCGCGTGCGGTCGCGGTGAGGTCGAGGGTGGTGAAGATGCGGTGCACCGTGTCGTGACGGAGCTGCAACACCGAGAAGCGACTCGGCCCCACGTCGAGGACCACGTCGTCGCTGCAGCGCAGGCGAAAACGATGGGGGGTAGCCGGTTGCAAGGTGGCCGTGCGTCGGCTCGCGTCGGGCCGACGGAGCGCGGCTTCGGAGTGCTTGCGCACGAGGTGGGCGGGCATGCCAGGGGCGGCCACCACCCACGGGAGCGCTGGCGCGGGGACGGTCACGGATAGTTGCCTCCCTGATCGCGGCCACGCTGGGTGAGGCGCTCGAGATCGTCGAGGTGATCTTGGCTCCCGGTGTGGGGCACGTAGTACCCGCCGATGTCCTTCATGATCCACTCCATGCGATCGTCCATGTCGTAGAGGTTGCGGTTGGGATCGCTGGGGTTGAAGGGGATGGTCTTCTTCTGGCCCGGGGTGGAGTCGGAGCACTCGCTGCTCATCACCACATCGGCGGGCTTGCCGCCTCCCAGCTCGACGAGCTCCTTGGGCATCACGATGCCCTCCCGCACCCGAACCCCGGGGATAGCGTTGTCCCCGGCGTCCGTCATGTTGCCCTCGTTGGCGTCGAGGATCCGCCGCATGGTCTCGTCGTTGTAGATGCCTCGCTGCAGGATGAAGACCTGCTCGTGATAGGCCACCGCCTCGAGGTGGTCTTCGAGGTACTTCGGATCGCCGGTTCTCTCGTAGCGATCGAGCGCCTCGAAGGCGTCGAGCATGGCGCCTCCCACGGGCGGGACCTTCTCGCCCGCACACTGCTGGAATTTGGCCCAGCCGTGCTCTTCGTAGAACCGGTGCTGCGGATACACATCGAGGAAGAGGTTCTTGTTGCCCTCGCCGAGCTGGTGGTAGGTGTAAGCGGCGATGCCGCGCTGGAGATCGGTCGGTCCGACGGCCATCACGCGGCGTGAATGGTCCATGGCGCAGCCCACCTGTTTGCTGGCGTAGGCTCCGAGCCCGGCCCATACGAACTTCGGGTTCTTTTGGAAGAGGCTGGCGTAGGCGCCGTTGATGATGTGATTGCGCTGTCGGTGATCGTCGCCGGCGGGAGCGATGAGCGCCTCCGCCTCCGCCTGGTAGGCCGCCCACAGCTTCTGGCACTCGGCGGCGGTGGCGGCGTCGGTGGCGCCCGCCGCGCCAGGTATCGCGGCGAGGCCCGACACGTCGAACCCCTCGCCGTGGCAGTGGGTGTCGTCGCCCATGCGCGCGGCCGGCTGGCCTCCCACGATCACGTTGGGGGAGCCGCTCACGATGGCGCCGCCGACGTGGGGCACGGGGTTTTCGTCTGGGCAGCGGAACCGGTCGAACTTGCGCGCGACGGGGAGGGGGCCGATCACGACGGTGGGCTCCCCCTCGGCGATGAGCCCACCATGGCTGAGGAGATCCGTCTTGCGCGCGGCGCGCTTGCCGTTCACTTCGACGAAGAACGACCCGCTGCCGATGGTGCCAGGGATAGGCATGGCGCTAGTTCAACTTGATGACGGCGCCGTTGACCACCACGTCGCCCCCGCTCTTGATGTTGATGCCGCCGTCGGTGATGTGGATCGACGAGCCGCCGGCCTGCAGCTTGATGTCTCCCGCGAAGACGTGAAAGTGCGCGGTGTTCACCTGCATCGCGCTCGACGCCGAGATCCAGAAGCCGCCCGTCTTCACGAAGTGGTTGGTGCTCTCATCGCGGCGCTGGTCGCCGGCCGCGAGGGCGATGTTGGCCCCCGCCGCGGCGTTGATGCTACCGCCGACGTCGATCGCGAGATCGCCGCCGACCCGCAGGCTCGCGTCGCCGTCGATCGACAGGTCGCCGGTGCCCTTCACGCCGCCGCTGCCGTTGCCACGCACCAGCCCGTTCACGTTGCCCTTCACGTGGGCGTGCACGTCGTTCTCCACCTCGAGGATCGCGTCTCTCTGGGCGTGAACGTAGATGCGCTCCTTGCCCGCCGTGTCATCGAGGGTGAGCTCGTTGAAGCCGTTGCCGCCGGGCGTAGAGCGTGAGCGCCAGGTCGACCAGGCCATCTGTTCGGGGAGCTTCTGAGGGGTGGGGTGGATGCCGTTGTGCACACGCCCCACGATGATGGGCTGGTCGGGATCGCCGTCGAGGAAGTCGACGATGACCTCGTCGCCGATGCGGGGGAGGCACACGAAGCCGTAGCCGGGGCCAGCCCAGCCCTGCGACACCCGCACCCGACGCGTGGTCTCCGTGGCCTTGTCGCGGCGGTCCCAGCGAAAGCGCACACACACGCGCCCTGCCGCGTCGACGTCGATCTCCTCAGTGTCGGGACCGACCACCACCGCGGTCTGCATGCCGATGATGCGCGGCGGGAGCTTGCGGCGCGGGCGGTAGCGATGGAAAGCGGGGATGGCGACCGCCTCGTGCTCGGCGGTGTGATGGGTGGAGCGGGTCGTCGCCGCGACCACGAGCCACTCCACGTTGGCGTCGGCGCGCGGGTGATCGGTGAGCGTGAACACGGTACCTGGCGCCACGGGGAGGCTGGTCTTGAACGTCGCCCGCTGGCGCTCGGTGCGCCCCTCCTCGAGGCGGGTGACGGCGAGCGCGGAGGCAGGGTCTTGCTCGTCGAACTTGCCGACCGCGAAGGCGAAGGTCTCGAGCCCAGGCTCGGTCGTGAACGCGTCGGCGTCGAGCGCTCTGCCATCGAGCTCGAGGCCCGGTCGCTCGTAGTCGTAGTCGCGCACGTGGGTCGCGGCCGGCGCGAGCTGCGACTCGAACATCGCGTCGAGCACGTGGGCGTGCGCCGGCGTGAGCTCGGAGCGAGGCCGAAAGGGGATAGACTCGGGCGCGCGCAGTCCTACCCGTCCGATGTCGTCGACCAACGTGACGCGGCCGGTCGCGTCGTGCGCCATCCACAGCGTGATGCCCTCGTCGGCGGCCTTGCGCCGGAGCATGGCCCAGTCCGTCTCGCCGTACTGCGCCACATACTCACGCTCCGGCGGCGGCGCGCCGAGCTTCTCCTCGCAGCGCGGGATGTGCTCGGCGTAGTCACCGGTGATCTCGTGCACCATGCCCACCACGCTTTGGTGCTGGAAGATGCGACTGTTCGTACGTTGGGTGGTGAGCCACAGGGGAGGCACGCCGAGGAGGCGATAGCGTGACACCCCGGTCGGTTCGGTCCACTCCTGGCGCATGCTCGCCACGATCCCGCGGAGCCTCATCGCGGCGCCCAGGGCGGGGATGTCGAGCTCGAGCCGGCGCCCCACGAAGTCGGCTGGTGATAGCTCGTGGCTCGCCGTGTGGACGGTCACCTCGGCGACGAAGAGGTCGTCGAGGGCGTCTCGGAGGACAAGCTCGACCACATCGAGCGCGGTGTTCGGCGAGTCGGGGAGCGTGAACCGGATGTCTTGGAGCTGGCGTTCGGGTTCCGTCATGTCAGTCGTCGTCGAAGGGGAGGGTCATCCCGAGAGGATCGTTGTCGTCGAGCACGGCGGTCGTGTCGATGTCGCCCGCCCGCGGCAGCACGGTGACTTCCGAGAGCGGGGGGGGCTGCCGTGAGCCAGCGAACGGGAGCGCCGGCTCGAGCGCGGCGTGGGCGAAGCCGGTGCGATCGAGGCTCTCTTGCGGGTCGGGGGCACGGCTTGTGCGAGCCACCCCACGCGACGGGTCTTCGGCGGGAGGAGCGCGCCGGGCAGCGGTCAGGCGCGATTTCTCTGCGGCGAAGGCATGCGCGAACGTGTCCGCGAGCGACCGATCGCCGAGCTCGTCGCGCCGGACGAGCTCGGCCCGCCAGCTGGCACAGTGGTGTGCCCAGCTCGCCTCGTCGAGTCCCAGCGACGCGAGCACGTCCGCGCGGGAGGCGAAGGGATCCGAGAGCCGCGCCGAGGCCACGGCGTAGGCCACGACCGATGAGCGCTCATCGGTCATCGCTCGTCGCGCCCCCGCGTCGGTGTCTGGAGGCGTCGGGGCACTTGCCGATCGCGAACCACGACGCGCGAGTGTAGCGCCGGAGGAGCGAGGGGCGAAGCGTGGACGTCGCGGGCTAGAACGTTCGGCGCCGGAGGGTAGAGCCGACGAAGGAGCGCCACGCGTCGTTGCGCTCGGTCCACTGGAGATCGCGCCGGTCCATGTCGATGGAGAACGCGAGCTCCGCGTGCTTGAGCGCCATCCCTTGGTAGAGCGCCCAGGCTTCGCCGCGATCGAACCAGGTGCCGTGGTGGGCGCACACGTCGAGCGCTACCCGGACGCCGTGTTTCGTCGCGCTGGTGACGTAGGGGGTGAGCACCTCGGCGCACACCGGACACGCGGCCTCGGTGGGCGCGGCCGGCGCGCGGTAGCCCTCGGGGCGGCGCTCGACGGGTCGCCGACCCGCGCTCTGAATCATGCTCGCGGTGTCGTCCTCGAGGTCGCCGGCGAGCAGCTTGTGGCACGCTGCGTTGTCGAGCCAGAGGCCTCCGCAGCGGCCGCAGCCATGCATCCGGAGCTCGAGGGAGGGGCCCACGAAGAGCAGATCCCGACAGCGGGGGCACGAGAGCTCGCTTCGCACGCTCATGATGGGACAACGTTAACCACGTCTCGGCGCGGCGCACCACATCGCACCAGCGGCCGAGCGGCGAGCGGCCGAGCGGATCATCGCGCGTGGGTGAAGGTGCCGTCTCCGGTCGAGGTGAGCGTGACGTGACCGTCGCGGGCGGTGGAGAACAGGCGGCGGCTCGTGGGGACCTCGGCCCAGTCTTCCTCCCGTCGCGCGCTGCAGCGCGTCCCGACGAAGGCCCACAACCCGTCGGCGGTGCCGGGCGCAGGCACGTCACCGAGCGTCGCGTTCAGCCGCTCGACGGTCTCGGCGACCGGGTGACAGTAGGTGGCGTTGGTGCCCTCGCCGCGCTTCGCCGAGGAGATCACGGCGTATTGAGGCTGCGCCCGCTCGAGGAACCCGGGCGTCGTCGAGGTGCGGCTCCCGTGATGGGCCACCTGGAGCAACGTCACCGGCTCGATCGGCATCGCTTGCTCGGCCTTCGCCTCGGCGTCGCCGGTGAAGAGCACCGAGGTGTGGCAGTAGTCGATACGCAGCCCGATCGAGCAGTCGTTGGGGTGGCGCTCGCAGTTCGCGGGCCAGGCGGGGGGCACCACCGGCGTGAGGCGCAGCTCGCGCGAGCGTGGCCAAGGGCTCTCTGGTGTCTCGGGGCTCACCACCCGGTAGGCGACCCCTCGCGCGGCGGCGATCGTGTGGATGGCCTTCACGCGCTCGTTGTCGGTGCGGGTGCCGTTGTCGATGTACCGCGCCACCGCGTGGTCGCGCAGCACCGCGTCGGCGTTGCCGTTGTGATCCGCGTGTTGGTGCGTGATCCACAGCGTGTCGAGGGGGCTGCCGTCGAGGTCGCGCCCGAGCTCGTCGAGGAGGCGCGCGCTCCACGCCTCGCATGGGCCACAGCCGGGCCGCTTGGGCATCTCGCCGGTGTCCACGAGCACGCGGCGCCCATCGGGCAGGTGAACGAGCACCGCGAGCCCCTGGCCTACGTCGTAGAACTTCACGGTGAGGGGGGCACCACCGCAGGTGGTGGGCGCCATCGTGGCGCCGTGAGCCGGGCTCGGCGGCGGAGGGGCCGCCGCGGGCGGAGGATCGACGCAACCGCTCGCGAGCGCCACCGCCAGCCACGGCGCGAGCGGAAGCGCCCCCTCTCGTCGAAGCGCTCCCCGAGTGAGCGGAGAATGCGACCGAGCTCCCATTGTGGAGCGACCCTACGCGAGCCGTCGCGAGAGTGGGGGACGATCTTGGGTGGGGTCGGCGCGCCACCCCGAACAACGGCCGGTTTGACGCGCGCGAGCGATGGCACTTTGGTGTCACCATGTCTTTCGTCGAGCTTCCCGAGCTTCCGGAGTGTGCCCCGGAGGTCCTCGCGGGCGCGGTGCGCGCGGTGATGGTGCAACAGGGGCGTGAGGTGGCGACCCCGTCGGTCGGACCGCGCGCCTTGATGGCGCGGCTGCCGAAGGTAGAGCGGATGGAGCAGGGGGCCGAGCAGCTGTTCTCGTCGTCGCCGCCGGCCAGCGCCGAGGACGAGGCGGCGGCGCGCTACTTCAGCGCCATCGTGGAGGGGTGTTATCTCGTGGCGGTGGCGGACGGCTTCGCGGCCGAGGAGCGCGGCGCGGTGGCCGACCTCATCGGCTTCGCGACGGGTGACGTGTTCAATCGCGAGCGCGCCGACGAGGTCTTCGCGGCCTACGCTCGGTTGCTGGAGGAGCAAGGTCTAGAAGCTCGCCTCGACGCGGTGGCCGCGCGTCTCGACGACTACGTCGCGCGCGAGGAGGCGATGTCGTTCGCGGCGCTCGTGGCGGTGGCCGATCGCGAGCTCTCTGCCCGGGAAGCGGTGATGCTCATGGCGCTGGCCAAGCGCTTCGAGTTCTCCCAAGGGGAGGTGCAGGCGGTGGTGACCCAGGTCGCCGCGGCGCTGGGGGCGATGATCCGCGCCGGCTGACGCGACCCGTCGCGCCTCGAGTGGTGCGGAGGTTGGCCGCGTCACTCGCAGGCGTCCGTCTCCTCCTTCGTCTGCGCACGGTCGACGCAGTCGAGGAACGAGGCGGGCGGCTGCTCCTGAATGCAGAACTCGACCTTCTGCTCGTAGGTCGACTCCGGCTCGGTCGAGCCAAACTGCATCGCTTTTTTTACGAGGCGCTCGCAGCGGGCGCGCAGGTCGTCGCCAGGGGGCGTCGGGGTCGCTCCGCCGTGCGAGCTGGCTGGGGTGGGCGTTGGCGCCGCCGCGTCGTGAGAGCCGGCCCGGGCGGTTGTCGGGGCCGCTCTGTCGTGAGCGCGGGCGGAGTCCGACGGCTGGGTCGCTGGGTCGCGCGAGCCGCCGGTGCAAGCAGCGAGAGCCAGGAGGGAGGAGGCAAACCAAGTCAGGACAGCGGTCTTCATGGTCACGGTGTTGGGCGTGTGCAGGTACCTTGTGCCCGCGCGGGCTCAGGCACACCAAGCTTCGGCCGCTCCTCACTTAGCGCTGCTGGCGAGCCACGAGAAGAGCACTCCGCTGAGCGCGCTGTAGCCGGCCACGGTGGGGTGCACGCGGTCTTCGACGCGCGGGATGTCGAGCTTCTCGGTCGGGAACCAGTCCACGCCCACCTCGCCGCCGAGCGCTGCCTGCCACAGCTCGCGGGCTCCCACCTTGTCTGCGAACGGCATCGTCGGCGGCGAGATCCACAGCACCCGCGCGCCGCTGGTCCGCACCTTCTTCACGAAACGCTCGATGCCGCGCGCCACGTTGTCCCGATCGTGGCGGACGAAGTCGTTGCCGCCGAGCGACACCATCACCACGTGAGGCTCGGCGCGCGCGAGCTCGCTACCGAGCCAGGTGTCCTCCGCCCACTCGGTCACGTGGCTGCCCACCACCCCGCGGTGGAAGAAGGGGGTGCCGCACGCGTGGGCCCGCGCCGCCATGTGGGGCCCGAGTCCGGCGCTCAAGCTGTCGCCGACGAGCAACACGCGCAGCCCCGGAGGCGGACAGCTCGAGGGGGCCGTGGGGGCCGTGTCGGCCATGTCGGCGCCCGGGACCATCTCGGCCGCGTCGGCCGGCTCCGTCTCGAGCGCGGCGTGGGTCGGTTCGCCGAGCGCGCCCGATTGGGACCGCTCGTCGGAGAGCCCCTTCGCCTTGTCGGGAGCCCCTGCGCGGGCCAAAAAGCGCGACGCGTCGATGCCGGAGAGGAGGCCCTTGGGCGTGCGCTCGGCCGGGCGGTGAACCGTGAGCGTGGGCGACTCGGCGGTGGAGGTCGGGCCGAGCCCGCCGGGTCGCGGCGCGGCGCAACCGGTCAGGCCAGCGAGCGTGGTGACGAGGAGGAGGGCGCCAAAGAGACGGCCGAGGCTCGTTCGCGGGGTGTTCATGCCTCGGATACGGCGATCCGTGACGGGCGCTCACCAACGGGCGCAGTGGAGCTCGCGGAGCGAGCGGCGGCCTCTCCCCATCACACCGTGGTTGCGTGACGTTAGGGCGTCGCGGGGCGACCCCAGCGCGCAGCCAGCAGCGGCAACACCGTCACCGACATCTGCGCGAGGTGGGCGATGTGGTCCTCCTTCGTGTCGCCGGCGTAGCCGAACACGTGGAGCTCGCCCTTGTGCGCCTCGGTGCGCGCTCGAAGCCACCGGCGCTTGGTGATGGGGAACGCCTGTACGGCGGCCTTGAACTTCACTGGCCGCGGAGAGCGAGACTCCTCCACCTCCTTGCGCTCCACGTCGAGCGCGCGGAGCAGCGCGTCCGCCGCCTCGGTGCTGCTCGTGTAGAGCGCGGTGGGGATGGCCGAGTGGGTGATCGCCATCAGCCGCTCGCCCTTCACGGCCTTGTCGGCGAACGCGAGGAACGGGGCGATGGTGCTCGGATCCACCCCGCGCTCGGTGTTGGGGCGGAACCCGCCGTGGATCCCGTCGAGCACGAGCATGGCGTCCACCCGCTCGAGGTGATCGGGATCGAGCATGAACGAGTGCAGGGCGCCGTAGCCGGCGCTCCACGACGCGAGCGCCACGCGGCGCGCGGTGAGGCCAGGAGGCAGGCCGAGCTTGGGGGTCTCACGCTCGATGTAGGCGATGAGGGCGAGCAGCGAGTCGGGCACGATGAAGCGGCTCTGGTAGGGGGCGGAGCCGGTCCCGAGGTTGGTCACGTGAATCAGCGCGTTGATGCCGGCGCGCGGCACCGCCTCCTCCACGATGTCGGGGTTGCCGTGGAAGAAGAGGACCAAGTCGAAGCCCCCGTCGCGCGGCTCGAAGGTGCTCGGCATGAACAACACGCCAGGCTCCACCCACACCTTCTTGCCCTTGGTCGGCGCCTCCTTCGGGGCGGGGGGCGGTGGTGGCGGCGGCGCCGGCTCCTTCTTCTCGAGCGCCACCAAGCGCTCCGGCATGTAGGGGGCGATCACCGGCCACGCGACGCGACCCACCTCCTCGGCGGCGGCGGAGACGGTGAGCGTCACGCCCCACGACGCGGCGGCGATGGTGGCGAAGCCGAGCGTGAGCCACGCCGCGGCGCGACCGGGGATCTCCCGCGCCCCGAAGCGCTTGGCGAGGCGCGGCAGCGAGCGCAACACGCCCCAGCCGATGGAGGCGGTGAAGGACAGAAACAAGAACGCGACCGGCAGCCAGCGCCAGTAGCCGATGGCGAGGGCCGCGGTCACCACCAACACGGCGGTGGCGAGCAGGCTGCCGGCGACGATGACCTTGAAGCCGAAGCGCGGCGGGACCCGCGACTTGGTCTCGACGGTGAGCCGATCCGCGATGCTCGCGAGCTCGAGGAAGGTGGTCCTGCCGGCCACGTCCATCGAGAGGCGCGAGATGCGATTCATCAACGTGGGTCGCGTGGGGCGACGCACCCGCATCCCCGGCTCGGTCGAGTCCGACCACTCCGAGCCATCGGCCCGTCGCGAGGTGCCGACCTGGCGTGCGCTGCCATCGCGTTCGCTCCGCCACGACAGCGGCTCGCTGCTCTCCGCGCGCTGGTCTGCCCCACCGGACCCACCGGACGGGGGGAGGGCGTCGGTCGCTCCGGAGGAGCCAGGCCCGGAGGCCTCCGCCTCCGACGAGCCGGCTTGCGACGACGGCACGGAGCTCGGAGCCTCTGGCGGTGGCGCAGGGGGGAGCCGCGCCGAGCGCGTGGCGTGGACATTCAGCTCGGGATCGGTGCCGAGCTCCCGATCCGAGCGCAGCTCGGGATCGGTGCCGAGCTCCCGATGGGCGTCGAGCTCCCGGTCGCCTCGTGCCTCGGAGTCCGCGTCGACGGCCGAGCGCGTGTCGTTCGCCGCGCCCGACGGGCGCTCGGGTCCGGGCGCTCCGGGGGGCTCCTCGCGGTCGGCCAGCTCCTTGGGGGTGCCTACCGCGATGGTGGCTTGGGTGCTCCGGCTCGTTCGCTCGCCGGGGGTGCCGAGCACCTGGGTCTTCTTCCGCTTTGCGCCGCGTCGGTTGCGCGAGGCGGTGCGGCCGAGCATGGCGCCGCAGGCGGGGCATTTCCCCCCCATGACATCCAGCTCGACGCCGCAGAAGGGACACTGTCGTGCGGGCATGTTGGTTACCCCAAGGGGTTCCGACAAGCATACCCCGGACCCGCGGCGGCACCGATCTCCATGCGGTCGGCCGTCGTCTTCCTACCAGACGGGCTCAACCCGCGACGAGCTCGGAGAACGCCCCAAACGCGCTCAGGTGGTGGAAATCGGGCGCCTCGCCGGGAGCGACGTCGCGCCGCGGACTCCAGGCCAGATAGCGTCGGTGTGTGCCCACCCCATGCATCGCGTAGGCGTTGAGGCGGCGACACGCGAACGGGATCCACACAAGCGGGAGCCGCGCCCTCCCGCGCCAGCGCGCGCCCTCGACCTCTGCGTGGTAGTGCAGCTCCATCCCCGCGAGGCGTCGCTCACGGTACCCCTCGAGCAAGAGCGCGAGGTGGTGTCCGTGAGGCCCGAGCTCGAGCTCGACATAGCGGTCGTCGGCGCCGAGCAGCATCAGCTCCACCACCTCGTGGTTCCACAACCCGTCGGTGGGTCCGGGCGGCGCGCTCGGCGGCGCATCCCCGTGGAACGGAGCCTCCACGTGCACCACGAGCTCGTCGAGCCCGAGCTCGAGGGTCATCGCCACCACCTCGTTCCCCTCCGCCCGCGCGCCGTCCCACGTGCTCTCGATCACGAGCGCACGCCGCGCGCCAGGGGCCACCTCGAAGCGCTCGCGCGGCTGCGCCAGCCACTCGAACAACAGCGTGTCTCCGAACACCCCGGGCACGGCCCCGCAGCGCGCGAAGCCACACTTCTCGAGCACGCGCACCGAGGCGGTGTTGGGCGCGTCCACGGCCGCCTCCACCCGCGCCCAGCCCAGGGCGGCGACGTGCGAGAGCAGCGCGCGCGCGAGCCGCGTCGCGTGACCACGCCCGGTCACGCGGGGGAGGAGCGCGTAGAGGAGCTGGGGCTCGGGTGACAGCGTAGGAAACACCCGAAAGCCGCAGAAGCCGATCGCCGTCCCCGCGGCCCGCACGAGCCACAACCCCACGCCGCGCTCCGCGAAGCTCACGCGGCTCTCTGCCACCGCCGCGCTCGCCCACTCCCGCGGCAGCACCTCCCCATCGAGCAAGAACCCCCGAATGTGCTCGTCGTGGCAGAGCCCGAGAAACACCTCCACCTCCGCCTCCCCCACCAGCGGCGCCAGCGTCAACCCCTCACACCAAGGCCCAGCCCCCATCACCACCCCTCACCCATCCCACGCTCCCCCAACCAAGCCACTCCCACAACCGCAATCATAAACGATGTCTCGCTCTCACCGACGGTACCACAACGACACCACCACACACATGTGGCCGGTCGTTCGTGACTGCGAGCCGGTGGAACCGGGTGAGATCTCGGTGCTAGCGGTTCAAGCGCCCGGCGCTCCAGGTGTCGTAGACGTCAACTGCGACGCCGCGGAGTGGTACAATCCGCAGCTCCCCGAGGGTGATGGGCTTCGCAAGACGACCATTCGGAAGTTCGACGGCGACTTTGCTCGACTGGACAAGGCATTGACACCGAATGGCGTGCTCTACTTCCTGAGCTACGCCGCACTTCCTGAGCTACGCCGCACTTCCTGAGCTACGCCGCACTTCCTGAGCTACGCCGCTTCTCGACCCTTCGCCAACGCGGCCACTCGAGGATGAGCGCTACGCGCCGCTGTGGAATGATCTCGAGAAGATGCCATGGGCAGCCTCCTCATGCCAAGGTCGTATAGGACGGCAAGGTGCTTCGTTCAGGCAATCCGGCAGAGCGCTAAGTTGGCAGCCGATGCTTGGATTCATCAGCGATTGGCTCTGTGCCGCGATCGTCGCCGCCATCCTCGGAGCTGGTTGCGCGCTCGCCTCACGCCTTTGGCGCACTCAGCTGAGCACGTTGTCGAGTCGACTGTTGTTCCTGGCGGCGACGCTTGCCGTGCTCGCTGGATCCGGCGGGATCGCTCGGGCTGTCGCCGTCCACTGGCTCGTCCACCTCCGCGCGCCTTGGTCGATGTTAGGTGAGGTTCGCGCATGGGACCTCTCACGGGGCGTGTTCTTGGCGATCGCTGTTGCAGGAGCAGGGGCTGTCGCTGCGTTCTGGCCGCGGCGTGAGCCGAGACGAGAGGTAACGACACGCGCCCGTCTTCTTGTTGCTGCCGTGATCGTGGGAGGCGCTGGAGCGTTGGCTTGGGTGGATGCGCGGTGCCAAGACGGTGTCTACGGCCTCATCGAAAATCTATCGCCGGCGAAGGGGACACCCGCGAGGTTCAGCGCACCCACGCCCGTCGCACGCGAGGTCGAGCTTCCACCCGACCTACACATCGAGCGCCTCGCGCTGGGCTACATGACCGACGGCCAGGGGTATGGCCGCGCCTGGGGCTGTGTGACCACGGCGGATGGCGTGTGGTGCTTCGCTCCGGAATCAAGCGCGCCTGCGGCCGAACGTGTGGTCGCGGGACGCATCGGAGAGAGTCTCGACGTGGGGTACGGCTACGGTTGCGCTCTCTCCTACGAAAACGCCTTGTCGTGTTGGGGTCGCGCTCCCCACATCATTGCGGAGCAAAAAGCGAACGTCACGATGTTCGACGCTGCTGGTTTGGCGGGCGCATGCTGGGTGGCCCGCGACAACCGTGTCCTCTGCTGGGGTCGTCGAGCAAACTGACGTGGGTGCATTTCCCCGTTTGCACCGCTCGCGGCAGAAAACGGAGTCCCCTGCTGTTTCAATGGGCCCCTCCGGGCAGTGGTGGGTCGATGGTGAGGTGGGGGCGGTCATCGGCGAGCGATGTGTCGAAAGGCCAGCGCCGCAGCGACCACGAGGGTGGGAGCGAGGGCGATCACCACTGCTCCGAATGGCGAGACGAAACCGCCCGCGAAACCTCCGCCGTCGTAGCCAAGCATGAAGAACGCAAACATGCATACGACGAGCCACCCGAGCTGGATGAGCGCGATGAGAATCGCGGCGGCAGTGACCAGCCCTCGTCTTGCCTCTCCGTGTGCCATGAACGCCTCGCGCCCGGGATTAGCACTCGCAGCGGTGCTGCGCCAAGGCGAAGTGCGCTGTGGTCGGGACGGGGATCATGGGGGGCTGGGTTGGGGCTCGGGGTCGTCGCCGGCGCCGAAGAGGCGGCCGCGCTCGGTGATGGCGACCACTGCGAGCGCGGCGACACCGAGCGCGGCCGAGCCGAGCGCGATGGGGAGGGCGGTGCCGTCGAACTGCAGGCCCACCAGCGCCCCGAGCGTGCCCGCGATCATGGTCGAGGCGAAGCCGAGCGCGGCCGACGCGGTGCCCGCGATCTTCCCCAGCGGCTCCATCGCGAGCGCGTTGAAGTTGGCGCCGATGAACGCGAAGCAGAAGAAACCCACCATCATCGCGAGGTGGAACACCCAGAAGCTTTTGACGCCCAGGCTCACCAGCGCCGCCAAGAGGAGCATGACGGCGGCGTAGGTGCTGAGCGCGAGGTGAGACAGCCGCCGCATGCCCCATCGCTCCACGAGCCGAGAGTTCAGGAACGCGGCCACCGCCATCACGCCGGCCACGCTCGCGAAGTAGAGCGTGAACGACTCCTGTTTGTCGAACACGTCGCGGTAGAGCTGCTCGGAGCTCGAGATGAACGAGAAGAGGGCGCCGAAGATCACGCCGCTGGCGATCATGTAGCCGCAGGTGACGCGGGTCTTGAACACCAGCCCGTAGCTCGAGAGGAGCGAGCGCACCGCGAGCGGTGTCCTCCGCTCGACGGGGTGGGTCTCGCGGAGCCGCGCCGCCACCCAGACGCCGACCACGAGGCCGAAGATCACGAGCACCCCGAAGATCCAGCGCCACGACGCCACCCACAGGATGCCCTGCCCGAGGTTGGGCGCGAGCATGGGCACCGCCATGAACACCATCACCACCAGGCTCATCACGCGCGCCATCTGTCGCCCCGAGTGCACGTCGCGCACGATCGAGAGCGAGATGACCCGCGCCCCCGCCGCGGCGATGCCTTGGCAGGCGCGCGCCGCGACCAGCACCACGAAGCTCTGCGCGAAGATACACAAGAGGCCGAAGGTGGCGTAGAGCAAGAGCGACACGAGCAGCGGTCCGCGCCGCCCGAAGCGATCCGAGAGCGGGCCAAACACCGGCTGCGCGAGGCCAAGGCCCCACACGTAGGCGATCACGACGTACTGACGGTGGTTGGGGTCGCCCACGCCGAGCGCGTCGCCGATCTGCGGCAGCGCAGGGAGCATGATGTCGATGGCCAGCGCGTTGAGCGACATGAGCGCGGCCATGAGCGCGACGAACTCGGGGAGGCCGAGGGCCTCGGAGCGTGCCTGTCCCCCACCCGCGGTGGTGTCGATCATCGGTGGGGGAGGAGCATAGCCTTTAGCGCGCGGCCTGGCGCCATCGGTGTGTCATCCGCGTGATCTGTGTCATCGGCGTGATCCGTGTCATCCGCGGCGGTCGAGGCTGGTCGCCAAGAGGCCCATCCGCACCATGTCGTGGAAGCGGTCGAGCACGTGGTACTCGTCGCGCAGCACGCCCTCGAACTCAAAGCCGAGCTTCACATACGTTGCCTGCGCGTCGCGGTTGTCGCGGCGGACGATGAGCCAGAGCTTGTGGAGGCCGTGCTTGTCGAACGCTCGCTCGATGAGGGCGCGCAGCGCGGCGGTGCCAAAGCCCTTGTGCTGCTGCGCCCGGGTCACCGCCAGAAAGAGGCGTCCGTTCCGCGCCGGCCAGTAGATCTGGTTGATCGAGCACTGCCCCACGTAGCCCCCGTCGCTCGCGAACACCGAGTAGGCGATGTCGGTCTTGGAGGCGAGCAGCGTCGCGAGATAACGGCGCTCCTCCTCGGCGGTGATCTCGGTCTGCCGGTTGGCGAAGTACTGCATCACCTCGCGGTCGTTCACCCACGTCATCACGTGGTCGAGGTGTTCGAGCGCGAGGGGCTCGAGGTGCACCGTGGGGGAGGCTCTTGTCATCTCATGCTCCGGTTCGCTCGGGCCAACGCCCTCGCGAGCGTACCTCGCGCCGCCTCCCCCCGCACGCCCCTCGCCCCGGCCCCCCCGATTCGTGGCCCGGGGGCACCGCGGGAGACGACGATCGCGGCGGTTCGCGGTAGAACGCGCGGATGGCGCAGCATCTGACGGCACCGTTGGCCACCAAGGAGATGCCCAAGGGCATCCCCTACATCATCGGGAACGAGGCCGCGGAGCGCTTCAGCTACTACGGCATGCGCTCGATCCTCGTCGTGTTCATGACCGAGTTCCTGATGACCCGCGCCGGGGAGCCGGATCTGATGACGGAGCCGGAGGCGCGCGCCTGGTACCACCTGTTCGGCCAAGCGGTGTACTTCCTCCCCATCCTCGGCTCGCTCGTGTCGGATGGGTTCTGGGGCAAGTACAACACCATCCTCCGGCTGTCGTTGGTGTATTGCGTCGGTCACCTCGTGCTCGCGCTCGACCAGTCGCGCTGGGGGCTCGGCATTGGCCTCGGCCTCATCGCCATCGGGTCGGGAGGCATCAAGCCGTGCGTGTCGGCCCACGTGGGCGACCAGTTCGGCGCCTCGAACCAGCACCTCATGTCGAAGGTGTTCAGCTGGTTTTACTTCTCGATCAACTTCGGCTCTACCTTCGCGACGCTGCTCATCCCACTCCTGTTGCGGGTAGGGGGGCCGGGGGTTGGTCCGCACCTCGCGTTCGGCCTCCCCGGCGCGCTCATGTTCCTCGCCACCTTCGTGTTCTGGCTGGGGCGCCGCGAGTTCGTTCACATCCCGCACGGCGGGATGGACTTCGTGCGCGAGGCGTTCAGTCGCGAGGGGCTCCGCGCCATCGGCAAGCTCGCCATCTTGATGGTGTTCCTCGCGCCGTTCTACGCCCTGTTCGATCAGACCGGCTCGGCGTGGGTGCTGCAGGCCAAGCAGATGGACCTCGATTTTTTCGGCGTCGAGCTGTTGCCAGCGCAGGTGCACGCGGCCAACCCCATCATGGTGATGCTCTTCGCGCCGCTCTTCGCCTATTGGGTGTACCCGGCGCTCGACCGCGTGGTGACGGTTACCCCGCTCCGCAAGATGAGCGTCGGCTTCTTCATCACGGGGCTCTCGTTCTTGGTCTGCGCCCACGTGGAGACGCTCATCGCGGCCGGAGAGCGCCCCACGGTGTGGTGGCAAATCCTGGCCTACGCCATCATCACCACCGGCGAGGTGCTCGTGTCGATCACCGCCCTCGAGTTCTTCTACAGCCAGGGTCCGCGCAAGATGAAGAGCGCCATCATGTCGATCAAGATGCTGGCGGTGTCGCTCGGCAATGGCTTCACGGCCTTGGTGAACTTCTTCATCCAGAACGACGACGGGACCTCGAAGCTCTCCGGCGCGAGCTACTACCTATTCTTCATGGGGGTGATGCTCACCGCGGCCATCTTCTTCGTCCTCGTGGCCATCCGCTACCAGGTGAAGAGCTACCTTCAGGAAGAACAAGCGGCCTGAGCCGAGCGCTCGCGCGGCGCCACCCGAGCCCGAGGCGGCGGCCCGCCCCGTGACGCGGCGCAGCACGATTTCGGGGCAGGTGGCTCGTCGCGCTTCGTGGTAATCGAGTCACGAGGTGAGAGAGTCTACGCGCGTTCTCTGGTCGATCTGGTCGTGGAGCGAGATGCTCGCGCTCGCGGCGGCGGGGCTCGCCCCGGCGGCCGTCCTCGCCTGGCTCGAGCGCGACGATCCGGCGCGCCCGCGCACCGGGCGCTGGTTTCGTGACGTGGGGGTCGCGTGCACGCGGCTCTGCCCGCTGTGGGAGTTTGGGGTGCACGGCGAGCTCCCCGCCGAGCCGCCTCGCCGCACGGTGGTGATCTGCAACCACTCGTCGCAGGCGGATCCGTTCCTTTTGTCGTACCTCCCGTGGGAGATGAAGTGGCTCAGCAAGGCGAGCATCATGAAGACCCCCTTCGTGGGGTGGCTCATGCACCTCGCTGGCGACATCCCCGTCGTGCGCGGCGACAAGGAGTCGGCTTCGGAGGCGATGCAGCGCTGCCGCGAGTACCTCGAGCGCGACATGCCGGTGATGATCTTCCCCGAGGGCACGCGCTCCACCACCGACGAGCTCTTGCCCTTCAAGGACGGCGCCTTTCGCCTCGCCATCGAGACCGGCGCCGACATCCTCCCCATGGCGCTCTCGGGGACGCGGGCGGCGCTGCGGAAACACGACTGGAAGCTCGGGCGCTGCAGAGCTCGGGTCACCGTGGGGACGCCCATCCCCACGCGCGGCATGACGCTCGAGGATGTGCCCGTGCTCAAGGAGCGCGCGCGAGCGGAGATCATCGCGCTGCGCGAGAAGATCTTGCCGCTCACCACCGCCTGACATTGGGAGCGGCCAGGAGCGAAGACGGCGTCTCCTGGCCCGCTCCTTACCTCGCGGTCACTTGACGGCCAGCGTCTGGGTGGTGCCGGCGAGACCCGAGACACCCATGCCGCCTGCGTCGCCGCCCACGCCGCCTTGACCGGCCGTGCCGTGCTCGAGCTGGGAGTCGTCACTCACGGTGAGCGTGGCCTGTGGGCCGTGCACGATCGCCGCGCTGTGACCGCCGGCCCCGCCGCCGCCCACGCCGCCGTTTCCGCCGTTGCCGCCCTTACCGCCAGAGCAGACGCCGCCCGCGCCCGGGTTGCCACCCACCGCGCCCGGCTGACCCAGGCCGCCGTCGCCGCCGTCGCCGCCATCGCCGGCCGTGAACGAGCTCGCGGTCACGGTGACCGTGCCGCCCAACACGATGAGCGCGAAGCTCCCTCCACCGGGCTGACCTGCGCTGCCGCCATGGCCGCCGCACCCGCCAGCCCCGCCACCGTTGCCGCCGCCGCCGCAGTGGAACTCGAGCCCGGCCTTTTTGAAGGCGCCGGCGCCCCCGCCGCCTCCTGCTCCTGCGTAGCCACGCGTGGCAGCGCTACCCGCTGTGCCGGTGAAGAGGTCGTCTGCGGACAGGGCGCCGAAGCCCGAGGCGCCCACGCCGTGAAGGCCCGGAAGCCCGTCGCCGCCATCTTCGCCGGCGCCGTTGGACGCGCAGCACCCGGCGTCGCCGCAGAAGGATGGCAGAGGGCCCGAGGGTGCCCCGCCGTCGCCCCCGTTCACCAGACCTTCACCTCCAAACTGCGGCACGGCGAGGGTGGGGGATTCGCCAGCCCCCCCGCGCCCTCCCACCGACTCGCTGCAGAAGGGGTTCGATTTCTCGAGCGCTCCGCTGGGGTTGTTTCCGTTGCAGGCCACGGGGCTGATCCCGCGCGGCGCGTTCCCCCGGATGGAGGAGTCGTTGGGGTTGGTGGGGCCGATGTTCACGGTCGGTTGGGTCCCTGGGGTGCCCGCCGCGCCGTTCCCTGCGAGCGCGTGAACGCGCACCAGCGCCACGTTGCCGCCCTCCACCAGCGCCGCCACGCTCGACGCGCTCGGGGTCACCGCGTCGGGGGCCACGATGCCGACGTCGTAGACCGACGTGCCGAGGGCGCCGGCCAGGAAGCGCACGGTCGGCGCGTCGGGCTCGCCGGTCACCACGCTCTGGTCGCCCTCGTCGTAGGTCCAGCCCGCGCTGCAGTCGAGGCCGCCGAAGAGCGACACCCCGTCCGGGACGGTCACGTTCTCCTCGAAGGTCTCCTTGCAGAGGTAGATCTGCGCTCCCGGCTGGGCGGCGCCGAGCGCGTCGGTGAGCGAGGCGTAGGGCGCGCTGCGCGAGCCGTCGCCGCCCTCGGCCGCGGAGGCTGCCACGAACACCCCGCACGCCGCGGGCACGCCCACGCCGGCCGCGTTCTCCCACGGCAGGCACGACGCCATCGGGGCCTCGCCGCCGCTTCCCCCTTGTCCGGCGCCTCCTTGCCCGGCGCCCCCTTGTCCCGCGCCTCCCTGCCCGGCGACTTCGCCGCCGGCTCCTCCCTGGGGAGGCGTGCAGGTGCGTGTCGTCTCGCAGTCTTCGGCGTCGGAAGCGCAGCCAGGGGCGACGGCGCCCAGGGTGAGCAAGAAGGGGAGTGCGGTGAGGCCCTTGAGCCAGTGCTGAGTCATGGTCGTGTTCCTTGAAGATCGCGCGCGGTCGAGCCTCGACCACGCGCAGGCCGATCGATCGCGCCGATCGATCGCGAGTGATGAGTTGCACCGAAGCGGAGGGGCACGTTCACGTGCCTCGGCCGCCGGCGCGCCCCTATCGGCACGAGGGCTTCGAATGTTGCGTGCAGAGCGCGACGAAATCCTGCTCAGGTCTGCGTCGGCTCAGATCGAGGGCAGGGTGACGTCGAGTCGCAGCTTGCCGGTCGTGGCCGAGAGCAGCTGGAGCCGCGCCTCGCCGGCGCTCAACACGAGGCGGGTGTCGGGGGAGAAGCCGTGGAGCGCGTGGCCCTGGGCGAGGTCGAGCTCAGCGCGTCGACGCATCGCGGCCGCGTCCCACAAGAACGCCGTCCTGTCGCCTCGTTGGACGACGATGGTCTTGCCATCGGGTGCGACACCGACGATCTCTTCGGTGGTCCTTCCGTCCTCGGTCAGCGGGCCGTCGTAGGCCGCGAGGAGCCGCCACGTGCCGCTCTCGAAGGCGCGGAACTGGTTGCCACCGATGGAGTAGAGCACCTTGCCGTCGGGGGTGAAGCTCGGCGCGAGGTGATGCTCGTGACAGCCCCGCGCGGTGACGAGTGGGCCGTACGGCTTGCCCCCGAGCGTCCACGCGAGCAGCTCGTGTTGTTGTGACGCGAACGCCACCCAGTGCCCGCCGGAGGAGACCGCGCTCGCCCCACAGCCGCCCATGGTCTGGAGCACCTCTTTGCCGGTGGCGACGTCGAGCATGCGCACGTAGAACCCACCGACGAGGACGTGGCGTCCATCGCCGGTCCAGCTCGCGACCCCGTCGAGGGGGAGGCGGATCGTGCGCTCCGTGCTCGCCACGTCCCACACCCAGCCCGAGTCGCCGAGCAGGCGCCGGCCGTCGGGGCTCCACGCGAGCGCCGTGTCCGTGAGGTCGTCTTCGGGCTCGAGCGCGAGGTCGGCCACGTGCGCCAGGCTCGGCACGCGGAGCACCGTGAGCGCTCCCTTGGTGCGTACGGCCAACAGATCCCCACGTGGGGAGAACGCGGCCGCGTGGAGCGGCTCTTCGATCGGGACAGGGACGAGCGCGCCGCTCTTTGTGACCACCAGCCATAGCGACGTCTCGGTGTTGACGGCGACGTGGCGACCGTCGGGGGAGAAGAACGCGGACGGCTGCATGCGCCACCCGGTGGGGGAAGGGCTGGGCGGCGGCGCGGGGGCCTCGTGGTGATCCGGCGCCCACACCGCATCGGGCGACTGCGCGCGTCGCGGCGTCTCCACCCGGTAGGCGTCGTCGTCTTCGTCGGCCTCGCAGCCCGTCGTCGCGAGGCCGAGGATCGCGATCAGCTCGACTGCCCAGCGGCGTTGGCCCATGAGGCTCCTACGCCGAAGCGCCACGTCGCATTCCAACGCCTCTGCCTCCGTGTGTTGGCGCACCCCTCGATGCTCGCACGAGCGGCCAAGGGCCGTCCTGGCGCGGCACGGTTACGGCAGGGCGCGGGCGTACGAGGCGAGGGTCTGCTCGGCGCAGCGCTCCCAGGTGAACGTTCGCGCATGGCGGAGGCCGCGCTCCTCGAGCAACGCGCGGAGCTCGGTGTCGCCACCGAGCCGATCGATCGCTGCGGCGAGCTCCTCCACCGCGCGTGACTCGAGGGTGAGCGCGGCGTCACCGGCCACCTCACCGAGCGAGGACGCGTTGGTGGTGATGGTGGGGGCGCCGCAGGCGAGGGCCTCGAGGACGGGCAGGCCGAAGCCCTCGTAGGCCGAGGGGAACACATGGAGGTGGCAGGCGCGGTAGAGCGCCGGCACGATGTCGTCGTCGACATAGCCGAGCAGACGCAGCTCCACCCCCTCCGCGGCGGCGATCGACAGGAGGCGCGCCCGCTGGGTGGGCGAGAGCGGCCCGGCCACCACCAGCGGCATGTTCGCCGCGAGGCGCGACCGCGGGTAGGCGTTCACGAGGAGCTCCAGCCCTTTGCGGGCGTCGCCGGCCCCGAGGTACAGCACGAAGGGGCTCTCGAAGCCGAGGCGGCGCGCCACGGCGTCCCGCTCGCCGGGGGCGGGGTTGGGGTGAAAGCGGCCGTGATCGACGCCGTGGTACACCACGTCGACGATGCCCGGCTCGACGCCGAGGTGCTCGATCAGATCGTTCTTGGTCGACTGGCTGACCGCGATGACGCGTCGCGCGGTGCGATACCGAGCGAAGTCGCGCGCAAACTGCACGGCGCGCATGCCCGGCACCCGCAGGTACTGTTGATGGAGCAACAGCGGGATGAGGTCGTGGCAGGTCACCACCCGCCCCAGGCGCATGTCGATGGGCGTGCCGGGAGGATCGGGGAGGTGCAAGAGCCGCGCGCCGGTCGCGCGAGCGAGCGTGCCGAGGAAGAACCGCCGCTCCATCTTGTGGCGCTGGTAGCGGAGGCTCGTCACCTCGAGCTCGGCGTCGCCCGAGAAGCCGAAGGTGGGGTCGATGGCGCCGGTGGGCGAGCCCATGTGGCGCACCAAGCCGGCGACCCGGAGCCCGCGCCGCTCCTCGGAGGTGTGGGCCAACGCGTGGCACAAGCTCGCCACGTAGCGCCCGATCCCGCGCTGGCGGGAGGGGGTGTTCAGGGCCGTCATGTCGATGATGACGTCGAGCTCCGAGGGCCGAGACATGGGCGCCGCGTTCCGTAACACGCGGCGCGAGCTTGCTGTAGCTGAAAGCGGCCCACCGTGGTCCGACCCACGCTCTCGACCGGCCGTGGCTCGGCCTCTCGGGTGCCTCTCGATTGACGACACGCGCCGTGATGCGCTATCGCGCAGTCACCTTGCTCCGGCGTCTCCTCTACTCTCCGTTTCTGGCTCAGCTGGTGGTGATTCGCCGCTGCAACCTGAGCTGCGGCTACTGCAACGAGTTTGACGAGACCTCGCCTCCGGTGCCGTTCGAGACGCTCACCCGCCGCATCGATCAGCTGCACGCGCTGGGCACGTTCAGCCTCGAGCTCACCGGCGGGGAGCCGATGATGCACCCACGGATCTACGATCTCATCGCCTACGCCCGGCGGCGCCGCTTTCACAAGGTGATGATGATCTCCAACGCTTACCTCCTCAACGAGGCCAAGGTGAAGCGGCTCAACGAGGCAGGTCTCCAGGAGATGCAGATCAGCGTCGACGGCGTGAAGACCAACGACGTGACCATCAAGGTGCTCGACACCTTGCGCCCGAAGCTCGAGGCGGTGGCCCGCGCGGCCGCGTTCGAGGTCGTGTTGAGCGGTGTGCTCGGGGCCGCGCCACCCCACGAGGTGTTGGAGGTGGTGGAGTTTGCGAAGGCCCATGGCTTTCGCCCCCGCGTGCTCGTGATCCACGACGGAGACGGGCAGATGGTGCTCGACGAGGAGGGGCGCCGTGTGTTCGCGGAGGTGAAACGAGCGCTCGGTCGACGTTTCTCCGAGGCGCGCGACTATCGCGAGCGGCTCCTCCTGTCGGGGAGCGCGCCGTTCAAGTGCCGGGCCGGAGCGCGCTACCTCTACGTCGATGAGCACGGCGACGTGCACTGGTGCTCGCAGACGCGCGCCCACTTCGGCAAGCCCCTCGCCGACTACACCGAGCGCGATCTGCGCGAGCAGTTCGACGTCGTCAAAGACTGCGCGCCGTCGTGCACGGTGGGCTGCGCACGGACACAGAGCGCGGTGGACGAGTGGCGTCCCCAACGGCGCCGGGCTCGGGTGCACCTGCCGATCACCTCGTAGCCCGAAGCCGGCCACCCGCTGGTCGGCGAGCGCGTGTATGGCGATCGCACCCCCGAGCGCCACCGAGGCGGTGAGCTCCGCGTCGTGACCGCCTGCGAGGCCTCCCTTCCCTTCTCCTCCCTCGATTCGATACGCTCGCCACATGCCGACGCCCTCGCTGCCCGCCAGGCTCGTGGCGATGGTCAACGCGATCCACCCGCAGCCCGCGGAGGTGTGGCAGGCGCTCGCGCCGGCGCTGGTCCGCCGCAGGCTGGCGGCGCGTGAGCATTTCTCGAGCCCAGGCGTGGTGCAGACGGCGGTCGGTCTGCTCGAGTCGGGCCGCGTGCGTGCGTACTACGTGACCGCCGACGGGAGGCCGTACAACAAACACCTGTTCACCGGGCCCGACGTCATCGGCGACTACGCCTCGCTCCTCACCGGGCGCCCGGTCGAGGTGCCGCAGCAGGCCCTCACCGACTGCATCGTGTGGTCCATGGGCTACGCCCACCTGCTCGCGTTGGAGGAGCGCTTCCCGTCGCTGGTGCAGCTCCAGCGGCGCTTCGCCGAGGCGCTCTACCTGGCCAAGGAACAGCGCGAGCTCGAGCTCGCGACGCGCACCGCCACGGAGCGCTACGCCACCCTCATCGACCAGCACCCCGGCATCGAGGCCGCCATTCCCCTCTACGAGATCGCGGCCTACCTCGGCATCACCCCGACACAGCTCAGCCGCATCCGCGCGCGTCGCAACCAACGCGCGCCGTGATGCCGCGGTGTGGCCACGATCGCGAAAACGACCGGCGCCTCGACCTATGTCGAGGCGGTGCCATCGGCGACGGCGCATGGTGCGCGCATGACCTTCGCCATCCCGACGACCTCTCCGCATGTCTGGCGCTTTGTGTTCGCCGCGACCGCGCTGTGGACCCTGCTCGGCGCCATCCCAGGCTACCTCGACCCGCTCGCGAGCTTCATGCGCTTCTACGGCGCGCCGCCGGACTCACCGCTCGTGCTCGAGCTGTACCGAGGCGCGTGGGGGCAGACGCTGCTGTTCGCGGTCGGCTACGCGTTCGCGGCCATCGATCCGCGACGCCACAGCCTCGTGCTCGTGCTCGGCGGGGTCGGCAAGATCCTCTACGCGCTGCGGGTGCTCGTGTCGTGGGAGGCGTCGACCACGATGGCGCTCGTGGCCGCGCTCGGCGACCTCGTCTTCGTCGCCCTCATCGCCACGTTCTTGTTCACCACCGGCGCAGGGCGGTCGCTGGTCTCGCTGCGAGGTCGGACGGCCGGGTAGCCTCCTGTGGCGGGCCGTCGCGTGGCGCCACGGGGCGCGCCGCTCACTCGGCCAAGGGCCAGACGCCCTCGAAGGCTCAAGCCCGCGATCAGCCGGGAAGCCAGCCGATCCGTAGCGCGGTGAAAGCGACGTCGACCACCGCCGCGTGGCCCTCTTCGTCCACGAAGCGCACGCCCTCGAGGCGGACGTCCGCGCGATCGTAGGCGCCCTCGTAGGGAGCGCTGGTCGCGTTGGGGGCGGGGAGGTGGAGCCGCACGTGCAGCTTGCCGCTCACCGCCTTCCACCGCCGCGTCACCGGCGTTCGAGGCCCGCCCCCGATGTCGGTGCACCCCCACTCCCCCTCGTAGCCCACGTCGAGCTCCGTGATGGTGAGCTCGATCCCGGGAGCGCCCACCGCGAGCGCGTGGGCGCCGGGCTGGAGGTTCTGCCCCTTCACGTCGACGGAGACGTCGAGCCACGCCGTGCGCTCGGCGTTGGTGATGTGGGCGAGGAAGCTCCCGCACGACTCGGCCACGCGATCGAAGCCAAACCTCTTCTGCGCGGCTGGCTCCCCGTCCGAAGGCCGGTGGCCCGCGCCGGCGACAGGCGTCACCGCCGGCGCATGGACGGTCGCCACCACCGGCGCGGGGGTGGGAGTCGTCGTCGGCGAGCTGCACGCGGCGAGCAACCCGAGGAGCGCAAGAGAGAGGAGGCGATTCATCAGGATGCACAAAAGTTGGCGCCGCGGGGGCGGGCCTTGCTGTCCTTCGGGGGATACGACCGCCCCGAGCGTAGCACCGGGCGCGGAAACGCGGTGGCCTGCTCGGTCGACGAGGCAGAACGGCAAAGACCGCGCCCCATCCTGCCGTCATTGGGTGTGTCGCTTGCTCGCGCTCGTCGTTCGCCGCGGGGCGGATCGTCGCGCTCGTGACCCGGGCCGGCGGTGCACCTGCTCCTCGCCCAGCCGCCGCGCGACCTGGTCGGAGAGGAAGTCGAGCACGGCTCGCACCCGCGCGGAGCGGACCATGTCCACGTGCACGACGGCCCAGTAGGTCTCCCGAAGGGCCGCCGCTTTCGCCACGCGAATGACACCAGGCTCGCGCTCCGCGGCGTGGCACGGATAGATCCCGATGCCGAGCCCGGCGCGGATGGCCGCGAGTTGGGTCGCCAGCGTGGATGCTCGGACTACGACCCTCGCCCCCGCGCGATGTCGAGCCAACCATTGTTCCTCGGGGGCGTTCGCGAACTCGGGCGCGAGGCCGATGAGATCGTGGCCGTCGAGTGCCCGGGCAGTCCGTGGCAGGCCGCGACGCGCGACGTACTCCGTCGAGGCGTAAAGCGCGCTGGTGAACTCGCCGAGGCGTCGACCGACATGGTCGGGGTGTCGCGGGGCTGCGTAGCGAATGGCGATGTCCGCCTCGCGCCGTGAGAGATCGAGCACGCGGGTGTCGGTCGCGGCGATCACGACGAGCTCGGGGTGACGGCTGATCAGCCTGTCCAGGTGCGGCAGCAGGATGTCCGTGACGAAGGGGTCGAGCCCGGTGACGCGGACCGTGCCCGCGACCCGAACGTCGCGCCCCAGCAGGGTTCGCTCGATCGCGAACGCGTGCTCCTCGATCGCGTGCGCGTGCTCGAGCGCCGCTTCGCCGGCTTGGGTCGCGACGTAACCCTGCGGCGTACGGTCGAAGAGGCGGACGGCGAGTGCTTCTTCGAGCTCGGCGACTCGCCTACCGACCGTCGTGCGCTCGATCGACAGCGCTCTCGCGGCACCGCTGAGCGTCCCAGTTCGGGAGATCGCGAGCAGCACCGCGAGGTCACCCCACACGAAGGTCGACGAGCCGGCGCGGCTGCTCGTCAGCGTCTTGCGTCCTGCCACCTGTGCATGATTGCACAGCCATGGTGCATCCATGGTGCATTGTTGCTCGGCGCTGACGTGGGCAGATTCGGCAGCGAACCATGAGCAATCCCCACATCACCCGAGCCGTCGAGTCGGAGCGCGAACGCTGCATCGCGGCGCAGGTCGTCGCGTTCAGTGCCGATCCCCTCATTCGCTGGATGCTGCCCGATCCATCGACCTATTTAACCTTCTTCCCCAAGGTGTTGCAGCGCTACGGGGGCCGCGCGTTCGAGCACGGCTCGGCGTACCGGTCGGTGGACTTCGCGGCGAGCGCGTTGTGGCTGCCGCCCAGTGTCGGCCCCGACGAGGACGCGCTCGGGGCCGTGGTGCAGCAGGCCGTCGATGGCGCTCGTCTCGACGAGGTGTTCGGCCTGCTCGAGCAGGTCGGGCGCGCCCATCCCGACGAGCCCCACTGGTTTCTCCCCGCGATCGGCGTCGATCCCAGGCTGCAGGGGCGTGGCTACGGCGCCGCTCTGCTCGCGGAGTCTATCCAGGCCTGCGATGTCGATCGTCACGTTGCCTATCTCGAAGCCAGCAACCCCCGAAACGTCCCCCTCTACCAGCGGTTCGGCTTCGAGGTCCGCGGCGAGATCCAGGTCGGGTCATCGCCGGTGGTCATCCCGATGATCCGTCCCGCGCGGAGCTGATCGTCGCTGGCGATCTAGGCGAGGGCCACCGAGGCGGTGAGCTCCGCGTCGTCGGCGCGGGCCACGATGGCGGCCCAGAGCGTGTCGAAGTCGCTCGGCTGGAGGTAACAGGCGTCGATCCACGCGGTGGGGAGCCGCGCTCCGAGCCGCTTCTGGGGCAGCTCGGTCTTGAAACGCACGCCGGCGAGAGAGCCGGCGCGGTAGGCTCCGCTCGCGCGCGGCTCCACGTGCACCGTGACCTCTGCGAGGCCAGCGGCGAGGAGGTGCACCGCGAGCTCCACCCGAAACGGCTTGTCGAGCGACACCGACGACGTGTTCTCCCCGAGCGTGAGCGTAAGCTTGGGGCCCACCAGGCTCAGCTCGCCGACGTCTGCGGAGAGGTAGCGGGACATCCGCTCGATCGGGTGGAGCGTGGCGAAGGCCGGAACACGGAGCGCGTGGCGCGGGGTCGGGTGGCTCGGGGGTGCGGCGGTGTGCGCGGGAGCGAGCAGCGTCCGTTGGTCGGTGGGCGGGGTGACGGCGAACGAGAGCCCGAGGAGCGTGGGCGCGACGCCGACGTGGGCCCCCGGTTCGAACAACAACGGCGCCCGCATCCCCGGTCGCGGTGTTGTGCCGCGCGCCGCGACCGGCCGCGAGGCGATCACGTCGCCCCACGGAGCCTCGTAGCGCACGCTGGTGAGCGCTCCGTGCTGCTCGATCTGACCGATCGCGAGCTGCCCCTGCTCCACGATCGACTTCTCGCGCCAGGTGAGCTCGCCGAGCGTGGCCCCCGGAGCGAGCCTGAAGACACGCGGCGTCGTGCTGGGGACCGCCGCCGACCACCGGTCGAGCGTCTCGAGACGGCGCGCACGCTCCAGCCACCGCCGACGATAGCGGGGCAGGTTCCGCGCGGCGTCGATGAGCACGGGGAGCACGATCACCGCTGCCAGCGCCAGGATGGGGGCGAAACCGTGCTCGCCGACGAGCCGCCGGATCAGCACGAGCGCCTCGTAGTCGAGGCTGATCGTGAGCACCGCCCACGCCGCGAGCACCAGCGACCACACCGTCAGGGTGAGCCTCCAGCGGCTGCGACGGAGCTCTGTCATCGAGTGGGCACGATCCACGACAAGAGGAACGTATCACTCCAAGGAGGGCGGGTCGCGGGGCGGGCTCGGCGTTGACGCCCGCGGAGGGTTGGCCGTACGAGACTGCGCGGGGAGCGCCCGATGCCCGACCGTGCCGATGAAGCGAATCCCGAGGACGAGCGGAGGTCCACCCCACCGCCGGCGCTCCCACCGCCATCGCCCGTGCGCTGGGTGCTCCTCGGAGTGCTCGTCACCCTCGGCGTCGTGGTCGCGTTGCGGATGACCGACGCATCGAGCCCGCCGGCGTCGGAGAGCGGGTCGACCGCCAACGCGCCGACCCCGCGGCCCAGCGCGGAGCCGGCGAGCTCGGCGCGGGCCGAGTTTGCGAGCCTGTATCTGAGCTACCTCTTGAAGACCTACTACGTGTACGAGCGAGGCTTCTGTACTGCGCTCCTCACCGCGATCTGCGAGGCGTTGTTGAAGACCGAGCTCCTCGACAGCCCGTCCGTGTGCAAGGAGGTCCCCAACGACGAGCTGGTGCTCGCCATCGGCCGCTTCCAACACAAGACGGGACTCCCCGTCGATGGCAAGGCGGGGCCGGAGACCGTGCGCATGATGCTCGGCGGCAACTTCTCGAGTCGACAGGGGATGGCCGCCCAATACTGTCCAGGGTGGCGCCCTCCCGGCGCCGCGTCCGCCTCCGCCTCTGCGCTGGCGCCTGCGCTCATCGAGTGGTGACGACTGCCCTTTCGGGCAGTCGCGCACACACCGCGACCGGCGTAAGAGGGAGCATGCTCCTTCACCACAGCGCCGTCGTCCAACCCAAGAAGATGCTCCAGAACCTGCGCGCCTGGCTCGAGAAGGCCAAGGCTCACGCCACCGAGAGAGGGTACGACCCCGACGTGCTCGCAGCGGCGCGGCTCGCCCCCAACCAGTTCGCGCTCGTACGCCAGGTGCAGAGCGCCTGCGACACCGCGAAGTTCATCGCCGCCCGGGTGGGAGGCGTGGAGGCTCCGCGTCACGAGGACAACGAGAAGACGCTCGACGAGCTGTTCGAGCGCATCGACAAGACCCTCACGTTCCTCGACACGGTGGAGCCCGCCGCGGTCGACGGGGCCGAGGACAAAGTGATTCGCCTCGCCTTCCTCGGGGACAAGGGTGTGCGCGCCGAGGACTACGTGGTGGAGTTCGCCATCCCGAACTTCTACTTCCACGTGACCACCGCCTACTCCATCCTGCGTCACAACGGCGTCGAGCTCGGGAAGCGCGACTTCATCGGCTCGATGCGGCTCCTGGACTGACCCCTCGCGTGATCGGGCAAGGCCGTCGTCGCCGCCTCACGACGCGCGCTGCGTGGGTGTCTCCGCAGGGGTACCCTCGGTGATTGCCATCAGGGTCGGATGTTGACGACAAGGACCAAGCGCGCGAGCCCGGCAGGGCTTTGGTGGCGCGGTCTTCGGCGGATGTGCTCGCTGACGCCGTCGTGCATGGCTTCGCGGACCACGCGAGCGGCGCGTCGAGGTCGGTTCTGTGATGGGGACTCAGGGTTTGGGGTACGTCGGGGCGGGCACCAGGTGCACGTACGGGGGGGGCGGTGCAGAAGACCATGTGACACCAAACTTCTGTACGGCCCATGCCTCGATGCGCGCGTAGTCCTCAGCGCTCGTCAGCTCCAGTTGGAGCACGGGCTCCCCTGGGAATGCCACGGTCAGACCGAGCACGACGTCGGTGCGCACCATGAACTTGGTCCCGTGGCCATAGATGTACACCCCGGGGTGTCGGAGGTCGCGAGCGAGGGCAAGTACTGCTGTCGCGGTTCCCATGCGACCCATGTTCAAGGCCCAAGTGCGCGTGTCCGTTCCGCTGTAGTGCGCTTTTGGGGCCATCACGCTCTGATACCGCGCGATGCTGGCCCTCTCGGCCTCCGCGTCGCCGAGCTTGCCGAGGACGAGGTCGCGTTCGACAGGGTGCATGTTCGGCGCAACTCTGCGTTCGCGGACCATCTGACGGGCGCGCGCCGAGCCCAGTTTCGCGGCGAGCCACGCGCTGATGTCGTCTTCGCGGCGCGCTTCAATGACGAGCATGAGCTCGACCCCATGGTCGCGCACATTCTCGTCGGGCACCCTGTGCACCAAGGCGGAAGCCGCTTCGGCGAACACGTCGTGGTCGGGATCGCCACACAGCTCGACGAGGGCCGCCACTGCGTCGGCGCGCAGGGACCCGTAGGTTCCGTAGCCCGCGAGAAACTTGATCATCTTCACCCGATCGTCTGTGGACTCCGCGGCGAAGGCGGCGAGCAAGGAAGGTACGTCAAGGTTTCCCTTCTCTTCGACCTTGTTCATCGTGGCATAGTCGTAGTTCCGGATGGCCTCGATGAGCTCCTTTGACACTGCTTCTCCTCCTGAGGGTACGGTCACCGCGGCGCTCGCTACGGCCGGGCTCGGTTTGCCGGGATTACAATCGTGGTGCGCGCAGCACGGCGACAAGACAAGGGCGACGGCTGCGACCAGCCGTATCCGTTCGGTGAGCCGCGTTGCTGACGGCTGAGGGCCGGCGGGCGACCGTG
>CAYOAL010000126.1:0-31370 GCA_964401935.1 uncultured Polyangiaceae bacterium
AGGCCGGCGCATCCGCGACCAGGTCGGCGAGGTAGGATCCCCCCGCCCGCTGGATCTGGTGGGTATCGCGCAGGCGCGCGGTGACCGAGACCGGATCCACAGTCGCGCCGCTGTCGGCGACCGCGCACGCCGCGCGGTAGATCACGCGGTGATGATCAGAGTAGTAGTCGTCGGCGTCGACGATCCCCCGCACCCGCTCGAGCGCCCCCTCGCGCACCAGCACCTCAGCGAGGAGGATCGACTCGCTCTCGAGGTCACAGGGGGGCACGCGCCCATTCGCGTCCGGCGGCGGCTCGGCGCGCCGTGGCGCCGGCACCACCGCCACCGTCATCGCAACCCCCCATCGCGCGCAGCGATGTACGCGTCGGCGTGACAGGCGTCGTGCATCACGTATTTCCACCGCGGATCCGACGCGTAGGCGATCATGTCCCCCGGCACGATGGCGCCCGCGCACCACGCGCACCGGCCCGGGTATCGCGCGATCATGATCCGCGGCTTGGCGGCGGCGGCGGCGGCGAGGAGTCGCGGCGCATCACCGCGACACGGGTCCGTCACGGCGCGCCCCCCCTCCGCCCCCGAAGCCACCCGAGGCAGGCCTCGATCTCGTAGCGCGGGGCATCGCCCACCCGGAGCTCCGGGAGGCCCTCGCGCACGAGACGCCGCACCGTCGGCGTGGAGACACCGAGAGCTCGGGCGAGTCCCTGCTGGTCGACGAGTGCCAGCGGCGCGACGTCCCGCTCATCGAGGGCATCGGCGACAGCGGCGCGCACCAGCTCGGCGAGCTCGGCGGGCGCCATGACCACGACCTCAGCCACGGAAGGGGGCCTCCGCCTCGAGCGCCCGTTGGCGCTCGCTCCACCGCACGGCGACGAGCACCTTCGTCCCTTCCCGGGCGGACCCCGTCATTGCGCTGGCGAGGGTCGAGGCCGAGACGCCGAGCTCGCGCCCAACTGCGGCGAGGCTGCGTTCTCCAATCTCGACGAGGATGGCGCGCCGGATGTCGGGCGTGAGCGTGATGGGCGGCTGCATGTCCCGATCACAAAACACGACTTCCGCGGCTTCGCGGCGTTCGGGGACAATCGGATCCGGTTGTCCCTACCTCACATTTTTCATCGCGTTCTTGAGCCGCTCGTCGCCGCTCGGGCCCTTGTCGCCCGGGAAGGCCCTCCCCCCGCGAAGGCCCGCCCCTTTGAGGAGCGCGCGCACGATGAGCTTCGCCGCTTCTCTGTGGCCCTCGTGGATACCGCCACGGTCGCTCAGGTTTCTGAGCTCTTTGCCCATCTCCTTGATCATCGCCTCCGGATCGTGATGCAGCGCTCCGGGAACCTCGAGCAGGCGATCGAGCAACGGCAGGCCGTGGGCCGTTTCGAGCCAAATCAGGCGCGCGAAGAAGAAACGCGCGATCGCCTCGGCGTTCTTCCTCAGCCACCGGGCGCGATGCGCATCGCGGCCGCGCTCTTCGAGCGACGCCTCGAACTGGTCAACGAACCACGTGAGCACCGGCGCAGCCACGGCGCGATAGCTGCCGTCGTCGAGCTGGGCATCTAGGCACGGCGGCGGCGCATTGCAAGCGCTCGGGGGTTGGAGCTCTCCCTTCAAGTACGAGGCCGCCCACCGCACAGGCCCTCCCTTGCGGCGCAGTTCGGCCAGGTCGCCACGCCGAACGGCCCGGGTGAGCGCCCGCAGTAGGAGCACGACGTCGGCGCGGAGCTCGACGTCTTCGTGTTCGCGGGAGACCCAAGCTTCGAGCGCATGATCGAGTAGCCCCTCGAGCGGCCACGTCTTCCACGAGTTCGTGCCGAAGAACTCCGGCCGCGGCTTCGTCTTCGGCAGTGGGAGCGGCAGCACCTTGCCGGGCTTGGTCGCGAGCTGTACCTTCGTCTTCGTCACGAGCTCTCCTCTCGTGCTGGCCCTCGTCGACGTTGGCGCGTCGCGAGGGCTTTCGTTCGTCAGCCTACCACCGGCGGCGCTTCTTCGCCTCCGCCTGCGCCTCGACCGTGAGCCGCTTCGCCTCAGCGAGCAGGCGCCGAGCTCGATGGGCCTCGCCCGCGATGATGGCCTCCTCGGCGGCTTCGATCAGGTCTGCGGCGGTGAGATCGCCCGGCGGGACCGGGGTGGGTTTTGGCAGCGGGTTTTGGCAGCTGTCGGGGGAACCGGGCGAAACCGGACGAACACCAGTCGACTCACTTTCGCTCGTTTCGCTAGAATTACTAGCAATTTCCACTACTTGGCGCTCTGAAAATCCGCGTGTCGTCAGTTCGATTCTGACCCTCGGCACCAACACCGCGCTCCGGAAGCCCATTCGCTCCGGAAGCCGGCTCTCGTCACTCCCTCTCGTCCCTCCATGGTGGGTGCTCGAGCCAGTGAGTCGCTCCGGAAGCCGCGCGCTCCGACGACGTCGTGGACTCGGGCGGCTCTCGGCCTTCGCGGTCAGAACGTGAGGCCGCCGCCGATGAGGATGTCGTAGTGGACGAGCACGGTCTCCTCGAAGAAGGAGCCGAAATAGGTGTCGAGGTGCACCGGGCGAAAGAGGAGCATCCAGCGATCGTCGAGCACGAGGCGACCCTCCACGCCGACGCCGGCGTTGAAGGCGTGATCGTCGTTGCCGCAGCCGTCGCAGGCGGCGAGGGCGTAGCCGAGCTTCACCGTCGGGGCGATGAAGATGGGGAGCTCGGTGATGTGAATGTCCCACCACATCTTGAACCCTGGGTTGAAGATGTAGAAATGGCTGTCGAAGCTCTGCTCGAGGGTGACCCCGAGGGCGAAGCCTTCTGTGTCGCCAGAGACGTGGTAGCCGTAGTCGAGCGCGAGCTTGCCGCGATAGAACACGCTCTGGCGAAAGCCGGGGGCGCGGTCGGCCTGATTGATGCCAAAAAATGTTGGGCCGAGCGCCCCCACGAAGAAGTGGGGACGGGTGGACGAGACGAAGAGATCGCCTTTGGCGCCGCCACCGCGCGAGGCGTCGGCGTCGGGCGCGGGCCGTGAGCGTGGCGACGGCGTCGGCGTGCCAGGCGCCGGCGTCTCCGGCTCGGGGGTGGGCGTCTCGGGCGCTGGGGCTCCGGGCTCCGGCTCGGGCTCGTGGGACGGGTACTTCTGAGCGAGCGCGGCTGACGCGGTCGACAAGCTGCCCGTGAGTACAAGGACACCGATGTGGGTGCGTCGCATACGTGCATGGGGTCGCGTCTTGCGGCGCGGCCAGGACGACAGCATACAGGAACGATGACGAGATGGCTGTCGACCTCGATCTTGGCGCTCCTCCTCACCACCGCCTGCGCGAAGAAGGATGAGAACGCTCCCCCCAAGGGGGAGAGCTCTGCCGACGACGTCGGCTACGCGCTCGAGTACCCCGAGGCGGTCGAGTCGTCGGTCACGGGGCTCCAGAAGGGCGAGACCGAGCTGGACACCGAGACCCAGAAGTTCGACGGCTACCCGGACAAGCTCAAGGATCCGACCGACAAGGACAAGGTGGGGGACGTGTACCGCGCGGCCGACGAAGCGGGGCGCAGCGAGGCCTACGTGAAGGTCGCCCGTGAGAACAAGGTCATCGAAGACTTCATGGCCGAAGACGACGGCATGATCGGCAAGAAGGTGGCCGGCGGCGTGCAGTTCACCGCGCAGCAGGGGGGCTGCAGCGCCGATCTCGGAGGGGCCGCAGCGGCCACGCTCAAGCGGACGGTGGAGAAGCAGCTCGAGGAGCGCCTCAAAGAGGCGAACGATGCGCACCGCGTGATCGACGAGAACGAGGAGGCGCTCGGCAAGGAGAACACCGGCAACCTGCACACGCAGGCCGACGAGATCGCGAACGCGAGCTACGTGGCGTACATCGAGCTGCCCACGCAACGCGCCGAGCTCCGCTCGATGATGGAGCAGCGCAGCAAGGTGGTCTCGACCATCGACGCCAAGATCAAAGAGGATCAGAAGACCATCGACTCTGCCGACGCCTCCGACGCCAAGAAGAAGGCGGCGCAGAAGCGCATCGAGGAGCTCCAGAAGGCGAAGGAGAAGCTCGAGCAGTCGAAGCAGGAGCACGAGGCCGCGCTCAAGGAGCTCGACAAGCGCATCACCGACGCGCAGAAAAAGTACGACGCCGCCTTCGACGCCTTGCTCGAGAAGGTGCGCGGCAAGCCGTCCGCGACGGCGGCGGCCAAGGCAGAAGGCGAAGCCTCCGCCAAGTGACGAGCGCCCGCGCCGCGAGCGACGTCCACGCCCGAGGGTGACGAGCCGCGGGGCGCGACGAGATGAGCCCTCGGCGTGGCGCTCGGCGTGGAGCCCGCCGGCCGCGGCCTCCCGCCAGGTAGCCATCTGGGCAGTTGATGCGGCGTCCATCCATTCGCATGCTCTGCGCGATCTGCTATCGGTAAGCGACGACGCAGCGAGTGGCGTTGTCGAGGAACCAAGTCATGGATATGAAAGCCGTCACCACCCACCTGGACATCTCGACGGAAGGCGTGGAGCTGTCCAAGGCCGAGGTCGAGCGCTACAGCCGCCACCTCATCCTTCCCTCCATCGGCATGGAGGGTCAGAAGAAGCTCAAGGCCTCGCGCGTGCTCTGTATCGGGGCGGGGGGCCTCGGCTCGCCGATGGCCATGTACCTCGCGGCGGCGGGCGTCGGTCGGATCGGCATCGTCGACTTCGACGTGGTCGACGAGTCGAACCTCCAGCGGCAGATCATCCACGGCACCGAGGATGTCGGCAAGCCGAAGCTCGAGTCGGCCGCGCGCCGGATCAAGTCGATCAACCCCCACGTAAAGGTCGATCGCCACGAGGTGATGTTGAGCAGCGCCAACGCGCTCGAGCTGTTCAAGGACTACGACGTCGTGGCGGACGGGACGGACAACTTCCCCACCCGCTACCTGGTGAACGACGCGTGCGTGCTCACCGGCAAGCCCAACGTCTACGCCTCGATCTTCCGCTGGGAAGGGCAGGTGTCGGTGTTCAACATGCCGGGCGGGCCCGACTACCGCTGCCTCTATCCCGAGCCGCCTCCCCCCGGGATGGTGCCCTCCTGTGCGGAGGGCGGTGTGTTCGGTGTGCTGCCGGGGGTGGTCGGCTGCCTCCAGGCCACGGAGGTGATCAAGCTCATCACCGGCGTAGGCCAGCCGCTCGTCGGCCGGCTGCTCATCTTCGACGCGATGAGCATGACGTTCCGGATCATGAAGATCCGCAAGAGCCCCGACAATCCGATCAGCGGCGACAACCCGACCATCACCGAGCTCATCGACTATCAGCAGTTTTGCGGCATCCCCCAAGCTCAGGCCGCGGAGAAGAAGGAGGGGGAGGTGCCCACCATCACCGTGGAGGAGCTCAAGGCCAAGCGCGACGCTGGGGAGGCGCCGTTCTTGCTCGACGTGCGCAAACCCTTCGAGGCGGAGATCGCGTTCATGGGGGCCGATCAGCTCATCCCCGTGGAGGAGCTCGAGCGTCGCATCGCCGAGGTGAAGGTGGGCAAGGACGCCACCTTCGTGGTGCACTGCAAGATGGGGGGGCGCTCCGCCAAGGCGGTGAAGATCCTCCAGGCCCACGGCTTCACGGGCGCCATGAACCTCGCCGGCGGCATCCTCGCTTGGAGCGACAAGATCGACGCCTCCATCGCGAAGTACTGAGCCTGTCGGTGGGGCAGGATCACCAAGGCCGCTGGCAGTTTTTCATCGATCGCGGCGGCACCTTCACCGACTGTGTGGGGCGGAGCCCCGAGGGCGCGCTCTCGGTGGTGAAGGTGTTGAGCTCCGATCGCGCGCCGCTCGAGGGGATCCGACGGCTGCTCGAGCTCGAGCCAGGGGCACCCATCCCGCCGTGCGAGGTGCGCATGGGAACCACCGTCGCCACCAACGCGCTCCTCGAGCGCCGAGGGCGCGCCGTGGTGCTGGCGATCACCGAGGGCTTCGCGGATCTGCTCGAGATCGGCACCCAGGCGCGGCCCGAGCTGTTCGCGCTCGCCATCCACAAGCCGCCGATCCTCTACCGAGAGGTGGTGGAGCTCCGAGCGCGCCTCGCGCCGAACGGCGACGTGCTCGAGCGCCCCGAGCTGGCGCACCTTCGCCAGCAGCTGTCGGCGGCGCGGGCGCGGGGGATCGACAGCGTCGCGATCGTGGTGATGCACGCGTATCGGGACCCCGAGCTCGAGCGCGCCGTGGGAGCGATCGCCGAGGCGGTGGGCTTCGGGCACGTCGCCCTCTCCACCGACGTGGTGTCGGAGCAGGGGATGCTGAGCCGGGGCGACACGGTGGTGGTCGACGCCTACCTCACGCCGCTCCTCCGCGACTACCTGCGCGCTCTCGCCGCCGAGCTCCCCGGCTCGACGCTGCGCCTGATGCAGTCGAGTGGGGCGCTCACCGAAGCGGCTCGCTTGCGTGGGCCGAGGGCGGTGCTCTCCGGCCCGGCGGGCGGCGTGGTCGCCTGCGAGCGCATCGCGGAGGCGATCGGGCGCCCGCAGGTGATCGGCTTCGACATGGGAGGGACGTCCACCGATGTCTGCCGGATCTACGAGGGGCGTGGCGAGCACACCTACGAGACCGAGACCGCGGGGGTGCGCATTCGCAGCCCGATGTTGGCGGTGCACACGGTGGCTGCCGGCGGCGGCAGCATCTGTCGCTACGACGGGCATCGGTTCGTGGTCGGGCCCGAGAGCGCGGGAGCGGAGCCTGGGCCGCTGTGTTACGGCCGCAGCGAGGCGGACGCCCTCACCATCACCGATGTGAACCTCGCCCTCGGCCGCGTGGTGGCAGACCGCTTTCCTTTCCCTCTCCACGCCGAGCGCGTCGACGAGCGTCTGCGCGCCATCGCCGTGGCGACGGGGAGGACGCCGCTCGAGGTGGCCGAGGGGTTCTTCGCGGTGGCCTGCGAGCACATGGCGGAGGCCATCAAGCAGATCTCGGTGGCCCGAGGCTACGACGCCCGGGAGCACACCCTCTTGTTGTTCGGCGGGGCGGCCGGCCAACACGGCTGCCGCGTGGCGCGGCGCCTCGGCATCCGCGAGCTCTGCGTGCATCCGCAGGCCGGCGTGTTGTCGGCGCTCGGCATGGGGCTCGCCGAGGTGGGCTGGCATGGCGAGCGGGACGCGGGGCGGGTCGTGCTCGACGACGCGTCGCTCGCGGCCCAACGAGCACCGGCAGGAGCTCTCGAGACCGAGGGCCGCGCCGCCATCGCCGACGCCCTCGCCGGCAGGGAGCCCGCGGTCACGCGCCTGTTGGAGCTCTCGTACCGGGGTACGGAGACCTCCATCCCCCTCCCGCTCGAGGAGACGAGCACCGTGGTGGCGCTCGCGAGCGCCTTCGAGGCCGCGCACGAGCGTCGGTTCGGTTATCGCCGGACCGGGCACCCCATCGTCGTGCACGCGCTGAGGGTGCACGTGCGAGGCGGGGCGGCGCCGATGCCGAGCGCAGCGAGTGAAGGCCTGCGCACGGAGCCGCGCGAGCTCACCCGCACCGCGCTCTTCTGCGATGGGAGCCTGTCCGAGGTGCCGGTGTTCGCGCGCGACGAGCTCTCCTCGGGCTCCGAGCTCACCGGTCCCGCGGTCGTTGTCGATGGCACCGGGACGATCGTCGTCGATCCGGGCTTCTCGCTCCAGGTCGACGAGCAGCGGCTCTTGTGGCTCCACGACCGCGCCGGCGCAGAAGCCGCCGTGTCGGACGGCTCCGCAGCGCCCGCCGCCGTTTGCGCGCCCCCAACCGCCGCCTCGGCGGCAGGGCCCGATCCGGTGCGGCTCGAGCTGTTCCACAACCGCTTCATGTCGATCGCGGAGCAGATGGGCCACGTGCTCCGTCGCACCGCGCTCTCGACCAACATCCGCGAGCGGCTCGATTATTCGGCGGCGGTGTTCGACGGGGAGGGTCAGCTCGTGGCCAACGCGCCGCACATCCCGGTGCACCTCGGAGCGATGGAGGAGTCGGTGAAGGCGGTGATGCGGAGCCAGCGCGACATGCGCCCGGGCGACGCCTACGCCACCAACGATCCCGCCGCCGGCGGCTCTCATTTGCCCGACATCACCGTGGTTACCCCCGTGCACGACGGCGCCGGACGGGTCGCGTTCTTCGTGGCGTGCCGCGGCCACCACGCCGATGTGGGAGGGACGACCCCTGGCTCGATGCCAGCGCGCTCCTCGACGCTCGAGGAAGAAGGGGTGGTGCTGCGCGCGCTCCGGGTGGTTCGCGGCGGCCGCTTCGAGCGGCTGGCGCTCGAGCGCGCCCTCACCGAGGCGACCCATCCAGCGCGGGACCCCGCGCAGAACATCGCCGATCTCGAGGCCCAGCTCGCCGCCAACCACACCGGAGTCAGGCTCCTCGAAGAGCTCGTGGAGCGGCACGGTGCCGAGGTGGTGGCCGCGTACATGCAACACGTCCACGACAACGCAGCGGCGAAGGTGGCGGAGGCGCTCGCGCGGCTCCCCGACGGCGAGCACCGCTTCGCGGATTGTCTCGACGATGGCACGGAGGTGGCGGTGACTTGGCGGATCGCCGGGGATCGCGCCACCATCGACTTCACCGGCACGGGGGACCAGCATCCAGGGAACCTCAACGCCCCACGCGCGGTGACGGTGGCCGCGGTGCTGTACGTGCTGCGCCTGCTCGTCGACGAGCCGATCCCGCTCTCGAGCGGGTGTCTGCGGCCGGTTCGCCTGGTGATCCCCGCGCCGAGCCTCTTGTGTCCGGCGGCCACGGCGGCGGTGGCGGCGGGCAACGTGGAGACGTCGCAGCGGATCGTCGACGTGCTCCTCGGGGCGCTGGGGCTCGCCGCCGCGAGCCAGGGCACGATGAACAACCTCACCCTCGGCACCGACGCGTGGGGCTACTACGAGACGCTGGCCGGCGGCGCCGGCGCGACCGCGGAGCACGACGGCCAGAGCGCGGTGCACACCCACATGACCAACTCGCGCATCACCGATCCCGAGGTGCTCGAGTCGCGCTTTCCGGTGCGGGTGCGACGGTTCGCGATTCGGCGCGGGAGCGGGGGGGCGGGCCGACGCCGCGGAGGGGATGGCCTCGTGCGTGAGCTCGAGGCGCTCACGCCGCTCACCGCGACCATCCTGTCCGAGCGTCGCGAACGCGCCCCCTTCGGCTTGGCGGGCGGCGCGAGCGGAGCACGCGGTCGAAACACGGTCGTCCGTGGGGATGGCACGCAGCTCGACGTCGGGGGCAAAGCGACGGTGGCGCTCTCTGCCCACGATCGCATCCTCGTGCACACCCCCGGAGGTGGCGGTTTCGGCGCCCCCGAGACGTGACCCGGTCGCGGCGCCGGACCTTCAGTCGATGCCGCGCGGCATGCGCCAGGCCGCCTCGCAGATGGCGCGGGCGATGGGATCGAGGGGGAGCTCGCCGTCGGGCAGCTCCTGGCAGCCCACTTTGGGGTCGAACGGGTTGTGGCCGAGCGCGTGGAGGCGGGCGTTCTCGAGGGCGCGAGGTCCTTCGAACAGCTCGTGCAGCGACCACCAGCGGCCATTCGCGTGGTAGATGTCCTTCGGCTCCTCGAAGAGCATGGCTGCGCGCGCCTCTCGACCCTGCCCTCGGAGCGCATCGGCGAAGAGACACCGCACGCCCGCGTCGTTGGCGTAGAGCGCTTGCGCCGCGCCGAGCTGGTGCTCGGCGGCGTGGTAGTGGCTGCGCCCGAGCAACAGCTCGCCGAGGCGGCGATGTCGCGCCACTGTGGCGCCGTCGGGGAAGGGGGTCCCGGGGGCGAGGGCGGGGGGGAGCACCGGGTTCTTCGTCACGAGGTGGGCCCGCCACTGTTGGTCCCACTCGGCGAGGTTCTTCCCGCTCACCGACTTGATGGCCGCCGAGACCTCGGTTCCCGGGGTCATGTCGCGGAGCTCGGCGAGGAGCTTGGGCAGCGACGCGTCGCCGTTCTTCTGCACCCAGAAGGCCACGAAGCTCGACACCTCGGCGAACGCCACGAACGCCTGCTCGGGGCTCGGCAACATCGCGATGGAAGGGCCGAGCCCGTCGAGGGGCAGGGCGAGGCCCTTCTGAATCCCAGCGTAGGCCACCGCGTCCGCAGGAGGCACCTCGTCGAAGGGCGTGGGTGAGCGCCACCGCGTCTCCTGGCGCTTGGCTACCCCCTCCTGCAACCACAGCGGTGCGCGATCGCGCGTCGCTTGCGAGAGCACCAGATGGGTGAGCTCGTGACAGAGCGTGTCGAGCCACGCGTAGCCGTTCATCGACGCGCGCGGCGACAACATGGTGACGCGGCCCCACTTTGCCACCGCGACCGTGCCCGTCGTCTTGGCCGCCTCCTCGGGGAGGCCGGTCATCGCCGCGAGCGTGAACTGGTCGCGCACCAGGTCGATCCACATCGGATCGGGGAGCCGGGTCCCGAGCTCGGCGTGGAGCATCTCGCGCTGCTTCACCGCCGCGTCGACGATGATGGGGAAGAGCGAGACGTCGTCGTCGTCCTGAAACCGAACCGCCACCCCTCGTGCGTCGTCGCGCAGCGTCACGGTGCCTGCCGTCGCGCGCGCGCAGCCCTTGGCCACCCCCACCAGATCCGCGTGCCCATCCTGACCGTCGAGGTACGGGCGCTCGAGGATGGTCACCGCCTCGTCACACCGACCGCGGTAGAGCGCGAGCCGGGCGAGCTCGATGGCGATGTCGGGCTCGTCCTCGGCCCCCGAGAGGATCTCGGCCGCGTCGTCGTACCTCAGCTCCAAGATCGCGAGGCGTGCGCGCTCCGCCTTGAAGGGCAGGGCCGCGCCGACTCGCGCCAGGGTGAGCGCGAGCGCGGCGAGGGTGATGGCGACGAGGCCCCTCATCGCAGGAGGCCCTCGGTGTATTTCTTCAGGGCGTCGCGGAGGTACGGAGGGGCGCCTTTGCCCAGTCCGTCGGTCACGCGCTTGCGGAAGGCGTCGGCGCGCGCGTCGCGCAGGTGCTCCGGCACCTCGGCGTCTCGGGCGAAGTCTTCGCCGTCGCCGGGCTCCCCCTTGTTCCCCTCGCGCTCACTCTCCGGCTGCGACATCTCGAGCAGCCGCTGCGCGTCCCGCTGCGACTTGCTGGCCTTGTTGCCCTTGGCCTGCTCGAGCTCGCCGGCGGCCTTCTCCATCGCCTTCTGGGCCTGCTCGAGGCGCTTGAGCATCTCCGAGGGGAGCGGGGCCTCGCCGTCCTCGCTCTGCTTGCGGATCTCGGCCGCCCGCTCGGCGAGCTGTCGCTCGCGCGCGCCCTGCTGCATCAGGGTCTCCTTGGCCGATTCCGACGCCTGGGCTTGCATGTCGTCGAGCTGCTCCTGGGCCCCCTCCATCAGCTTCTGGAGCTTCAGCCGAGCCTGTTTGGCCGCCTCCGCCACGCTCGACTCCCCCGGGTTCTGGGCGCCGCGTTGCTCCGAGCGCAGGAGCGACTCGAGGGCCTTCTGGGCCTGCTCCACCCCGCCCGCGAGGTCGCCGCGCTCCATCGCCGCGGCTGCGGCCTCCGCCTCCTGGCGCCCCTTGGCGGCGGCGGCCCGCGCCGAGTCGGGATCCATCGCCTGTTCGGGGAGATCTTTCACCGCCTCGCGGAGCGCTTTGGCCTTCTCGCGAAGCTCTTCGGCGAGCTTCTCCTTCGCCTCTGGCGACAGCGCGTCCTCGAGGGCTTTTTGCACCTCCTCCATGTGCTGCTGATGCTCGGCGCGCAGCTGCTCGAGCTCTCGTTCCACCTCCGCCATCTCTTCGGCGGCCTGCGAGGGCTCGCCCTCGCCCGGGCCGGGGCCTCCGCCCGCCTCGGTGCCGTGTCCGCCATGACCTTGGCCTCCTGCGGAGCTGAACGAAGGATCGGGGTTGCGCAACCGGGCCGCGAGATCCTCGGCGGCGAGCTTGGCGTGGTGGCGGTCGCCGGGCTCGAACGCGCGGTGGATCCGCCGTAGCCCGTTGGCGACGATCTCGCCCAGATCGAGGCCGAGCTCGCCGAGGCCGAGCAGGTTCTGGCCGCCCTCCTTCAGCACCACGAGGTCGGCCTCGAGGCGCCGCACCGCGCGCTCCCGCTCGGCGGGGGTGCGGCTCAGCTCGATCGCCTTGGCCGCGTCCTCGGCCACATCGGCGAGCTTGAGCGCCGCGTCCTGGGTGTCGCGGCGACCCATGAAGTGAAGGCCCGAGTCGGTGGCGAGCAGCGCGTTTTCGGTCTTCTGAAGGAGGTTCTTGTGGGCCGCGGCGAGCTCGCCTTCACCGAGCGCCTCGGTCGCCTTCGCGAGCTGCTCGAGCTGACCGCGTACGAGCGCGGCGAGGCGACCGGAGAGGCGGAGGCCGGCGAAGTCGCCGTCGAGGAGCTCGTCGAGCGTCTGGACGAGCGCGCGGTGGGCCTTCTTCTCGGCCGCCACGAAGGCCGCGCGGTCGGCCGGCTTGGGCATGCCCGCGTTGATGCGCGCTGCGAGCAAATCGGTGAGCGCGTCGCGCGCTCTCTCCACAGCCGCATAGCGCATCGCCTCGCGCTCCCCAATCTGGGGCGGGAGGAGGAGGATGGGCTGGCTGCGGCCCCACTTCGGCCCCGACACCGGATCGTTGTCGAGGGCCTCGACGGTGACCTCGACGGGGAGATAGCTCGCCTTGATGAAGCGATCGTCGCTGAGCAGCTCCATGCCGCCGCGATCGACGGCGACGCCGCCCTGGAGCTTGGAGAGCTCGCGGCGCTCCTCGCGGTCGCCGGCACGGAGGACGAGCGCCACCTCGCGCAAGCCGTGGTCGTCGATCGCCTCCCAGTGGATCGGGATCTTCGGCTTCAAGAGCAGGCGGTGGGTGGCGGGGGCACCCTCGAGCTTCACGTGTGGGGCGTGGTCGGGGATGGCGAACACGTCGAGCGCATGCGGCTCGAACACGAGCACGTCGCCGAAGCGGGCGGCGACGTGGAGCGTGGTGTCGCCGGCGACGTTCCAGCGCGCGACGAGGCCGTCGTCGCCATCGTCGAGGAACGGAACCTCGAGCGCTCCGTCGGTGAGGACGAGCTGCCGGCCGTCGTGGAGCGGCTCGGCGCTCACGGTGAGCACGGTGCCGTCGTGGAGCGACGCGGGGAAGTAGGGGCGGAGCAGCTCTCGCCGCAGCCCGAGGTAGCTTGGGGGCTCCGCGCTCAGCCGTGGAGGCTCGGTCCAGAGCATGTCGAGCGGCGCGCGGCCGTCGGAGGCGAGCGCGACGTCGACGCCCTCGATCACCCGGAATGGATCGACGGCGACCGCGCCGAAGGTCGCGCCGGCCACCAAGAGGCCGATGCCCGTGAAGACCCACGCGGTGCGCCCGGCGCGGGCGTGGAGGGTGGTGAGATCGACGCGGCCGAGGAGCCGCCCGAAGTGCAGCTCGGCGAGGGAGGCCGACCCACGGCGGGCGTCGGTCTTGGTTTCGTGAGCGAGGGCCAAGGCGCGCAGGGCCGCGTGCGCGAGCTCGGGCTCGGTGCGGAGGATGGTGGCACGCATCACCGCCCGGGCGTCGCTCTGCTGGCGGCGCACCACGAGACGGCGCACCACGAGCGGAACCAGACCCAGCACGATCGCGCCCAGCGCGGCCGCCCTGGCCCAGTCGGTGCCGAGGCGCCCGAGCAGGGCAGCGCCGAACAGGCCGGCGAAGCCAAGCGCCCAACACGCGCGTCGCGCGGCACCGTCGGTCTGACCGAACCACACTTGTCGAAGGCGCTCGATGCTGCCGATGGGCTTCATCCTCGAGGCTTGAGCGTAGTCTCAGGGCGCACCTCTGGCCAGTCGTCGTTGCCCGCCGGCCGGAACACGGCACCTGGGTGGCGTCGGTCACCGGTTGTAGAAGGTGACGGTGTAGCCCGAGGGGCGCGCGGCGCCCCGATCCGGGTCGTACTCCCGGCTGCGGTCGTCGTTGCCGAGGTGGGTGCCCACGACGAGGATCGACTGGGTGCCGGAGAGGTCGCGCAGCGAGAGCTGCGCCTGGACCTCGCCGTACTTGCCGCCGAAGAGGTGGCGACCCACCTCGCGCCCCGCCTCGTCGAGGCGCACGGCGGCCCACTGGAAGGCGTGCGTGTCTTCCCAGTCGGTCACAATCGTGAGCTCGGCGCCGCTGGGGGCTCCCGTCAGCTCGAGCCAAACATAACCCGCTCCCGTGGGCTCGAGGGGGAAGGCGGGGGCGACGCGACGGGGGAGCTCGGGGTAGCGCACCGCCCACTCGAAGCGCACGCGCCCGACGCGGTCGAGCCAGTCGACGTCGACCATGTGTGCGCCATCGCTGCGGTTGCCCATGAAGGCTCGGGCCACCGCGTAGTCGACGAGGAGCTCTCCAAGGTTCATCTGGCGGTCGAGGGTGACCTGGCGGAGCGCGTCGAAGACGTCCGGCTCGTTGTCGAAGAAGAGCTCGCCGTCGACGGTGAGCTGGGAGCTGGTGGCGATGAGCGCGGTCATCACGGCTCCCGGCGTGCCGGTGCCGAAGGCGTCGTCGAGGTACCACGGGAAGATCATGGTCCCGGCGAGCTCGGACGCGGGGCTCGAGGCGATGGCGAGATCGGGGCGGAGCTGGAGCCGATCGATGGCCTCGAGGGCGAGGGCGCTGCAGGGGGCGGCGGTGTGGGCGAGAAAGCTCGACTGAGCCGCGAGCACGCCCTCGTGCACGCCGCCGTCGACGCCGAGAAGCATGGCCTGCGCCGTCACCCGGGCCACGTCGCTCTCGAGCGCGCAGGGGGGGCCGCTCGGCGCCGGATCGACGATCGCGAAGCTGGCGGCGCGATCGAAGCCGACGGTGGTCGGGGTGGGATCGACGAGGGCGCGGCTCCCGCGCCCCGTCGTCAGGTAGAGGTCGAAGTCGGTGGAGCCGCCGCGTCGCCCGTCGGGCATGGGGGAGGGCAGGCCGAGGCCGACGTAGAGCGCGAAGGCGTCTTCGGCGGTGCGAACGGCGCGCAGCAACGCCGCCTCGCTCGTGCCGGCTGCGGCGTGGACGCAGAGCGGCGCCCGGAACGAGCAGAACGCGCGCTCGGCGGCGGGGCGCCCCTGGGCCGGGGCGACGGCGCGGGCGGAGCTCTCCCAAAGGAAGGCGTGGGCAGCCGGTGCGGCGCTGGCGAGGCACCCCAACGCGAGCCCCGCGAGCGCTCGCTTGGGCCAGGCTGCCTCGAGCCGTCGGCCGGTGGGTCCCGTCACAGCGTCCTCATAGCATCCGATGCGGCTCGAGAGCCACGCCACGAATCGTCGTCGCGACTCGTGGCAAGTTTGACAACGCTGCGCATTCACCCCTAAAAACGAGAGGTTGGCATGAACAGCGCGTTCGATCCCTCGGAAGCCGTCACGTTCGACCTCCAGTTCGGACACATTCACCTCGATGGAGCACCCAGCCGGGTGATGGTGCCCGCCGACGCGTTGGTGGCGTTGTGCGCGGCCGCCGGCGAGGAGGAGACGGCCGCGTTCGGCCACGCGGTGGGGGAGGCGGTGGGGCGGCGCGTGGGCGTGCGCTTGGCCGGCGGCACCGCGAAGCGGCACGAGGCAGTGCGCGCCGCTGACCTCCAGGCGATCGTCTCTCAGCTTGGCGGTGAGCTGGCGGTGCTCGGCGTCGGCTCGCTGTCGGCGGAGCGGTGGGGGAAGGCCCTGGTCCTCGTCGTCGATCAGTCCCCGCTCGGAGAGGGCGGCGACAACCTCTTGGCACAAGTCCTCGAGTCGGCGTTGTTGGCGCTGGTCGACACGCCGGCCCGCGTGGTCAGGCTCCAGCGGGATGGGGTTCGGGTGCGGTTCTTGGTCGTCTCGGCGGCGGCCGCCGGCGGGGTGCGCGAGCGCCTCGCGGCCGGGGAGAGCTGGGGCGCGATCGTCGCCGCGATGCACGGAGGAGCAGGAGCGTGAGCGCTGCCGAGGTGAGAAGGCTCGAGGATCTGCTCGCTCGGGTGCAGAAGAACCGAGAGGCGCGGGGTGTCCGCCTCGCGCTCCCCCACGAGGCAGTGGTCGTGGCCGCCGCGGACGCGAGCGCCGCGGCCGACGATGCGCCGATCACGCGCGACTTCGCCGAGTCGGAGCCGGTGACCCCGGCCGCCACCGGGAGGCGCTCGATGGAGGCCACTTGGGAGGCGGAGGCGCGTCGGACGCCGTCGAGCGACCGGTCCGCCCAGCCCGTGGAGGAGCCGCTGCCGGAGCCCCCCAAGGACCTCGAGGCCCCCGAGATCGTGTTGGACGAGGCGTCGCACGACGTGATCCTCGAGGATGGCGTCGCCTCGGTCGAGTCGGTGGATCTCGACGTGGATGGCGAGCCCGAGGTGATGACCCGGCCCAAGCCCACCCTCGCCGATCCGAGGGACGAGGCGCGCGCGCAGGCGGCGCAGGCCGCGGCCGCCGAGCCGCTCACCCAGCCCCGTCCGGCCGCGGACGCGCAAGCGCAGGCGGCGGCCAGAGACGCCGCTGCGGAGGCTGCTGCGAGAGAAGCTGCCGCTGCGGAGGCTGCTGCGAGAGAAGCTGCCGCTGCGGAGGCGGCGAGAGAAGCTGCTGCCGCGGAGGCTGCCGCGAGAGAGGCGGCGGCAGTCGAGGCGGCGGCCGCGGAGGCAGCCGCGCTCGAGGCTGTCGCCGCGCGCGAAGCGGCGGCGCGCGAAGCGGCGGCGCGAGCAGCCGAGCAAGCTGCGGCCAGCGCTGCCGCCGAGGCCGCCGCCCTGGAGGTCGCGGCGAGGGAGGCACCCTCCACCGCCGCTCCGGCGACGGTGGCCAGCACCGGAGCGACCGCCGAGCTCGGCGATCCCGACGCGGTCACCACGAAGCGGGCCGCCAAGGAGCCGCTGCCGCCAGCGCGCCGGCCCCCACCGCTGCCTGGCTCGATCACGCAGGTCAGTGAGCCTCCCGAGGCGTCGGTCGCGGCGCCCAGCGGCGCTCCACCCGCAGCGGAGCTGGTCGCGGAGCTGGACGCTCCCCCCTCTCCTCTGCCGGCCCCCGTGCTGGCGGCGGCTCCGGCCGAGCGCAAGGTCGTCGTCCCGATCGTCGCCAAGGCTCAGCTCGTCGAGGGCGCGAAGGTCGCGGAGCTGATCGGGGAGATCGCGGCGGCGAAGCCGAGCACCTTCGGCAGCGTCATCGACGACGCGCTCTCGCTCACGCTCTGAGCTCGAGCGTCGCCCCCGCGACACCCGCCCTGGACGCGCCTCCTAGCGGCTCGTGCGCAGGTGGTCTTTGCCCCAGGCGCGGGCCATCACGGCGCCCACGATCGCGCAGAACAAGAGGATGGCAACGGGGCTCTCGCCTTTGGCGCAGGCCCGGCAGCCCCAGGCGAACCAGTAGCCCACGCCGAAGACGAGCCCCGCCGCAGCCCCGATCAGCCACAGCGAGAGGTGCGGGGGACGCCACGCCATGAACCCGAGGTTAGCGCGGTTCGGGGTGTCGTGCCTGGCTCGGCGTGAGCCAGGTGACCGGTTGGTCGCGGAGCCAGGTGCGCTGACGCCGCGTGAAGACGCGGGTGGCGCGCACGATGGCGTCTTCGAGCGCTGCCGCGGGGAGCTCGCCGCGGACGTGCTCGTGCACCTGCTTGAAGCCGACCGCTTGCATCGCCCGAGCCCCCGCGAAGCCCTGCGCGATGAGCGCACGCACCTCGTCCACCCAGCCCTCCCGCAGCCACTCCTGCACGCGGTCGCGGATACGGTCGTCGAGCTCCTCTCGGGTCCGGTGCACGCCGATCAGGCGCGCGCGGTGGCGGGCCCCGGCGAAGCGATGGGTCGCGTGCCAGTGGGACATTGGCCTCCCAGTGAGCTCGTACACCTCGAGCGCGCGGCTCACGCGCACGAGGTCGTTGGGGGCGAGCCTTGCCGCGGCTTCCGGATCGACGGCCGCGAGCCGCCTGTGCAAGGCGTCGCGCCCCTCGCGCTCGGCCAGTGTCTGGTGCGACGCGCGGAGCGCGGGGTCGCCGGGAGGCATCGCGGCGAGGCCGAAGAGGAGCGCCTTCACCCACAGGAAGGTCCCACCGCACACGATCGGCACGGCGCCGCGGGCGCGCACCGTGGCGATGGCGGCGTCGGCGGCGGCGATGAAGCGACCGGCGTCGAAGTGCTCGAGGGGCTCGATCTCGTCCACCAGGTGGTGCGGGATCCGGGCTCGATCCTCGACGGTGGGTTTGCCCGAGCCGAGATCGAAGTGGCGGTAGATCTGCACGCTGTCGGCTCCGATGATCTCGCCGCCGAAGCGCTCGGCGAGCTCGAGCGCGAGGTGCGACTTGCCGCTCGCAGTGGAGCCCACCACCACCACGAGCTCGTCGGCGGCAAGCTCGAGCGCCGCGCCGGAACCGGCGAGGGGAGAAGTGCGAGGCGCCGTCACGGTGGCGCTAGCTCGTCGAGGGAGAGCTCGAACACGACCGCGCCCCGCAGCGACGCCTCGTCGAGCGTCGACGGGCTCGGAGGGGGGCTCTCTTCGGCGGTCAGCTCGGCGAGCCGCCGCAACAGGCGCGGGGTGTCGACTCCGTAGGGCGGGGAGGTGGCGCGCGCGAGGGCCTCGAGCACGGCGGCGACGAGCGCCTCCACCGGGCCATCCGCGAGGGTGCGAGGGAGCGTGTGGGCCGCCAGGTGGCCGGGACCGGTGCGGCGGAGCTCGAAGCCCAACCGCTCGAGGGCCTCCCCGGCCGCCTCCGCTCGATCCGCGATGTCGCCGTCGCAGGCCACACCGATCGGGAACAAGAGCCGCTGGGCCACCACCTGGCCCCGGGCGAGCTCGGCCTCGAGCGCGCGCAACCAGCGTTGCTCGTTGGCGCGCCGTCCGTCGACGACCAAGAGGCGTGGGCCCTCCTCGAACAACAAGAGGCGCCCGCGGAGCGTGGCCACGCAGCGCCGCGCCGGCCCCCCGCCGAGCGGGGCCGCCGAGGGGGGCGCTTGGGTCGGGGGCGCGGGCTCCGCCGCCTCGAACGTGGTGGCCGGTTGGGGGGACCACGCCCACGAGCTCTCGGACTCGTCGGGCAGGGTGAAGACCGGCGACGCGACGTGGGTCTTGCGCGCGACGGGCAGCTCGAGCAGAGCGGCGAGCGACGCCGACAGCACGCCGAACACCGCGTCGGTGACGGCCCGGGCCTCCGCAAAGCGCACCTCCGCCTTTTGCGGGTGCACGTTCACATCCACCAGCTCGAGCGGGAGATCCACGTAGAGCGCCCCCGACGGGAAGCGACCGCGCTCGAGGGCCTCACCGTAGGCCGCCGCCGCGGCCCGTGACAGCGCGCGGTCTCGCACCGGGCGACCGCAAACGAAGATGGCGAGGCCCCCTGCGCCGGAGCGTGCGCGCTCCGGACGAGTGAGATGCGCCTCCACGCGGACCGGTCCTCGCTCCCCGGCGCAGGCCAGGAGCTCGTATCCTTCGAACGCGCTCGCGACCCGCTCGGCCCGCGACGACACCGGGAGCCAGCGCTTGGTCAGGCGACCATCGCGCACCAGCTCGACACCCACCGCCGGGTGAGCGAGCGCGACGTCGCGCACCACCTCGGTGACGTGCGCCGACTCGGTGGATGGGGCCCGGAGGAACTTTCTACGCGCCGGCACGTTGAAGAACAGATCCGTCACCTCGACGGTGGTGCCGGGCGCGCAACCGGACGGCCGCACGTCGGGCGACTCCCCGCCGTCGCAGCGGAGCTCCACGCCCCCCTCGGCCTCGCGGACACGCGTGCGCATCACGAAACGCCCCACCGAGGCGATGCTCGGCAAGGCCTCCCCGCGAAAGCCGAACGTGGCGATGGCCCGGAGGTCGTCCACCGTGCGCAGCTTGCTCGTGGCGTGGCGGCGCATGGCGAGGCGGGCGTCGGCTTCGAGCATGCCGTGACCGTCGTCGATCACCCGCACGAGCGCGGTGCCTCCTCCCTCGATCTCGACGCGGACGCGCGTCGCGCCGGCGTCGACGGCGTTCTCACACAGCTCCTTGACCACGCTCGCCGGTCGGGCGACCACCTCGCCGGCCGCGATCTGATTGGCGAGCTTGGGCGGCAGCTGCACCACCTCTCTCCCAGTCGCCATCGACAAGGCACGTGGCGTGGGAGCCGGGCTCGACGGTGAGGGGTCACGATCCGACATTGGCGATCGACTCACTCTGCGCCGCGAAGTATTCCTTGGTGCGGCGGCGGGTGAGCGCGAGCGCAGCCACGGCGTACAGCGCGACCTCGAAGATGGCCACCGACTGCTCGCGCTGCATGGCGATCGCGTGTTGCTCGCCGAGGACCTCGGCCCGCGTGCGGCCCTGGCCTACCCCGACGACGTTGTCGACCGCGTCCTCCGCCACGGCGTGCGCCGCCTCGTGACGAACCGGCGCGAGCACGACGAAGCTCGCGCCACAAACGACGAGGCTCGCCGCCACCGCCTGCAGCGCCAGGCGCCGCGAGCTCGGCCGGCCGAGGAGGGTACCGCCCGCGCCGACGACGAGCACCCCCGCCACCAACATCCGCAGCGCGGCGATGGGAAACGCCCGCCGGTGGTGCCGCGCGATCGACGCGATGCGCGCTTGCTCGCGCACCGCGAGGCCTCGAGTGAGCGGGTTCGACACCGCCTCCCCCTCGAGCTCGATCTCGCGCATCGCGGCCTGTTCGCCGCGGAGGTAGTCGATCTCCTCGCAGCCGCCGAGCATCCCCGCGGTGCCCATGAGCCACATCGTGCACATCGCCAGCACGAGGTACCACGGTCGCCGCTTCCGCGTCGACGGGTGGTGCCCCTCGGGGGAGGGCGGGCGCTGGGACGAGGGTGACGACACGCAGTAGGGTTTATCATAACGAGGCCCGAGCGACGCCCCGCTGCGACCGCTCCGGCGGCTGAAGCCGGGGCGTGTTGGGTCTTCGTTCCCGAGACCATCCGTACTAATGTCGAGATCCGTGATCGGGCGCGCGACCCGACCACGTTGGGGCCAAGGCCACTGCCCGAGGCCCCTCTCGTGACCTTCACGCCGAGCCGATCCATGGCCAAACGCCGCAACGACAAACACGCCCGAGAGGAGCCGCCGGCTCCTGATGCTGGCGACGTCGAGGTGGGGGACGTCGCCGACAAGGACGGGGCCGACGAAGACGGGACCGACGACGACGCCGACGTCGTCGACGGAGACGATGAGCTGGTCGAGAGCGAGCTCGATCTCGATGACCTCGCGTCCGAGCCGACCGAAGACGACGTGAACGAGCTCGACGCTCCGGCCGGCGACATCCCGGCGCCCGAGAGCACGACCGCGCTGTCGCGGCGTGATCCGTTCCAGGCCTACATCCGTGAGATTCAACGCTACCCGCTGCTCACCGCCGACGAGGAGCGAGACCTCACGCGCAAGTACGTGGAGACGGGCGATCCCGAGGTGGCGCGTCGTCTCGTCACCGCCAACCTGCGCCTCGTGATCAAGCTCGCCTACGAGTATCGGCGTGCCTACAAGAACATGATGGACCTCATCCAAGAGGGGAACATCGGCTTGATGCAGGCGGTGAAGCGCTACGATCCGTACCGCGGCGTGAAGCTGTCGAGCTACTCGGCGTGGTGGATTCGCGCCTACATGCTGCGGTTCATCCTCAACAACTGGCGCCTCGTGAAGCTCGGCACCACGCAGGCCCAGCGCAAGCTGTTCTTCAACCTGAACAAGCAGAAGGCCAAGCTCGCGGCGATGGGGATCGACCCCACGCCTCAGCTCATCGCCGACCGCCTCGGGGTGAAGGAGGGCGAGGTGGTGGAGATGGACCGTCGCATGTCGAGCAGCGAAGCGTCGCTCGACGCGCCGCTCGGCGACGCCGAGGGCCGCAGCGTGCCTCGGGTCGAGGTGATGCCGTCCAACGAGCGCGGCACCGACGACGCGGTGGCGACCATGGAGCTCAACGAGCTCGTCAACCACCACCTCGTCATCTTCAGGAAGCGCCTCCAGGGCAAGGACCTGGTCATCTTCGACAAGCGCATGGTCGCCGAGGACCCGCTCACGCTGCAGGCTCTCGGGGACGAGTTCGGCGTCTCCCGGGAGCGCGTGCGCCAGCTCGAGGCGCGGCTCTCGGGCAAGCTGCGCGACTACCTCAAGGCGGAGCTCGGAGACGCGGTCGATCTCGGCGTCTGAGGCGGCGAGGGGGTCATGGGCAGGTTGACGGTGGTGGCTACGCCCATCGGCAACCTCGGCGACATGACGCCGCGGGCGGTGGAAGCGCTCGCTACGGCCGACCTGGTGCTCGCCGAGGACACCCGGCGCACCCGCGGTCTGCTCACGCACCTCGCCATCGGGGGCAAGCCGATCGAGCGCCTCGATGCCCACGCGGAGGCGACGAAGCTCGAGCGTGTCCTCGGCCGGCTCGCCGACGGGGCGAGCGTGGTCTTGGTGAGCGACGCGGGCACGCCCGCCATCAGCGACCCTGGCGCGCGCCTGGTGGCGGCGGCGGCGCGGGCGGGACACGACGTCTCCTCGCTGCCGGGGGCGTCTGCGGTGACCACCGCGATCGCGGCGAGCGGCTTCGGCGGCGAGCGCTTTCGGTTCATGGGCTTCGTGCCGCGCAAGGCCTCTGTGGCCGCGCGGCTGCTCGAGGACATCGCCGCGACGCCGGAGGTGGTGGTGCTGTTCGAGGCGCCCTCCCGGATGGCGGCGACGCTCGCCGCGCTCGCCGAGCGGCTCGGGGAGCGGGACGTGGTGGTGGGGCGCGAGCTCAGCAAGCAGCACGAGGAATACGTGCGCGGGACGTTGACGGCGGTCGCCGAGCGCGAGAGAGACCGCTCGTGGCGAGGCGAGATCACCATCGTGATCGGGCCGGACGCGCGACCCAAGGACGCGCCTACCCTGTCCGAGGAGGCGCTCGACGCGCTCATCCGGACGGAGCTCGAGCGCGGGGAGAGACCCAAAGCCATCGCCAAGCGGCTCGCGGAGACCACCGGGCTCGGCACCCGTGAGCTCTATCGGCGCATCGTGAACGACAAGGAACGACAATGAGCGAAGACGAACACTCCCTCGACATCGTGATCGACGTGACCGATCCCCACGCCATGCTCGGCGCCGCGCGGGAGCTCGCGAGCGACGGTGACTACGAGGACGCGGCGATGGTGGCCGATCGCGCGCTCGCCAACGTGGGCGAGGGCCAGGCGCTGCTCGCGGGGAGCTTGCACAGCGCGCTCGCGACAGCGCGCCTCGCTCTCGGCGACGTCGACGGCGCGGCAGCGGCTGCGGCGCGTGCGGTGTCGGTGCTCGAGGGAGCGGGGGAGGAGGCGGCGAGCGAGCTCGGCCATGCCCTCCACACCACGGCGATGTGCCACCTTCATCGCGGCGACATCGACGCCGCGACCTCCCTGCTCGATCGCGCGGCGCACACCCTCGGCTCGGCGGGGCCGGAAGCGCGGATCGACTTCTTCTCGGTGCTCCTCACGCTCGCGGAGGTGGCGGCTGCCACCGGGGCAACCGACGAAGCGCTCGCCCTCTGCACGCGCGTGCTCGACGAGGTGTCGAGCCTCGAGCCGTCGTCCGAGGATCACGCGGCCGCGCTCAATCGCATCACCGGACGGGCCCTGTTCGGGCTCGGGAGCGCCTTCGGCAGGCGCGGCGAGGTGGACGAGGCCAAAGACTACCTCGCGCGGGCCATCGAGCTGTTCGACGCCGGATATGGCCACGGGCATCCCGAGATGACGGCGGCGCTCATGGATATCGCCGCCATCTACCGCGCCCTCGGGGATGAAGACGCGGCCCTCGCCGTGGAGGAGGAGCTCGCGGCCGAGCGCGGGGACGACCTCGACGGCGACGCAGCGGACGAGGACGAGGCGTCCGACCAGGGCTCGGCAGACCACGACGACGACGCGAGCGTCGGCGATCGAGAGTAGCCGTCGATCCCACGGCTGCGTTGGAACGGAGCGAACATGACGCGGGGGCAGACGAGGCTCGCCGCGGGCGAACGCGCGGGCCGCTACACCATCCTCGGCTGCCTCGCCGCGGGAGGGATGGGCGTCGTCGACGAGGCGCGCGACGACGACCTCGGAGGCGTCCACCACCAAGGCGAAGCATCGTCTGCTCGGGGTACCCTCAAGGAGACTCCTCAGTCGAGGAACGCGGCGAGCTCGTCGCCGTCGTGGGCGCTGAACAGGGTCACCTCGCCGGCGTGCTCTCGCCGCAGCGTGCGCAGCCGCTTCTGGTTGGCGAGCCGCGTCCGGTTGTCGGTCGCGACCACCGTTTGGAACAGCTGGGGACCGGGGGGGCAGCTTGGTGGGCTCTGCATCTCGGCCTTGTTGAAGTAGGCGTCGCCGCAGTGAAAGAGCCAGCCGTCGGGACCGCGGACGGCGACCCCGGCGTGGCCATGGCTGTGTCCGGCGATCGGCACGAGCAGCACCTCGGGCTCGACGATGGCGCGCACCGCCGAGAGCCCCATGAACCGCTCCCCGTCCACGTCGTGGAGCTGCCACAGAGGACCGTGCTCGAAGTGCGGCCGGCGGTAGCGCTCGCGGTCGCGCCAGGTGGGTCGCAGCGCGGCCGCGTGTTCTTGTCGATACACGTGCACGGTCGCGCTCGGGAAGTCGGAGAGGCCCCCCGCGTGATCGACGTCGAGGTGGGTGACCACGATGTGCCGCACGTCGCTCGCTCGGTAGCCGAGTTTGTCGACCTGCCGGAGGGCCGTCTCGTCGACGGACAGGCGCGGTCGCACCACGTTGACGAAGAAGGCGCCGAGTCGGCGTGGATCGGCCACGTCGCGGGTGCCGATCCCGGAGTCGACGAGGACCAAGCCGTCCTCCGTCTCGAGCAGCAGGCAGTGGGCGACCATGTGACCGCTGCCGAGCCAGCCGCCGCGGCCGTTGACCATCTGCTCGCTCGGAGGGGTCATCGTGCAGCAGTTCAAGTGGTGGACGCGCGTGCTCATACGTTCTCCTCGAGGTCACGGGATCTCGGTCGAGCCCCAGGTGATGCGTCCGAAGCGCGACGCCTTGTGGAAGTTGCCTTGCCTCAGGATGGGAGACCAGGCCACACCGCCATTGTTCTGCATGGCGTAGAAGTTGGCGCGCCACGTCTCGCCGGCTCGGGGCGGACTGCGACGGGCCCGATCGAACGCCGAGAACGGCATGCGGGCCTCGACCACGTAGCCGCCGTCTTCGTCGGAGGCGTCGTCGAGGGTCCCCGCGATGCGCACCGCGCTCTTCACGTTGGACGACCAGTGCTGGTGCCCAAAGGGCCCGTCGGGGCCACCCCGAGGGGTGTTGTAGTCGTCGAAGAACGAGTCGAACACGAGGTTCTGGGGGCCGATCTGGAGCTCGTAGTAGTCCCGGTTGTCGCCGTCTCCGTCGGGATCGAACATCAGCTCCACCGTGTCCCGCGTCCACAGGTGGGGGTCGCGGGCGCCGGCCGGGAAGCCGCCCTGCACGTCGCGGTCGGACACCTCGAACGCGAACCACAGATGATGCGCGTCGTACATGAGGCGCGCGCTGCCTTGCACCGGGGAGGCGTCGGCCGGCGCGCCGGTGGCGGGGTTCACGAACGCGCCGGTGCGGGCCGCTGCCGCCCAGGCCGGCTCGTCGAGCACGCCGTCGAGCTGGATCGGCGTGCCCTCACGGAGGCGCGGCACCTCGAGGCTGGGCACGTCGCCGCTCTCGACTCCGGTGGGAGCGGCCTCGTGCACATCGGTGCCGTCGGGAGCACGCTCGGCGCCGGCGGCAGCTTGGCCCGCGGGCGTGGTGGAGAGCGCGATCACCGCTGCGCCGTGCTCGGGCAGCGTGCCGTCGCCGTGGGCCGCGAGGCGCGCGCCGCCGCGATGAAACCCCACGCGGAGCGCCACCCGACCCGGGGCGTCTCCAGGCAGCGTGACGTCGACGGCGTCGAGCACGAAGCGATCGCGCGGCCAGGCCGACGGGGGAAACGGCGCGCCGGGGCGGCCTGGTCGCGCGCGGAGCGGTCCTTGGCTGTCGAGGTTGGCCAGCATCCGACCGTGCGCGTCGACGAGGTGGGTGAACAGCCGGAACCCGCCGGGGGCTGCCTCGTGCACGCGCCACACGAAGGTGATCCGAAACGTCGAGCCCGCCCGGTGGGTGAGTCGACGCGGCGTGAGCAGGTAACCCACGAGCTCGAGCTGGGGGGCGAGCGGTGCTCCGCCGAACGACGCCTCGTGACCGATGAGCTGGCTCGGCGGCCGGTTTTGCACGTAACGGGAGAGGGCGTCACGCTCCGCCGCGGAGAGCACGGGGTCGGTGGGGTCTCCGACGCAGCTCGCCGCGAGGGTCAGCGCGGCCACGAGGAGCGAGGGGAGTCTCCGCGAACAGGATCGGACGCCCACGTTCGTGTCCCCGGCCCGCGGGGTGCTACTTGCGACCCTTCTTGCGCGCGCGCTTCTGATTGCGGCGCTGCGCCTTGCGCGCGTTGCGCTCGGTGGGCGACACCGGCTTCCGCTTGGTGAGGCTGTCGTCGTCGCCGGCGCCCATGCCCGGCATGCCCATGCCCGGCATGCCCATCCCTGGCATCATCCCCGGAAACCCCGGCATCCCCATGCCTGGCATGCCCATGCCCGGCATGCCCATGCCCGGCATGCCCATTCCCGGCATGCCCATGCCCGGCATCCCCCCGCCGCCGGCCTTCTGCATCATCTTGCGCATCTTGCGCATGCTCGCGACGCCCTTGAGGCCGGGGATCTTGCCCATGAGGCCGAGGTCCTGTCCGAGGTTCCCCATCATCTGCTTCATGAACAGGAACTGCTGCACCACCGCGGTGACTTGCTGCTCCTCGGTTCCGGAGCCTTTGGCGATGCGAGCGCTGCGGCTCGGCTCGCGGATCAGCACGTACGGATCGGTCTTCTCCGACCGCGTCATCGACTGGATGATGGCGCGGATGCGGACCAGCTCCTTGTCGTCGAGGTTGACGCCGGCGGGCAGGCCTCCGGGGAACACGTTGCCGAGCGGGAGCTTGTCGACGAGATCTTTGAGCGACCCCATCTGCTGGATCATCGACACCTGCTCGAGGAAGTCGTCGAGCGTGAACTCGCCGGTGAGCATGCGGGCCGCGTCCTGCTCGGCCTTCTTCTCGTCGACGACCTTCTCGAAGTCTTGCATGAGGCCGACCACGTCGCCCATGCCCAGGATTCGGCTCGCCATCCCCTCGGGGCGGAAGGTCTCGAACTTGTCGAGCGTCTCACCCACACCCGCGAACAAGATCGGCGCCCCGGTCACCTCGAGCACGCTCAACGCGGCGCCGCCACGAGCGTCACCGTCGAGCTTGGTCATCACCACGCCGGTGATGTCGAGCCGGTCGTTGAAGTTCTGCGCGGTGGTCACCGCGTCCTGACCGATCATCGCGTCGACGACGAGGTAGATGTTCTGCGGCTTGACCGACGCTTTGATCGCGCCGAGCTCGGCCATGAGCTCGTCGTCGATCGACAGGCGCCCGGCGGTGTCGTAGATGATGACGTCGCACTTCTTCTGCTTGGCCTCCGCCTCGGCGGCGGCGCAGATGTTCACCGGCGTCTCGCCCGGGATGTTGAACACCGGGATGTCGATCTGCTTGCCGAGCACCTGCAGCTGCTCGACGGCGGCGGGGCGCTGCATGTCGGCGGCCACCAGGAGCGGCCGCTTCTCGAACTCGGTCTGCAACAGGAGCGCGAGCTTGGCGCTGGTGGTGGTTTTTCCGGAGCCCTGGAGCCCGACCATCACGATCTTGGTGGGGCCGGACTCGGCCCAGGCCACCTCGTCGCCGTCGTGCTGCATCAGGCGCACGAGCTCGTCGTGGCAGATCTTGATGAACTGCTCGCCGGCGCCGACCTGGTGCACCGCGCCTTCGTGCTTGAGGCGGGTCTGGACGGTCTCACCGACGGCCTTCTCTTTCACTCGGGCCAGGAACGCCTTGGCCACGCCGAGCTCGACGTCGGCTTCGAGGAGGCTCAGTCGCACCTCGCGCAGCGCCGCGTCGATGTTCTTCTCGGTGAGCTCGGTCAAGCCCGCGAGCCGGTTGCGTGCCTGGCGGAAACCTTTGGCGATCGTATCGAACATCGGTCGTGGCGGTCATAGCACACTCGCGCAAAAGGCGTCGCGAGACCGCATCGCCGGCCCGGCTGCTGCGCCCCCCCCCGCGCCGCCGTGCCGCGCCTCGTCACCGCAGGGCGCGTCGGAGCTCGGCGACGGCCCGAGCGCACGCCGGCTCGGCCTTCTTCGCCGCGAGCATCAGGCTCACCGCCTCGTCGGCGGCGGTCACCTCCTCGTAGCGGGGCGTGACCCCCTTGGCCTGCATGCGCTCCACCGCCGCCTTGGTGGACGCGACCCGCTCATGGGCCTCCTGGAGCTTCCCGTAGGCCTGCAGGCACACCTCTCGCGCCCGCAACGCGCCGGGGTGTCGGGGGGTGAGCGCGGCGAGCTCCCGAATCGCCGCGCCACGCTCCTCGATGGGGGCGTCGCGCATGCGATCGATGCGCCCCAAGACCTGCTCGGCCTCCTCGTTCGCGCTGCACGCCCCGACGAGCCCGGCGGCGAGCAGCGCCACCGCGAGCGCGAGCGACGGCGCCGCTTCAGGCCGTTGGCTTGGGAGGCGGGCCCATCTGGATGCGCTCGCCCACATAGCTCCCGACCAGGGTGAACATCACGCCGATGAGGGCCATGATGACGTACATGAACATCGGCATGGTGCGCACGGTCTGACCCGGGCCGACCGAGCCGAAGAGCCCGTTGTACAGGTAGAACACGGTGGGCACGGCGATGATCAACGCGGCGACCACGGGCTCCACGAAGGTCTTGCCCGGCGAGATGAGGCCCACGAGCAGGCCACCGACGAACCACACCGGGATCGACAGGCTCATGCCGTGGTAGCCCTCGAAGTCGAGCGCGCTGATCGCTTGGGGGAGCGCCACGATCAGGGCCGCGGTGAGCACCGCTTGCACCCCGAGCGCCACCCCGGCCCACATCACGCTGAACCCCTCCTGCTGATAGCGGCGCTCTCGCTCGCGGCGGTCGTCCGTCGGGGTTCGCAGCGCCTCCATCGAGGCGCCGCACGACCCGCAGCGCTGTGTCGACGTGGGGTTCTTGGCGCCGCACGAGGGGCAGTTGACGACCTTGGGATTGGATGCGGCCATCTGTGGACCCAAGGCTAGTGTGGTGATTCCGGGATCCGCCACAAAAAAACAAAGCTTTTCCGAGGCGTCGGCATTTCCATGGGCTCGCCGAGGTGCGGCGCCAGCGGCTAGTCGGCCCCCCCCATGCCGAGGGCCGCGAGCTCGCCGAGGCTGCGCGCGATCCCTTGGATGCGGGCGCCGAAGGGCTCCCGAGCGTCCCCGACGTGCGCGAGCGCCACGCCGTCGCCGAGGGGGGCCGCGAACGTGGTCAGGCTCGGGCGGAGGCGCTCGAAGGTGTCGGCGTGGTTGGGGGCGTGAAGCCGGTCCTCGAAGCCCACCCACAGCTCCCCGGCGTGGAAGGTCACCTGGCCGCCGGTGTCTTGCTCGACGTGCTGGCACGCGCGCGCCACCGCACGGGTCGCCGCCGCGAGCTCCTCCGCCACCGGGCCGGGCGGGGTGCGCCGCGCGCGAAACGACAGGCCAAGGCGGCCGTCGCGCCGATCCATCCCGTAGTGACAGGCGTGACCGACGAGGATCACCCCTGGGCCGTCGTGCACGTGACTGTAGTCGTGGACGTCGATCAAGAGCTCCCCAGTCTGCCCGCGACGGATCCAGCCGTGGAAGAGCTCGATGAACGCGCGCAGGGGGAGGTCGCAGCGGTTGGTGTAGAGCTTGGCGAAGGGCTGTGCGGCGAAGGGTTGTGTGGCGCTGGGCTGGGTGGCGCTGGGGGCCGCGGGGTCCGGTGCGGTCATGGCTGGCTTCTCTGCCTCTGGGACGCGTCCACGGGGTTGGGGTGGTTCGAGGTGTCGTTCGTGGAAGCGCTCGTCACTTGAGCGGCAGCTTGGCGAGCTCGCCCGCCAGATCGTGGAGCGCGTCTTGTCTCGGGTGGTCTTTGTGCCACACCAGGCGAAACCAATCCACGGGCATCGTCACCCGCGGCATGATGCGTGAGAGCTTCTCTCGCTCGAGGTCGCGCTCCACGAAATACTGGGGCAAGACGGCGACCCCCGCGCCCTCGAGGACGCGCTGGCGCACGGCGCCGATGGTGCCGAGATGGTGGGTGCGCTCGAACGACCAGATCTCGTCGCCGGGCCGCGCATCGAGGAAGTACCGAAACAGCGGCAGGTCGTCGTTGAGCTCGAGCAGCGTGTGGCGCTTGGCGTGCTCACGGCGCGAGAGGGGAACCCGCTCGAGCAGCCTCTTGGTCCCTACGAACACGTAGCGTTCCTCGTGGAGCCGGGCGTAGGTGAGGCCCGCGCTGGTGATGCGTGCGCTGCTGACGAAACAGTCGATCTCGTTGCGGTTGAGCGCGTTCAGGGCGGCCGGCGTGTCACCGAACCAAAGGTGCAGCGTGCGTTCGGGGCGGGAACGCTCGAGCAGACCGAGGGCCGGCGTCACCCAGCTCAGCCCCAGCTCGAAGCGGGTGCCGAGGGTGAGCGAAAAAGGACTGGTGCCGAGCTCGCCGCGCGCGGCCGAGGTGCAGCGATCGGCCTCCTCGAGACACCGGCGCGCCTGCGGCCAGAGCCGCTCACCGGCAGGGGTGAGCACGACCCGCCGCGTGGTTCGCTCGAAGAGGCGCACGTCGAAGAGCTCCTCGAGTCGCTTGATGCGGTCGCCGAAGGCCGCGGGGGACAACCCGACTGCCTTCGCCGCCACGCGAAAGTTGAGGTGCTGAGCCGCCGCATGGAAGCAGCGCAGTGACTCGATGTCGGGCAACATGATGTGATGTCGATCGCGACGCGATGCGGTACCGGACGGTGGGCGATCTCCCGGGGCGCGCCCAGTAGATCCCGGCCCGTGGCCCTTATTGTTCGGCCGAGCAGGTGAATAGTGTGGGATTATTCCTGATTCAAATGATTAAAACGATCTGTCAGATATCTCTCCTATGACCAACCAACGAGAACCGAACACACGCAGGGTATTTTTGGGGGCGCTGGGAGCGGCCGCGCTGAGCAGCGCGTGCGGCGCACAGAGCGACGCCACCAGCGCAGGCGCGGGCGGCCCAGGGTCGACCGGAGCCGGTGGCCCCACGGGGACGGGAGGGTCCGCCGCCGGGGGTGCGCCCGGCGCCGGAGGAGGTGGTGTTGGCGGCGGCGGCCCGCTCGCGTGCACGCCGTCCGCGGACAATATCCTGGGCCCTTACTATCGCCCCAACGCGCCGTTTCGCTCCGACTTGACCGAGCGGGGCATGCCCGGCACCCGCGTGGTCGTGACTGGCCGCGTGCTCGATCCGGCCTGTCAGGCCATCGTGGGGGCGCTCGTCGATGTGTGGCAGGCGGACGCGAGTGGCGACTACGACAACGACGGCGTGGACGATCCGCCGGGCGGCGAGTTCGTGCTGCGCGGTCGGATCAACACCGACGACGCCGGGGAGTACGCCGTGCGCACGATCGTTCCCGGTCACTATCTCAACGGTGCACAGTTCCGACCCGCGCACATTCACGTGACCGTGTCGGCCCCAGGCTTCGCGCCGCTCACCACGCAGCTGTACTTCGAGGGCGACCCCTACAACGCCATCGATCCGTGGTTTCTCGAGGAGCTGATGCTCACCCCCACCGCGGCGGGTGACGAGCTC
>CAYOAL010000127.1:0-31220 GCA_964401935.1 uncultured Polyangiaceae bacterium
TCGCCGGACCGCGCCTCGAGGAGCCCCGCGAGGCAATGTCGGTCGGACCTTCAGTGAAAGTCGCGGGAGCGGATCGCGAGGGTGTCGCCGCGCGGCATGTCGAGGCGCTCGAGGTGCTGCGCGCGGATATGAACCACGTCGCCGCGGCGGTCGACGCGGCCGCGGGCGAGCATCATCCCCGCGTGGCGCGCCACGAGCTCGAACCGATCGAAGACGTGCGCGTAGAGCACCAGGTTGAGGGTGCCGGTCTCGTCCTCGAGGGTGATGAACACCACGCCGCTCGCGGTGCCCGGCCGCTGTCGAGTGAGCACGACGCCGGCCACCGTCACGCGCTGATCCTGCTTCCAGCTCCGCTGTTGGGAAGCGAACAGCACCCGTCGCCGCCCCAGCGTAGGCCGCACGTGACGCATCGGATGATCGTGGAGGGAGATCCCCACCGTGCCGTAGTCGAGCGAGAGTTGCTCCCGCGCCGTCACCTCGGGGAGGCCGATGCGCCCTTTCGGCTCGATCGCGTGGCCACCGAAGAGGCCGCCTTCGCGGGGGCTCCGCGCGCGCCAGAGGGCCTCGCGTCGGCAGTCGAGCAGCCCCTCGAAGGCGCCGGCCTCGGCCAGCACCTCCACCTCGTCGCGGCGCGCCCGCGAGCGCTCGATGAAGTCGTCGAGATCCGACCACGGCGTGAGCTCGCGAGCGGCCACGAGCCGCGCCGCCGACTCTGCGCTCAGACCCTTCACCAGGCGGAGCCCGAGTCGGAGGGCTTGGGGGCGGTCGGGCGCGGGCGCGCTGGGCTCGAGGGTACAGTCCCAAGCGCTCGTCTCGACGCGCACCGGACGCACCTCCACGCCATGCTGCTGCGCGTCGCGCACGATGCTCGCCGGTGAGTAGAAGCCCATCGGCTGTGAGTTGATGAGGGCGGCCGCGAACGCCGCGGGGTGGTGCACCTTGAGCCAGGCGGAGGCGTAGACGAGCAGGGCGAAGCTCGCGGAGTGCGACTCGGGGAAGCCATACTCGCCGAAGCCGAGGATCTGTTGAAAGAGGCGATGGGCGAACTCGGGGGGGATGCCCCGCGCGCGAAAACCGTCGAGGAGCTTCTGCTGGTGACGGGCGAGGCGACCGTTCTTGCGCCAGGCTGCCATGTCGCGCCGCAGCTGATCCGCCTCGCCGGGTTGGTAGCCGGCTCCAGTGATGGCGAGCTGCATCACCTGCTCCTGAAAGAGCGGGATGCCGAGCGTGCGCCGGAGGATGGGCTCGAGGTGGGGATGAGGGTAGCTCACCTCCTCCTCGCCGGTGCGGCGGCGCAGGTAGGGGTGCACCATCTTGCCCTGGATGGGGCCGGGCCGGACGATGCCCACCTCCACCACGAGGTCGTAGAAGTTGCGAGGCCGCAGGATGGGGAGCATCGCCATCTGAGCGCGGCTCTCGATCTGGAACACGCCGATGGTGTCGGCGCGGCAGCAGGCGTCGTAGACGGCGGGGTCTTCGGGAGGGATGGCGTCGAGGGCGGCGATGGGGTCGAAGTCGGCTGGGTCGCGCCCCTCGGCCTGGTGCACGAAGGCGAGCGCCTTGCGAATGGCGGTGAGCATGCCGAGGCCGAGCACGTCCACCTTGAAGAAGCCGAGCTCCTCGATGTCGTCCTTGTCCCAGGGGATCACGGTGCGGTTTTCCATGCGCGCCGGCTCGACGGGGGCCACCCGATCGAGCGGCTCGCTCGAGAGCACGAAGCCGCCGACGTGGATGGACAGGTGGCGTGGGAAGCCTTCGAGCTGAGCGGCGAGCGCGACCGTCTGGCGGAGACCGGCGTCGGTCGGATCGAGGCCTCGGGCGGTGAGCGCCCGGTCGTTCACGCGCCGTGGCTCGAGGCCTTCGCCCTCACGCGCGCTCTCGTGGATAGAGTAGCTCGCGATGCTGCTCAGGCGATCGAGCTGATCGGAGGCGAGACCAAACACCTTGCCCACCTCGCGCAGCGCGCTCTTGCCACGATAGCTGATGATCTCGCTCACCATCGCCGCTCGATCGCGCCCATAGCGGGCGTAGATCTCCTGAATCACCTCCTCGCGTCGCTCGTGCTCGAAGTCGACGTCGATGTCGGGCGGCTCGCTGCGCGCGCTCGACATGAAGCGCTCGAAGAGCAGCGAGCTGCGGACCGGATCGATGGCGGTGATGCCGAGCGCGTAGCAGACGGCGCTGTTGGCCGCGCTGCCGCGACCCTGGCAGAGGATCCCGCGCTCGCGCGCGATGTCGACGATCTGCTGCACGGAGAGGAAGTAGGGCGCCACCTTCAGCGTGGCGATCAGGGCGAGCTCTCTGTCGATCTGGGCCGCCACCGCGCGGGGGACCCCCTCTGGGTAGCGTTCACGCAGACCACGAAGGGTCGCCGCGCGCAGGTTCTCGTCCGGCGAGAGCGCGCGGTCGCCGTAGTCGCTCGGGAAGCTGTAGCGGATGGCGTCGAGGGAGAAGGTGCAGCGGTCGGCGATCCACGCGCTGCGCTCGATCCAGTCGAGGTGGCGAGGGAAGAGGCGCACAAGGGCGGAGGCTCCCTTGAGCTCGGGCTCAGCGTTGGGCAAGAGCCGCGTGCCGGCCTCGGCGAGGGTGGTGCCATCACGGATGCAGGTGAGCACGTCGGAGAGTGGCTTACGGCTCCGACAGTGAAAGCGCGGACGATTCGAGACGACGATAGGGACGTCATGGCGCTCACTGGCAGCCATGGCCGCGCGTACCCGGGGTGCGTCGGCGGGCCCGAGATGCCGCCACGTGGCGATGGCACAACGCGCGTCGAAGGCCTCTCGCAGACACCCGAGTTCGGCGTCGCGAAGGGGGTGCCGAGGGTCGAGGGGGAGGATGGCGAACAGGCCCGCACAGTCGTTGGCGATCTCGTCGACGCGGATGCCGGCCTCGCCCTTGTCGTGATCGGCGTGGGCGAGGGTGAGGAGACGGCAGAGCGCCGCGTAGCCGGCGTGATCTTCCACCAGCAGCGCCACGGTGGGAGCGGGATCGCGGGGCGTCTCGTCGCTCGTTCTGCGGTCGCTGGGGTCGTCGCGCTCGAGGGTCAGCTCGGCGCCGACGATGACCTTGTGGCCGATGTCGCGTGCGGCGGTGTGGCCTCGCACCGAGCCGTAGAGGCCGTCGCGATCGCAGAGCGCGAGGGCAGCGTGCTCGAGCTCCGCGCTGCGATCGACGAGCTCCTCGGGATGGGAGGCTCCCTCAAGAAACGAGAAGCACGAGCGCCCGAGGAGCTCTGCGAACCGCATGAGCTGAGCATATGTTCAGTATTCGTCCGCGTCCACCACGCCTCGCTCGGCTCGATCCGACGGGGTGGCGCCGGGGTGTTGCCAGAGCCAGGTGAGCTCGTGTTTGTTGTGGGACAGGTGCACCAGGCGCCCGCCGGGGATCGTGGCGAAGGCGCGGGCCGTCGCGTGATCCGTCTCGCCTTGGAACTTCAGGGTGCACACGTAGCGCGTGCCCACCCCGGCCTCGAGGAACGAGCGCACCAGGCCGAGGAGTCGCTCCGGGTAGCAGATCACGTCGCTGAGCACCCAGTCGACCGGGCCGACCGCGCGTGGCGCGAGACCGAAGGCGCTCTGTTGCCGCGTCTCGACCTCCGGCATCGCCGCCACGTGGGGGGCGAGGGGCGCCTTGTCCACGCTGAGGACGGACGCCCCGAGCGAGGCGCACACCCAGGTCCAGCCCCCGGGGCTCGCGCCGAGATCGAGGCAGCGCTCGCCGGGCCCGGGACGCGCTCCGAGGAGCGTGAGCGCCTCCCAGAGCTTGAGGTAGGCCCGGCTCGGCGGTTCATCCTTGTTCTCCACGAAGCGCACGAGCCCGTGGGGAGTGGGGCGATCGGTGCGCGCAGAGGCGAGCAGGAGGTCGCGGTCGAGCAGGGTCCACGCGCCGATGGGGGCGCTCGGCGGCGCCTCGGGAAACGTGAGCTCTTTGCCTCGGAGCGGGGGGAGCTTCTCCTCGATGAGGCGGGCGCGCCGCACCGAGGCGGTTGGGTAGAGGGTCCAGTTACGTTGAATCGAGCGCAATTTTTGGCTGGCGTCGCCGATGGAGGCGATCGGCAGGAGCACAGGTTCGAGCCACGAGCACCGTGCCCAGGCCGCGGGCTCGGTGCGCAGGGTGGCGAAGAGCCCCCCGCCGAGCGGGACGGCGCTCGGTCCGAGCTCGGTCGCGAGCTCGGCCTCGAAGCCAGCGGCGGCGGCATGCACCCGCGCCGGCGGCGACGTCAGTAGCCCAGGATGCCCCAATCGCGATACACCCCGTTCGAGTTGCCGAAGCCGAGGTACACGCGGCTCCCGTCGGAGAAGCCGAAACCCGACGAGCGCACCGCCGGCTCGTTGGGGAGGGCGAGGGTGGCCCACGCCTCGCGACCGGGCCGCGCGTCGAACGCGAAGAGGCCCGGGGCGCTCATCATCGCGTCGGGGGTGCCGCCGAACACGACGAGGCGCGGACCGGACGGGTCCCACACCGCGCAGCCGTTCCGGCGTCCGGGAGGCGAGGTGGTGTGATCGGCCAGGAAGTGCCACGTGGGGGGATCGGCGCGCACGTCGAGGGCCCAGGTGTCGGTGGCGGGGTTCACCATCGCGGTCCCTTGCGCGCCGCTGTAGAGGATCATGCGTCCGGCCTCCTCGTCGAAGCCGTAGAAGAAGCCGTAGCGGGGGCTCGGCGCGGCGGCGGGCTCGAGCTGGGTCCACGTGGCGGTGCTGCCGTCCACCTCGAGCATCCACGTGTCGCCGTACACGAAGAGCGAGACGCCCCCGAAGACGAAGTACCGCTCCGTCTGCTCGTCGTAGACGAAGCCGTGCAGCGAGCGGGCTGGAGGCGGTGTGCCTTGCACCTCGAGCGCCTCGAAGCGCAACGTGCCGTCCTCGACCCGCACCCGGAAGAGCTCGTTGAAGGTGACGTTGCCGGCGCCGTAGCCGCCGAAGAGGAGGCCCTCGCCGCTGCCCCAGCTGCCCGCGAAGCGGCGCGAGCCGGCGCCCGACGGGACGTCGCCGGTGGGGGTGATCGAGGTCCACGCGCCGCTCTCGGTGTCGTAGCGCCAGAAGTCGTCCATCATCTGGGTGAACTGCGGGTGGTAGCCGCTGCCGCCGAACATGAAGGCGCTCGCGCTCTCTTCGTGGAACAGCACGGTCGCGTGCTCGCGCTCCTCGGGGCCCTCGTTCGTGCTCCAGCTCTGGTAGTCGACCCAGCCGTAGGGCAGCACGTTCACGCCAATCACGACCGTGGTGGTCGTGCCCTCGTCGTCGGTGAGGGTGACCGTGAGCGGCGCGGAGGCCACCCCGTAGCCGGCGTGGATGCGGAGCTCATCGAAGACGACCTCGGCGTCGACGCCGGGTGGCGGCGTCGCGGTGAGCGTGACCTCCCCCCCGTCCGGATCCGTGAGCGCGAGGGCGACCCGAATCGTCTGGCCCTCGCCCACCGTCACCGCGCTCGGCGCGTCGGTCCAGGTGGGGGCCTCGTCGACCGGCTCGATCGGGTCCTCCGTCTCGGTCTCCGTGGTGCACGCACCGAGCGCGAGCGCGAACGCAAGCCAGCCCCCCAGCTTCTCCATCGTCGTGAGCCGTGTCATCGGCCGGCGTCGTGCACTGCACATGCCAAGCGGAACGCGCGTCATCTCGCGATGCTAGGCGATCCGCGGGCTGCTCGCGTGCGTTTGTTGACGCTGACCGCCTGACGACGCGGCCCGTGGCTTTGCGGGTCGTGCGGGCTGGGCCGCGCGCGCGTGAGTGGGGTACCGAGGTGGAGGCGATCTCCGTGAGCGCGAGCACCGCCGTGGGCGGGCGTGGCCGCGAGCGCGTTCGCCACGCGGCGGCGGGAGCGATGAACGCGAGGCGCGGGGAGCGCATCCCATCCGCCGGGCGCACGACGCGCACAGCGGGTTGTCACCTGTGAACCACCGTGCACAGGGCGGTGATCGGAGCGTCATACTCGGGCTCGCCGTGGGCTCTGATCGGGCGGGCGTGCGTCTCTACGAACGACGACGTGATGCAAGATTCTGGCGTTTCCGACCGTTGGGGGCTCACGGGCTTGCTTTTTGCTCTTGGGCCCAGCGCGTGGGCTCGAGGGTCCACGCGTCGTGGGGCACCACCAGCGCTTCACTTTCATTGGCGCCGAGCCAGGACTCACCGGCATGCCGCTCCGCGGCAAAGCGGCGCTCGCGGAGACACAACATGACCCCTTCGATGTGGCTCACCTTGGTGGCCGCGGTCGGCATGACCATCCTCGTGGTCACCGTCGTGCACGCCCGCCACCCGCTCGCCGCGCCGCTCGGCGCGCTCATCGTCGACATGCTCGTCTGGAACCTCGCGTGGCTGGCGTTTCAGCTGTCGGGCGACGATCGCTGGCGCTGGCTCGCTCAGTGCGCGGCGTCGCTCGTGGCGGTCCTCGGGCTCGACTTCGTGCTCACGTTCGTCGGGCGCCGGCGCGAGCTCTCGTGGGTGCGTCGGCTCGCTTACGGGTTCTTCGCGCTCACCACCGTCTCGAGCGCGTCCCGCTTCGTCGCTCCACACAGCGTCCTCTACGCCAGCGACGAGCTCTGGTGGCGCGCGGTCGCTGGCGGCGGCGCGGCCACCTCGGTGTTGGTGGGCTGGCTCCTCATCACGCACCTTCAAGGCCAACACGACCGCGCCGAGCGCGCCCACACGCGCCTGTTGATGCTGGGCTTCGCGCTCTGGACGGTGCTCGCGGCGACCGATCTGCTGCATCGCCGCCTCGCCCTCGTGCCTCAGATGTCGGCGGTGGGCATGCTGCTGTGCGTGGCCGTGATGACGGTGGTGATGGATCGGCTGCGGACCGACGGGCCATCGCGGTGGTGGGCGCTCTACGTGGTGGCGCTCTACGTGGTGGCGCTCTGTGGCAACTTCGTGGTGTTTCAGACGCTCCCTGCCCCCACCGCGATGATCCTCATGCGGGCGGTCATCTTCGTGGCGGTCGGGGTGGCGGTCGCGCGCGAGGTGGTGGTGATGATGGTGCGTCGACAGCGCCGCCTCGCGGAGCTCGCGTTGGTGGGGCGGGTCACCGCGCAGATGGCCCACGATCTTCACAACCCGCTCGCTGCGATCCAGTGTGCGGTGGAGGTGATCGAGGAGGACCGGCTGCGCGGACACCTCGAGGACGGCCGCCGTCGGCGCATGCTCGCGGTCATCGCGCAGCAGACCGCGCGTCTGAGCGCCATCGTCGAGGACTACCGACGCGTTGGTCGCATCGAGCCGCGCGCCCGCGCGGTGGCCCTCGCCGACGTGCTGGCCAGGATCGGCTGCCCGCCCGAGGTGCGCCTCTCCGTCGACGTGGCGGCGGCGCCGCCGTGCGCGGTGGATCCAGAGCTCATGGCGCGCGCGCTCGACAACCTGGTCCGGAACGCGGCGGAGGCGATGCCCCACGGCGGCGTCGTCACCGTGTCGGCGTGCGCGAGCGACGACCACGCTCGGTCGGTCGAGCTCTGTGTGCACGACGAGGGGAGCGGCATGGACGCGCGCACCGCGGAGCGCGCCTTCGACGACTTCTTCACCACCAAGGCCCGCGGGAGCGGGCTCGGTCTGGCCTTCGTGCGGCGCGTGGTCGAGGCTCACGGTGGCGATGTGCGCATCGTGAGCCGGCTCGGGCACGGCACCAGCGTCATCGCTCGTCTCCCCGCTGCGGTCGCGGCGGTCCCCTGTCTCACCGAGCGTCTGCACGTCGCGGCGTGAGGTTCGTTCTCTTTCGGCTCCAGCTTCGAGGTGTCTCATGACTGCTCTCTCCGACAACCAACCCGTGGTCCTCGTGATCGACGACGATCAGGCGCTGCTCACCGTGCTCGAGGCGCTCCTCGAACAGGAGGGCATCACCGCGGTCACCGCCGCGAGCGCGCTCACCGGCCTCGACGCCCTCGAGCGCATGGCCGCCGACGTGCGCGTGGTGGTGACCGATCTGCGCATGCCCGACATGGATGGGATGTCGCTCCTCGAGGCCGTGGGGCGACGACACCCCGGGATCCCGGTGGTGATGCTCACCGCCCACGGCAACGTGCCGCTCGCGGTAGAGGCCATGAAGCGCGGCGCGGCCGACTTCGTGCTCAAGCCCTTCGATCGCGAGGAGCTCTTGTTCACGTTGCGCAAGGCGCTCGCGCGGCGGGGCGGCCCGACGGTGGCCGCGGCGCCGAGCGCGTGCCCTCTCCTGGGGGAGGCGCCGACGATGCGCGAGCTGCGGACGATGATCGGACGGGTGGCGCCGGGCGACTCGACGGTGCTGTTGCGGGGGGAGACGGGCACGGGAAAGGAGCTCGCAGCGCGCGCGCTCCACACAGAGAGCGCGCGGCGCGGTGGGCCCTTCGTGCGGGTGCATTGCGGCGCGTTGCCCGACAACCTGCTCGAGAGTGAGCTGTTTGGCCACGAGCCGGGGGCCTTCACGGGAGCGGTGCGCCGCAAACCGGGGCGGGTGGAGCTCGCCCAAGGGGGCACCCTCTTCCTCGACGAGATCGGCGACGTCACACCGGCGGTGCAGGTGAAGCTCTTGCACCTGCTCCAGGAGCGCGAGTTCAGCCGCCTCGGGGGTACCCAGACGCTGGTCGCCGACGTGCGCTTCGTGGCGGCCACCCATCGCGACCTCGAGGCGATGGTCGCTGCGGGCGAGTTCCGTGAAGACCTCTTCTACCGGCTCAACGTGGTGCCCATCTTCTTGCCGCCGCTGCGGGCGCGCCCGGGTGACGTTCAGCTGCTCGCGCAGCGCTTCGTGCGGGACGTGGGGGCGACCCACCGCCGCGAGGTGACGATCACCAAGGAGGCGTTGGCGCTGCTCGCCGCGCATCCTTGGCCTGGCAACGTGCGCCAGCTGCGCAACTTCGTCGAGCGGGTGGTGGTGCTCACCGAGGGGACGCACCTCGGAACGAGCGAGGTGGAGCGCGAGCTCGAGCGGCTGCCCGGTCGCACCGAACGGGTCGAGGGCGAGGTGCCCCCCTCGCCCCTCGAGGCATCGCGCCGCCAGGCCGAGAAGCGGGCGGTGGAGGTGGCGCTCAAGCAAGCGGGAGGCAACCGCTCGCAGGCCGCGCGCCTCCTCGGCATCAGCCGCCGCACGCTCTACAAGAAGCTGCACCTCGCAGGGCTCGGCTGAGGCCTCGGCGCGCAGGGCTTGCGTCGACCGCAGGCGCTGCGTGCCCGTCGGTGGCGCCCCCAAGAGAGTCTGCGATGTGGGCGCGTGGCACGCTCTCTGCAGCGGATCGAGCTGGAAGAGGCGGGGGTGAGAGGCAAGCCATGACCCATTGCTCCGTGCCCGATCGCATTCAGCGCTTCATCGCCCGCAACGTGTTCGAGCCGCCCGCCGTGGTGCGGGGGGTGTGCCTCGAGCAGAAGGGCGAGATGCGCCTCGGTGACGACAAGCCGTGGCTCCCCTTCACCGCCGAGCAGTGGATGGACGCGGCGACGACGGCGTTCTGTTGGCACGCTCGGGTGAGGATGGCCCCGCTCGTCACCGCGGTGGTGGAGGACGCCTTCGAGGACGGCCGCGGTCGCCTCGACGCCAAGGTGTGGGGCGTGATCCCGGTGGCGCACGCGCGCGGCCTCGAGGTCGATCGCGGCGAGGTGCAGCGTTACCTGGCCGAGCTCCCCTGGAACCCGATGGCGTTCTTGCACAACCCCACGCTCGAGTTCGCGGAGGGGAGCGATGGGCCGGTGCGGGTGTGGTGCGGCGACCCTGACACCTACGTGGATTTCCGCTTCGACGAGGCGGGCGACATCGTGGGTACCTTCAGCCGAACCCGCTCCCGGGGCGAGGACGGGCCGCTCCCGTGGGAGGGGCGCTTCGGGTCGTACGCCGACTTCGGTGGGGTGCGCGTGCCGACCCAAGCCGAGGTGTTGTGGCACACGCAGGCCGGACCGGCGGTGTACTGGCACGGGGAGGTGACGCGCTTGACGTGGCGCGAGTGACGTGGCCGCGGCGTCGGCGGCAGCGCTCACGGCGCGCCGAGTCGTCGCGCCGGGTCTCGGGACCGGCGACGAGCGGCTCCCCCACGGGTCAGCGCGTGAACGGGCTGTCGTCGTCGTCGGGGGCGAAGGCCCGACGCTCGAAGAAGACCTCGTCGGCCCGCGCGCGGGAGAAGGCGAGGGCGCCGGCCTCGGGGCGGTCGACCTGCAGCCAGGCCTGGCGTCGCCCCGTGACGCGCTGCCGCTTCGGCCTGCGCTTCCGCCCGCGGGCCGGGCGGCGCCTCGGCGCCCCCTTGGGTGCGGGGACGGCGATCGAGCGCTTGCGCGGGTCGCGGGACCAGCGTTGGTACACGTCGTCGATCTCGGTGCCGCGCAGCGGATAGCCGACGCCGGTGAGGATCTCGTCGAAGAACTGCGGGATGCGGGCGAGCCCGGGGCAGGTCTTCGCCTTCACGTTCTTGGTCTCTGCGATCCAAGGGTTCACGCGCGCGAGGTCCGACCACATGGCGTGAAAGCCGATGCCCGGCGCGTCGTGCTCGGGGCAGGGGGCGAGGGGGATACCGTGCGCCTCGTGCACCCACTCTGCGAGCCGGATGAGCGTCTTGATCTGCGCCCGCGTGAACGGACGTCGGTCGGGATCTGCGTAGTCTTCGGTCTCGACGCTGATGGCGCGGGCGTTGGCGGTGGAGTTGGCGACGGAGCGGTAGGACGAGTCGATGAGCTGGATGAGCTCGCCGTCGTTGAGCACGAAGAAGGTGGAGTAGATGCGCCAGTCGAACTGCTTCTCCCACCACGCGAGCGACCCGCCGTAGGAACCGACGGCGGAGTGGACGATGAGCTGGGTTTGCTGCTGCTGAGCGCGGTCTCCGGGCCAGCGCTCGTATTCCTCGTGGGGAGGGATGGGTCGAAAGGTCGCGAACGGGCAACGGGGCATGGCGAGCTCCTTGGGGGATGGGGGGCGTCAGCTGCGGGCGTCGACGCGGAGAGCGAGGGCGACGACGCGCAAGGCCACCGTCTCCTCGTCGCGATACTCCTGGCGTGGCCGCAGCTCGGCGAGCACGGTGACGGGGAAGCGGGGGGCGAGGGGGAGCTGGCTCAGAGCGGCGACGTCGAGATAAGCGCGGGCGCGCGCGCTGCCGCGCGAGGCTCCCGCACAGAGCTGGGCACGCAGGTGGAGACCGCCGAAGACGTCGCGCCGCTCGCTCGAGCGCATTTCTACGAGCACGCGCTCGAGCGTGGCATCGAGGACGTCGGTGAGCGGGGGGCTCGAGGTCTTGGGGAGCGCCGCGGTGAGGCGGCGCTTCAGGTTGGCGAGCACCTCGAGGGGCAGTCGCTGGCCGCGGGTGCGCTCGAGGACCTCGGCCGCGAGCCGCCGAAACTCCTCGTCGATGACCTGAAGTCGAGCGAGCTCGAGCCACGTGCCGAACACCTCGTGCCCATCGTGCTCCACCACCCAGTCTCCCTCCACGCAGACGAGCGGTCGCGCGCCGAGCGTGGAGGTTGCCGCGTCGTGCAGACAGGTGGCGAGCTCGGAGAGCGCGCGACGTGGCGCGACGTCGATGGCGGCGAGCACCGCGCGGCGCTCCCGCTCGTTGTCGTCCCACGACTCGGCGTGGTCGAGCCACTCGGCGGGATGCGCGAGCTCCGAGGGCGTGCGCGGCGCGTGCAGGAGCGGGGCCGCTCGGAGCCGCGGCACCACGGCGGGGTCGTGCCACAGCAGATCGAGGGGCGGCACCGGCGCCGGCAGGGGTCGAGGCGCGGCGGAGCGCGCCGTGTGGCCCGCGCGTTCGTGCTCGTGCTCTCGCTCGGCCTGGGCGGCGGCGGCCGACGCCGCGGAGGCGCCCCGCTCGGCGGCGGCGGAGAGGAACGCCCGCCGCTCGGGGGAGCTGCTCGCGAGGGCCGGAGGCACCGAGGTCGCGGGACCCTGTGGGTGACGCGGTCGGAGTGGCGGCGGCCACCCGAAGGAGGGCGGCGGCGCGGGGAGGGGCGCCGGTGGGGGCAGCGAGCTCGGGGAGGGCGCCGGCGGGGACAGGCACGGCGGGGAGAGCGGCGGCGGGGACAGGCACGGCGGGGAGAGCGGCGGCGGCCGATCGCTCGGTGAGAGCCACGCCGGGGCAGCGTCGGGCAGCGCGTGGGCGCCGGCCAGCGTGCCGGTGTCGGCGCACTCCTCGTCGTAGAGGGTGGGGGGGGCCACGGAGCCAGCACGGGCGTCGAACGGGAGGAGGGAGCTCGCGGCCACGGCGTCGAGGGTCACGGTGGTGGCGCGCGGCCGAACCGACGACGCGGGGCGGGGGCGGGGGGTCGGCGGCGCGGTGTCCGTGGGGCTCGGCCGGGCGATCGTGTGGCGCATGTCGTCCCTTACCGGGGCGCCACCTCGCCCTTTCACGGCGAGGGTCGAAATTCTGCGGCGCGGCGCGGGAGGGGGTGGGCGCGCGCGTTCAAGGCACGCTGCCGAGGAGCGCCCGGGCCTCGTCGGCGAACTCCTCCTCGGTCGCCGTCAGCTCGCGCAGCGTCGCGAGCACCGTGGCCCGAAACGCCTTCCGCGCGCGGCTGAGATCGTTGGTCACGGTGGTGACGGGAACCCCGAGCGCCGCGGCGAGGGCGCCGTACGACGTCTCCTCGTCGCCGAGGTCGTAGCGCTCGAAGACCTGCCACTGACGCTCGCGGCCAGCGCTCTCGAGCTCACGCTGAAGCCTGGAGAGGGCCAGGGACAGCACGCTCTTGTGCCACTCGCGCTCGAACATCGCCTCCGCGTCGACGGGCGCGTCGAGGGTGGCGGCCGCGATCTCGGCCTCCACCTCGTGGGTGTCCACGTCGGCGAAGCGGGCTCGGCCGCCCCGCTTGGCGGCGCGGGAGGCAGCGTCGTAGTTCATCGTCACCCGATCCAGGCACGTGCGGACGAAGGTGCGAAAGCGCGCGCGGGTGCCGTCGTAGCCCGCGAACATCTCGCGCTCGAGGGCCTGGGTGAAGAAGTGCTGGGTGAGCTCCTCGGCCTCCTCGGGGCGCTTGTGCCACTTGAGGCGGAGGTGCTTGTACACCGGCACATAGTACACGCGGGCGAGCTCCCCGAAGGCCTGCTCCCGGACGCCGAGGTCGTCGCTCCTCGCTCGCAGCAGGACGGACACGTTCGTGGCGGGGAAGACGGCCATCGGTGCGCCCGACGTTACCACGCTCCACTTTTTCCGAAAGGGCCGGGCGTCGGCTCGGTAAGGGCCGAGAGAGACCGACCCCTTCGTGGAGACCCAGCCATGAGCCCACCCGTTGTTTCCGCCTTCACCCATCGCCTCGTCCTCACCACGGAGGCCTGCGCCACCGCGGACGGCGCCGCCCACTTCGACGTTCGGAGCTTCGTGGCCACCGAGGCCATCTCCGCGCTCTCGCGGGTGCGGATCGAGGCCCGTCACCCGAGCCCGACCCTCGATTTCGACGCCATCGTGGGGCGGCCGGCGCGCTTGTCGATCGAGGTCCTCGGCGACGCTGGCCTCCTGCCGCGCCGCGCGTTCTGCGGGGTGGTGAGCGAGCTCGAGCTGATCCGAGCGCTCGAGGACGGCGAGGGCCTCTGCAGCTACGCGCTCACCCTCGTGCCGCGGCTGTGGCTCCTCACCCAGCGCCGAAACTACCGGATCTTCCAGTTCTTGAGCGAGGTCGAGATCGCCCGCCAGCTCCTCGACGAGTGGCAGATCCCCTACGAGCTGCGGGTGGACGCGGCCCACCACCCCGCCCGCAAGTACAAAGTTCAGTACGCGGAGACCGACTACGAGTTCCTCTATCGGGTGCTCGCCGACGTGGGCGTGACGTTCTTCTTCGAGGAGCGGGGTGAGGACGAGCCGCGCCTGGTGCTCGCCGACGCGCCGCATCGCCTCGCTCTGCTCGACGGCCACCTCTCTCATCACGACCAGCCGCCCGCCGTCACCGCGGTGCTCTTTGCCACCGACGTGCGCAAGTCGCAGCGGGTGCGGCCGAACCGCATCACCCTGCGGGATCGCGACTACCGACGCGCCGCGAGCTACGCGCTCCAGGCCTCGGCCGACGTCGCCGACAACAACGATCTGGAGCTGTTCTACTACCCAGAGAACTTCAACTTCGTGCGGCCAGGGGGCGACGGCGAGAGCCCGGCCGCCGACGATCGCGGGACGGCCCGCACCGATCCCGACGCTGGTCGCCGCCTCGCGCGCGTGGATCTCGAGGCCCGGCGGAACGACGCTCAGACCCTCGAGCTGACCACCAACGACCTCCGGATCGTGCCCGGCGTCACCTTCGCCCTCGAGGGACACCCGAGCGACGACCTCAACCACCCCCACGCGTTTCTGGCGGTGGAGACCCACCTCGCGGGTCGCTTCGACTCACCGCTCGTCGTTCACGTGGAGGCGGTGTCGACCGCGCAGCCGTACCGCGCCTCGCTCGCGCCGCGGCCACGCATCATCGGGGTGGAGTCGGCCACGGTCGTGGGCCCCGCCGGTGAGGAGATCCACTGCGACGAGTTCGGTCGGGTGCGCGTGCACTTCCACTGGGATCGACTGAGCGCGCCCAGCGAGGCGGCGTCGTGCTGGATCCCGGTGAGCCAGACCTGGGGCGGCGCCGGCTACGGCGGCGTGCAGATCCCGCGGGTGGGGCAAGAGGTGCTGGTGGAGTTCCTCAACGGCGACCCCGACCGCCCCATCATCACCGGACGGGTGTTCACGGCGGTGAACGCGGTGCCGATGAAGCTCCCCGCCGACAAGACGCAGACCGTGCTCCGCTCGAGCTCCACCGGAGGCGGCGGCGGCTACAACGAGATCCGCATGGAGGACGCGGCGGGCCACGAGCTGTTCCACATCCACTGTCAGCGCGACAAGGACGAGAAGGTCAACCGCGACTGCAACAAGCGCGTCGGCGAGAGCCAGCGGCTGGAGGTGGGGCAGAACCAGCGGCTCGGAGTTGGGGGTGCGCGGCGCGTCATCGTGCGGGGACCGCAGAGCCGCCGCGTCGACGGGAGCCTCTCCGACATCGTTGGGGGGACTACCACGCTGCGGAGCGGCGGCGACATCGACGTCACCAGCAACAAGGGTGGCTACAGCCTCGACGCCAAGAAGAAGATCGTCGTCACGTCGGAGGCGCAGATCGTGCTGCGCTGCGGGGAGTCGATGGTGGTGATCAACCCCGGCGACATCACCATCCAGTCGCCGCTGGTGGCGGTGAACCCTGGCGCGGCATTCGCCGACTACGCCGCAGAGCACGGGGTGCTGCTCACCGAGCCGGTCGAGCCGGAGCCGCTCCCGCCGGAGCCGGTGGTGCCAGAGGGGACGCCGGACCCCGAGCGGCATCACGAGGACCCCAACGCACCGCATCGGCCTCACAGCCGCCAGAACCAAGACGAGATGGAGAAGCTCCAGCGCCGCAGCCCATCCGACGCGGAGCGCTATCGGCGCAGCCAGGAGGCCAAACACGCGGCCTGGCGCGACAAGAAGGCCCAGCGCGAGCGAGAGCTGGAGGCCTATCGAAAGCAGAAGGACGTGTTCGACAAACTCCGCGAAGAGAGCCGTCGGAAGGCGGCGGGGAGCTGACATGCGAATCACTGGCATCACCGCGCTTGGCCTCGATCGGCTCGCCGACGTGGAGCTCGATCTCACCCACCCGAGAACTGGCCGCGAGGCCGACATCCTCTTGTGCACCGGACCGTCCGGGGCCGGGAAGACGACGCTCCTCGAGGCCGTGTTCGCCGCGCGCGAGGGCGGCGTTCACGGCGCGCCGCTCGCTCCCTGGACGCCCCAGAGCCGTGATAACGGCGCGGCCAAGCTGCTGCTCACGTGGGCGCTCGACGACGCGCTTCGCGAGCGCTTCCCGGGGCCGCGCCACCGCGAGCTCGAGGCCATCTTCAACGCCAAGACCCCGTTCCCGGTCGACAACGATCCGGCGTTCGAGCACGCGCTCGCCGACGAGTCGACGGCGTGGGGTCGGTGGGAATACTTCCACGCGCGGCGCCGCGGAGCGCCGCTCGCTGGCTTCGTGGGCCGCGCCACCCGCTCGAGCCGCAGCCTCGACAAGTATGCGGGCACGGCGCGCTTCCTCGCAGAGCTGGTGGTCGCCGACGATCCTCGTCGCCACGTGCTCAACGAGACCCTCGGGGTCGTCGGCTGCGCGACGCGGCTCACGGGGGTGGCGGCCCTCGCCCATGGCTTCGCTCCCGAGCTCCGCGACGGACGCGGCGCCTCGTGCGGCGTGGACGAGCTCCCCGATGGAGAGCACGACGCCCTCCTGATCCTCGCCACCGCCCTCCGCTTCGAGCTCGGCGCGGCGCCCATCTTCATCGACGTCCCGGAGCTCGCGCTCGGTCTGGAGCGGGCGGCGCGATTGCTCGCGGCGCTCTCTGACCTCACCGGGGCGCAGCTGTTCTGCGCCACCCAAGAGCCGCAGGCCTTCGCGGGTCTCGCCGGCGTGGTCGAGATCCCCTGTGGAGGTGCGCGATGACCAGCCCCACGAGCCTGTTCAACACCACCGAGAGCCAGTTCGAGCTGCCCGCCGCGTGGGTCGACCGCAGCATCAGCGTGTTCCAACCCCAGAGCGCCGAAGGCGACGGCGGGCCGAGCATCGTGATCAGCCGCGAGCGACTCGACGGCGACCTCGCGACTCACGCCGACAAGGTGTTCCAGGGCCTGCGCCGCGCGCTCCCGCGGTTCGAGCTCGTGTGGAATCGCCCCCGCACGGTGGGGCCGATGGACGCGGTGGACGTGCGCTTTCGCTGGTCGAAGGATGGGAGTCGGGTGGATCAGCGGCTGGTGATGATGGCCTACTACGACGAGCTGCTCGTCCACACCGCCTCGGCCGCGCTCGATCGGGCCGAGGCGCTTCAGCCGGTGTTCGAGCACTTCCTGGTCTCGATGAGGCTGCGCCGACGAGGGGGCGCCCCGTGAGCCAGCCCTACGCCTACCTCCCCGCCGCGCATCAGCATCACGGGATCGAGCACTCGATGGCGCTCACCGGCCAAGTGGCGGGGGCGGCGGTCGGGGTCGCCATCGGCGCGGTGCTCATCGCCGCCAAAGGGGTGGGGGTGCTCCTCATCGTGCCGCTCGCCCTCGCTGGCGCCGAGATCGGCAAGCAGCTCGCGGAGGCGTTTCTTCCTCCGATGACGTCGGGCTGCATCGACAAGGGCGCCACCAGCGTGCTCTACGGCCCGTCGCAGAAGCCGGCGGCCCGCGTGCTCGATCCGGTGAGCTGCTCCGATCCGCTGGCCATCGTCGCCCTCACCAACCCGACTCTACCCCTCACCGCGAAGGCGCTCATCGCGGCCGCCGCTCAGCACCGCAACAAGTACGTCGTGATGGGAGCCTTCGGTGTCACCATCGAGCAGCGCGAGGCGGCACGCCTGCGCGATCTCACCAAGTGCGCAGGGAGCATCTCGAGCGCCATCGACTCCATCTGGATCGGCGGCTTCACCATCTACGCCGATGCGCCGTCGAGCCTCACCGAGAGCAACGAGTACTTCGACCTCGCGCTCAACGTCGCCGATCTCATCACGAAGATTGTCGGCGCCCCGATCAAGCTCGTCCACTACGGCCTGTCGATCGTGGTCGACTACGTGTTCGGGCGCGAGTCGACGCCGTCGTTGGTGATGGCGCTCGTGGGCCTGCTGCTCGGTGGCAGCAAGGAGACGCGCAAGGAGCTCGTCGAGACCCTCGTGAAGAAGGGGGGCGAGCTCGTGAAGATCGAGAAGAAGGGCAAGGACATGCTGAAGGGACGCCGCGACAACCCCGCGCTCACCCCAGCGATGGAGCGGCGCCGCAAGGTGCTGCTCGGACAGCGCCCCGAGCCCACGTGGTCGGACACGCTCGAGGAGTGGGCGCGCTCTCTCAACCACCGGGGCAACCCTCCCAGGTGATCCTCGCCTCGGGGCTTCAGTCGTCGCTGGGCTCGGGGTCGGCCCGTGGGCGCGGGGTGACCGCGTGGGTGACCGAGGCCATCGTGAAGGTGTCGTCGGGGGTGGGGGCCGCGGTCGCCGCACCGCGGATCAGCGTCGCGGCGTCACCCGCGAGCGTGGCGTCGTCGGGCGCCTGTAGCGCCAGCGTCTGCGTGAGCGGGGCGCCGCCCGCGCCGGCTCCCTCCACGCGGGTGGTGGGCCCGCGCCGGGGGTGCTCGCCGAGGGCGGGCTCCGCGCTGAGCTGCGTGTGGGCGCGGGCGAAGGCGCGCCCGAAGGTCGCGGCGGCCTCGGGGTCGCGCTCGATGGCGGCGGTGCACGCGGCCTCGAGGGCCGCGAAGCCGGCCGCGTCGAGGCGCACGAGCCAGAGCACGGCGGCGCGATCGGCGAGGGGACGGGCGAGGCGCGCCACCACCTCCCCGTAGCGGGCGAGCTGGGCTTGTTCGACGCTCACGATGGCAGCGATGCTATCATGGTCGCCGCTCTTCCAGGCTCGGCGAGCAGCGCGGTGGAGCGACAGGCGGTGAGGTGAAGGGCATCTCCGACAAGGTGGCGGCGCGCCTCCGCAACATTCTCCACGAGCGCGACACGCCCGGAGAGCCGTCGCGCGAGCTTCGTACGCTCGTCGACGAGGGGCCGATGGGATCGCTCGGGCCCTATCAGCTCGAAGGCGTGATCGGCGCCGGGGGCATGGGCACGGTGTATCGCGCGGTGGATCGGGTGACCCGGCAGCCGGTGGCGGTGAAGGTGCCCCACGCGGGCGACTTCCCGTTCTCGGGCCGCTTCGAGCGCGAGTCGGAGCTCGCCAACGCGCTCGGCCAGCTCGGCGACGCCCCCTACCTCGATCATGGGGTGACCAGCAGCGGCACGCCGTTCATGGCCATGCCGCTGCTCGAAGGACGCGCGCTCGACGCGCACCTGGCGGCGAGCGGGGGGCTGCCGGCGAGCGAGGCGCTGCGGATCGGTGAGCGCGTCGCTCACGTGCTCGCAGGCTTGCATGCCCGCGGGCTCATCCACCGCGACGTCAAGCCGGGCAACGTGTTCGTGGACGAGAAGGACGCGGTCTGGCTCGTCGATCACGGTCTGACCGGCGGGCCCCAGACCGTGCCCGGCGCGGGCACGGTGGCTTACGCCGCGCCCGAGCAGCTCGCCGGTCGAGCGCTCGCACCTTCGGCCGACGTGTACGCGCTGGGGCTCGTGATCCTCGAGATGCTGCGTGGCGAGCCGGTGCATGCCGGCGGGGCGACCCCCCCGGGGGGCTCGTCGAGGCGCACAGACGACGCGCTGCAAGCGGTGACCGACCTCGAGCTCCGTGCGCTGCTCGCGAGCATGCTCGAGGGGGACGCCGACGAGCGACCCCGCGACGGCGGGTGCGTGGCGCGGGCGCTCGCACGCCTCCGCACGCGGGGGGCGCTCGCGACCGCCTCGCTCGCGTGGCGCGAGCGCGGCCTGTGGGGGGCCTTGCCCTTCGTGGGGCGAGACCGGGAGCTCGCCGTGCTCGCGGCCGCGGTGGAGGCGCACGGTGTGGCCACGGTGGCCGGTCCCTCCGGGATTGGAAAGTCGCGGCTCCTGTGGGCGTGGTGGCGCGCGTTTGCACCCCCGCGGGCGCGTCTGGCGTGGCCTGACGTGAGCCTCTCGCCGCACCCTCGGGGCCCGGGCGAGCTCATGCGCAGCTGGCTCGAGGCGGTGGCCGGGCTGCGCGGCGGCGAGCTCGAGGCGGTGCGACGCGACGCGCTCCACGAGCTCGCGCTCGCGATGGCAGGGCCTGGTACCGCGACCAAGCTCGTGAGCCGCCGCCCGGACGTGTTCCTGGAGGGGGCGCTCGGCGTGCTCGGCGCGGTGGCCGAAGACGGGGGCCTGGTGCTGATCGCGGAGCACGATCGAGCGCCCGATCGCGAGAGCCAGGGCGCCCTCGTCGAGCTCAGGCGACGGCATGGAACGGCGGTGACGATACTCGCCGAGGTGAGCGCGCCGCGCGCGGGAGCGCTCTGTGTCGAGCCTCTCGGCGCCGACGCGCTCGAGGAGCTCGCGGCGACCGCCCCGCCCGACGTGGACGCGACGCGAGGCCTGGCGCGTGCATCCGGGAGTCCGCTCGCGCTTCAGCTCCACGCGCTCGCGGAGGGCGACACACCCGAGCTCGCCACCGCCGCCGCCCTCCGCGAGCTCGACCCCTACGCGGCGTGGCTCTTGCGCTTGGCGAGCCTCGCCGGTGTCACGTTCGGGGCGCGCGAGCTGCTCGCGGTGGCCGGGGCCTCGGATGGCCCTATCGTTCGCGATGGGCTCGCGCGCCTCGCGGCTCGCTCGTGGGTGATCGATCTCGCGCGAGACGTGGGCGCCGTGAGCGGCACCTACCGCTTCACGCACGAGCTCGTGGCCGGGGTCGCGCGGTCGACGTGGTCGGGGAGTGAACGCGCGCTCGGGTCTACGCTCTTGGGGAGAGGGACAGGGGTCACCCAGCGCGCTGGTGCGACGTCTGGCGGGTGACGGCTCACGGGGAGAGGATGCGACGGTACAGATCGAGCATGATGGGCATCACCTCCGCGGAGGGGCGCTCGCCGAGCTGGTGGTGGTTGTCGAGGAGCCAGAAGTCGATCGCCTCGTCGAGGGCCAGCGTCACCTCCACGAGCAGCGCGAGCGGGAGATCCGCGCGCACCTCGCCGCGCGCGTGGCCGTAAGCCAGCAGCCGGTGTACGAGCGAGCGCCACACGCCGTAGAGGTCGCCGAGGCGCCCTTCCTGGCGCGCCTTCACCGGGAAGCTCTGGATGCTCCGAAGCAGGGCCCCGAGCTCTGGTCGTGCGCTGGCGAAGTGCCATCCCCGGGTGGCGATGTTGTCCAACACGTCCCAGAGCTCGCCCTCCGGTGCCCAGGCCTCGTCGATCCCCACCGCCCGCAGCAGCTCTTCGGTCACCGTCTCGAGCACGGTCACGTAGAGATCGAGCTTGTCGTCGAAGTAGTAGTACATCGCGCCCTTGCTGAGCTCGGCGCGCTCGATGATGCGGTTGTACGACGCCTTCTCGAAGCCGCTCCGCGCGAACTCCGCCTCGGCCGCCTCGAGGATCCTCGCGCGTTTGTCGGCCGTGAGCTTGAGAAAGCGCGGTCGCGGCATCTCGTTCACGGAAGCGCATCGCCGGAGCGAGCGTCAAACCAAAAGTAAAACCAGTGGTCGAATCCGCGGCATGCCGCATAATGGAGGCGTGCAGCGTCTGCGAACCACAGTGGCAGCTCTCGTGAGCCTCCTCGGCAGCGCGCTGGCGTCCGACGCGGCGGCACGGGAGCAGCCTCGCGTCCTCCCCGGCGACGTGTGGCTGCCGGTGGGCGTGCTGAGCTCGGTGACTACGTTCCCCGGCGGCGAAGACTATCTCGGCATCGGCGGGGAGGTGAGCCTCGTCGAGTTCGGGGGCTCCCACTGGGTCGGTGGCTTCGTGCAAGCGCAGGCTCTCGGCTGGCTCAACGACCTCGACCTCGATCGTCACTGGCATCCGAGAATTGCTGCTGGATTCGAAGGAGGTTATCGCTTCTTCGGTATCGAGACCGGCCTCGCGGTGCGGGGAGCGTTTCCCGAGGGGGATCGGAGCTACGCGACCACGCTGCTCTTGCACGCGGCGCCGGTGCTCACGATGGGCCTGGCCTCGCTCACCATGCCGGTGGGCGTCCCCCTCACCACGTTCTCCGACGGGCACCACGTGCCCCTCGAGATCGGCGGCGCCTTCTTGCTCAAGATCCCCGTCCGTCTCTCCCGCTGACGGGGGCGGGCGCGAGGGGGCGGCGCGCGCCCCCACGCGGCGCCGAAGTGGTGGGCTCAGTCGAGCTCGTTGAAGAAGCGGAGCTCGAGCTCCGCGTCGGGTTGCTTGACGATCTGAGCGAGCTCGCCAGCGTCGAGCCAAGCGCCTCGGCATGACATGCACTGGTCGTAGTGCAGGCTCTCGATGGCGAGGCTCTCCACACGGAGCAACGACTCTCCGCAGCGGGGGCAGGTGCCGAGAGCGGCGTCGAGCGCCTCGGCGACCGCGCTCGTCTTGGTCTTCGGCACGTCGTCGGGGCGCGCCTGCGCGTGGGCCACGAGCGCCCGCACCTCGTTCGCGTCGAACCAGATGCCGTGGCACTTGTCGCAGCGATCGACGCTGACGCCGCCGAAGGTCTGTTCGCCGAGTGAACCGTCGCACTTGGGGCAATCCATCACCCGACGTTACAACGACCCGGCGGAGGGGTCATCGGTCGTGGGGGCGTGGTGTTCCCTTCGATCTCTGGTTCTACCGCCGCTTGGGGCGAGGGCGGAGGCGCGCGATGGTGGCGCCCCAGCCGCCCCGATAGGCGGGGGCGTCGCCGAAGGACGCGACGAGCGGGTGCCGAGCGAGAAGCGCCTGGACGCGCTGGCGCTGCACCCCTTTGCCGCGGCCGTGGATGAGGCGCACCTCCGTGCGGCCCTCGTCGACGGCGGCCTCGAGGTAAGCCTCGACGACGCTCGGGATCTCGCGCGGCTGGAAGCCATGCAAGTCGATGGCGTCTTCGATCGGGATGACCGCAACGTCGTCGTCGGTGGTGTCGTCGTCCTCGTTCTCGAGCGCCGCGACCGGGCGCGCGCGGCGCTGGGCGCGAAAGCCCACCACCAACAGCGCGACGAACGCGATGAGGACCAGCCACGCGGAGGTCGCCACGCCGACAGCGTGACCGCTCCGTTCTCGAGGGGCAAGGGTGCAAGCGCGCCGCCGAGGCCGCTCAGAGGCAGAGATTGAGGAGCACGCAGCTCCCCTCGCAGCACGCGCCGGCGGTGCACTCGTTCTGCGGATCGGTCCGCTTCTTCACGAAGTCGCACGTGCCTTGCGCGGCGTCGGTCCAGGCGGTGATGCACGCTTCGCACGTGCCGTTGCAGGCGCGGTCGCAGCACACGCCGTCGGCGCAGAAGCCGTCGGTGCACTGTGCGGCGTCGTTGCAGCTGTCGCCCTGTCCCTTCTTCGCGACGCAGCTGCCGCCATTGCACCAGGTGCCGGCGTCGCAGTCGGTGTGGTCGGTGCACTCGCTGCAGGTGCCCTCGGTGCACACGGTGGTGAGGCAGTCGCTCGGACCGCCACAGAGGAGACCGAGGGCGCACGGCGGGCACTCGAGGCCGCCGCAGTTGAGATCGGTCTCGCCGCCGTTGACCATGTCGTCGAAGCAGTGGAGCTTGGCACACACACCGTCGGTGCAAGACTCGTCTGCGGCGCAGGCGTCGTCGTGGGTGTCGGTGCAGGCGACGCAGGCACCGAGCCCGTCGCAGATCCCGCCGTCGCCACACGGCTCATCCTTGTCGGTGGCGAGCGGCTGGCAGGTGGCGTTGACGCATTGACGTGCGGCGCAGCGGTCGTCGGCGACGGGTGGGCAGTCTTCGGGCAGGATGCACTCCGGCTCCCCGCCCTGACCCCCAGCGCCGGCCTGGGCGCCCGCGCCCCCGCCCGCGCCCGGGCCCCCGCCGGTGCCGCCGCCTGCGCCGCCGGTGAAGGAGATGTCGCTGGCGCCGGAGAGGAGCTGGCAACCCACCAAGAGCGCGCTCACCGAGAGCGCGGCGAGGGCGGGGCGAACGAGCTTCATCACGAGCCGATCGGTCATGACCTCAGAACCTCCACGCGAGGCCGGCTCCGCCGGGGCCGAAGGTGGGCCGTGCGCCCTCGGCGTTGTCGGGGGTGGGTGCGGTGAACCACAAGACCAGCCCGACCACCCCCACGATCGCCCCCGCCCCGGCCACGGCGAGGCCGACGTTGCTCACGTTGGCGAGGGTGATGATGTCTTCGTGCTCGTCCCGGCGCGCCTCGGGGCAGACGCTGCCGCCGCACTGCTCCTCGAGCGCCGCGGTCTTGCTCAGCGACAGGCCCCCCGTCACCGCCCCGACCACCAGGCCGACGCCCCCCACCCCGAACCCCACCAGAGGGAGCACCCACGGTGGCACGGCTCCATCGTCGGGGCGTGGGTCGGGCGCCGGCGGGTCCTCGGGGGTGGGGGTCGGCGCCGCCGTGAGCTGCAGCACGACGCGGCGGGTCTGGCGCTCCTCCATCGCGACGGTGACCGTGGCGGAGGGGCTCCCTGCCCGCACGGCGCTGATGACGTGGGAGCCCGGGTTCACCCGAAATGGCAGCCCGAGGCTCTCGGTGGGCACCTTCTCCCCATCCACCGTGACGTGGTCCGGGGTCGCCCCTCGGACCACGATCACCACCGCGGGCACCCGGGCCGCCACCTCCAGATCGAGCTGGGTCGCCTCGGCGCGCGCGGTGGCGAAGGCCTCCGGCTCTCCCTTCTCCACCGGGTAGCGGGCCGCGCGCCGCAGCGAGTCGATCCCTTCCACCAGCAGCCCGAGCTCGAGCTGAACCTTGCCGAGGGCGAGCGAAGTGGTCGGCACGCGCATGATGTCGTCGGCGGCTGCGAAGGCCTCGAGGGCGCTCTCGAGGTCGTGCTCCGCGAGGCGCTCGTGGCCGCGGTCCATCCACTGCCGCGCCGTCTCCTTTTGCGCCGCCGACGGCTCGGCGTGTCCTACCGTGGGGAGCCCGACGAGTGTGGCGAGCGCCGCCGCACGCAGCAGCGCTCGCACCCCGCGCGGCATCGGTCGCTGTGGATCGATGGGGATCATGGCGTTCTCGCGCGGGTCAGAGGGAGCAGGCGCCGCTCCCGTTGCACGACTGCAGCGTGGGGCACTCGTCGTCGGGATCGGTGTTGTTGCTGATCGGCTCGCACGTGCCGTTGGCGCCCCCCGTCTTGGAGGCGAGGCAGGCCTCGCACAGCCCGTCGCAGGCCACGTCGCAGCAGATCCCGTCGTCGCCGGGGCACTGGCCGCTCGCACACTCTGCGCCTTCGGTGCAGCCATCGCCGTTGTTCTTCTTCGCCACGCAGGTGTTGTTGCTGGTGTTGCAGTAGTGGTCGGCATCACAGTCGCCGTGATCGGTGCACGCGGTCTGGCACGCGTCGCCGGCGTCGTCGCAGGCGTACGGAGCACAGCTCGTGGGGGACGCTGCCACGCAGGTGCCGTCGCCGTCGCAGGACCAGCTCGCGGCGGCCTCGCCCCCGATGCACGCGGCCGAAGCGCACTCGGTGCCCGCCTCGTAGAGCACGCAGCCGGGGTTGGCGGCGCTGCCGTTGCAGCCCATCCCGCTCGCCCCGCAGCTCGCTGCGCCGGCGTCGGAGCACTCCGCGTCCGGGTCGTCGCCGGCGAGGACCGCGCCGCAGCTGCCGTCCTCACCCCCCGTCTTGTCGGCGGTGCATGCCTCACAGGTGGCGCTGCAGCTCTCGTTGCAGCACACGCCATCGTCGGCCGGACAGAAGCCGCTCTCGCACTCCTCGTGGGCGCCGCACGCCTCCGCGGTCGCCTTCCGAGCCACGCAGGCGCCGTCGTCACAGTACGTCCCCGTGGCCTCGGCGCAGTCGTCGTGCGACGCGCAGGGCGCGCACACGCCAGGACCGACCGGCTCGGCTTGGGCTGCGCCGCCGGCGCCCCCTCCGCCGCCGGTTCCTCCGGCGCCCCCCGCCTCGGTCGAGACGTCGCAGAAGCGACTCTCGCAGTCGTCGGGCTCGAGGCACGCCTGTCCGTTGTCGCAGGGGAAGCACGAGCCGCCGCAGTCGACGTCGGTCTCGTCGCCGTCCGTCTCCTGATTCACGCAGGTGGCGGGGATGCACTGCCCCGCCTCGCAGATCTCGTCGGCGTCACAACCGGCGTCGCTCGTGCAGCTGCCGTCGCCGCCGCCGGCGCCTCCGCCCGCGCCGCCGCCGCCCCCACCGCCGGCTCCTGGCAGCCGCGCGACGGGTGGATCGTCGCCGCAGCCCGACCCCGTGATGGCGAGACCCAACCCGAGGCCCGCGATGATGGTTGCGCTGATGAGACGACTCGTTCGCATGTGTTTCTCCTGTTGAAGTGAAAGCTCGGCGGTTGCAGAGAGCTGAGCTCGACGCTCAGAACCCGTAGTCGGGGCGACCCCGCAGGGAGGTCGGCGCGGGCGTGGGGGCGGGCGGGGGAGCCGCGGCGGCCGACACCGGGGGCGGCGAGGGCTCCGACGAGGGGGCGGCCTTGGGCTCGGCCGGCTCGGGCTCGGCGGAGAGCGACGGGGCGCTCCGCGTCCCGCCGGTGTCGCCGTCGTCCGTGGCGGGGGTCGGCTCTTTCGGCGCCACGTCGCCGCCGGTCTCGGCGTAGGCGAGGGAAGGGGACACCGCGGTCAACGCTTCGGCCGACGCGCGGAGCGCCAGCGCACGCGACGACGTGCGCGTCACGACGAACAGGCTGAGGAGCACCATGGCGAGCGAGAACAGCCCCGTGAGGAGCCACGCCCGCCGGCTCACCAGCGGCACCACGAGCGACGGTGCGAACGTGTCGCCGGTGGCGTGTTGGGCGTCGTCGGGCTGCGCGCGCTTCGGGTCGGACGAGAGGCCCACCTTGGTGCAGGCCTTCGGTGCGAGCAGCGGCACGAACGCGTCGTTGTCGTCGTCGTCGTCGTCGAGATCGGTGACGCCCAGCGCCTTCTGGAACGAGGTCGCGAGCTCCATCGCCGTCGGGAAGCGAGCCTCGTTGTCCTTGGCGAGCGCTCGCTCGAACCACGCGTCCATGCTCGGCGGCACCCCCTTGCGCAGCCTGCTCGGGGGGGTGAAGGTTCCCTCGCAGATCGACACGCACACCATGCCGAGCGTGTCGCCGGTGAACGGGATGTCGCCGGTGAGCGCTTCGTAGGCCACCACCGCGAGGGCCCACAGGTCGGTGAAGTGGGTCACGTCGCGCGAGCTCATGATCTGCTCGCGGCTCATGTACTCGGCGGTGCCGACCATCGCGTGCGGGTCGGTCATGCCGCGCCGCTCCATGCTGTCGTGCTTGGCGACGCCGAAATCGAGGAGCTTGGCGTAGAGCCCGTCCTCCGACGAGCAGAGGAACACGTTGTCGGGCTTGATGTCGCGGTGCACGATGCCGAGCGCGTGCGCGCGATGGAGGGCGCGGGCGACGTGGCGCACCACGCGCGCGCACTGGGCGAAGCTGAGCCATCCGGTGCGATCGAGCCGGCTCGCGAGCGTCTCGCCCTCGAGCAGCTCCATGACGATGTACGGCGTCCCCGAGGCCATGCAGCCGTAGTCGAAGATCTGCACCACGTGAGGGCTCTTCACGCTCGCCGCGGCCTTGGCCTCGAGCATGAACCGCTCGCCGAGATGGGTCGTGTCGGTGTCGGCGCCGGCGGCGATGAACTTCACCGCCACCTCGGTCTGGAGCGTCAGGTGATCGGCCACCCACACGGTCCCCATGCCGCCCGCCCCGAGGGGCCGCACGAGGCGGATGTGGCGATTCACCGCGAGGCCGGGCTTGAGCTCCATGAGACCCTCTCAAGCAAGGGCTGAGCCAGCTGATTAGGTGAATGATTTCAAAATTTTGATAGCCTGGTTGCGCGCCTGGATCGCACCGTACACCTCGCACCGTACATGGCCTCGTGGGAGGTCCTCGGCTCGCCCCGTGGAGCCTCCGTCGATCGCGCCAAGGGCCGGCTGTGCGATAGTCGACCGGTGGCGGCCAAGTCGAAGTCCACGTTGGATGCGGCACCGCAGCGGGGCGGGGAGACGCGGGCGCGTCCGGTGTTGCGCGTGCTGTACGGTCCGGCCGGACTCGCCCCCGCGGACGCGGCGTTTCCTCTCGGCGTCGGGCACCATCCCCTCGGTCGCGAAGGTGAGGGGATCGTTCTCGACGACCCCCGCGTGTCGCGCACCCACGCCACCGTTCACGTCGCCTCCCGCAGCTTCAAGACGCGCATCGCCGACGAGGACAGCCGCCACGGCACTTGGGTGAATGGCGATCGCGTCGACGAGCGCTGGCTCGACGACGGCGACGTGATCCGCCTCGGCGACACGTTCCTCATCGTGCGCTTCCAGAGCGGCGACGAGGAGGACGCGCCGGCTCCCGGGCTCCTCGGGATCTCCCCTGCGATCGCGCGCCTTCGCCACGCGGTCGCGCTGGTGGCGCCGCACGACGTCACCGTCATGATCCGAGGGCCGAGCGGCACCGGCAAGGAGGTGGTGGCCCGCGCCATCCATGAGGGCTCCGGCCGCGGCGGCGCTTTCGTGGCCGTGAACTGCGCGGCGATCCCCGAGCACCTCGCGGAGAGCCAGCTCTTCGGGCACGTCGCCGGGGCGTTCACCGGCGCGCGCGGCGACCACGTCGGCTTCTTTCGCGCCGCCGAAGGTGGGACGGTGCTGCTCGACGAGATCGGTGACATGCCGCTCGAGCTCCAGCCCAAGCTGCTCCGTGCGCTCGAGTCGCGATCCGTGATCCCGGTGGGCGGAACCACGCCGCTCCCGTTCGACGCGCGCATCCTGGTGGCCACCCATCGCGACCTCGAGGCGCTCATCGAGGAGGGTGGGTTTCGGGGGGATCTCTACGCGCGCCTCGCCCATTTCCAGCTCGACGTGCCTCCGCTCTCGGTGCGCCGCGAGGACGTGCTCCCGCTCTTGGTGCACGCGATCGGCGCCGCGAGCGTGCTCGATCCCGAGCTCATCGCCGCGCTCTTGCGGCACCGCTGGCCGTACAACGTGCGCGAGCTGCTCGCGGTGGCCAGCGAGCTCAAGGTGCGAGGGGCGGGCTGCGAGGTGCTCGAGCTCGAGCTCGTGCGCCACCGGCTGGGTCTCGACGCCGCGAGCACACCCGCCACGAGCGCGAGCCATGGCTCCGAGGACGACCGTGAGCGGGCGGCGCCGCCGACCCGCGAGGAGATGGAGCGGATCGTCGCCGAGCATCGCGGGAACGTGCGCGCGATCTCGCGAGCGACCGGCCGGTCGCGTATGCAGGTGTATCGCTGGGTGGAGCAGTACGGCATCGATCTGGCGGCCTTTCGCGACTGACGGTCGTGCTAACCTGTTCGAAGATGACGAGCGCGCGGACCAGCGGGGGCGAGCGCACGGGGGCCGCGCCCACGGCGGGCCCCGTCGGTCCCGCGGATGCCACCCACGCGGCGGGTGACGACGGACACGCCGCGAGCTCCGGCCTGCGCCCCGGGGTGCTGATCGCCGGGCGCTTTCGTGTCGAGAAGCGGCTCGGGGCCGGCGCGATGGGGGAGGTGTGGCGCGCCCGTCACGAGACGCTGCACACCGACGTGGCCATCAAGCTCGCCACCCATGATCCGGCTCGCGACGCGGAGCACGAGGAGCGCTTCCGCTTCGAGGCGCAGCTCTCTGCGCAGCTCGGCCGCCACACCGACCACATCGTGTCGGTGCACGACGCGGGCCGGCACGAGGGCGTCCCGTTCTTGGTGATGGAGTATGTGGACGGACAAACGCTCGACCGCCTCATCGAAGCCGAGGGGCCGCTGCCTCTCGAGCGCGTGGCGGAGGTGGTGGAGCAGGTGGCGGAGGCGCTGTCGGTGGCCCACGCTCACGCCATCTGGCATCGCGACGTCAAGGGCTCGAACGTGTTGGTGGTTCGGACGACGACCGGAGCCTGGCTCGCCAAGCTCGCCGACTTCGGCGTGGCCAAGTCGCTCGGGGGGCGCCTCGAGCTCGACACGCCCAAGACCACGCGCGCCGGCGTGCTCGTGGGTACCCCCGCCTTCATGAGCCCGGAGCAGATCGCTGGGGATCCGCCGAGCGCGGCGGGAGATCTCTGGTCGCTGGCGGTGACTGCGTTCGAGGCGGTCACCGGCGAGCTGCCGTTCGATGGCGCGTCGAGCAGCGCGTTGATGCACGCGATCATGACCCGCCCTCCCCGCCGCGCGTCGTCCGTCGTTCCCGTGCCGGCTGCCCTCGACGCGTGGTTCGACAAGGCGCTCCACCGCGACCCCACGCAGCGCTTTGTTGACGCCGCGGAGCTCGCGGCGCGGTTTCGTGCGGCGGCCGTCGGCGTCGAGCGGCGCGCGCACGCGGCCACTCGGTGGCCGGCCGTGGCGCTGTTCGGGGTGGGGGTGCTCGGCGTGATCGCGCTCGCGGTCGCGCGAGCAGATGGCCCCACCGAACCCTCGGCCGCGCGCACGAGCCCGGCGCCGATGACCCCGGAGCCGCCGACGTTGTCCCACCGCGTCGTCGCCGAGGCCGCACCGAGCGCTGAGCCCGAGCCCGACGTGCCCCCGACCTCGAGCAGCGATCCAGGGAGGGCGCCGCTGCCTCCGCGCCCCCTCGCGCCACCGAGCACCGCGGGGGCGCAGCTCGCGCCGCCGAGCGCGTCGACGGCGTCGGTGACCCCAACGAGCACGCCGAGCGTGCAGCCCAAGCAGTACGACGAGGATGAGACCCAGTAGCCCAAGCAAGACGCCCCTCGCGGTGGCCCTCGCCGCGTTCGTGTCGGTGCTCACGCTCTGGGGCGTCCGGCCCGCGTTGGCGCAGACCGACGACGCCAAGACCCTGTTCGCGGAGGGGCGGCGGCTGCGCGCAGAGGGAAAGTGCGCGGAGGCCATCGACGCGTTTCGTCGTGCGCTCGAGGCGTGGCCCGAGGGCCTGGGCTCGTTGCGCAACATCGCTCAGTGCGAAGAGACCCTCGGTCGCTACGCCTCCGCCCGCCGAACCCTCTGGGATCTCCGCCGCGAGGCGCTCAAGAGCGACGACCCGAAGTACGACGGCTGGGAGCAAGAGGCCGAAGCGGCGCACGCGCGGCTCGAGGCGGTGGTGCCGCGACTGACGATCCGGCTCCGCGGCGCCACCGCGGACGAGGTCGCGGTGCGGATCGACGGGCGTGAGCTGGCGTCGCGGCTCGTGGGCGTGGCGCTCGAGCGCGACGTGGGGACCCATCGCGTGGAGGCGTGGCACGGGGGCGACAAGCTCGTCGTGCGCGACGTCTTGCTCGACGCGGGCCAGAACGAAGAGGTCACCCTCGCGGTGACGTTGCCGGCGAAGTCGCCGACGACGGCGCCCGCCGCCGCGTCCGCGCGTTCGCCGAGCCGCTTGATGATCGCAGGCTTCGTGGTCGCAGGGGTAGGGGTCCTCGGCGCGGTTGGGGCGGTGGTGGCCGGCGTGGTGCGGGCGGGGGCGATCGACGACCTCGAGGCGGGCTGTCCGGCCTATCCCACGTGCCCGCCGTCGCAAGAGGGCACCCTCGAGCGGGGACGGACGGCGACGACGCTGGTCAACGTGCTCGCGATCGTCGGCGGGCTCGGGGTGGGCGGCGGCGTGGCGATGATCATCGCGGGCGCGGTCCGCGGTGGGGATGGCGTGGCGACGGCGCCGCTCGTGCTCGAGGTGGCGCCGACGGTGGGGGGCGTGACGCTGAGCGCGGGGGGGGCGTTTTGAGGCGAGGCGTCGCGTGGGCGCCCGGCGCGCGGGGCCGGAGCGGGGAGCGCGGTCGCGGCGGTGGTCGTCGCGCGGGGCTGGTGCTCGGTCGCTTGCTGTTTGCCGGCTCGATGCTCTGTTACTACGCCGCCAACGTGAGCCAGCTGACCATCTGGCGCGGGGTCACGGGTCTGGGGCTGGGCGGTGTCACGCCGCTGGCCACTACGCTGATCTCGGAGTGGACCAGCAAGCGGGTTCGCAGCGCC
>CAYOAL010000128.1:0-31162 GCA_964401935.1 uncultured Polyangiaceae bacterium
CCTCGCCGGACCGCGCCTCGAGGAGCCCCGCGAGGCAATGTCGGTCGGACCTTCACCGCTCGGGGTCGTCGGTCTGGGCTGCTTCCCAGAGCTCGAAGAACTTGTCGCGAACGGACGGATCGAGGCGATCTCCGAGCTCTCGCGGCAGTGAGGCGTGCCGCACCAGCTCCAGCACATCGGCCAGATCCTTCAGCCGATGCGGGGCGCTCATCCCCGATGCGAGCTTCAGCTCGATCAGGCGCTCCGGAGGCAACAGCGCAATGCGCTCGCCTCGCACCGCCACCGATGGGTCGGGGAAACACACCGGCTTCGGTTTCCCGTCGCCTGGATACTCTCCCGCGATCAGCACAACGATCTCCACGTTGTTCTCGGTATCTCGAACCCCTCGACTCCCGGGAAACTTCTCGACGTAGCCCCGACCTAGCCAAGAAGCCTTGAAGCGCTCGAGGCCCTCGAGCGTGAGGAGCACGTCGACATCACGCGTCACTCGCTCGTACCCCAGCTCGTTGAGAGCCATGGCGCCCGCTATCGCGTAGAGCACTCCCATCTGATCGAGGATCCCCGCGAACCTCAGGAGTGCCTTCTTCACGTTCGCGATGCCCATGAAGAACTCCGTCGCGCGCTCGACCCCAACCCAGAACCGATCCTCGCGCCGCGGGTCGTGCACCACGTGGTCACCCTATCACGCCGCAACAGCACCGCCGCCGCGCGCGTCCTTGCCGCAGTTACGCCAGGAGCGTGTCGAGCTCCGTGGCCACCGCCCGCACCTGCTCTTCATCGAGCCCGTGCACGCGGGCGAAGGCATCGCGTCTCTCGGTCTCGCGCTTGGCGTCGTCGACACGAGCGAGAGCGACGAGGGCTCGGATGCGCGCCTCCGCTCCGAACAACACGTCGGCGCCGAGCCTGAGCGCTCGCCAGGGCTGCGCTCGTACCCACCGCTCCGCCCAGCGGGCGACGCATCCTGCGAGACGAACGTTCTGTCCCTCCCCCCGCGCGCGATCGCGCTATGGCGAAGGTCGACCGTGACACGAACCCCTGCCCCCCCCGCCCGGCCCCCCCTGCCGCTGCCTGCGCCCGCGCCGCTCGCGCCGCCGGAGGGCTTCGCGGCCGAGCTCGCGGCGTTCGGCGTGACGGTGGACGCGCCGACCGTCGCGCGGCTCGGGGATTTCCTCGCGCGCCTCCTCGCGATGAACGAGCTCGTGAACCTCACCGCCATCACGGAGCCCGCGGAGGCGTGGTCCCGTCACGTCCTCGACGCGCTCACCCTCGTGCCTCTCCTCGCCGAACTGCCCGCGGGCGCGCGCGTGCTCGACATGGGCTCCGGCGGCGGTGTTCCGGGGATCCCGCTCGCCATCCTCCGCGCGGATCTCCGCTTCACGCTCGTGGACGCGACCGCCAAAAAAGCCGCCTTCCTCACGGCCGTCGCGTCGGCCCTCCACCTCGACAACGTCTCGGTGGTGTGCGCTCGCGCCGAAGACCTCGCCCGCGGCGACCTTCGGCGCTCGTTCCACGTCGTCACGGCGCGGGCCGTCGCCAAGCTCGGCACCTTGCTCGCTTGGACCGCGCCCTTCGCCAAACCTCAGGGGCGCCTCTTGCTCATCAAGGGTGCGCGCGCCGACCAGGAGCTCGCCGCCGCCCGCGGAGCGTTGCGCCGCTTCGGCTGCACCCACGAGCGCACCATGAACACCCCCACCGGCCGCGTGCTCGTCCTCACCACACGTTAACCCCAACCCACTCCCTCCCACCTGCCCACAGCCTTCACGATCGCATTGTGCACTGGGCAGCGCAGTCTGGAAGCCCTCGCGCTCCGCACGACCGGACTTTCCGGCACACTTTCGCTGTGTGCTAAGGTGCCACCTGTGACGTCTGCGACGGGTCTCTTCGACTCAGCACCCATCCAGAGTGCCGCGGAGCAGGTGCTGAGCGAGCTTGCGCCTGATCGCACGATCGTCGTCACCGGTCACGCCGGTGCGGGGCGCGGTCTCCTCTTCGATGCCGTGTCTGGCGAACTCGCTTCCCGAGCCGTTCCGGTGCGCGTGCCCTCGCATATCGATGCGGACGCTCCGATACACGCCCTTCTCCTCGGCGCCAGCTGTCTGGGCTCAGAGATGGTGGAGGTCGCGGCCGATCGCACGAACGGCACGTTGATCGAGCGCTTCACGCACCTCATGCGGGCTATCGCAAGAGCGGATGGCGTACTCCTCCTCCGCACCGCCGAGGAGCTCGGTTACCCGCAATGGGATGAAGATCCGAACGGGGACTGGCTCGGGGAGCTCGTCCGCGCCGCCCGCGAGACGACGGTCACGCTCGTCCTCGTCCTCCCTTGGCCAGTGGCCAAGCGCTTGGGGCGCGCCGCCGCCGCGACGACCGAGATTTCGCTTCCGCCCTGCGTCGCTCACCTCGATGCGCTGATGTGCGCGGAGCGCTGGGGAAGCTACGCCGAGGTCGCCGCGACCCTTCGGCGCACGCTGGGCAAAACGACGCTCCCGCTCTCACCTCTGCAGCTGCGCCTCATGGTCGGCCTCGTGGGCCTCGGGGTGCCTCACTCGGTGGTCGCTGAGGCCGGACGACGGCTCGGCGCGGGCGACCTGGTTCCGCTGGCGAGGATGCTCGTCAGTGTCCTCGAGCGGGATCAGCTGGTCGCGGTGCGTGAGAGCGTCCGACGCCTCGCCCTCCTCCGTACCGCCCTTCCCATCGACAGCGCTCTGTCCCTAGCCGCGCCACCCACTGAGCATCAGGCGCTCCTTCATCACTGCATCGGCTACGGAGAAGACACGCTGCGAATGCCGGACGTGTTGCGATCCCTCGTGCTCCAGCGGCTCCCGCGGACCCTTAACGAGGACGAGGGCCACAGGGTCGCCGCCGACTATCACGCTGCGCTCGATGGGGCGCTGAGTCCTCGCGACGCGGCGCGCGCTGGCACCGGGCGCCAGGAGCCGGTGAGCCACTGGCTCGAGAAGGTTCACCACCTCGCACACGCCGGGCCCCTCGGCGACGAGGACTGGGGAAAGCAGCAGTTCTCGAGCCGCGAGTTCCTCATCGCCCGGGCGCGCGCCCTGAGCATCCATCACCGACGCTACCTCGAGGCCGCGCGTCTCTACGAGCGCTGTCTCGCCTGGTGGCCGCGCGACGCCTACGCGTTGCACTATCGCGCTTACAATCTCGATGCTGCAGGCCACGACGCGAAGGAGGTCGACCGCTGCTATCGCGCCGCGCTCACCGAACAGCCTACCAACCTGTTCTTCAACAGCCGCTGGGTGACGTTCCTCATCGAGCAGGGGCGCCTCCTCGACGCCGATCGGGCGTGGCAAGAGGCGCACGAGAACTTGGCAACTCGTGACCCGGAGCACGTGGCGTACCACGTCCCCCTCCACGTGGTGGGCAAGTGGCTCGACGCCGGCGAGGTCGCGCGAGCCCGCCGCGTCTTCGATCTGTTGCCGCTGGACGCGCAGCCCGGCTCCCTCTGGCTGCGAACGGAGCATCGCCTGCTAGACGCCGAGGAGGCGCTGGCGCTCGGCGTATCGGTGTATTGGTCCACCGTCCCGATGGCCCAGCGCTGGCGAAGACCACAGATCGCGCCGCCCCAGCGACGGAAAGCAGCTCTCGCGTCGTGGTTCCCCGGGCAGGTCATCTCCGCCGACGCCGAGCGCGTGCTCGTCGCCATCGCCACGCCCGCCGATGATCCCGGCGCCCGTCGCGTCATCATGCGCCCGCTCACCGCGGCGGAGTGGGAAGGGGTCGCCGACTGGGCCAGCGCGGAGGAAGCCGCTGGCTACCTCGAAGTGGCGGAGTACGGCGAAGAGCGCGAACTCGTCATCTACCAGGTGCCGGAGCCCAGCCTCGAAGAGAGGCCTTCAGCGTTGGCTCCGCAATCCGACGCGCACTCGGAGCCGCACCCTTTGCGTTACCTCATGCGCGAGCTGCCCGGCTCCCCGATCGGGTAGCGATGCTCCCGCCCTCGCGCGAGCTCTCCGAACTGGGACCCCCTCTCCGCCGAGAGCACCTGCACGTGTTCGTCGCGGACCCCGGACGCGGTGAAGGCATCGCCATCGCGCTGCCGGCGCGAGGTTGGGTCGTCATCGACAGCTGTCGAGCGGCCACGGGAGCCTCCGTGCCGTTCGAGATCGTGGAGCGCTGGCGGTCGCCGGACGATGATCCCGTGCTCTGGGCCATCCTCTCCCACCCTCACGAAGATCACGCGGACGGCTTCGCAGAAATCGTCGACGGCCTGAGCCCCAAGCACATCGGCATCGCCGGCGCGCGCAGCCTGCCGCGCTACATCGACATCCTGCGCGACGCCGAGCTCCCGCGCCGAACCGAAGATCGGCGGCGCGCGAGCCAAGTGGCGACCGCGCTCCGCGCCATTCGTTCTTGGGAGGAGCTCCACGGACCAGCCACTCCTTTGTGCGATGCCACCACGCCGCTCGCCGAGGTCACGCCGTCGATGTACGTGCGTGCGCCATCGGCCGACGCCCTCCACGGCTACCTCGAGCGCTGCGTGGAGGAGCCGAGGTACCTGCGGCCCGACGCGAACCAATACTCGCTGGTGCTCGACGTTCAGCTCACGGGCACACGCCTGGTCCTCCCTGGTGATCTCCCGACCACCGTCGGAGGGCAGACCATTCCTACCGGATGGACGCACGTGATGGGCCGACACCCGTCGCTCGGGCAGCACGCTCTGCTCAAGATCCCGCACCACGGATCCGCCGAGGCGCACCACGAGGATCTCATGCCATCCGCCACGGAGGCGCGAGCGTGGCCCGTCACTCCCTACAACAGCGCCCGCCTGCCGCGCCTCGCCGAGACCGACGGCCTCCCGGCGCTCCTCGCGAAGAACGGCTCGGTTCAACTCACGGGCCTACCCGTCGCCAAGGCTCGGCAGTTCACCACCCCTTCTCCCGGCGTGGCGAGCCTGGCCGAGCTCCGCGACCGCATCTCGGCGCGCCCCACCGGCTCCCCCTTCCTCGACCGCGGCGGCATCGAGATCACACCGCGCGACGCCCTCGACCCCTTGGATGCAATCTGGTGCTTCGCCATCGACGCCGCCGGCACCATCGTCGCCCGCTACCGCGGCGCCATCGCCCTCGACATCGTGCCCTGAGCCGGGACACAGCTGGCGGCACGTCGCCGACTCACTTACAGTTCTCCGCGATGACGCCGAGAGGCATCCCACACTGTTGCGCGTGAGACGACCTCGACCAAGGTCTGTCCGGCGTCACCCAGCCCTACCGCGATGCAACCCATCTACCCGAGCCAAGTCGTCACGTTTGTCGAAGGTCGGTTTCGGCGACTGAAACGGGAGCAAGAGCTGAAGATCGCCTACGAAGGTCCTCTGCGAGCGCTGTCCGCGATGATGGATGCCGTGCCGCAGCACCTGCTCACGTTCACGGGCGACGCGGTCGTGGAGTCTTTCCTGGCGCGAGCTGAGATCGAGCTCGCGCTGGCGCGTTGGACACGCGGAGAGACCGCGGCGAGGCTGGGCCTCGTGTCGATCGGGCCGAGTCACGCGAAGCGCAATCCGGTCACCATCATCCGCGACCTGTTTGAGACGCTAGCGGATGAGGCTCCGACGCCGACCACGAGCGACCTGGCCTTCGTCGAAGATGACGGGCTTCGTGAAGCACTACGCCTCGATCTTGCGTCCGTGGACGCCTCGATGGGCGCGGGGCACTGGAAGGCCGCTACGGTCGTCGCCGGCTCGATCGCCGAGGCGCTCTTGTTGGAGAGCCTCGAGCGTCGCCACGACGAGAACAAGCTCAAGGACGTGCATGGGAGCGTGTGCCCGAATGCGAGGCGAAGGCCGCCCGACCAGTGGCACTTTGCAGAGTACGCCGAGGTCGCCCGGGGGCTCCAACACATCGACGAGCACACGCGCGTCCAGTGCAGGCAGGCGAACGAGTTCCGGAACCTGATCCACCCAGGCCGCGAGCAGCGGCTGAAGGTCACGTGCGACCGCGCCACGGCGCTCGCGGCGCTCGCGGCTGTCTACCTCGTGATCCGCGACCTGTCGCGCGGCGTTGACGACGCATAGCCAGTGGACAGAGCGCGGAGGACCGACGTCATCGAGGGGCTCGGAGCGCCGCGACGGTCCGCGCGCGTCGCGGTGCAGCGTTCGTCCGCAAACGCTCGACCGTCATGTCGGCACGAAGAAGCTGGCTGAGCTCTCCACGGAGCTGGTGGAAGTCGGACTCCGGGAGGGCAAGCTGGGAGGGGGGAGGGCGCGGACGCGGGCCGAGGTTCGCTCAGGCGAGGAGGGTGTCGATCTCGTCGGCCGTTGCGCGCACCTGCTGTTCGTCGAGCCCGCGCACGCGGGCGAAGGCGTCGCGTCGCTCGGTCTCGCGCTTGGCGTCGTCGGCGCGACCGAGCGCGGCGAGGGCCCGGATGCGCGCCTCCACTCCGAACAGCACGTCGGCGCCGAGACCCTGGGTGGAGCCGAGGAGGTTCTCGGACACGCGCACGCAGCCGTCGAGATCGCCCTCGGCGAGCATGACCACCGCCAACACCGCCGTTGTGCCATCGATGATCGCGGGCAGCATCGCCCCTCTGGCGAGCGCGTCCTCGGCGAACACGCGCGCCTCGGCGAAGCGCTTGGCGCGCACACAAGCCTGCGCCGAGGTCGCCGCCGACGACGCACCGGCCCACGGATGCGGCGAGCCCATGAGCGCGTGGCAACCCTCGAGCGCCGCCTCGGTCTTGCCATCGCGCGCGTCGACCATCGACAACATCATGCGCGCGTTGTCCTGGAGATAGCCCGAGTCGGTGCGGAGCGCGCGCTCGAGCGCGTGCATGCAGGCGACGCGCGCCCCGGCGTAGTCGCGCAGCTGCAGGAGCGTGAGCCCCACCCCGGCCTGCGCGAACACGTGCGCCACCGGCTCCTCGGTGGTGGCGGTGAGCTCGACCGAACGCGCGGCGTGCTCTCGCGCGCGGAGCAAGGAGCCGCCGCCATGCAAGAGCGCCTGCGCCTCGCACACCTCGGCCCAGAGCTCGAAGGTGCCTCCCTTGGGAGCCTTCGCGCTGCTCCGACGGACGCGGCGGAGGAGCTCGAGCGCCGCGTCGCGCTGACCGAACAAGAGCAAGCCCAACATCATCACGGCCACCGTGCGGCCGTAGGGTCCGCTCGGCTCCGGATCGGTCTCGAGAGCCATCAGCGCCGGGATCAGCGCGAAGGTGCGCTCCGCACGACCGAGGCCGAGGGCCGAGAACAGGAGCGCGGACGCGTTCCGAAACCAGAGCGTGCTCCCCGGCGGCACGCTGGCGAGGGCACGCTCGGCCAGGGACACCGCCTCCTCGAAGCGGCCGAGCCAGGCGAGGGCGTTCACCTGCACGGTCATGAGCTCGCCGAGGATGGGTCCCCCCGCGCCGGCGTCCATCGCCCGCTGGCACAGGCGCAGCGCCGGCTCGAGGTTTCCGGCCACGAAGTCGACCGTCGCCGCCTGGTGAAGCCAAGGGATCGCGCGCTCCACCTCCCCCGCGCGGCCGAGGTGCTCGGCGATGAGGAAGGCGTCGGGCTCGGGCTCCATCTCGAGCCACGCGGCGGCCCGCGCGTGGGCAGCGCGCGCGTCCTCGGGGGCCAGCGTGGCGTACGCCGCCTCCCGCACCAGCGCATGACGAAAGCGCACGCGCTGTCCCGGCACCGCCAGGCTCAGCAGCTCGCGCTCGATGAGGGGCTCGAGCCACGCCGCGAGGTGGGCGGGACCCGCGTCACCGATGAGCCACCCGAGCGCGTCGAGCGAGACTTCGTCGCCGAGGACGCTCGCCGCGCGCAAGGTGAGGCGCGCCGGCGGCTCGAGGGCCGACACGCGCGCCGCGAGCATGGCGAGGATCGTGTCCGGTGCTTCTCCCCCGCCGGCGGCCTGCCAGCGGATGAGCTCCTCGAGCGCGAACGGGTTGCCATCCGCTTGCTGCACGATCGCGCTCACCTCGTCGTCGGTGACCGTCGCCGGCAGCACCGACCGCGAGAGCTCCGCCGCCGCGCGGGCAGTGAGTCGTCCGAGCCGCAGGTGCTGGGGCTCGAGGCTGCTCCAGAAGCGCGGGAACAGCTGCTCGGCCTCGGGGCGCCCGAGCGCGAGGAACAAGAGCGGACGCGCGGCGAAGGCCCGACCGGCGGCCTCGAGCAGCTCGAGGCTCGGTGGATCGCCCCACTGCACGTCGTCGAGCACGATCGCGAGCGGGCCCCTGGCGAGCATGCGATCGAGCCAGTGCATCAGCGCCCGTTCGAAGCGAGGCCGCACGCCCACCGGGTCCTCGCGCGCCCTCTCGAGCGCCGGATCGCCTGGCTGCGCTTCGCCGGCGAGCTCGAGGAGGAAAGGCCGGTGGGCGTCATCGATGTCGAGCGCGTCGAGGCTCGCGCCCACGCGCGTGACGCTCTCGCCGGCGCCTCCCCGCGCGCTCGAGCGAACCAACGCCCGAACGAGCCGGAGCGAGCCGCCGGCGGCCAGCACGTCGGCGCGCGCCAAGAGCACGCGCAGCTCGCCGCGCGCTCGCACCCGGTCGAGCAGCTCGGCCGCGAGCCGCGTCTTTCCTGCCCCTGGCGGCGCGGTGATCACGAGGGCGCGCGCCACCGACTCGTCGATCGCCTCCCAGAAGGTCGCGAGCGCGAGCGCCATCTCCTTGTCGCGCCCCACGAGCGGGGTCGGCTTGCCGAGGAGCAGACGGGCCGAGAGCACCGCGCCCCGCTCCGCCACGAGCCGCGCCGACCGTCCATCGCGCAGGATCTCGAAGCGCCCCTCGAGGAGACGCGCCGTGGTGGGGTCGACGGCGATGCCCCCTCGCGTGCTGGAGAGCAGCTCGCGCGCGAGCGACACCACCGGCCCCACCGCCGCCCCGTGCTCCACGTGGGCGAGGCCCGTCGCGAGCGCGATCCCCATCGACGGCACCACGGCTCGAGCCACGAGCGCGCAGCGCGCCGCCCGCGCCGCGTCGTCGAGCGCGTTCCCGGTACCCGGGACGGTGATCAGCCCCACCCCCACGAGAGGCGTGCTCAGCTGCCCCCCTTGCGCTTCCACCCCCATGCGCAAGCGCTCGAGCGCCGAGGTCCACTCGCTGCTGTCGACGGTGGCGGCGCTGGCTTCCTCTTCGGACGGCGTTCCCACCAGCACCAGGCTGAGGAGCCGTCGCTCACGCGCGGTGAGCGGCGTCGTCCGCGGGTCCGAGAAGTGTCGCGCGGGGCCGGCGGGCACCGCGTCGAGCTCGTGCAGGAGCTGCTCGCAGCTCGGGAGGCGCCGGTCGGGATCTTTCGCGAGGAGGCGAACGAGGAGCCCCTCGAGCGCGCGCGGCACGTCGGCACGCCGCGACGCGATGGGCGGCGGCTCGTTGAGGAGCACACCCGCCAGCATCTCGAGCGGCGTCTTGCCGCCGAAGGCAGGCTCGCCGGCGAGGCACTCGTAGAGCACGCAGCCGAGCGCAAACAAGTCGACGCTCGGCCCCACCTCACGTGCTCCCGCCGCCACCTCGGGCGCCATGTAGCCGGCGGTGCCGATGAGCGCGCCGGTCGCGGTGAGCGCCACCGACGCGGCCGCTGCGTGAGCGATCCCGAAGTCGAGCAGCTTCACCCGAGCGGGGTCGTCGCCCACGAGGAAGATGTTGCTCGGCTTGAGATCGCGATGCACGACGCCGTGGCGGTGGGCTTGTGCGAGCCCCGCCGCCACCGCACGCATGAGGTGGAGCGCATCGTCGATGGAGAGCGCGCCCTCGCCAATTCGCGCGTCGAGGTCACGCCCCTCGAGCCACTCCATCGCCATGAAGAGGCGGCCCTCGGCGGTGACCCCGTGGCTCACGTAGCGCACCACCGCCGGATGCCGAATCTTCGCGAGCACCTCGATCTCGCGTTCGAAGCGCCGCTCGCCATGCTCGCCTACCTCGTGGCGCATCACCTTGAGCGCCACGTCGCTGCCCTCTACCTCGTCGCGAGCGCGAAACACCTCCCCCATGCCACCGGCGCCCGCCCTCGCCACGACGACGAACCGCTCGACAACTCGTTCGCCAATCCGCATGGCCCCTCGAACCTACCACGGGCCGCGAACACTGGCCGTGGAGTGCCGCCATGCGTGCACGCGCAGCTGCTATGGTGCCTCGCATGAGCCGCGAGCATCGCCCCTCGACCGAGCCGGGCCTCACCCCCGAAGGAGTGGCCGCCCCTTCTCACGCCGAACGCGCGCGGAGCCTCACCGCCGGTGAGAAGACCGGCACCCTGTCGACCCTCACCGAAGACGGCTTCCCCTACGGCTCCTACGTGACGTTCGCGCTCGACGGACCCGAGCCGGTGTTCCTCGTGAGCACGATGGCCGCGCACACCAAGAACCTCCTCCGCGACCCGCGCGCGTCCCTCCTCGTCCACGAGCACGGCGCCACCGATCCCCTCGCCAACGGACGGGTGACGCTCGTGGGTCGCTGCACCCAGCTCTCGGACGTGGGCTCGGCACGCGCTGCGTTCCTCGCCGCCCATCCACAGGCAAGTGACTACGTCGACTTTCGAGACTTCGGGTTCTGGAAGCTCACCCCCCACGACGTGCGCTACATCGGCGGCTACGGTCGCATGTCGTGGGTGGAGCTCGACGCGTGGCGAGCCGCGGAGCCCGACCCTTTGGGAGCGAGCGCGGCCGGCATCATCACGCACATGAACGACGATCATGCCGACGCCCTCGTCATGTACGCCCGCGCCTTCACCACCGCGACGTCCACCGAGAGCGCGGTGATGACCGGCGTCGATCGGTACGGCTTCGAGCTGAGCGTGGAGACGGCTCGGGGCCGTCGACCGGCCCGGATCGCCTTCCCCGAGCCGCTCACCGCGCCTGCCCAAGCACGCGCCGCGATGATCGCGCTGCTCGAGCGGGCCCGCGAGAAGTGCGCCGCCCCCCCGTGACGTGCAGCGGCGGCGAGATGTCCACCTGGCCACCACCGGCGGGAGGTGCGGAGACCGTGGCCCTTTCTGGGACTCGCTGGGATCAAAAGGGGCATCATTCGGACGGTTGCCCGTCATCGCGCTGGCATGCGGGATGCATTACCAGGAGGCAAGAGACGCAGCCGGACGTCTCAGGACGCCTCACCACGACGCACCCTCGGCCCAGGGCTGCGAAGCGGGGGGCGGCGCCTCTCATCTTCTTTTTTCCTCCATCCCGTGGCCTGGCGCGGGATCGTACGGCGATACGATCCCGCGCCGGGATTTTTTTCGTGGCGTCGACCGGCCGCTCAGCGACGGCTCCGCAACGTTCCGCGCGGCGGGAACGTCGTCGCCCGAGAGGGGCGTCACCACACGACGACCTCGCGCGCGGCAGCGACGATCGTGCGCCCGTCAGACCGAGGCCGCAGCCGCAGAAGGCGTCGCCACCGACCGCAGCAGGAGGCGCAAATCTTCGAGATCGAAAGGCTTGCTCAACACCGCGGTCGCTCCCGCGCGGATCGCCTGAGCCATCAGCGCCTCGCTCGCGAAGGCGGTGAGGAGCAAGATCGGCATCGACCAACCCCAAGCCCGCGCGGTGGCGATGACCTGCATCACGCAGAGGCCCGCCATCCGCACGTCGGAGACGACCGCCGCCGGCGTCACGCCGCGCGCCCGCGCCCGCTCGAGCAGCGCCAGCAGACCCGCGCCGTCGGTCGCCGAGCTCACCCGGAACCCACCCCCCGCGAGCGCCCGTTCGATGAGGTTCCGCATGTCTGCGTCGTCTTCGGCGACCAACACCCACGGGGCGCCGACTTCCGTCGGCGCCACCTCGGCGGCCTCGGCGCCTGGGGGCGGCTCCTCCGCGGTCACGACGGGCTCCCCTCGAGCAGCGGATTGACGAGCGTCAGCGCGCGCTCGGCGGCCAGCGTCGCCACCGCCCCGTCCACCCAGCGCAGCGGGCTGCCTTTTGCCATGGCCAACACCACCGTCGCGACGTTCCCCACGAGGATGTCGGAGGGCGCCATGCGCCACCGCTCTGCCTTTCCCCCGCCGCCCGGCCGACACACGAGCTCTGCACGGTCGGAGAGCGGCGCCACCTCCGTCAGCAGCCGCAGCTGCGTCGGGATGGCGTCACAAGCGATGGCCACCACGCGCTCGGGGTGCAGGCTCACCGTCCACAGCGCCTCGACCGCCGCGCGCTGAACATTCGGGTCCTCGAGGGGGACGTGCGCCCCGCTGCCCATGAAGACCGCGGTCGTGTTCCGGATCCCCACCCCCAGCCCATCGACGGCGCGGCAAATGTTCTCCACGTCGAACTGCTCGAGGTGCAGCACCCGACACACGCCGAGCGCGCGCCACGCGCGAGCGTCGAGCGGAGACGAAAAATCCTGGGCGAGGATGGACATCGCGACGCGCACGGCGGCCCACCAAGCAGGTTCCATGCCGCCGCCCTCCCACGCTGGAGCCGCCGTGCCGCGTCGGGCCGAGGGACCTCGGCGGGTGGACGCTGCCAGCCTGCGCGAGCCAGGTCCGAGCGCCGTCCACTCACCGATCGGTGACGCGTGGCCAGCAGACGCCGGTGAGCCGTTCGCTGAGGGCCCACAGGCGCTCGGCTTGTGCGTCGTCCTGCGCGGCCGCCGATGGGGCGAGCTCGCGGCAGAAGGCGAAGTAGCGTCCGCTCGAGGTGTCGAGCTCGGGGGCCGTGGCGGCGTAGAGGCTCGTGCGGGCACCTTCCTCGGGGGTGAGGAGCCACAGCTTGCCCACGGTGCGGATGCCCCAGGACAGGAGCCGGCTGTCGCGCACCACGTCGGTCGCCACGTCGCCGGGATGGACGGCGAACGCGGCGAGCTCCCCCGCGCCGCGGCGCGCGAGCTCACGCGTGAAGAGCACGTTGGCGAGCTTGCTTTGCTGATAGGCGCGAAGCCCGTCATAGCGACGGCGCTCGGCGCGGAGGTCGTCGAAGTCGAAACGACGCGCCTTCTCGTGCAGGCGCGACGACACGTTGACCACCCGAGGGCGGCGACCGCGCCGGAGGCTCACAAGGAGCGACAGCGTGAAGAGGAACGGCGCCAGATGGTTGACCGCGAACGTGAGCTCGTGGCCGTCGACGCTCTCCTTGCGACGCACGCTCCAGATGCCCGCGTTGTTCACGAGCACATCGATCGCCGGATGCGCGCTCCCGAGCTCGAACGCGAGCGCGCGGGTCGCCTCGAGCGACGCGAAGTCCACCACGTGACCGGAGGCCGCTCCCCCTGCGTTCAGCCCGCGCACCGCCGCGACGGCGTCGTCGACGCGGGACGGCGTCCGCCCGATCAGCACCACGTCCGCGCCGAACCGCGCCAGCCCCCGCGCCGTCTCCAGGCCGATCCCGCTGCTCGCCCCGGTGACCACGCAACAGCGCCCACGCATGTCGACGGGGGTGACCTCGGGTGGGACGCGAAGTCGCAGCCGGATGCGCCGCCGTGACATCCCGTCGCCGATGAACGCCATGCCTGCGAGCGTGCCCAGGCCACGTCCCCGCGTCGAGCCCTCGTTGGCGCGCGTGGGCGCTCTCGGCGGAGCACCCCGGTCGTGGGACTCACGCGCCAACCGCTTCCGTCGCTGCGACGCGCGGGATATCGTCGCCACAGTGCGCTCGTTCACCGCCGTCGTGCTCACCCTGTTGCCTTGTGCGCTCGCCGGGTCGTGCCTCGTGGAGATCCGCGAGCCGGTGCGTACGAGCCCCTCCACCGGGGGCGCGGGCGGGACCGTGGGTCCCACCACGGGAGGCACCGGCGGCGTTGGGGGGGAAGGCGTTGGGGGAGGCTCCGGCGGCGCGACGGGGGGAGGCAGCCCTTGCCCGGACGACATGGTGCACGCGACGGACGGGGCCGACATCTCGTTCTGCATCGATCGCACCGAGGTGACGCGCGCGGCCTACGTGCAGTTCCTCGCGAGCGTAGGCGGCTCGGTCCCGGTGACGGACCAGCCCCCCGCCTGCAGCTTCAACACCGAGCTCACCCACTCCCCCGACGGCAGCTGCCCCGACTTCACCACCGCTTCGCAGCTGCCCGTGAACTGCGTGGACTGGTGCGACGCCCACGCCTTCTGCGCCTGGGCCGACAAGCGCCTGTGCGGCTCGCTCGCCGGCGGGCCGCTCGCCTTCGACGCGATGCCGGTGGTCAGCGAGTGGCACTTCGCCTGCACCGGCGGCCTCATGACCGCGTACCCCTACGGGGACACCGCCGACCCCGACGCGTGCAACATCCCCGACACCTCGGCCCGCGCCGAGGTAGGCAGCTTCCCTGCGTGTGAGGGCGGCTTCCCCGGCCTGTTCGACATGCAGGGCAACGTGGCCGAGTACATCGACGCGTGCGAGTCCGACGCCCCCGACGCCAACTGCGCGCTACGCGGCGGGCACACCTTCGGCAGCGCCAACTTCTGGCGCTGCGACAACACCGCCTCCTCGACCGCCCGCAACAACCCCGACGAGCGCGAGTACGGCTTCCGCTGCTGCCGCGACGCCAACTAACGCCCACGATCGAGCCTCGCGGCGGGCTCTATGCACCCACGTCGCCGCTTTTGGTCAGGTGAGGCCTGAGATGGGGCCTTGGTGCAAGGCGTGGCCCGAGCCGAAGTGGGCGTCGTCGTAGCCGAACGCGTGCAGGATGGAGGTGAAGACGTTGTGCGTCGACTCGTTGGTCGCGTATTGGCGCGTGTTCGGATCGGCGGCGGCGTGGGTGTTGTAGTTGAGGTGGCGCCCGGTGCGGAAGTAGCCACCGGCGCTGCCCGCGAGCAAGAGCGGGATGCCCGCCGACACGTGGCTCGCCGGATCGCTGAACTCGCTCGTCCACAACACGAGGCTGTTGTCGAGGAGGGTGCTGTCGCCCTCGAGGAAGTTGGGATCGTCGAGGCCGTCGAGCAAGAGCTTCATCAGCCCCATGCGCCAGCGGCGGTTGTCGAGCATCTCCGCGAGCCAGGTCTGGGCGTCGGCGGCGTTCGCGCCAGTGGGCCCCACCTCGCGTGCGTAGTGGCCGAGCGAGTGGCCGATGTCGAAGGCCGAGGGCATGGGGGTGCCGGTCGGTGTCCACGGGGTGAGGATGTCGGCGATCTCGAGGTTGGCCACGTTGGTGAGCCCGCAGCGAATGGCGGCGACGATGAGCTTCACGTGGAGGGGGCCGATGACGTCGGCCTTGCCACCCTGCTCGTCGATGCCGGTAGGCGGCTCGCAACGCACCGGCGAAGCGTTGAGCTCCGCCTCGAGCGCGTGGAGGTGCTCGAGGTGCGCGTCGATCACGTGCTGGTCGCGCTGGCTCACCTTGCCTTTGATGTCGCGGTAGCCGTCGAGCACGCCGTCCACCACGCTCCGCCGCAGCATCTGCTTGTGCATGAACGCCGGATCGGGCTCGGGATCGGCGGTCACTCCCTCGAAGATGGTGTTGAACGCGGCGAGCGGGCTCTTCTCGCCGCTCACCCGCTGCCGCGCAGCCGCGAAGTAGGGGCTGCCGTACTGGTGACCGGCGACGTTGAGATGAATGCGTGAGAAGCGCACCGGCTGGGTCTGAGCGAGGCGCTCCGCGAGCACGAAATCGATGGACGGGCCGAGCGAGGTCGGGTCGTCCCACGGGTTCTCCGCGTCGGCGCAGGTGAGCGCGGTCACGTTCGAGATGTCGTGTCCGCCCGAGCCGTACTGCGCCTGCTCCCCAGCGGCGCGGTTGTCGACGCCCTGGAGCACGAGGAGCTTGTCCTTGTGGGCCTCGAGCGGCTCCATGATCGGCCCGAGCACGAGCGCCTCGCCAGGATCGCCGGGCTTCCAGTAGTTCTCGGCGAGGTATTTGCCGGTGCCGTCATGGAGCTTCGAGTGGCTCTGATCCGTCACCGTGCCCCCGTGGCTGAACACGGTGAAGAACCGCTTCGGGAAGCTGCTCTGCGACCAGGCCTCGCCGTGGGTGAGCTCGAGGAGGGGGAGGCCGAGGGCCGCACCGGCGGCGCCACGAAGAAAGGCACGACGTCCCGAGTTCTTGAGATCTCGCATGGGTTACTTGCTCTCGTCCGAGATGTTGATGAAGCGGAAGGCGTTGCTCTGGATGATGGCGATGAGCAGCTCGCGCATGTCGCCGCTCTCGGCGAAGGTGGTCTGGATCTGCTGCGTGCTGCAGCCGTCGAGCGAGCCTTCGCCCCCGAGCGCGTTCTCCGACCACTTGCTCGCGAAGCACGCGCGCACCTGCTCGCTGTCGGCGAGCACGTCGCTGAGCTCGAGCGCGTCGGCCACCGCGCCGTCCACGTCGCTCGCCTTGATCTCGCCAGAGCTGTCCACCGGCAGACCGGAGGTGACCTCCTCGAGCTGGAAGCGCCCGATCGCGTCGTAGTGCTCGAAGGCGAAGCCGATGGGGTTGATGAACCCGTGGCAGGCCTGGCACTCGTCGTCCTTGGTGCGCTGCTCGACGTCTTGGCGCACCGTGAGCACCTCACCGTTCACGTCGCCCCCCTCCACCGGCGAGTCGTCGACGTTGGCCGGCGGGGCGCCGAGCTTGTTGCAGAGCGCCTGCTCCATCATCCACACCCCACGCCGGATGGGCGCGGTGACGTTCCTCGTGGAGAGCACGGTGAGGAACGCGGCGCGGGTGAACAGGCCCGCGCGCTCCCCGGCGTCGAGCTCCACCCAGCCGAACTCGCCGCCGCTCGGCCCAGCCACGCCGTACAGGGCTGCGAGGTCGTCGTTTACGTAGGCATAGGTGCCGGTGAAGAGCTTCTCGAAGCTCGCGCCCTCCTCGAAGAACGTGCGCTCCACGAAGGCTTCGGTCTCGGCGCGCATCGCGGCCTGGAGGGCGGGGCCGTACTCGGGGTAGAGGGCAGCGTCCTTGTCGGTGTCTTCGAGCGCGTGGTGCAGGTGCCCGCCGTCGAGCTGCAGCCAACGCGCGAAGAAGCGCTGCACGTTCCGCTCGGCGCGCGGATCGGCGAGGAGGCGCTCGGCCTCCGCGCGCAACCCCTCGGGGGTGGCCAGCGCTCCCGACTGCGCGGCGGCGGCGAGCGTCTCGTCGGGCATGGTGTTCCACAAGAAGTACGACAGGCGCGAGGCCACCTCGTGCTGGCTCAGCGCCTTCATGTCGCCCGCGAGCACCTCCCCCGCGCCGGCCTCGAACATGTACACGGTGGCGGGAGCTTGGAGCATCACCTGGAGCACCACGTCCATCGACTCCTGGAAGGTCGCGTTCACCCGAACCTCGTCGTACACACCCCGGAGCCACGCCACCTCGCGGCTCTCGAGGGGGCGACGAAACGCGCGCGCCCCGAAACCCTCGATGAACGCGTCGGCGCAGGCGTGATCGTGGGCGCCGCTCACGTCGCAGGGGAACACCTCGAGGGTCCACTCTGCGCGGCGCTCGACCACCAGCTCGCCGAGGTCGCGCAGCTGCCGCACCGCGCGCTCGGTGATCACCCCCGTCATGTCCTCGAGCTCGTAGTGGAGGCCGGCGTCGCCGGTGAGATCGCGCACGGTGTTGAGGTACTGCTCGGCGGTCAGCCGACGCAGGGGGACCACCTCCACCGGCACCACGTCACCGCCACACGACTGGGGCTCACTCCCCGGGCCGTGGCCATCGCCCCCCGGACCGTCGCCGATGTTGCCGACGCAGCCCTGCCCGAACGCCACCGCCGCAGCGAGGAGTGGGGCCGCGATGAGAGGGACAGTGTGTCGATACCGTGTCACGGACGCGAAGCTCATCGGGCGGTGTGTTGGCAATCCTCGGTCCATGCCGCTCGATGAATGATTTCAAGGAGGATGGCGGTGGTCCCAAGGCCCCTGGGACCTCGGAGGTCACACCCCCGCGCCGCCGCGTGAGACCTCCGGGGTCCCACCCAACGGCGCTCGTTTTGCGCTACGTTGGGGAGGTGACGGGGACCTCGGGATGACGGGCTACGACGTGCCAGCCTCCATGCCGGAGCGCATCGGCCGCTACGAGCTGTTGTTCCCGATCGGGACCGGCGGCATGGGCACGGTGTATCTCGGACGCGCCGAGGTGCTCCCCGGGGTGAGCCGCAACGTGGCCGTAAAGCTCATGCACGGCGAGCTGCGCGCCAACCCCGAGATCGCGCCCCAGCTCATGCGCGAGGCCAAACTCGCGGCGAGCATCGTGCACCCGAACGTGGTGAAGGTGCTCGAGGCGGGCGACACGCCGCACGGCGTGTACCTCGTGATGGACCACGTGGAGGGCGACACGCTCGCCGGCTTGATCCGCGCGGCGCGCAAGCGCGAGGAGCTCGTGCCGCTCCCGATCGCGGGGAAGATCTTGCACGACGCGCTGATGGGGCTGCACGCGGCGCACGAGCTCACGGGCGTTGACGGCGCGCCGCTCGAGCTGGTGCACCGCGACTTCTCCCCGCACAACATCCTCGTCGGCGTCGACGGCAAGAGCTTGCTCACCGACTTCGGCATCGCCAAGGCGCTCTCGCACGTGAACGTGACCTCGACGGGGATCATCAAGGGGAAGGTCGGCTACATGGCGCCCGAGCAGGCTCGCGGCGAGCGCGTCGACCGAAGGAGCGACGTGTGGGCGGCGGGGGTGGTGGCGTGGGAGCTGTTCACCTCGCGTCGTCTGTTTCGCGCAGCGAACGACGCGGCGACGTTGTTTCAGGTGGTGTCGGGGAAGCGACCGCCGCGGCTCTCGACCGCGCGCCCCGACGTGCCCGCAGCCCTCGACGAGGCGGTCGCTGCGGCCCTCGAGCCGCGAGCGCAGCGACGCACCGCCACCGCGCAGGCGCTCCGCAAGCAGCTCGAAGACGCGCTCGCGAGCGCGGGCGGCGTCGCCGACGAGGACGAGGTGGCGGAGTACGTCGGCGAGCTGATCGGCGACCGGCTCTCCCAGACGCGCGACCGCGCGGCGAGCGTGCTTGCGCTGCGAAAGGAGCTGCACTCCATCTCGGAGGCGACGCGCGAGGACACGGTCTCGAGCACGCTCGGCACTCCGCCCGACGTGGGCGATTTCCACGAGGTGAGCAGCACCGAGAACGCGCTGACGGCGGTGTCGGGGGCGCGAAGGAAGACGAGGAGGCGCCCGCTGTGGGGCGTGGCCGCCGCAGCGATGGGGGTGGCGGTGCTGCTCGGCGTGTTTCTCGTGTTGCGTGCTCCGGTGAGCCCCGCCGCCGGAGCAAGCACCGCGCTCGAGCCTTCGGCGTCTTCCGACGCGGTGTCACCGTCTGCGATCGCGGCGGCGGGGGCGCCGGTGCCAGCGACGTCCCGTGGTGCGCTGAAGCTGTCGGCCAACGTGCCCGTCGCTCAGCTCGTGCTCGACGGACGCACGGTGGTGCTTCCGAGCGCGGTCACCGAGCTGTTGGTGCCTCTCGACGAGACCGCTCCCGCCAAACTCACCGCCATCACCGAAGACGGGCGAAAGCTCGAGCTCACGCTGACACCGGGACAAACCGCCGTGCAGCTCGAGTTCCCCGCGCAGCTCCCGACAGCGGCGGCCGCCCCCGCGCCTCCCGGTGCCGCATCGCTCCCACCCACGCCGCTCCCACCCACGCCGCTCACCCGACCGAAACCACCGTCGCCGGCGCCCGCCGGCGATGGACTGGCCGACTCACCCTACGGGGCCAAGTGATGATGCAGCGCCTCACCGCGGCGCCGCGGCGCCTGCTCGTGCTTGGCCTCGTGCTGTGGGGCCTCGGCTTCGGCTCCCCGCCCTCGGCCTTCGCGCAGTCGAGCAACGTCGACGCGGCGCGCGCCGCCGAGGCCGAAGCGCGCGCCGCCTTCCGCGACAAGCGGTACGCGGTGGCGGCCGAGGGTTTCGCGGCGGCCTTTCGGCTCGATCCGAAGGCCAACACCAAATACAACGAGGCCCTCGCCTGGAACAAGGCGGGAGAGCCAGCGGCCGCGGCCGACGCCTACGAGGCCGCGCTCGCCTTCGGTGGCCTCGGCGGCGAGCTCGCGAAGGCGGGCACCGACACGCTCGCGACCCTGAAGACTCAGCTCGGGAGGCTCGTCGTCGACGTCCCGCTCGGCGCCAAAGTGAGCGTGGCCCACGCCAAAGCGCGCGGCGTCCCGACCAAGATCCACCTCGCCCCGGGGCTTTACGAGGTGAGCGCGACGCTCCCCGACGGCTCGGTGCAAGACAAAACGGTGACGATCGTCGCCGGCAGCGACCTCGAGCTCGCCTTCGACGTGGCGGAGAGCGAGCCGGTCCCCTCGCCGGAAGGCACCAACGCCACGCCGCCTGCCGCAGGCGACGACGGTGGGCGCGACGGCGACATGGGCCTCGTGATCGCGGGCTGGACGCTCGTGGGCCTTGGTGCAGCGGCCCTCATCGGCATGGGCGTGACCGGCGCGTTGACGCTGAGCAAGGTGGCGCAGTACGACGACACCGGCAACACCGACGTGGAGCTCCATGACGAAGCAGTGACCTTGAAGACGACCACCAACGTGCTCCTCGCGGCCGGCAGCGGCGTGGCCGCCATCGGGGCGGTGCTCCTCATCGTGGCCACCGTCGGCGACGACGACGACGCGGCCTTCGCGCCCACCGCCAACGGCTTTCGCGTCCGCTTCTGATCCCAGGAGCATTGGAACGGAATGGACGGCAGAACCTCCAGCGTTCTGGTCTTCGTGACCCGCAGCTCCCTTATCCGGTGGACCTCGGGCGCTGGCGTTTACCTGGCGCTCGCCGCGTGCGCCGGGAGGACCGAGCCGCCGCCCCCGAGCGTGGTCGCGGTGACTCCCCTCCCCACCGCCGCACCCACGCCCGCCCCCACCACGACGACACCGAAACCCAAGCTCGCGGTGTCGGCGCTCTATGCGGCGCTGTTCGAGCTCGAGCGCGCCTGGGCCCTCACCGGGGTCGGGAAGCACAGCCACTGGGACGACACCGCGGCCGCCAACGTCACCACCACCACCACGTGGAGCGCGACCTGCAAGGTGAGCGAGGTGCGCACGTTCTCGTGGGGCCTCGCGAGCGCCGTGCAGTGTGACGACATGCCCGAGCAAGGGATCCAGAACCCCGTGAGCGGCTGGTGGGCCGCCACCGCCGCTGGCCTCTACTTCCTCGGCGGCGAAGCACCCACCGCCACCGCCCCCGCGCTCTCGCGACCGGTGCTCGAGCCCTCTCCCACCGAAAAGGATGTAGAAGAGCACGGCGCCGACGGCCCCGACTTCGGCTCGCGCTTCACCGTGTCGCGAGAGGAACAGGCCTGGTGCTCGATGGACATCTCGTGGGGAGGAGACGAGGGCTGGACGAAGGTGTGCATCGCGCCCGGCGCGGGGTTCGTGTCGGGTACCTACGGCTGGGCCGGCGGTTCGTCGGAAGAGCACGAGTTCAGCGCCGAGCCGCTCCCGCAGGCGCCATGAGCCGACCGCGCGACGCGAGCGGTGGTCGCGCAGCGACCGGCGCTTCGCGCGAGACGGACGCTTCGCGCGAGACGGACGCTTCGCGCGAGACGGACGCTCTGCGAAAGACGCGAGCCGCGGCGATCTCCCGGCGCGCGGGAGCACCGGCTCACGGGTTGTGCGTGACGTTCTCGGTCCTTCCGACTACGAACGGATGAGCCTCGGTCGCTCGCCGAGCTCGCTTCGGTCATGGTCGACGACGATCCTTTCGCGGACTCCACCACCATCGCCACCTTGCAGGCGGTGGTGTCGCGCATGTCGTATCCGTTCGTGCTCACCGTGATCGAAGGACGCGACATGGGCACCACCCGCACCATCGACGCGATGCACCCCTCGCCGATGCTGATCGGCAAGTCGGAGGCCTGCGAGCTGCGCTTGCAAGACCCTTCCGTCTCGCGCCGACACGTGGCCATCGAGGTGGTGTCGCAGCGACTGCGCGTGAAAGATCTCGCCTCCACCAACGGCACGTTCGTGGACGGCGTGGCCCTCGGGGAGGTGTTCCTCAGCGGCGGAGAGACCATCCGCCTCGGCGCGACGGCGATCGCGGTGACGCGAGGTCAGCCCCAACCGGCCGCCTCCCTCACCGAGGCCCGTCGGTTCGGCACCACGCTCGGAGGCTCGCTCGCCATGCGGCGGCTCTATCCGCTGTGTGAGCGCCTCGCCGCCGCCGATCTGCCCGTGATCATCGAGGGCGAGACTGGCACCGGCAAGGAGCAGCTCGCCGAGTCGATTCATCAGATGAGCCCGCGGGCGCGTGGGCCGTTCGTGGTGTTCGACTGTACCGCGGTGGCGCCCACCCTCATCGAGTCGGAGCTGTTCGGTCACGAGAAGGGAGCCTTCACCGGCTCGGTGGGCACACACCACGGCGTGTTCGAGCAGGCCTCCGGAGGCACGCTGCTCATCGATGAGATCGGCGACCTCCCCCTCCAGCTGCAGCCGCGCCTGCTCCGCGCCATCGAGCGCTACCAGGTGCGCCGCGTCGGCGGGCGCGAGCCGATCACCGTCGACGTGCGCCTCATCGCCGCCACCCGCCGCGATCTCGACCGCATGGTGCAGCAGGGACGCTTCCGCGACGATCTCTTTCACCGCCTCGCGGTGGCCCGCATCGAGCTGCCCCCGCTGCGCGAGCGCGCCGAGGACATCGAGCTGTTGGCCCGTCGCTTCTGGGCCGACGGCGGCGGCGACCCCGATCGCATCCCCCTCGAGCTGCTGCGCGAGTGGGAAGAGTATGGCTGGCCGGGCAACGTGCGCGAGCTGCGCAACGCGGTGGTGCGCCGCCTCGCCCTCGGCGACCTCGCCGGCGAAGGCCCCTCCAGCCGACCGCAACCGTGGGGGACGAGCCCGAGCCACCCCCCACCCGCCCGCAGCACCGCCCAAGGCATCGCCCAAGGCGGCGACCCCATCGCCGCCGTGCTCGCCCTCGATCTGCCCCTCACCGAGACGCGTCAACGCATCGTGGACGAGCTCGAGCGCCGCTACGTGAAACACGTGCTCGACAACCACGGCGGCAACGTGACGCGCGCGGCGGCCGCAGCCGGGGTGGCGAGACGCTACTTCCATCGCCTGAAGAACAAGGTGAGCGGCCACAGCGAGGAGTGAGCTCGAGCCGACCGCGTGACCAGCGCACGCTGCCCGCGGCGAGCACGCGCGCCCTCGACTCGTCGCTCGAATTCATCCCACGGTTGACCCGCTCGTGACATCATCGCGTCATGGGGAAACTCTTGGCTTGCATGGTTCTGGTGGGGAGCGTGGTGGGGTTGTCGGCCTGTGAGGAGGAGACCACGAGCGACGACGACGATGGCGCAGGAGCGACCGGTGGCACCGGCGGGACGGGCACCATGGCTGGCGGCGCGGGAGGCGCCGGGGGCGACGTAGGCGGCACCGGCGGCAGCGGCGGCACCCCGGAGTGCGACGCGGATCTCGAGAACGATCCACTCAACTGCGGCAGCTGCGAACGCGACTGCCTCGGCGGCGCCTGCGAGAACGGAGCCTGTCTCCCCGTGTTGTTGCACGACGACAACTTCTTCGGACCGATGGCCACCGACGGCGCTCACGTCTACTGGTTCGACGACGATCTGCAGGAGCTGTGGCGCGTGGCAACGTCGGGCGGGGCGGCTGCGAGCGTGGCCGATCTGGGCGCGCTCGGCGTGAACAGCGTGTCGGCGCTCGTGGCCACGAGCGGCGGCGTGGTCGCGACGGGCCACGGCACCGACACCCTCCTGTTGGGCATCGTCCCCGAGACGGGAGCGGTGGAGGAGCTCTTCGCCGCCGGCAACGAGATCAACGGCTGGCCCGGCACCTTCGCCGCCGACGACACCTACGCCTACTTCGTCGAGTACGAGTTCTATCGCGTGCCCATCGCCGGCGGCAGCGCCCCCGAGCCCCTCACCACCGGCTCCGACCTCAGCCAGTACTATCGCTTCGACGTGGCGGTAGACGACGACTACGTCTTCCTGTCGGCCTCGGGCTACTCGGGACAAGGCGACCGGGTCTTCTACGTGGACAAGACCGGCGGGACGGAGGCTTCGATCGCGTTTCGTCCAAAAAGCATGTCGGCGCTCGGGAGCGGACTGCTCACCGTGAGCACCTCGGGCCTCGACGCGTGCACCTCGAGCTCCACGTACCGCCGCTTCGAGCCGGGGAGCGCACAGCAGACGATCGCGACGATCAACGGCATCGGCGAAGCCGGCATGGCTGATGACACCCACACCTACTTCCGCAACCACTGCAACGACGCGCTCTATCGGCTCGCGCTCGGCGGCGGCAGCCCCGAGCTCCTGTACGACTCGCTGTACGACGGCGGGATGACCGCCGACGCCGATCACGTGTACTTCTGGGGCTTCGGCGGCCTCGCTCGGCTGGCCAAGTAGCCACGCTCTCGCGGTCGCGGGTCGCTTCGCGCGCCGCGCGCGGTTTTCTCCCCGTGTCAGCGTCGTATTGTTGCGGGAACAGCCGAAAAGCTGCTCCTTCGGCTCGACGGCGACCATCGCACGTCAGGGTCTGTCCGGAGGTAAGCTCTCGATGATGATGAAGCGAATGACCCTGGGCGTGGCTCTTCTCCTCGGCGTGGCCGCGTGCCCGTCCGCGAGCGAGTCCGACACCACCGCCGAAGCGCCGGGCTCGGGCTCGGCGAAGAGCTCCGCGGCGACGTCGGCGAACCCGGCCCCGTCGGCCACCTCCTCTGGCGCTGCCTCGAGCGCCCCCTCGGAGGTGGCCATCGTGCCGCTGGCCAAGGCCGAGCTCGACGGCAAGGAAGCCGCCGCCACCCACAAGGGCAAGGCCCTCGGCGTGGAGGGCGCCAAGGCAACGTTCACCGTGCTCGACGACTGGAGCCACGGCACCGCCGACGTCCGCACCGCCATCGCCAAGGACGAGAAGGCGCGTTTTGCAGCCACCGGCTACGCCGACGGCAGCAGCACGACCGACAAGGCCGACGCGGCCGCCAAGGAGCTCAAGCTCACCGGTTGCCGCTGGGCCGCGGACGAGGACATCACCCTCGGCAAAGACAAGCTGCCCACCAAGGTGGCCGACGGTGCGTGCAAGCGCGATCAGACGACGGTGCGCGCGATCCGCGCGGTGGTCACCGACGTCGACGCCAACATCGTCGCGATCGGCGCCTGGGACGACGGCGCCGACACGGGGTCGGTGCTGGAGACCTTTCGCTCTCTCGCCAAGGCGAGCGGGAGCGTCGCCGCCTGTTGCGACGCCATCGCCAGCAACATGATAAGCGCTCCGCCGGAGCAGAAGCTCGGCTATGGCGCCGCGCTCGCCCTCTGCCGCTCGGCGATGGCCTCCCCCGAGGGCCGTGAGGTGCTCGGCCAAGTACGCGGCAAGCTCGGCAGCCTCCCCATTCCCGCCGCTTGCCAATAGCGCAGCCGGCACGCCGAGGGCGTGATTCGCATGGTACAATGGCCCCATGCACACGGGGCAGCGTCCTCCATGTCCACATTGCGGCGCCACCCACTGGGTACCATCGGGTCACCATTGGTTGTGCGCGCACTGCGGCCGCTACCCAAACTCGCCCCCTGCGCAGCCCAACATTCTGCCTACGCAACGCCATCCGAATGCGTTCCCCGCGCAGCCCCCCACGCCGTTGAGAGCGTCACCAACCGCGCCAGCGACGGGCTCCCGCGCGGTGCTCAAGGTTCTGCCGCTCATCGCATTGACCTTCTTCATGGTGGTCGCGCTCCCCATTATTTTACCCTTGTACGTGAGCGCGAAGAACCGCAATGGATTCTGGGTGGCCAGGAACGTCGCCGTCGATCCGGCGCCCGTAAGAGACCTCTTGCTCAACGAGCTGGACAGAGACAGCCCCGTCGTCAAGCTAGAAATAACCGACTACGCTGGCGACATCGATGTCGTCCAGAACGGCGCCGTGGTGAGAGTCCGATTCACCGATGAAGTACACTCGCGAGAACGTGTGGACTATCGCCACGACATCCGCTCGTGCGACAAACGAGTGCACCGCATCAACTGGAAAATGATGCAGCGCATTGTCAAACGTGCCGCGAAGCAGCACAAGCTCGTCGACGCAACGCTCGTTTACGTCGCCCTCGAATGCCGTGACCGCTACTATCGCTGGTCCGTCGCATTCAAGGAAGGGGAGGAAGATGCGCCAGGCAAGCGGGAGACGCTCTTGTTCGATGAGGACGGAGAGCCTCAGGCGTTTCCTTTCTGACCAGCGCTCGCTGACGCTGGCTCGCGCAAACCGCGCCCAGCGTTCGTGCTCGGGGCGCGCGCCTCACGCTGACCTTTCGCTTGCGCGCTATCGACGTGTCAGGCGCGGGGGCCGAAGGCGCCTTCGAGGGTGTGGCGATCGAACGCGGCTGGCGCGCGGCCGTTGGCGTAGGCGTAGAGGGCGGTGTTGAACACGTTGTTGGCCACCGTGAACACGAGGACCACGGCGAGGAAGTACAGCACCGAGAGGGCGATCGCGATGACGACGCCGGTGCCGCCGAGGCTGCCGAGCAGCGCGAAGAGGGCGACCGACATCACGATCCCGAGGAACAGGAACACGAACTGGATGAGGCCGAGGCCGAAGTGTCGGATGAGCGACTCGCCCCAGGTCTCCTTGAGGGTTTCGGCCGACCGCTTGATGGCGTCGAGCGGCCCGAGGTCGTCGTAGACCATCGCCGGGATCACGAAGAGGGTGACGACGCTCCACGCCGCGCCGAGGATCGCGCTGAGGATCCCGAGCACGATCCGTCCCACCACGCCCGCACGCTCCGCCGCTTGATCGAGCATGCTCAAGAGCACCCCCACGGTGGCCGACACCAGGCTCCACGTGAAGATGAGGTGAATCTTGGAGAATGCGAACTTGACGCTGTCCATGAACGTCGCGTCGCCACCCTCGAAGCGTGTCTTGGTGGTGAACACCACACACACGTTGAAGAACGTGGCGATGAAGGCGAGGCCGAGGTAGGTCACCCCGAGGAGGAGATAGTCGATCACGCCGAGGGCCACCGAGCTGCCCGACTGCCGCACCAGCTCCACGAGGATGGTGGGGACGAGGAGCGCGCCAGCGAAGAGCAAGGAGAAGATCCCCGCCAAGAGCGGGAAGAGGAGCATCTCCCGATCGGCCTTTATGACCCTGAAGCTCATCTTCGTGAGCTCCCAGCTGCGGCTAAACATGATGCGCGAGCATAATCGCATCGCGCCCGCTTGCCAGCGCGACGTGCGGCGAGACGTCGAGCATCGGCGCGGCGGTTCGCGACACGAGCAAAACCTCGAACGAGACGGTATGCTCCCAACATGCGGGGAGCTCCGATAGCGGTGGGGGCTGCGGTGACGGTCACGCTCATGTGCGTGATCGATGTGTTCTCGGGAGACCCCTACGCCATCTCCATCGTCGGGGCCGCCGTGGGGCGTGGTGGTCAGCGCGTTCTACGGCGCCTTGCTCTATCGCCGGCTCGCCCACCGGAACACTTTCTGAAGCTTGAAGCTCCGGTCTGCTGCTGAGCCATGCCGCCCGCTCGCCCCCCCCAGAAGAGCGCCGGAGGTGCGCTGTCCGATGGCGACTTCGTCGTCGCCGCGGGACCGCCACGCGCGCTCGATCGCGCGCTCAGGGAGGCGTTCGCCGGCGCGAGCTGGGGGGTGGTGCGGCGCGCCATCGAGACCGGCAAGGTCGCCGTCGATGAGGTGACCATCACCGACACGCGGCAGCTGGTCGCCGGCGGGGCCATGGTGCGCGTGACGATGGCCACGCCACGCCGACGCAGCCGTGTCCTCGACCAAGGCGCGCTCCTCCACGTGGACAGCCAAGTGGTGGTGGTGCGGAAGCCGGCCGGGGTGAGCACCGTCCCGTTCGAGGAGGGCGAGCGCGACACACTCGATCAGCTGGTTCAGAACGAGCTCGCGCGCCGCCACGGGCGCGAGGCCCCGCTCGGCATCGTGCATCGCCTCGACCGAGAGACCTCGGGGGTGATGATGTTCGCGCGCACCGTGCCCGCCAAACGACACCTCAAGCAGCAGTTCCGCCTCCACACCGTCAAGCGGCGCTACCTCGCCCTCGCCGCGGGGACGGTGGCGTCACAGACGCTCCGCTCACGCCTCGTTCGCAACCGCGGCGATGGCCTGCGAGGCTCCACCCGCCACCCGAAGCTCGGGCGCGACGCGACCACCCACGTGGAGGCGCTGGAGGAGCTGAAGGGGGCCACGCTCATCGGCTGCCGCCTCGAGACCGGACGCACCCACCAGATCCGCATTCACCTCGCGGAGGCCGGCCACCCGCTGGTCGGGGAGCGCGTGTATGGCGACCGCACCCGCCGCATGCCCGCGCCGCGCCTCATGCTCCACGCCACCTACCTCGCGTTTATGCATCCCACGCGCGGCGTGGAGCTGTGTTTCGAAGAGCCGCTGCCGGCAGACATGACCGCAGTGCTCGAGGCGCTGCGAACGTGACCGCCAGGAGTCCCCGTCGCGACGCGGTCGACACGAGCGCGGGTCGAGATCTTGCTCGTGCCGTCCAACTCTTGCGCAGGGCCTCGCGCGTGAGCCGCCCTGTGAGCAGCTTGACGTGACTTACTTGGGGCGAGGGAGGCCCCGCAGCATGAAGAGCTACTTTCTTGGGAGTGTGCTGGCCGTCGCGTTGGTTTCCGGGCTGTCGCTCGGCGGTTGCAAAGGGACGGGCGAGCTCAGTCTCGACATCGACTGGGCGGCCGAGGGGGGCCAACTCACGTTGGACGCCTTCGAAAAGATCGCCGACGCCACCGGCGGCAAGACGTACGCGTCGAACGGCGCCGCCGACATGCCGGAGCTCGTGGGCCTCGCGATGACCGAGGGGGTACCGGCGGGCGAGGCGGTCGACATCGCCTTCGTCGTCGACACGACCGGCTCGATGGGCGACGACATCGACGCGGTCAAGGCAAAGCTCACGGAGCTCATCGAGGACCTCGAGGCCCAGAACCCCGACTGGCAGGTGGGCGTGGTCGAGTACCGCGACAAGGGCGACGAGTTCGTCGCGCGCACCGTTCAGCCGCTCACGTCCGACCAAGAGCTCGCCCAGGCTGGGGTGAGCTCGTTGAGCGTGGACGGAGGGGGCGACTACTGCGAGCACGTGTACGCTGGACTCGACGCAGCCATCGCCGACCTGGAGTGGCGCGACGAGACCGTCCACCGCATCATCCTCATCGGCGACGCGCCGCCCCACGACTACGCCGACGACATGAGCACCTTCGACGGTGTCGTAGCAGCGGCCGAGGAGCGCGACGTCCAGATCTACGCCATCGGCGCCTACTGCGACGACCTGTGCCAGGTGCTGGTGTCGGTGCTCGGCGGCGGGGGCTGCTGAGCCGCGCGCGAAGGACGGCGCGCTTCGTCTCGCCCCTTCAGTCGATGCGCTCCCAGCCGCGCAGGAGGTAGGGCGAGCTCCCCGACGTGTCGCCCTTGGTGCGAAGGTGCACCGCGGCCGGAGCGGTCAGCGTCACGAAGCAGCGCTCGTTGGTGTTGTAGCGATACGACGGACACTTGTACGTCGAGGTGGTGGACGGCGCGGCGCCGACGCGCAGGAAGAGATCGGCGTCGCCACCCGGCATCGACGGCTCGGGCGTAAGCTCGAACACGTAGCGCCCCGCTGGGAGCACCTCGGTCACGTAGCTCCTCACCTCCTGATACGAGACGCTCCCGCTCTCGTTCATGCCTGCCCACAGCGGCTCGGTGGCGAGCTCGGGGTGAAACTCGTTGTCTTCGTCGCCGGTGACGAGCACCACCTGCTTGGGATCGATGGCCTCGAAGATGGTCTCGTAGGAGCGCGGCGCGTCGGGCTCGATGGCGGCGTCGATGACCGCGATCGCGGCCTCTGCGAGCCGGTGGAAGTAGGCGGGCATCGCGTTGTGCATCACGTCGAGGAACTTCGTGCCCGTGGGATCGCTCGGGTTGAGGGCCTTGCGCGCCTTCACGAGCGCGTCGCTCTCGTAGGCGAAGGTGTCGCAGCCGTTGAAGAAGAGGAGCTGATACTTGCCGGGGAACCACCGCGCTTTGTCGGTGAGCGCCCGCACGTTCTTGCCGAGACCGGCGTGACCGCCGTAGAGGATGAGGTCGGCGCGTGGCGTAGCTTCCGCGAAGCGCGCGTCGAACGAGCTCGGCGCCGTCGCCACCTCGTCGACGAGCAGCGCCACGATGCTCACGCGGCCTGCCTCCGTCTCCACCTCGAAGGTGATGTCGCGCACCGCGTTCCCCGGCGCGTGGGGCACCTCGAGGGGGGTGGTGGCCGCGTCGGGGAAGCGGTCGCGCACCGCAGCGATGAAGTCGTTGTAGGCCGCGATGCCGGCGTCGCCGTTGTGGGTCGCGCCGCGCTCGTTCTTCCCGAAGACGGCCACCACGTCGAGGACGCCGTCTTCCCAGATGCGGTGATACTCGGGGTAGGCGTCCTCGCGATTGAGCGTGCTCTCGGTCACCGACGCGACCGCGACGGAGATGTCGTCGTTGGCGAAGCTGCAGCCGGACTCGCCAGGGCGGTAGTGGTACCAGAAGTTCGCGCTGGTCAGCGTGTACCCGCCGCGCTCGGTGCAGCTCGCGCCATAGGTGCTCTGAAACAGCGCCTGGCCCGCCGAGTCCACCCGCCTGGGCAAGGTGAGCGTGTAGCGCGCGGGCAGGTTGCTCTTCGAGCCCCACGCCACCGGGAGCTTCGCGTGGTAGCGGATGCGGTAGAAGCCGCCGCCCACCCACGTCGTCTGCACGTTCGTGATCTCCACCGCGTTGAGCCGCGACACGCTGCGCTCCTGGTTGAGGTGGCCGACCGTGTAGATGAGCTGGGCCCTCACCTTGTCGGTGGGGTTCAGCGCGCTCTTCGACAGCAGCTCGCCGTCGAACTCGAAGTCGAGCAGCGTGGCGACCGCGCTCGTGAAGTCGTTCTCCGCAGTGTCGATGTTGTCATCGCCGCATCCACCCACCGCCAGCGCACACGAGAGCGCCACCACCGCACCCAGCCGATTGTTCATGGGGCGACGAAGTAAGCATGCGCACAAGGTAGGTCAACGTGCTGAAATATCGTCCCATGGGGGACCGTTGGATCGGCGTCGTACCAGCCCGCCACACCGAAGACTCCTCGCCCCGCGGCGGCCTCTGCGGTGGGCGTGCGGAGAATCAACCCCTTGGTCACCGCGTGGATCGTGCGCTCTCCACGGTCCCCCGTGCCCAAAGCCTCGCCGCCGACGGCGACCCGCCGCTCCACTTTTTTTCCTTCCCCTCGCTCCACCCGCCCCCACGCCGCACAAGCCCCGCAAACAACGCCCCAACCCACACCCCGCCCCAGCCCCGCACGCGACCCACGCCCCGCGCGAGCGCTCAACAACGCCCCAGCCCAAGCCCACCCCGGCGCGCGACCCACGCCCCGCGCGAGCGCTCAACAACGCCCCAGCCCAAGCCCACCCCGGCGCGCGACCCACGCCCCGCGCGAGCGCTCAACAACGCCCCAGCCCAAGCCCACCCCG
>CAYOAL010000129.1:0-30717 GCA_964401935.1 uncultured Polyangiaceae bacterium
CGCGTCGACACCCTCGAGCGCCTTGGCGTGAGCCCAGAGCTGCAGCACCATGAAGACCCCTACCGGCACCACGCCACTCAGCGAATGAAGCGCGCGCAGACCGTAAGCAGCCCTGTTCGACCCGTCCATGGGGAGCGCCGAGGAGACGCGCGCCTCGGCCGGGCGTCAAGGGCACGTGGCTCACGCCCTCTGGTTGGCAACACGGGGGGGGTGCTCGTGTTGGCTCTGGCGGTGCTCGCCGTCCTCTCGTGCGGGGCTGGCGAGCGCCCGATGGAGACCCCCACCGCAACCCTCGGTACGTCGGTGGAGGCAGAGGAGATGTTTCGGCCCCTGATGCGACGCTGGACGCTCGGGACCCTCGAGGAGCGGCAGAAGCTCGAGCGGGAGCTGGTCGGCTTCGGTCGGCGTTTTGCGAACGACGATCTGGTGCGGCTCGCGCTGGTGTTGCGAGCCTTCAACGCGCTGGAGCGGGGGGAGCTCGACGCGGCCATGAACCTGGTCGAAGGCGGCGGCGGACCGGCTGTGATGTCGGCGCTGTCGGGTCCACCGGGCACCACGCGCGACCTCGCCACGCTGGTCGCGGGAGCGGTCGAGCGCAGACGAGGCCAGCCTCATCGCGCGCTCTCGCGGCTGCGGCCGCTGCTGCACAAGATGCTCGACGACTTCGCCACCAACATGCTCGACGAGGAGCTCATCCACGCCGCGCTCGGCGCCCACGCGTGGCTCGACGCGGTGCGTTTCCTCGAGGTGTGGCGTCACGAAGCGGCGCCGGGCTCGGAGCGCTACGTGGAGCAGCGCCTGACCGAGCTGTTGGCCAAGGTGCCTCAGCGCGAGCTCCTCGAGGGGCTCCGCGCCAGGACTGGCAACAAGACGTACGAGGGCAGCCTGGCCCGCGAGATCGCGCAACAGCTGGCCATCATCGCGGTGGGAGGCCGCGACGTGGCCCTCGCCCGCGAGCTGCTCGAGCGGCACAAGGCGCTGCTCGGGAGCTACGGTGAGGCGGTGGCCCGCCTCGCTGTCGACGCCACCCGCGGGAAGGTGAGCGCTCGCACGGTGGGCGTGCTCCTGTCGCTGCGCAGCCTGGCCATGCAGCGGCGCTCGGTGGACGTGACCAAGGGCATGGCCTACGCGCTGCGCAAGCGCGACCACGACGCCCGCTTGGTCACGCGGGATGCGAGCGCCGAGCCGCTCGACGTGGTGCGCGCGATGTCGGAGCTCGCGGGGGAAGGGGCGGCGGTGATCGTGGCGGGCCTCGATCCGATCCACAGCGCCGCAGCCGCCCGCTACGCCGACGAGCACGCGCTGCCGGTGATTCTCCTCACTCCCGACCCGAACGATCTTGGAGGCCTGTCGTCGTTCATCTTCCTGCTCGGCGCGGATCCGAAGGACACCGTCGGTGTCCTCGCCGACGCGCTCCGGGCCGACGGCGCGAAGGTCGTGGCGGGGTTCGGGGCGGCGCTCTCCGACGACCCGACGAGCGCCGGGGTGGGGCTCGTGCGATCGTGCGAGGGGAACGCGGCCACCGAGGACCTGAAGGCCGAGCACGTCGACGGGGTCATCGCCTTCGACGGCTCCTATTGCGGCAAGGAGCTCGCCACCCAGGCCGACGCGCTGCGCGCGCGGTTCGGGGTCGGGCTGGGCGTGCCGGCGTTTCTTTCGGCTCCGAAGGGAGCGTACGTGCTCGGCGCTGGCGTGTTTCCGCTTCGGGTTGGCGCGCTCGATCCGCGGCTCTCGGCGTGGACCGCCGAGGGGCGCTTGCCGCCGAGCTGGTGGACGGCGCTCGCCCACGACGCGGCCGTCCTCGCCTACGAGGCGGTGGTCAACCTCGAAGAGACGGGGGCCGAGGACGCGGCGGTGGTGCGCAGCCGACGTCAGCAAGCGGCGACCGCGCTCGCCCAGGCCCGCGCGACCCTGTGGACGACGAACGCGCGCGGCTTCGTGCAATCTCAGCGCATGGACCGTGAGGTGCGCGTGCTGCGGGAGGGAAGCGGTGGCCCCTGATCGCCCGAGCCCCGCGCCGCGCCTCGTGAGCTCGGAGCCTCTCCGGTGGGAGCTCTCGAGTCGGCGGGCCACCACGCGACTCGCGCGCCTCTGCGCGCGCGCGCTCGGCGCGGGGGATCTCCTGCTCCTGAGCGGCGAGCTCGGCGCAGGCAAGACGTTCTTCGCGCGGGCGCTGTGTCGCGCCTTCGGCGTTCCCCACGAGGTGCCGGTGACGAGCCCATCATTTTCGCTCATCAACGAGCACGACGGGAGCGTGCCCATCCTCCACGTCGACCTTTATCGGCTCGGCTCGGTCGACGAGGTGGTGCAGCTCGGCCTCCGCGACCGCAGGGAGGGCCACCTCCTCCTCGTCGAGTGGGGGGCGTCGTGGGTGGAGGAGCTCGGCGGGGACGCGGTCGAGCTCGAGCTCGTCCACCATGGGGAGCGCCGGTTGGCGACGCTGCACAGCCCCACCGGGAGCGTCCGGGTGCTCGAGCGCGTGGCGGCCCTCGTGGGGGCCGAGCCCCCTCGCGGCAGCGACGGAGACGACGCCCGCGATCGATGACCCCGCCGCTCGGGTCATGGGGTCGCGTCGATGAGGATCTGGGTGAGGATGTAGTTCACCACCAAGACCACCACGCAGGTCTCTACGACGGCGCGGGTGGTGGCGAGGCCGACGCCTTTGGCGCCGCCCTTCGCAAAGTAGCCGTGGCGACACGAGATGGAGCTGATGAGGAAGCCGAACACCGTGGCTTTGATCACACCCATGCGCAGATCCTCGGGCACGGCGAGATCCTTGATGCTCTGAGCGAACACGCCCGGGTCGCCGCCGAGCCACACCACGCTCACGAGGTACGCGCCCCCCATCCCCACCGCCATGTAGAGCACGCAGAGCAGGGGCACCATCAGCACGCAGGCCAAGAGCTTGGGCGACAAGAGGAACTGAACCGGGTTGACGCCCATCGTGGTGATGGCGTCGATCTGCTCGGTGACGCGCATGTTGCCGAGCTCGGCGGCCATGGCGCTGCCCGCGCGTGCGGTGACCATGATCGACGCGAACACGGGCGCGAGCTCTCGGGTGAGGGACACGGCCACGATGCCGCCCACGCGACCCTCGGCGCTGAAGGCGCGGAGGGCGTAGGTGGTCTGGAGCGCGAGCACCATCCCGCTGAAGGTGCCGGTGAGGGCCACGATGAACACCGACTGGGCACCGATGAACTCCATCGCGGCGAGCATCTGGCGCAAGCGGTATGGCGGCCGGAAGAGCCACACCACCGTGCTCGCGGTGAGCTTGACGACGTTGCCGATGTTGTCGAGCCAGTAGAGCGCTGGATCGAGGATCGGCTTCAGCCAACCCCACGAGCTCGAGCCTGCGCCTTTCTCGGCCACCATGGGCCGGTCTAGTGCAACGCGGTGCGGGCGGCTAATGCCAATCGCCCCGGCTTCGGGGCGGGGTCACTTTGCGGCGGCGCGCGCGTCGAGCGCCTCGGTCACCTCGGTGACCACCATGGTGACGAGCCGCGCGGTGAGCTCGTGGCCCTCGTCGGCGGTCGCGGCGGCGGGAGCGCCGGTGTACGCCTCGTCGAGGCCCATCTCGCGGAACGTCCGTCGACCGGCGCGGATGCCGTCGGAGAGGCTCACCTCGAGCGCGGGGAGCGCGCGCGCGGCCTGTAAGTCGACGAGCTCGGGGGCGGCTGCGAGCACCAGCGACGTCTCGTAGCGGCCCGCGTGGCACGCTCCGCTCTTGTACTCGTCGGAGAGGGTGCGCCCCCAGCGCCGCGTGAGCGGACAGGCGACCGACACCGCCCCCTCCTCGAAGGCGGGAAGCACCGCGCGGAGCGCCGCGTCGTGATCTGGCTCGAGGTGATTGTTCACGAAACACACGTGGGCGAAGCCACCGTCGAGGTAGCCGCGCGCGATGGCGACGAGCAGCGACGTGAGCGTCTCGGCGGGAACGCTCACCGCGCCCGCGAAGCCCGCCGCGTAGAGGGTCACCCCGTACGGCACCGTCGGGCACACCAGCGCGATCCGGGTCGCTGTCGTGAGCTCTCGTGCGGCGCCGCGAGCTACGTGCTCGCTGAGGATCGTGTCGGTGCCGAGCGGAAGGTGTGGCCCGTGGGGCTCTACCGAGCCCACCGGCACGAGCGCGACCACCTCATGGTCGGTCAACAGCGCTCGCAGCGTCGTGGTGGTGAGGGCGCTCAACGAGCGTGGTGGCGTCGGCATGGCTCGGTCCTTCGCGAACGGCGGGATGTCAGTCGCCGATCTCGTTGTCGCCTGCGCGCTCGCGTGTCGCGAGCTCTCTGCGAGCGATCTTGCCGCGGTCATTCTTGGGGAGCTCGTCGGTGAAGACCACCCACCGCGGGTACTTGTGTTTGCTCAGGCGGCTCCGCACGTGCTCCTTGAGCTCCTCGGCGAGGGCCGCTCGTCCCTCGGGGGAGCGGCTCCGTTCGCGGTGACCCTCGCGGAGCACCACGAAGGCCTTCGGCTTGGTGAGGCCGTCTTGCTCGGCGCCGATCACGGCCGCGGCCGACACCGCCTCGTGCGTCCCGAGGCACGCCTCCACCTCCACCGGCGCCACCCAGATCCCACCTACCTTGAGGAGCTCGTCGGCGCGGCCCTCGAACCAGTGATACCCCTCGGCGTCGACACGGAAGAGGTCGCCGGTGCGACACCAGTGGCCGAAGAAGGTGGCCCAGCTCTTGTCGCGATCCTGGAAATAGCCGAACGCTACCGAGTCGCCGCGCACCCACATCACGCCACTGTCGCCGGGCGCGACGGGCTCCGCCCCCGGGCCCTCCGCGTCGACGGGGAGGATGCGGAGCTCGTAGCCAGCGACGACGCGTCCAAGCGATCCTGGCTTCACGTCGCCGGGCCGGTTCGAGCAGTAGATGTGGAACATCTCGGCGGAGCCGATCCCGTCGTACACCTCACCGCCAAAGCGCTCGGTGAACCGCGACAAGAGCGCGGGCGGCAGCGCCTCGCCGGCTGAGAGGTGAAAGCGCACGCACGACAGATCGAGGCCGGGCTCCCCGCTCGCGGCGAGCGCGTCGTCGTGATCGAGCAGCTTGCCCATCATCGTTGGCACGTTGGTCACGACGGTGGGGCGGTGCCGCTTCATCGCGGCAGCGAGCGCTTCGGGGGTCGGTCGTTCGGCGAAGAGGGCGGTGGCGGCGCCGACTCGGAACGGGAACATCAGGTTCGTGCCGGTGGCGTAGCCGAAGAAGAGGCGGGGCACCGACACCGTGACATCGTCGCGTCGGTAGCCGACGGTGCGGAGCGCGTAGCGCTCGGTGTTGAACATGAAGTCGCGGTGCGCGTGCATCGCGGCCTTGCTCTGCCCGGTCGAGCCCGAGGTGAAGAGCCAGATGGCGGGGTCGTCCCGGTGGGTGGGGCGCGCGTCGGGGGCACCCGCGTTGCCATGGGTGGTGCGAAAGGCGAGGGCCTCGGCGAGCGTCGCCCCGCTCAGTCCCTCGGGCACCGTCGCCTCGCCGAGCACGTCCTCGCCGGTGGCGACCGCGCGAGCGACGACGACCTGCGTGTCTAGCTCGAGGAGGGTGTCGCGGATGGAGGTCGCGACCTCTTCGGTGGTGATCACGGTGTGGGCCTGGGTGTACCGGACGAGGTAGGCGAGGTCTTCGGGTGGCGCCGCGGGGTTGCCCATCGCGACCACCGCGCCCACCCTCAGCGTGGCGAAGAACGCCCACGCGAAGGCGGGGGTGTCTTGGAGCACGATGAGCACCCGCTCCTGCTTGCGAAGCCCGCTGTTGCACAGATAACAGGCGAGGCGCCGCGTGTCGGCCGCGACCTCGGCATACGAGAACGTTCGGTCGCCCCAGTGGATGGCGGCCTTGTCCCCCAGCCCCTCGCCGAGGCGGTCGAAGAGAAAGTAGTTCGCGAGGTTGAGGTCGTCGGGCGGCACGGGCGGCGCATCCATGATACGGCGCTACCATGGTCACGCGCGGCGGTCAGCGCCGAGCCGCCGGTTCGCGCCACAGCGCGGGCGAGCGAGCAGGGGCAACGGCCCGGCGCGAGGGCAGGGCCCAGGCCGCGGGCCAAGGCGAGCGGCGGAGCGAGGCCGACGGGCGACAGCGACGGGCGGCGACGTTGGGCCGGCTTCCGGGGCGTCGCCGAACGCTCCGGTTCGAGCCGCCCTCCGTCTTGCGGCGATGAAAGCGTGGCGTCGATGGCTTAAGCTCCCCTCTGCATGGGGACGTCGAAGACAGCGGTGACACGGATCGGGTTCATTGGCGGGGGCAACATGGCGGAGGCGTTGGTGCGCGGGCTGCTCGAGGCGCGGGTGGCGGGCGCCGAGGACGTCCGAGTGGCCGAGCCGGACCGTGGCAAGCGCGAGCGTCTCCACGAGCGTTATGGGGTGGTCGCCACCGAGGACAGCGACGTCGTCGCCGGCTGGGCCGAGCTCTTGGTGCTCGCCGTGAAGCCGTCGGTGGTGCCGCGGGCGCTCGCCGCGGTGGGCCCCTTCGTGGCGCCCGAGACCTTGCTCGTGAGCGTCGCGGCGGGGGTGCCGACGCACGCCCTCGAGGCGCACCTCCCGACCGGGCGCCGCGTGGTGCGGGCCATGCCGAACACCGCCGCCATCGTGGGCGCAGGGGCGACCGCGATCGCGAAGGGGAGCGCGGCGACCGACCTCGATCTCGCACGAGCCCAGGCGCTGTTCGAGGCGGTCGGGTGCTGCGTCGTCGTCCCCGAGAAGCAGCTCGACGCGGTCACCGGGCTCTCGGGGAGCGGTCCCGCCTATGTCATGGTGATGATCGAGGCGCTCGCCGATGGTGGGGTCCGTGCCGGGCTCCCTCGCGAGATCGCCCAGCTCCTCGCGGCCCAGACGGTCTTCGGGGCGGCCAAGCTCCAGCTCGAGACCGGCGAGCACCCGGCGGTGCTCAAGGATCGCGTCACGAGCCCGGGAGGAACCACCAGCGCCGGCCTCGCGGCGCTCGAGGGAGGCGGTGTGCGCAGCGCGTTCAGCGAGGCGGTCGTCGCCGCCACGCGCCGCTCCGAGGAGCTCGGCCGGTGACGAGAGCTCCATGGCTTCGCGCGCCCGTTGGTGCCATCATCGCCCCGTGAGCGTGCGCCGAATCCGCGTTCCTTCGTTTCCCCTCGGTTGTGCGGGCCGCCGCGTCGCGCCGTGGCGTGCGGCCTTCGGGCGCTTGGGGGGGAGGGTGTTTGGGTGGGCGCTCGCGGCGCTCGCGCTCGGATGCGACGCCAACCTCGAGACCACCTGCGTGGGGGGCGACTGCGCGGACTACCAGCCGCCCCCCGGCGTGATCGAGGTGCCCGAGTGTTTCGAGGGCTGCGACACGACGGCGGTGTCGGGCAACGTTGGCGAGTATCCTTGTGAGGTCGAGCCGATCATCGAGGTGTGCCGGAGCTGTCACGTGGACGGCGGGACGGCGCCCTTCTCTCTCGACACCTACGCCGACTCGCAGGAGCTCTACGGCAGCGAGACGCGCTGGGCCCGCATCGTCCCCAACGTCACCTCCGACTTCATGCCCCTCGGAGGCCCGCCCCTCGACGCGGATCAGAAGAAGGCCCTCCTCGACGACTGGGCCTGCCAGTGCGCACCGCCCCGCGCCGCGGGCGTCGCGTGCGAATGACGGGGCCTGCCACCAAGCTGCCCCGGCCCATGCCGGCGTGCTAGGCTCAGCGCTGCAGCCGGGTTGAACCGCCGAGCGGGGGGCTGCGGGACACGGCCCCTGCCCATCCACGGGGCCACGGGCACACAGCAACTTGACACTCGGTCGGAGCGGACGGCGGCAGACGGCACCATGGAGCTGAGAGAAGGCGCAGTCATTGCCGAGCGGTTTCGGCTCATCCGCCAGCTCGGGCAAGGGGGCATGGGCGAGGTCTGGGCGGCGCAGCACACGTCGCTCGACATCCCCTGCGCGGTGAAGTTCATCCACGCCGAGTCGGCGCAGAAGCCCGAGGTGCGGGCTCGCTTCGAGCGCGAGGCCAAGGCCGCCGCTTCCCTCCGCACCCCCAACGTCGTGCAGATCCTCGACTACGGCATCTTCGAGAACACGCCGTACATCGCCATGGAGTACCTCGAGGGGGAGCCGCTGAGCGCGCGCATCAAGCGCCGCGGGCGCCTCGATCCGCACGAGACGTTTCGAATCATCAAGGACGTGGGCCGCGCCCTCACCAAGGCCCACGCGGCGGGCGTGGTGCACCGCGACCTCAAGCCGGAGAACATCTTCCTCGTCATCGACGACGATCGCGAGATCGCCAAGGTGCTCGACTTCGGGGTGGCCAAGAGCGCCGATCAGCTCGACAGCAACACCCAGACCGGGGCGTTGCTCGGCACGCCCTACTACATGAGCCCCGAGCAGGCCCAGGGCACCAAGAGCGTCGACCATCGCGCCGATCTCTGGTCGTTGGCGGTGGTGGTGTTTCGGTGCATCACCGGCGATCTCCCGTTCAAGAGCACCGCGCTCGGTGATCTGCTCATCAAGATCGTGACGCACCCGCTGCCGGTGCCCTCCCAGGTGGCGGCTGGGATCCCCGAAGGCTTCGACGCGTGGTGGGTGCGGGCCGCGCAGCGCGACCCCGACCACCGCTACCAGAGCGCCAAAGATCTCGTGCAGGCCCTCAGCATGGCGCTCAACGTGAGCATGCCCTCGACGTTGGGCACCACCCCTTTGCCCGGAGGTCCGGTGGGAGCCGAGGTGCGGGGCGCGCAGCAGCGCATCGCCCAGACCATGATCGCGCAGCCCAACGAGCTGCCGCCGCCGCAGCCGCCTTATCCCCACCCTCACCCTGGCTATGCCGGCGGCTACGGCGGACAGCCGGCGCCCACGGTGCAGGGCTTCGGCGCCACACCGTCGGGCCACTACCCCCCCCCGCACGTCGCGCAGCCGTTCGGGCTCGGCGACAGCCACGCGAGCGCTTCGGTGGCGGGCGTACCGCTCGCGGCGCGTCCGAGCGGCGGTGGCGGGGGGAAGGTGGCGCTCGCGCTGGTCATCACGCTCGTGCTCGCCGCGGGGGGCGCGGGAGGCTTCTTTCTGCTAGGTCGGAGCGAGGCTCCTCTTCCGGCCAGCCCGCCCGAAGGCGCGAGCAGCGAGTCTGCCGCCGACGGCGAGTCGGAGGAGGGCAAGCCCGACCCCGCCCCGTCGCCCTCGGCGACCTCCGCCGAGCCAGCGCCCGCGTCGTCGCCCGAGCCCGCTCCGAGCGCGAGCGAGGCTCCGCCGCCATCTCCTGCCGTGGCCGAGCCAGCGCCGCCCCGCGTCGTGCCTCGCCCCGTACCGGTGCCGGTCGCGGTGCCGACGCCGGTGCCCGTGCCCACGCCCACCCCGACGCCTAGCCCACGGCCCCCGCCCAACGACGACGCGGGCTTCTAGTCCTCGACGTCGCCTTCCTCTGTCTTGCTGGTGTCGCGCTCGCGCGACCTCGGCCTACGGACGCGCACACGAACGGCTGTGGCGACGACCCGCGGTGAGCGCCTCCCCGGCTGGGCGTGGAAGCCGCTACGAACTTGCGGGAAGAGGGACTAGGCTGGGGCGGTGATGATCCGAGCAGCCACCCGAATCGTGCTCACCGTGCTGGCCCTCTGTTCTTGGGCCACGAACGCCTCCGCGCAGACCGACGCCGACAAGGCGACGGCCCGCAACCTGTTCAGCGAAGGACAAGAAGCCCTGCGAGCCAACGACTGCGTGAAGGCCGCGGACCGCTTCGAGCGCGCCGACGCCCTCTATGCGGCGCCGACCATTCGCGTGGGTCTCGCGCGCGCCTACGTGTGCCTGGGCAAGTTCGTGAAGGCGAAGGAGAAGTACAACCTCGTCATCCGGGAGAACCTCCCCAGCGACGCCTCGGAGGCCTTCCGGAGCGCCGTCGCCGACGCCAACAAGGAGATCGTCGGCCTCGACGCCAAGATCGGCTTCGTGACGATCACCGTGCAGGGACCGAGCGCGCCCGAGGTGACGATCGATGGTGAGCTCGTCCCCGTCGCCGCCCTCGGTGTGCGGCGCCCGATCGATCCGGGCTCGCACGTCATCAAGGCCGACGGCGCCGGCTTCAAGCCCGCGGAGGCCACGGTGATGGTCGTCGCACAGCAGGAGGTGCCGGTGTCGCTCGCCCTCGAGGCGGATCCCACGGAGTCGACCGACGACACCGGGACCGTCGGGGCCCGCGGCGACAGCAGCACCGGAGACACGCTTCGCCTCGTTGGGTTCGTGGCCCTCGGGGTGGGCGCGGCGGGCCTCATCGTGGGCGCGATCACCGGTGGCTTGGCGATCGGCAAGCACGGCGAGCTCACCGACGCCTGCGGTGAGGACGGACGCTGCCCCGCCGAACAGCAGGGCACCCTCGACGACTACAACACCTTCGGCACCGTGAGCACCGTGGGCTTCATCGCGGGCGGGGTGCTCGCCGCTGCCGGGCTGGTGCTCGTGCTCGTCGCGCCGAGCGGTGGCGCCGAGCAGGCGACGCTGCAGCTGAGCCCCACCGGCGTGAGCGCCACGCTGCGCTTCTGACGACGCGCCGCTCTGCCGCGTCGTCGCGCTAGCCGCTCCTCCACGCTTCTCTCGAGGGAGGCGGCGCCTTACGTCAGTCGAGCTCGGCGTGGCTCTGCGCGGTGCCGACGCGGTGCACCTTCAGCGTGTTCGTGTGGAGGCCGCTCCCGGCCGGCACCGCGAGGGTGATGAGGATCTTGTCCCCGCGCGCGATCAATCCGCGCTCGCAGAGGAGCGCCTCCGCACGCACGATGGTCTCCTCGGTGCTCGCCGCGTGGTCGAAGTCGAACTGCACGGGGTGCACACCCCAGAACGCGGCGAGCCGACGGCAGTGCTCGCTCGAGTGCGTGAGGCCGTACACCGGGACGCGGGGGCGATAGTCGCTGAGCAAGGTGGGCGCGATGCCGTGCGTGCTGATGCACACGATGGCGGTCACCTCGGGCAGCGTCGCGGCGGCGGCGGCGGCGGCGTGGGCGATCGCGTTGGAGGTGAGGCCCAGATCGAGGGGAGGCAGCGCGGCGAGGGCGCGGTAACGCGCGGAGCCCTCGATCTCTTCGATGATCCGCCGCATCGTGCGCACCACGAGCGCCGGATGGCGTCCGGTCGCCGTCTCTGCGCTGAGCATCACCGCGTCGCTCTGATCGAGCACTGCGTTGGCGACGTCGGACGCCTCGGCGCGGGTGGGGAAGGTGCTCGTGACCATCGACTCGAGCATCTGCGTCGCAGTGATCACGAGCTTGCCGCGTCTGTTGGCCGCTTCGATGCACTCCTTCTGCACGAGCGGCACCTTCTCTGGGCCGAGCTCCACCCCGAGGTCGCCCCTGGCGACCATGATTCCATCGGTGACGTCGAGGATCGCCTCGAGGTTCTCCACGGCTTTGGGCTTCTCGATCTTGGCGATCACGGGGACCGGGCGCCCGAGCGCGCGGAGCCGCACCTTCGCCTGTTCGATGTCGGTGGGCGTGCGCACGAACGACAAGCACACGAAGTCGACCCCGAGCTCGGCGCCGAGCTCCATGTCCACGAGGTCCTTGTCGGTGATCGACGGCGCGCTCACGAGCACACCGGGGAGGTTGATCCCCTTGTTGTTCTTCAGCGTCCCTCCCACCTCGATCTTGCAGCGGACGCGATCGCCTTCGACGCCGAGCACCCGCATGCGAATGAGCCCGTCATCCATGAGCACCGTGTCGCCGTGGCTTACGTCGCCCGTGAGCCCGGCGTAGGTGGTGGGGATGACGCTCTCGTCCGTTTGTTCGCGCCCGTAGACGACGAAGGCGTCCTGCCCCTCCACGAGCTCCATCGCGCCGCCTTGGAGCGTGCCCACGCGGATCTTCGGACCTTGCAGATCCTGCAGGATGCTGATCTCGCGACCGGAGCGTGCCGCCGCGGCGCGCACCTCGGCGTAGGTCGCGCGGTGGTTCTCGTGGGTGCCGTGGGAGAAGTTGAGGCGCGCCACGTCCATGCCCTCTGCGATGAGCGCGTCGAGAGCTTCGGGCGTGGACGACGCCGGCCCCAAGGTACACACGATCTTCGTGTTCTTCACTGCCTCACCTCGCGGGAGGCATCTCACATTCGGGCTGGCGCACCAAGCCGGTGCCACCACCGGGTCGTCTCGTCACGTGGCGCCCGAACGAAAAGCCCCCGCCCGAAGTGGGCTTCGGGCGGGGGCCACACGACACGAGGTTGGAGAGCGACGAAAGTCGAGAGCGCTGGGAGAGCTGACACTCTCGCGAGAGCCGAGAACGCAGCGCGGCGTGGCGGTTGGGTTGGGTCGCTGCGTTCTCGGCTCACGACAGAGCGTGAGCAGGAGAGGTTCCCCGCCCGGCTGCCGCGAGGAGACAGCCGGACGGGGAGCGGGGGGAGTGACACACGAGGGGGGGAGATTGGGAGCGCCGGGGTGGCGCCGAAGACCACTCGCGAGGAGTGCCATGTCGTCTTCGCGTTGTTGACTTCGGGTATTGCAGCGCTCGTGCCACCGCGCGTTCAGCGTGGGTGTTCAGCGAGATTTCAACCCTCTAGCCTCGACCCTGGGGCCGCCCGCTGCCCGCGATCGCGTCGCTCCTCCGAACGGATGCGGAGCGATTGCCGCGTCTTGGCAGCGTCGGCGCGGCGTTCGCGTCGCACGAGAGCGGCGGGCGCGCGGCCGACCGCGGGAGAACCGGAAGCAGCGGGAGAACCGGGGGCGGGAGGAGGAAGAGGGAAGACGACTGTTGAGCCACGGGCGGCGAGGCGCGATGATGTCCGCTTCCGTGTACACATCGTGCCGCCAGCTCGGGAATTGGTTCCGTGAGCACGCTCTTCTTGGGCAGGCACGCGCTCGTCGAGGGGTTTGCTGATGACGACTTGGTCCAGGCTGGTGCGTTCGATCGTCGGTGCCGTGCTGTTGGCTGGGCTCGTGCCTCTGGCGACGGCGGGCTGTGATGCCCTCGAGGGCTCCTCGGAGAAGGCCGACAAGAAGAAGAAAAAGAAGAAGGACGGCGACGACGGGGCCATCAAGTCGGACGGCAAGAAGATCGGCGATGGGCCGGGAGGCGTCCCCGAGGCCGACAGCTACCTCGCCGACACTGGCTTTCGCCCCGCGCCGCACGGCTTCAAGTTCAAGAATGGCGACTACGACGCCAAAGGGAACAAGCGTGACTATCCCGAGAGCTCGCCCGGTCACCTCGACGTGGACGGGATGCAGCGCCTCTTCACGTCGGAGAAGGTGTGCCTCGGCCTCGAGCGCGGCGAGTGTACGCTGACCCCGGCCGCCGATGCGTTCCGCGAGAAGGTGAACCGGAGCATGAACGGAGGCCAGTGCGAGGGCATGGCCGTGTTCGCCCTGTCGATGTTCGAGGGGAAGGACAAGGCCTCCTCGTTCAGCGCCAGCGCACAGACCGTGTTCGATCTGAACCGCGAGCAGGTGCGCGCTCCCATCGGCTACTACTTCGCCTACCAGTTCCTCGAGCCGGTGCGGTCCCACATCTTCCAGCGCATGGCCGAGAGCACGCCCAACGACGTGCTCGACATGCTCATCGCGTCGATGAACGAGAAGAAGGACCTGATGACCCTGGAGTTCTTCGCGCCGCCGCCGATGCGAGGGGGCCACGCCGTGCTGCCCTACGCGGTGGAGGACAAGGGCAACGGCGTGTTCTGGGTGCGCGTTTGGGACAACAACTGGCCGGGCGTGTCGCGCTACATCGAGTTCGATCGCAACAAGAACAGCTGGCTCTACGGCCTCGCGGCCACCAACCCCAGCGAGAAGGCGCAGGCATGGCACGGCGACGCGTCGCGGAACACGATCATCGCCACCCAACTCTCCCAGCGGATGCGCGACGCGGTCTGTCCGTTCTGTCGCGAGTCGGACATCGGCTCGCGGCTCATCTTCGTGAGCGACGGTGGGCGCGCGCTCATCAGCGACTCGAGCGGTCGCCGCGTGGGGTGGCAGGGCAGCGAGTTCGTCAACGAGATCCCCGGCGCGCAGGCGTATCCGGTGATCGGCTTCCTGCCCGGTGAGGAGCCGGTCGATCCGGTGTACATGGTGCCCGCCAACGAGGCCTACGACATCCAGGTGGAGGGGCAGCGATCGGCCAACGTCGACATCGGCGTGTTCGGGGCCGGCTCGGCGCTCATCGTCGACGCGATCGCGATGAACAAGGGCCAGACCGACGCGTTCGCCTTGGCGTCGGACGGCTTTGGTCTCACCTACAAGCCCGGCGCCGCCAGTCGTAAGCCGAAGGTCAGGCTCGCCGTCGACTCCGACAAGAACGACTACATGCTCGATCTGAGCGATCTGAAGGCCGAGGATGGCAAAGCGCTCACGTTCACCGTCGATCCCAGGAAGCTCAGCCTCAACGTGAAGAGCGGCGGCGTGGACACGAGCGACTTCGATTTTTCGGTGACCCGCTACGCGGTGGACGGAAACAAGAAGACCTTCAAGAAGTCGGACATGCCGAGCGGGCGCGGCCTGACCGGCGGCGGCGATCTCGACTTCGGCTCGCTCGAGTAGTGCCACCGCTGAAGGCCTGCCCCTCGAAGGCAGGCGGCGCGCCATGAGCTCGCGAGCAGGGCTCGTCGCTCTTGGCCCGCTCGCGTCGAGCCGGGCGCCGGGTCAGCTCGTGGTGCCGCCGCCGATGGCGGCGAGGACGTCGCTGAGCCCGCGCTTGAGCTCGTTGGGGTTGGGACGGGGGGGCTCGAGCATGTCGCGCTTGTCGAGCAGCTCGTCGGGGAGATCGAGGATGAAGCGGCTCGGTACACGCTTGACGAGCTTGCCGCGGGTGCCGCGGGCTCGGGCCCAGGTGAGGTAGAGGTGCTTCTTGGCGCGGGTGACGGCGACGTAGAACAAGCGCCGCTCCTGAGCGATCTCGTCGATAGGGCGGCCATCGAGCGGCGGCGGATCGGTCGCGTGCTCGGCGGTGGAGCGCTTGTGGGGCATGAGCCCCTCCTCGAGGCCGATCACGAAGACGTGGTCGAACTCGAGGCCCTTGGCGCCGTGCATGGTGGTGAGGGTGACCTTGTTCACCTCCTCGCGCTCCTCGTCGTCTTCGGCGAGCATGAGCAGTCGAAGGAAGGTGGCCCACGCCTCGCGATCCATACGCTGGCGTGTCTCGCGTCGCTCGATGGCGCGGATGAGGTAGCCCACGTTGGCCCAGCGCCGCGCCGCGGCCTTGGCGTTCTGGCCGCACTCGGCCACGATCGTCTGCTTGAGCTCGATGGTGTTGAGCAGGCCGTGCACCAGCTCGGCGGCCGGGAGCACCTCGTTCATGTCGCGCCGCAGCTCGCTCACGATGCGGGCATAGGTGCGGCAGCCGGCGCGGGCCGCGTCGCTGAGACCGGCGATCGCGTGGGCCTTCTCCACCGCGTCGATGAGGGTGGTGTCGTGGATGGTGGCGTGAGCGCCGAGCTTGTCGAGGGCCACGTCGCCGATCCCCCGCGGCGGATAGTTGATGCTCCGCCGCACCGCGAGCTCGTTGTGCGGATCGGCGGCCACCGAGAGGTAAGCGAGCACGTCCTTCACCTCCTTGCGCTCGAAGGTCTGCGTGCCGCCGAACACCTGATAGGGTACGCCGCGCGCCTTCAGCTCCGCCTCGAGCTCCCCCGCCTGGAGGTTGGAGCGGTAGAGCACCGCGATCTCCTTGGGGCGGGCCGCGCCCCGCTCGACCAGCCGGTGGATGCTGTCGGCCACGAACTTGCTCTCGGTGTCGTTGTCGCGCGTGGTGATGAGCTGAACCTTGTCGCCCGCGCCGCAGGTGGGGATGAGCTTCTTCTCGTGACGGGGGGTGGTGGTCGCCGAGAGCACGGCGTTCGCGACGGCGAGGATGGCCTCGGTGGAGCGGTAGTTGCGCTCGAGCCGCACCACCTTCGCGCCGCGGAAGTGGGCCTCGAAGTCGAGGATGTTGCGCACGTCGGCGCCGCGCCAGGCGTAGATCGCCTGATCGTCGTCGCCCACCACCACCAGGTTCTTGTGGTCGCCGACGAGCAGCCTCAGCATCTCGAGCTGCGCCCCGTTGGTGTCCTGGTATTCGTCGACGATCACGTAGCGAAAGCGGCGCCGCCAGCGCTCGAGCACGTCGTCGCGGCGACGCCACAGGCGCACCGGCTCGCAGACCAGATCGTCGAAGTCGAAGGCTTGCAGCGACGCGAGCGTCGACACGTACTTCGGATAGGCGAGCGCCGTGATCTCGTCGTACTCGTGCTCGGACCGGGCGGCGATGGCGGTGAACGCAGCAGGATCGATGAAGGCGTTCTTGGCCAGCGAGATGCGGTTGAGCACCGCCTGGATGTCGTAGTTGCGGCCGGTCACGATGGGGCGGGTGACGTCGCGCAGCACACCGACACAGTCGGCGCGATCGTAGATCGCGAAGCGGCCGCCGCGGAAGCCGAGCGCCTTGACCTCCTTGCCGAGCACCTCGAGCCCGAAGCGGTGGAAGGTGCAGACGAGCAGGCCCTTCTGGAGCTTGGCTCCCACCAGGCGGACCACGCGCTCCTGCATCTCCGCCGCCGCCTTGTTGGTGAAGGTCATGGCGAGGATGGTGGAGGCGTGCACGCCGGCGCGGAGCAGCCGCGCGATGCGCTGGGTCACCACGCCCGTCTTCCCGGAGCCGGCGCCCGCCAAGACGAGCATGGGCCCGAGGTCGTGTTGCACCGCCTCCTCTTGAGCTTTGTTGAGCTTGACCCGGGCCACCGCCGACCTTGGTATCACGGATGGCTGCGCGGATGTACAGGTCGCCGGAGGGTGGCCTCAGGGACGCCGTCGACCGGATGCTTGGCGGTGCCGCGCGCGCGCTTGCAGCGCCTCGCCGAGCGTCATGAAGCGGAAGCCGCGCTGCTCGAGCCCGGTGATGATGACGGGCCACGCGGTCACCGTCTCCTTCTGGCTCGCGTGAAACATGAGGATACTCCCCGACTCGATCTTGCGCGCCCGGTGCTCGTCGCAGAGCACGGCGCGCGCGATGTCGTCGGCCTTGATGTTGGCTTCGTCGTCGCGCGTGTGGATGGTGAACCACACCGGTCGGTAGCAGAGCTTCTTGGTGATGCGGTCGATGCGCTCGTCGCGATCGAGGAAGGGCGCCCTGAAGAAGGGCCGCGGCGAGTAGCCGACCGCCTCCGCGATCCATGCGTCGGCGCCCTGGATCTCTGCCCGCGCGTCGTCGTCGGAGAGCTTGGTGAGGTTCGGGTGGCTCACGCTGTGGTTGGCGAGCTCGTGGCCCTCGGTGGCGATGCGCTGCACGAGGTCTTTGCCCCCCGCGGTTCGGGCGAGCACGCTGGTGGTGAGGAAGTACGTGGCGCGGACGCCGTAGTCGCGGAGCACGTCGAGGCCCTGGTGGGTGACGGGGAGGTCGTGGCCGCCATCCACGGTGATGACGATCACCTTCTCCCGCAGCCCGTGCACCCGCCGCAGCGTCGACCAGCTCCACGGTTGGAACTCTTTGGGCGCGACGCAGCGACCGGCGCCGTCCATCCAGTCGGCGACCTCCGCGGCGGCGCCGCCGACGGCCTCGCGTCGAGGAGGGCGTGGGGTGGGCAGCCGACAGCCCGCGCTCTGTGGGCTCCGCGCCGAGCCGCTCGGGCTGGTCGCTGCGTGGCCCGCGCTCGCAGCGGGGAGGGCGGGCTCGGAGGCGGGGTGCGAGGAGGCCTGGCTGGAAGGGAGGGCGCTCTTGGGCTCATGCGTCGAGGCGTCGCTGCCGTGGCGTTGGGGCCGGCTCGTGTCGTCGGCCGCGACCTCGTCGGGTTGGCAACACGCCAACAGCCACGCGGCGAGGGCCCAGCTCCGAAACATGCGAGACTGACGCATGTTCGGGCGCCGACCGCAACCGTTGGACTCGACCCGCCGCCGCGGTAGATCGTTGCCATGACGACGCGCGGGATGTGGAGGCCGAGTGTGGGGGCGGTGCTCGTGAGCTGTGCGGTGCTGCTCGGCGGGTGCTCGCAGGAGAAGGCCGACGCCATCGAGGCCGCGCAGGAGATCCGCGCGCTCTGCGAGGCTGGGAAGACCGACGAGGCGGAGCGGCGCGGAGCGGAGCTCTACGAGGTGAATCCGGTGTTCAAGGAGGCGGTCGACTCGTCGGCCGTGTCCTGGAAGATCAAGGAGATCGCGGCCTACCCGTACTGCGGGCCGAACTTCGTGGAGGCGAGCCGAAAGATGCGCGAGCACACGAAGAGCGAAGGGTGCGGCTGTCATGTCGTCGGGCTCGACGCGCCGGGACCGATGGGGGGGCTGTCGTTGTTGCTCGTCGGCTTGGCCGCGTTGTGGCGGCGTCGCCGCCGCGAGCGCCTCGGATGAGCTGCGGCGCGAGGACGCGATGAGGCTCTGGTTGCGACGCATCGGCTTCGTGCTGGCCGCGCTCGTGGTGCTGGTGATCCTCGTCCCGTGGACGGCGGGGGCGTTCATGCCGCGCGAGCACCGGATCCGGGGCGAGCGGGTCGTGCGTGCGCCATTGGCCGAGGTGTGGACGAGCGTGAGCGGCTTCGACGAGGTAGGCCAGTGGGTCCCGGATCTGGCGAACATGACCCGCGTGACCGATGTCGAGGGGCTCCCGAGCTACGAGCTGAGAAACGACGAGGCGATCGTCAGCTTCACCTTCAGAGAGGTGAGCGCGCCGTCGCGCTTGGTGGTGGAGCTCGGTGACGCGGCCGAGACGTTCGGTGGCGAGTGGACCTACGAGCTCGAGGCGACGAGCGACGGCACCCGGGTGGTCATCACCGAAGAGGGGTGGGTCGAGCCGGCCTACTTCCGCTTCATGATGTGGGTGTTCGGTTACGAGCGAACCATCGAGGCGTATCTCGCTGCGCTCGCGCGCAAGCACGAGCGACGAGCGCCAGCCCCGTGAGCGGCGCCGGTAGAGTACAGTGCCTGCGTGAAGTGGTGGACGTCGCGTCGTTGGCTGACGGTCGGGGGTGCGATCTACGCGGTCGCTGGCTGTCCGGCGCCCTCGCTGCCCCCGCTCCGCTGGCCAGCGGGGGTGGCGACGCTGACCGAACCGATCGCGGGCACCGCGGTGAGCGGGCGCCCTGGCGACCTGTTGATCGAGCGAGGCCGCGCGCGGGTGGTGGTGGCCGCGCTCGCCGATAGCCCCGAAGCGCGCGGCCGGCGCGGCAGCATCCTCGACGCCGCCCTCGGCGACTGGGAGACCGACTCGCTGCACGAGCTCACGCCGCTCGTGACCCACGACGGGACCGAGCTCATGGCGACGGTGGAGCGAATCGAGCCGCTCGAGCACGAGCGGGGACCGGGGGTTCGCGTCGTGCGGCGCGTGGCCCAGCCTGCGCTCGAGGTGGTGACCGACGTGGTCCTCGTGGAGCCTGGGCCTCACCTCGAGGTGGAGACGCGCGTCGCGAGCATGGCACCGGTGGCGGCGCTCTCGGTGGGGGATCGGCTCCGCTTGCATGGCCCGCGGGCGTTCGTGCCCGGCGCCGGCTACGTGGCACCGACGTGGTACGAGCGCCTGGCCCCGTGGGTTGGGCAGGAGGGGCGGCGCGTGAGCTATGCGCTCTCGTTCGACGCCGGCGCCGCCGAGATCGGCGCGAGGTTCGAGCGCACGGCCGCCACCGAGATCGTGGCGCTCGACGCGCCGCGCGCGCTCGAGGCGGGGCGCACGCTGCGATGGCGCCGTAGGCTCTGGCTCGCCGAGGGAGGGCTCGAGCGGGTGGCGGGGGCTGCGTGGCGAGCGGCCGGCGTGGCCACCGTCGACGCCGAGGTACGGATCCGCGGCGGCGACGGCGAGCGCTCGGTCGTGGTGGAGGCGCCGACCGGTCCCGTGCTCACCGCGAGGCTCCCGTCGAGCGGCGCGCTGGCGTTGCCGCTGCCTCATGGCCGCTACCGGGTGGTGCTCCGGGCGCCCGGGGGTCGAGACGCCGCCGAGCTCACCGTCGGGGCGGCTGGCGCCACGCTCGATCGCGAGCTCTTGGCGCCCGTCGCGGGACGCCTGAGCGTGCGGGTGCACGACGGCGCGGGCAAGCCCCTCCCGGCGCGGGTCATGCTGCGCGGCGTGAACGGCACCCCCAACCCGGATCTCGGCAGCGACGAGCGTGCGGCTGGGATGGAGAACGTGGCCTACACCGTCACCGGAGCGCTCGAGCTCGAGCTGCCACCTGGCAGCTACCACGCGCTCGCGACCCACGGACCGGAGTTCACCCTCGCCGACGCGACCTTCGAGGTGTCCGAGCGACAGGGGGTGGTGCTGCGGCCGACCCTCACGCGCGTGGTGGACAAAAGCGGGTGGGTGGCTTGCGATCTGCACCTCCACGCTGCCCCGAGCTTCGACTCCCGGGTGCCGCTCGAAGACCGGATCACCGCGTTGGTGGCGGAGGGCGTCGACTTCGCGGTCGCGACCGACCACAACCACGTGACCGACTACGCGCCCACCATCGACGCGCTCGCGCTCGGCTCCGTCCTCGCGAGCGCGGCGGGGGTGGAGATCACCACGCAGACTTGGGGGCACTTCAACGCCTACCCGCTGCCCCCCGGCACGCCGGCCCCGGCGTGGCTCGCGGCGACGCCGAGTGAGATCTTTCAGGCGGTGCGTGGGGTGTCGGCCGACGCCGTCATCCAGGTGAACCACCCGCGGATGGGCACCATGGGCTATTTCAACCGCACCGGGCTCGATCCGGCGACGGGGCTCGGCACTGCCGCGGAGTACGACCCGAGCTTCGACGCGATCGAGCTCTTCAACGGGCTCGAGCTCGGGAAGATGGATCAAGTGGAGGGGCTGCTCGAGGAGTGGTTCCACCTGCTCGCGAGCGGGCACCGCTACACCGCCGTCGGAAGCTCCGACTCCCACCGCCTCGTACATCACTGGGCCGGCTACCCACGCACCTACGTGGCCGTCCCGATGGAGTCGTCGGCGCCGCTCGTGCAAGCGGTGGCCGCGTCGATCCGCGCCGGGCGCGCGATGGTGACCAACGGTCCCTTCCTCGACGTCACCGTCGATGGCGCGTCGCCAGGGGCCACGGTCAGCGCTCCGAGCGGGGTGGTGAAGCTCGCCGTGAACGTTCACGCGCCGCCGTGGATCGCTGTGGATACGCTCGAGCTCGTCACCTCGGGCCAGCGCAGCGCGCTCGTTGGTGAGGTCGGCGAGGGGTCGCTGCGCCTCGCCTACCGCGGCGAGGTGCGCCTCGCTCGCGACGGATGGATCGTCGTCGTCGCCCGCGGCAAGGGTACGCTCGACGCGGTGCTCCCTGGCTCGGGGGCCACGCCCCTCGCGTTCACCAACCCCATCTTCGTCGACGTCGACGACGCGGGGAGCGCGCCGCCCGCGCCCGCTCCGTGACCCCGCTCACTCCCCCGGCGGCGACGGCGTATTCGAGCGACGCGTCGAGGCGCGGAGCGCGGAGAGGAGTCGCGAACAACCCGCAGGAGGGAGCCCGCAGGGCGACCGACGAGGAATTCGAGCGACGCGTCGAGGCGCGGAGCGCGGAGAGGAGTCGCGAACAACCCGCAGGAGGGAGCCCGCAGGGCGACCGACGAGGAATTCGAGCGACGCGTCGAGGCGCGGAGCGCGGAGAGGAGTCGCGAACAACCCGCAGGAGGGAGCCCGCAGGGCGACCGACGAGGAATTCGAGCGACGCGTCGAGGCGCGGAGCGCGGAGAGGAGTCGCGAACAACCCGCAGGAGGGAGCCCGCAGGGCGACCGACGAGGACTACTTCTGCGGGAACGGGTTGGCGTCGTGGCGCTTCATCACGTCCTCGTGGGTGCGGGGGGTGCCCCACAGGCGCGGGTCGTCACCCTTCTCGTGGAAGAGCGCCACGCCGATGACGCCCACGTTGCGGCTGTCGCCGTGTTTCTTGTTGGCGTAGGAGTCTTTCACCGAGCCGAAGCGGAACGCGGCCACCTCGCTCGTCGAGGTGCGGAACCCGTCGATCTCGAGGTCGCCGAACGGAGCCACCAGGTAGCCGCGCTTGGCGAGGGATCCCGGCTTGCCGTCGACCACGTCGAGCCCGTCGACGGACACCACCGCCTCGATGCGGCCCGGGCTGTGGTTCTTGATGACGATGGTGTAGCGGCGACCGGCGACACCGGTGACGTAGTTCTTGCCGCTCATCTTGAACCCGGTGAGGAAGTGACCGCCGCCGTCGCGCACCCCCATCTCCACGTGGCCGGTGCCGACCGGGAAGCGCCCGAGCGCTGGCCGCGCGCCGGGGTGGGAGTCTGTCATCGCCGCGATGCCCTGGGGATCGTTGTAGAACACCGAGGCGAGGGCGAAAGGCTCACCGCCCGTGGCGCGCGCGAAAGGCGCCGACGAGACCTTCGAGGTGAGGGTCTCGCCCCACGAGGTGGCGAGGCCGGGGCGGGCCTCGGGGGTGACGTCGAACGGGTCGCTCGTCTTGTGCGGTTGCGCGGGGGCGCCGTCGGCGGCGGGGGAGGGGCTCGGGGGCGAGAGCTCGCTCTCCTCGCGTCCACCCGTGAGCGCCGCGTCGTGCCCGGCGGCGGGCTGGTGCGCGTGCGGCTCCGCCGGTGGGGGGAGCGCAGCCTCGTAGCCTCGCTTCGGGCCGGCGCAGCCGAAGGCCGCGGTGGCGCCGAGGAGGGTGAGGGCGGTGAGCGTCGCGCGGGTCGTGGTGTTGTTCCCCATGGCTCATCCAACGGCGCCAGAGCGGCCACGCTTACGGCGCCGCGGACAAAAAAGAGGAGCTGGCATCCAAGGGAGGGCGGATGCCAGCTCGTGCGAGACGCTTTGGGGGGGCGCCGTCGGCGCCGCGCGTCCACCGAGGTCAGTAGCCCGGTGGGGACGCGAACTTCTGGGGGAAGGGGTCGGCGTTGTGCCGCTTGTCGCCGTCCTGGGGGGTGCCCCAGAGGTTGGGGTTGTCGCCCTGCTCGTGGAACACGGCCACCCCGATGACCCCGACGTTGCGGGTCTCACCGTGCTTCTTGTTGGCGTAGGACGACTCCACCGAGCCGAAGCGGAAGGCCGCGACCTGATCGGTGCTGGTGCGGAAGCCTTCGATCTCGAGATCGCCAAACGGGTCGACGAGGTAGCCGCGCTTGTTGAAGGACGCCGGCTTGCCATCGATGACGTCGAGGCCGTCCACCGACGCCACGATCTCCACGCGTCCCGGGCTGTGGTTCTTGATGACGATGCTGTAGCGCCGCCCAGCGACGCCGGTGACGTAGTTGTTGTTGCCCATCTCGAACCCAGTGAGGAAGTGGCCGCCACCGTCGCGGATCCCCATCTCGATGTGACCGTTCCCCACCGCGAAGCGGCGCGTCTGGGGTCGCGCGCCGGGATAGGAGTCGGTCATGGCCGCGATGCCGGCCGGGTCGTTGTAGAACACCTTGCCCACCGCGAACGGGCCCTGGTGGTTGGCGCGCACGAAGGGCGCGCTCGTCACCTTCGAGTGGCGCGACTCGCCCCATGAGGTGGCGAGGCCGGGGCGGCTCTTCGGCTGCGACGGGGAGAACACGTCCTCGGAGCTCTGGGTCCTCGGAGCACCGGCCGGCGCCGGCGCCATCTCGGCGTCGGCCATGCCGTCGCCCCCATGGTGCTCGACCGCGCTCGGCTCGAAGCCTCCGGGCTGGTGGTGATACCCGCTCGGCTGCGGCGCCTTGGCGCCGTAGTCGCTGGAACCACCGCTACAGGCCATCAGGGTGGCAGCGAGCACGGTCAACGCGGCAAGGGTCCTTCGCTTCATGATCATCCTCCGTAGTTGGAGGAGGAACGGGACGAGCGACGGCGTCCTTACACTCGGCGCCCGTGCGCTCTGACGAGGGCTGCGACGCGCCGGTTTACAGCAGCTCGTCGGTCCAGCTCGGGCGCTTCGCCTCGGCCTTGGCCATCAGCCGCGTGAGCTCCGGCTCGAGCTCGGAGGCCAGCACCCCCTCGGTGTCTACGTGCAGGATCTCGGCTCGCACGTCCCGGGCCAACGCGTCGAAATTGCTCGAGTCGGAAGTGTACACGTCGTCGGGGATGATCATGACCAGGGGCCGCATCTGGGCCGCGGTGTCGGTGGCGCTGAGGGCGGTGCACTCGGCCACCAACACCTGCGCCGAGAGCGCCGCCTCGCTCACCGCGCCGATCAGCGCCTCGGACCCGCCGATCACCAGGACCACGGGGATCTTGAACTGCCTCAGCGTGGTCGCTTCGGTGTCTCGGGGCACGATTGGAGAATACTCCCACGCTCGCCCAATCGCCGCAAGGCGGGTCGCTTGGCCGCCACCGATGGCAGGCGCCAACCGATCGGGAGCCGACGTGGGCGGCGATTCAGGCCCCGCCAGCGTGCCGCAGCAGCACCGCGTCAGGAGGCGAGCGCGGCGATCAGGCGGTCGAGATCCGCCCGCGTGTGCTTCTCGGTTACGGCCACGAGGAGCTCCCCGCGCCGCCCGATCCGCGGATCGCCGTCGAGGGGGTGCCCGGCGAGGATCCCGTGGCGCTCGGCGAGGCGCTCCACGAGCGCGGCGGCGCTGCCCCCGTCCACGCCGGCGGCGGGGATGCGCACCGTGAACTCGTTGAACGTCGGGTCGCCCGTCACCAGCGCGAACCCGTCCAGCGCAGCGATGCCCGCCTTCAAGTACTCGGCCTTGGCCAGGCACTGCTCGGCCACCGCCGCGAACCCGCGCTTGCCGAGCAGGCACATCTTGATGGTGAGCGCGGTGGCGCAGAGGCCGCTGTTCGTGCAGATGTTGCTCGTGGCGCGCTCGCGCCGGATGTGCTGCTCGCGCGTGGAGAGGGTGAGCACGTAGCCCCGCTTGCCATTCTTGTCGACCGTCTCGCCGACGAGGCGGCCGGGGAGCTGTTGCAGCATCTTGCGGTCGCCCTGGGTGGCGAACAGACCCACGCCGGGCCCGCCATATTGAGGCGGCAAGCCGAGCGGTTGACCTTCGGCCACCGCGATGTCGGCGCCGATCGCGCCCGGTGGCGCGATGAGCGCGAGGGCGAACGGGTCCTGCGTCGCGGTGATGAGCTTGGCGCCCTTGGCGGCGCAGGCGGCCGCCACCGGCGCGAGATCGACGATGGTGCCGAAGAAGCCCGGGTAGCCCACCACCACGCAGGCCGTGTCTTCGGTGATGGCGGCGACGAGCGCCTCCACGTCGGTGCTCGCCCCAGCCGTGACGGGTACGGAGGCGATGCTCGGCGTGCCGCCGTCGATCTGGGCCACGTAGGTGGCCACCGTGTCTGCGTACTGCGGGTGCACACAGCGCGAGATCAAGGTGCGGCTGCGGCGCGTGAGCCGGCGCGCCATCAGCACCGCCTCGGCGCAAGCGGTCGACGCGTCCCACATCGAGGCGTTGGCGATGGGCAGGCCCAACACCTCGCTCACGATGGTCTGGAACTCGAAGATCACCTGCAAGGTGCCCTGTGACACCTCGGGCTGGTACGGCGTGTAGGCGGTGTAGAACTCGCTGCGTAGGAGCAGCTGATCCGCGGCTTGGGGGAAGATGTGATCGTAGGCGCCGGCCCCGATGAAGCTCAACATGGAGGCGGCGCGGTTCCTCGCGGCGAGCTCGGTGACGTCGCGCATCAGCGAGGTCTCGTCGAGCGCGGGGGGGAGGCTGAGCGCTTGTTTCGTGCGTGAGCCCTCCGGGATGGAGGAGAACAGCGCGTCGAGCGATGCCGCGCCGGCGACGCGGAGCATCGCTTCGATCTCTTCGGGGGTGTGCGGCAGGTAGCGCATGGATCGGTGGCTCCGTGACCGGCTCAGTGATCGGACTCGTCGAGGAGCTTCTGGTAGGCCTGATGGTCGAGCAACCCGTCGAGCACGCTCGGCGAGGTGGGCTCGATGGCGACCATCCACGCCTCCCCGTAACAGTCGTCGTTGACGAGCTCGGGGGAGTCCTCGAGCTTGCCGTTGACACGGGTGACCGTCCCGGAGATCGGCGCGAACAGATCGGCCAGCGTCTTGACGCTCTCCACCGTGCCGAACGCTTTGCCGGCCTCGATGGTGTCGCCTTCGCCCACGTCGATGTTCACGAGGGTGATGTCGCCGAGCTGATCCACGGCGTAGGCGGTGATGCCCACGGTGACCTCGTTACCGTCGAGCTTCGCCCACTCGTGGTCTTGGGTGTACTTGCGGTCGTCCTTGATCTCTTGGCTCATCGGTTCTGCTCACGCTTGTAAAAGGGGGTGGCCACGACCGTGGCCTCGATGTGACGTCCTCTGCAATCGACCATGAGCGGGGTCCCCACCGCGGCGTGCTCTACCGGCACATAACCGAGGCCGATGCTCTTGCCCAGCGTCGGCGATGGGCTCCCGCTGGTGGTGATGCCGATGGGGGCGAGCGCACGGTCGAGCAGCGGGTAGCCCTGCCTCGCGATCCCCCGCCCCGTCATCTCGAAGCCCACGAGCTTGCGGGACAGGCCCGCGCTCTTGATGGCCGCGAGCGCCGTCTTGCCGATGAAGTCGCCCTCCTTGCCGAGCTTCACGGTCCAGCCGAGCCCGGCCTCGAACGGGTGGGTGGTCTCGTCGATGTCGTTGCCGTAGAGCGACAACCGCGCCTCGAGGCGGAGCGTGTCGCGCGCGGCGAGGCCCGCCGGCGCGATCCCGTGGGTGACCCCGGCGTCGAGGATGGCACGCCACAGCGTCGCCGCGTCGTCGGCGGCGCAGAAGATCTCCACCCCGTCCTCGCCGGTGTAGCCGGTGCGAGCCACGGTGGAGGCCACCCCGAAGAGCTCGACGCGCGCGAGGCCGAACGGCGCCAGCTCTGCGAGGCGTGCCCCCTCCGGGCCGCTCGTGGCGGCGATGGTGAGCGCCTTCGGCCCCTGCAGGGCGATGAGCGCGGTAGCGTCGGACGCGTCGCGGAGCACGCAGTCGAAGCCCGCCGCCACCGTCGTGAAGTGGGCCACCATTTTTTCGCGGTTGGAGGCGTTGCACACGACCATCCAGTCTTCCGCGGCGTGGCGGTACACGATGAGGTCGTCGAGGATGGTGCCCTGTTCGTTGCAGGCGCAGGTGTAGAGCGCGCGTCCGTCACCGAGACGGCTCGCGTCGTTGGTGATGATCCGATCGATGAGCTCGCGGGCCTCTTTGCCGGAGACCGCGAGCTCCCCCATGTGCGACACGTCGAAGAGGCCGGCGGCGGTGCGCACCGCGAGGTGCTCCTGCTTCACGCCCGCGTACTGCACGGGCATCTCGTAGCCCGCGAAAGGGACCAGGCGAGCGCCGAGGTTTACATGCTCCGCGTGGAGCGGCGTCTTTTCGAGCGGCTTGTCCTCTGGGCTCGTCACGGCGAGCACTTAGCGCGGAACGGGGCCGAGGGGAACAGGGCCGAGCGAACACCGCGCGAGGGTGGGTCGACCGGGATCGTGGGTGCCCGCCGGGGGGTGGAGGGGTGGCGTGCTGCGAACGTGGTGGCTATGCTGTTTGTGCCGTTAGGTAAGTTTTGTGGTAATAGCCTCGGCAGGACATCATCATGGCCATCACCATCACGGACAACGCTGCCACCAAGGTGCTCGAGATCGCTGCTGAAGAGGGGCTTCACGGACAAGGCCTCCGACTTCGCGTCATCGGCGGCGGCTGCGCTGGCTTCAACTACGATCTCTACTTCGAGGACGCTCCGACGAGCATGGACGAGGAGTTCGAGCACAAGGGAGTGAAGATGTTCATCGATCCCCTGAGCTTCCAGTACCTCGACGGTACCGAGATCGACTACGTCGAGGGCCTCCACGCCTCGGGCTTCAAGTTCAACAACCCGAACGTGTCGAGCACCTGCGGCTGCGGCTCGTCGTTCAGCGTGTAGAGCGTCGTTCGCGAGCGCGTGCCTTCGTCGCTCCTTCGAAAGGGCGCTGGCGTCTCGAAGGCGCGCTGGCGTCGGCGCGTGACGAACACCCCCTCGCCCACGGGACGTGCCCGTGGACGAGGAGACGGACCGACAGGTTGTAAGCCGAGTTCTGTCTCCGCCGGGGGTCGCCCCCCGACGGACAGCGATCATTCATCTACGAGCCGCGTTACCGCGTCCCTCTAGCAGCCTACCCGGAGGCTCGGACGGGCCGTCCTCTCACGCCGCCACCTCGCGGTGGCGGCGCGTCGCCTCCCTATGTGACCTTGCTCCGGATGGGGTTTGCCGTGCCGCCCTCGTCGCCGAGGACGCGGTGGGCTCTTACCCCACCATTTCACCCTTACCCCGCGGGCCGGCGAGCCGGCGGCGCGGGGCGGTTTGTTTTCTGTGGCACTTTCCTCGGGGTCACCCCCACTGGGCGTTACCCAGCATCCTGCCCTGTAGAGCTCGGACTTTCCTCCCGTCGCCCCTCTCGGGGCGACCGGCGATCGCTTGCCCCTGTTGGACGGAGCGAATCTAATGCCTGGTCCGCGTTCGCTCAACCTGCATCGCGAGCACTTGCCTCTCAGAGCGCGTGCGTCATGACCGAAGAACTCCCCGTCAGCACCCCATGGCCGAGCGTCGAGATCGGCATGGACCACCTCCTCACCACGCTGGCCGCTCACCACCCGGACGTCGCGCTCGACGGTGTGCGCACCGCCTTCGAGATGTTGGAGCAGCGCAAGGACGACACCGAGCCTCCCATCCACATCCATCACGCGCTCGAGACGGCGCGGGTGTTGGCCGAGATGCGCATCGATCCGGCGGCGGTGACGGCGGCGTTGGTCGCGCCGCTCGTCGTGCGTCTCGACGTTCCCCCCGACGCGATTCGGGAGCGGCTCGGCGACGAGGTGGCCGCCCTCCTCGAAGGGGTGGAGCGCCTGGCCAAGATCCGCTGGGACCGTCTCGAAGAGGAGGCGGCCGAGTCGCTGCGCAAGATGTTCCTCGCCATGGCCCGCGACGTGCGGGTGGTGCTCGTGGTGCTCGCGATGCGGGTGCAGACCATGCGCGCCCTGCGCGACAGCCACGTGACCGCGGAGGAGCGGGAACGCGTGGCCCAAGAGACCCTCGACGTGTTCGCGCCGCTCGCCAACCGGCTCGGGATTTGGCAGCTCAAATGGGAGCTCGAGGACTGGTCGCTGCGGGCCCTCGAGCCGGAGACGTTCGCCGAGATCACGCGCCTCCTCGCCGAGCGGCGGGAAGAGCGCACCGCCTTCATCGAGGAGGTGATCGTCACGCTCCAGGCGAAGATCGCCGAGGAGGGCATCAAGGCCAGCGTGAAGGGCCGCCCGAAGCACATCTACAGCATCTACAACAAGATGCGGCGCAAGCAGCTCGGCTTCGATCAGATCTACGACGTGAGCGCGGTGCGCGTGATGACGGAGCGGCTCACCGACTGCTACGCGGTGCTCGGCATCGTGCACAGCCTCTGGGTGCCGCTGCCTGGCGAGTTCGACGACTACATCGCCAAGCCCAAGCCCAACGGCTATCAGTCGCTGCACACGGCCGTCGTCGGTCCGCGTGGGCGCCCGGTGGAGGTGCAGATCCGCACCCAGGAGATGCACACCTTCGCCGAGTTCGGCATCGCCGCCCACTGGGCCTACAAGGAGCGCAAGAAGAGCACCGCCCACGAGAAGTTCACCGTGCTCCGCCAGCTGATGGACTGGGAGCGCGACGTGAACGATCCGCACGACTTCGTCGAGTCGCTCAAGACCGACATCTTCGAAGATCAGGTGTACGTCTTCACGCCGAACGGCGACATCATCGATCTGCCGGTGGGGGCGACCCCGCTCGACTTCGCCTACCGCGTGCACACCATGGTGGGGCACCGCTGTCGAGGAGCGAAGGTCAACGGCGCCATCGTGCCGCTCGACCACGCGCTCAAGACCGGCGATCGCATCGAGATCCTCACCCACAAGGTGCCCCACCCGAGCCGTGACTGGATGAACCCCAGCTTCGGCTATCTCAAGACCAACAGCGCGCGGCAGAAGGTGCGCCACTGGTTTCGTGAGCAGGGGCGCGACAAGGCGGTGGCGGAGGGCAAAGAGCTCGTCGACAAGGAGCTCGGGCGGCTCGGCCTCGCCTACGCCACCCTCGAGGAGATCGCGGAGCTGCTCAAGTACACGTCGGTCGAGGAGCTGTACGCTCACGTCGGCTTCGGCGACCGGAGCTCGCAGTCGGTCGCGTCCGCCGCGCTCCACGTGGAGCGCGAGAAGGCCCCTCAGGAGGACCCACAGCTCCCGCCGTCGGTGCCGCCGAGCCGCAAGAAGAAGAGCGCCACCGGCCTGCGGCTCGACGGGGTGGACGACATCCTCGGCAAGCGGGCGCGCTGCTGCAACCCGGTGCCAGGCAACGACGTGGTGGGCTTCGTGACGCGCGGTCGCGGCATCATGATCCATCGTCGCGACTGCACCAACGTGGTGAAGGCCACCGAGCCCGAGCGTCTGGTAGAGATCGATTGGGCGCCAGCCGACGCGGAGAAGCACATGGTCGACATCGAGATCCACGCCAACGACTCGGCCGGCCTCTTGCGGGACATCTCCACCCTGGTGTCGACGATGGGGGTGAACATCTCGTCGGCGCGCGCGGAGGGCAACCGTGGCGGCGCGGCGTGGCTGCGGCTGTCGCTCGAGCTCGCCAGCGCCGAGCAGGTGGTGAAGGTGATGCAGCGCATCGACCGCCACCCCGACGTGTTGGAGGTGCGACGCGTCGGACGCTAGCGCGCGGGGGGGCTCAAGACCTGACCGGAAAAGGCGGAGTGGCGGGTCGGTGGGTCGCTTCAGGTGGCGCGGAGCGCTGCGCGGAGGAAGGCGGTGGTGTCGTCTGGGGCGCCCTGCTCGAGGACGCGATCGATGAGCGCGCGGGCCTCGCGTTCGCGGAAGCCCATGTGGATGAGGGCGCTCCTGACGCGCTGGGTGGTGTCGATGGCCTCGGGTCGCAAGTTCTGTCCATAGGGTGTGCCGTCGGCGTGTCGGAAGCTGAAGCCCGTGCTGGCGGGGCCATCGGCCGCGATGATCTCGGCGCGAATCCTCGCCTGCAGATCGCGACGGT
>CAYOAL010000130.1:0-30466 GCA_964401935.1 uncultured Polyangiaceae bacterium
CCACCACCGCCGCCGCTGTTCGGGTGCCCCCCCTGAGCGCCCCCTGGCCCAACAGACTCGCCGCCGTCGCCGCCCTGCCCGCCACCCTGGCCACCGCCCTGGCCGCCGGCCGCCGCCGCGCCGGCTCCAGCGCTCGGCTCGACGTCGCCAAAGCCGAGCACGCGATCACAGCCGGCCACACCAAGCAGGGCCAGGGCCAGCGCCAGCACACTCGTCCACTGAGAAGGATGCATGGGTGGGCCGCAGTGCAACGAGCGTACCCAGGGCCCCGACGCCGGGCGCGGCGGGCGTGGTCGCCGCTCTCCGGGGAAGCGCCGGCCCACGCCGTGTGGCCCCGTCGCTGTGCGTCCACGGTGTGGGCCGTGGAATATCCACCGCGTCGGACGGCGCTCGCTCGGGCCGCGCCGCGGAGCCGAGGTACGCGCGCCGCGACGACGCGTGCCGAAGGCCTGGTGCCAAGCAGGGCACCGCGCGCCGCCCACTCCGCGCGCGCGGGTAGATCATCTCCAACGTGGGTGCTCGATCACCACGCTCTCGCGGGCGACGGAGCGCGCAGGCTCACGCGCTGCGGAGGCGCGCGGACATCGAGGTCGAGCAGCGCCACCACCAAACGGCCGCTGCCCCGCGCGGTGGAGCGACTCACCAAGGGACGTGAGGGATCGGCGGGACCCCAGTTGGCGCGGGGGCGGTGATGAGCACCGGCCAAGGCGGCAAGCCCGCCGGGGGTCCCTGCGCGGGCAGGCCGGGGAGCGTCGGCCACTGGGGCTGCCCCTGAGGGTTCTGCGGCAGCTTGAGGAGGTCGGCCCAGGTGGGTTGCGGCGCCGGCCCGGGGTTGGGTTGGGGCGCCGGCCCGGTGGGGGTGGGCTGCGGCGCCCCGCTGTAGAGCGCCGCGATCCCCGCGATGTCGCTGTCCGAGAGATCCGGCGCGTCGCCCACCTTCACGTTGGGCACCTTCGGCACCAGCGTCTGGTTGCCGGTCTTGGAGTGCGAGAAGGCGTGGTAGTGCATCACGCTGCCGAAGTCGTAACCACCGAACGTGCGCGCGGTGCGCTGCACTTCGAAGTTGGACTTCTCCCCCTCTCGGATGTCTTCCCACCTCACGGTGATGAACTGGTCGCGATCGGGGCGCGCGTGCTCGTGATAGAAGCCCGCGGCGTGGAGGATCTCGTGCAGCATGGTGGCGTAGCTGCATCCGCCGACGTGACAGTCTTGTTCCCCGCCCACGCGGCCGTAGTACGAGTAACAGCCACGGCCGTGATCGACGAACAACACGCTGTCGAGATCGTTCGGGGTGGCCGGACGCAGCTTGAGCGCGGTCTGGTTGATGCGCTGGATGGCGGCCATGAGCTTGTCGCGGTCTTTGGCCGCGATGCTGCCGTCGATGGTGTAGGGGATCACACCGCCCGGCCACAGATAGCTGTTGTCGGAGACGGCCGTCGCGTGATTCGTGCCGGGGCCGAAGCGCGGCCGCCCGTAACGCAACCCGAGCTGCGACACGTGGCCGAGCAGGATGTCGCCTTGGTGGATCGCCATGCCGTCGACGACCTGCACCTTGACCGTCTCCGCCCCCGTCGTGCCCGGCAAGAACAGACGCGTCGTGAAGGTGGGAGGTGCCTGAGGCACGACCGATCCGGGACGACCCCCGGCGAGCTGCGGAGGCACGCCGCTGTTCCGCTGCGCACAACCCGTCGTGGCCAACGCGATGGCGAGAGGGAGAACGGCCCGCATCGCAACAGCATTATCATGTCTCCACGCGCTGTCGTCGCCCCGCGGAGCCCGTTTTGTGCTCGTGTGCGCGTGGGGGGGCGTGACGTCGACGCCTCCCCCTCTGTGGCCTCAGCCCTGCTCGAGTCCGATGTCGGCGATCGCCCACGGCGCGCTCGGTAGGCTGTCGCCTACCTCGGTGCCCGCGCCACGACGGAGACCGAAGGGCTGGTAGAGGCGCCTGTCCAGCGTCGCGAAGAGCCGATAGTGGCCTGGCGGGCGCGCCGGCGTGGAGAACTGCGCCTGGGCCAGGGGGCCGTCGGGTCGGGCCGCGCCGGCGAGGCGCACGGTGTCCCCGTCGATCTCCAGGAGCACGAGCGGCGTATCGGCCGTCCTCAGCGCCACGTACCCACCGCCGTAGAGGCCCATGAGCGTCGCGGCGCCGGCGCCGGTGTGGATGCGACGCGTCTCGCGGCCCGTTGCATCCCAGAACACCAGCTCCTCGCCGACGACGATGCAGTAGCCGTCGCTGAGGACCTCCACCGCCCGCACGCCCTCCGGGAGCGCGAACGTGGCCTTCACCTCGCCGGTGGGCAGATCGATGCAGTAGAGCTTGCCGTCGATACACGCCATCGCCTCGCGACCGCGCATCACGTCGAACACCCCGATGCCAGTGAGCTCCGGCGCGACCGGCCGCACCCCGGTCTCGTCGCCCACCTGCACCGAGTAGACCGAGGGCCGGTTGAAGAGCGCGTCGAGAGGATCGCCGCCTTGTTTCTTCAGCACCAGCCAGCTGCCAGAGTCGGTCGGGATGGCGAGGTCCATGTCCCCGAGCGCGGTGCTGATCGCGGTCGGGGTGACCGTCGGGTTGTCGTCGCGCTCGCGGAAGTAGCTGCGCCGGAAGGTCACGCCTGGGCGTCGCCAGTCGGCGAGCGCTTCGTCGAGCCCCTCGAGGCGGTAGCCGGCGGTGCCATCGAGGCTCGCCCCCACCACCTCGTCTTGCCGAGCGGCCACGCTCGCGAGCGCCAAGGGCGCGCTGCCGAGTCGCGCCAGCGCCCCGTCGACGATGCCCCACAGCTCGATGGAGTCGACCACGTCCTCCCAGCCGCTCGGGCCCATGCGCTGGCTGCCGCCGTAGGCTACGACGACGTGGTCCTCGCCACGGGCGACCACCAACGCCCGCGACTGCGCGCTCGAGGCCTCGTCCACCAACCACAGCCGGTCGCCGTGGCGCTCGAAGCGGCGCAGGTGGTTCGGACCGGCGGTGAGCAGCTGAGCGCCGAGCAGATCCCCTTGGGTCGACTCGAAGCCGCCGTGCGGGAGCGAGCAGAGGATGCGACCCGCACCGGTCTCGCGATCGACTTCCATGAGCGCGGGGAGCCAGTTGGGGATCGAGCCGTCTTTGCCCGCGCGTGGATGTTTGTGGTTCCCCGACACGATGAGGTGGCGGTCGTCGATGGGCACCACCAGCTTGGGCTGGTGCCAGCGCGCCTCGAGCAAGAGATCGGCGGCCGGCTCGACGATCGCCAGCGGCTCCGGCGAGGCCAGCGGGACGGGGGCCACCGCGTCGTCGCGCCGAAGGGTGGCGCCCCCGAGCGACATGGCCTTCGGAAACGGGTTGGTGATCTCGTCGAGCACCTCGGCTGCCCGCGCCCGCAGCGCGCTGAAGACGTCACCGCTCTCGCGCAAGTAGACGACGGCGTCGCGCACCAGGCGTGACTGACTCGCGACCGCGGCGGCGGCGACGCGCTCGAAGCGCTCGTCCTCTCCGAGCACGAAGCTCCGCACGAGCCAGTAGAGCGCCGTCGGTGGATAGTCGAACAAGCCCGGCTGCGCCATGGTCTCGTCGGGCTGCCAGGCGTGCTGCGCCGCGACCGCCGCCTTGTTCACGACGTCGCTGGCGAGCGCCGCGGCCAGCCACACGGCGCGATCGTGCAGCACGGCGAAGGCGGTCTTGGGCGGCTTGACCGGCCCCTTCCGCTTCTTCTCCGCGAGCACGCTGTCCACCGCCGCGATCAGGCCATCCTCCTCGAGGAACCTCCCGATGTGCGACAGCGGCCAGCGGTCGAGTGAGTAGCGCCCCAGCGCCTCTTTCAAACGCTCGACGCGCGCCGCCTCGTCGTCGCTGCTGTCGGCGACCTCGAGCAACCGCGCGACCGTGGGCAGGTCGTACGCCTCGGCGTGATGCAACAGGCCCGTCTCGTGGCACCAGTACACCACGTCCGCCGTCTCGCGACCGTTGCACATCGCGTGGGTGAGGGGCGGTGAGTGGTGGAGCAGACAGTCGCCCTCGTGAGGAAGCGACGCGAAGAAGTAGCTGTTCGTGAGCGCCTGGAGGACGGGCTCGGTCTGCCGCGCCTCGCGCCCGAGCCGCACCACCTCCGCGAAGCTGTTGGGTGCCGCCAAGAGCGCCTGCGGCGACGCCAACAAGAACCCGCCGTCGTCGGTTCGCCTCAGCCGCTTCACGTCCTCGGGCACGTCGGGCCCGAGGAGCTCGGTCCATAGCGCGGCCTCATCGCTGAGCTCCCAGCCCTTCCGCACGCTCGCGGGGATCGTCTTGAACTTCATGCGCCATCGCTACCCCGGCGCTCACACCGCCGATACCGCGCCCGCCCGCAAGAGCCCCGCTCGCCCTCCCCACAGAGGGCGCCCCCCCGATGGATGGTGCGCAGACGGGGGAGGCAGCGGGTCAAGGATGACGCCGGTGGTGCCTTTTGTTCGTGGAGCGTGATCACGTTCTTCGTCGCACTGCGCGTCTCTTGGTGAACCCCACCCCTGGAGACCGAAGCCATGCAACGACGACTTCTCACGAGCGCCCTTTCCCTGCTGATTCTCACCGCCTGCGCCGGCACCGACGAAAACGACGCGGTCGCCGCCGCGGAGGGCACGTCCGCAGCCCAAGGGAGCGGCGGGGGCTCGTCGAACCCCGCTGGGACCGGCGCTTGTTCGATGGACAAGGGCAGCTCACCGTGTACGACCACGGCCAAGCGGCCTTCAGCCAGCCCGAGCCCATCGGCGAGCTGCTCGAAGACGCGCCCTTCGCCAACGTCGGCGCCGCCTTCGGCTACGGAGCGCAGCTCTTCGTCTTCAACCCAGGAGGCTCATCCTACGCGGCCTACAACACCACCACGGAGGCTTGGTCGCCCGTGTACAGCTTCCTCGGCGACTTCGGCGGCGGCGGCGCCCCCATCGCCAACGTGGGCGCAGCCTACAACGCGGGCGACGGGACGATCGTGCTCTTCGATGTGAACGGTACGAGCTACTGTGTCTATACCTACGGCGGCGAGTTCTCGGACGACTTCGACATCGAGCAGCTCGGCGACGGTGGCCTGGTGTTCAACGACACCAGCGACGACTGACCCAGCAGGCAACACAAGGCTTGAGCGCTCCAGAATCCAGCTACGAACGTGCGGGGCGAGGTGCTCGCGCAGTGCGAGCTCTCGTCTCCCAGGTGGTCGAGGGGAGCGGTGAGGCCGAACGACAGCTCGGAGACACGCTGTATCGGCAGCTGCGCGGGCTCGCGCGGCGCCACCTCGCCTCGGAGCGCGCCGGTCACACCCTGAGCGCCACCGCGCTCGTGCACGAGGCCTACCTCAGGATCGCCGACCAACACGCCGTGCCCGAGGAGCGGGTGCACTTCCTCGCCGTCGCCTCGCTCGCCATGCGGCGTGTGCTCGTGAGTCACGCCCGGAGAGCGTGAGCGCGATCGTTGGCGTGGTGCCCCCTCCTGCCATCGCATGGAGGCCATGGCCGGCTCCGCACCACGGGCTCCCGAGCTCAGAGATCGTCGAGGAGCGCGAGCACGTCCGTGCTCGTGGACGGGAGCTCCTTCGCGTCTTCGGGCGGCGTGGCGGCGCGGCACCGCTCGAGGTGTCCTTGCGTCGCCCACACACGCACCGCCATCGCCTTGCCGGTCGTCGGGTCGTGCGCGTAGAAGGCGGACTTCAGCCCGGGTTGGGTCTTGAGCCACCGGACGTGGGCGCGCGCGCCGTCGAGCAGCGCCGACTCGATGGGAGCGAGCGTCAGCACCTCGCACACCATCTTGGACGGTGGGTTCGCCTTCGCCTCGAGCTCACCGGCGTTTCCGGCGCGCCAGAGCCTCCCGATCTGCACTATCGGATGCGCACCGGCGATACGGTAGTCGTCGGGCTGGATCATCTTGCCGCGAACCATGAAGTACCCGAGCGCGGCACCAAAATAGTCGAACACCGCATAACGATCGGTCCCCGCCGGCTTCACCGTGTACTCCGCGTCATCGATGACCACGCGGTTGCCGTCGACGCTGGTCTTCTCAGCCATGGCCGCGAGTATGCCCGATCCCGCCCCTCGACTCCGCAACGTCTGCGTTCCGCGCTATGACACGTTGACGAACCATGGCCTATCTCCACGTTCTGCGCGAGGCGAGCGCCCTGCTCGACGCCGGGGCGCGCTACTCGCACCGCGGCGCCATTGGACACCTCGGGGGCGTGCGCGCCGCGATCCGCCTCGTGTACCTCGACCGCGCGCTCGGCGACGGGCCCCCCGAGCCCTGGTACACCCGCGTCGAGCTCGCGCTGCCGAACGCGCCCCTCGGCTTCGTCTGCGACGAGGCCCACGGTGAAGGCGCCGCCAGCGCCCGCGCTTCGTTCGCCGACGAGGGGATCGATCGCGCCTGGTTCGACGTTCGTTTTCGCGTGACCGCTCCCCCTGCCGAGCCCACCCCGTTCCCCTCGGATGCGCTCCGCGAACGCATGCTGCGCCACCCCCCCTTCACCGCCCGCGTCGCCGCCGAGGTGGAGATCCACGAAGGCGCCGATCCTTATGGCACCACCGACGGCGCCGACGCGCGGGCCCACCTCGCCGGAGCGCCGATCCTGACCGTCGACACTCCCGGGATCTGCGAGTCGACCGACCTCGAGCACCTCGTCGCCCTCGCCACCCACCTCCACGCCGAGCTCCGCTAGGCGCTCAGAACGATCCGGTGAGACCAGCTCCGGTGGGTCCCGCGGTGGGCGCCACCGTCATGCCGTGTCCGCGCCAGACCAGCACCTCCTCCTGCGCCACGAGCCCGGCCACGAACATGGAGAGGCCGGCGGTCTGCGCGAGGCCGTCGAGCACGAGCCCGAACGTGCCCGTCGCGTTCGCGTCGGCGGTGTGGATGGTCACGAACGGACCGGCCACGGGGATAAAGAGCGGCTCGTAGGCCTCGGGGTTCGAGGAGGTGTCCACCGCGATGGCAGCGCCGAGGGTGGTGAGCAGGTACACCGCGCCGAGGGTGGTGGCCCCCGCGATCACCAGGCCCTTGTTGATCCGACTCTCCACCACGTAGCCGTCCGGCACCGCCGCCCCCTCCACGAGCTCGAGCTCGCGGGGCGGCGGAGACGCTCCCCCCGCCCCATATCGAGGCCCGTACCCCGGGCCGTAGCCTGCGTGGTACCCGGCCGGCGCGGTGGGCTTCGGCGCGGGCGCGTGTCCTGCGTCGGCGTCATCTTCGGCCGCCGTGCTCTCAGCGGAGGCTTCCGGCGACTCCGAAGCGTCTCCGGGCGGAGGGCTCGGCTCGTCGGCCGCCGCCCCCCGCGCGACGAGGGCCGAAGCCAACACCATCCAGCAGCATGCGTGAGTCACCATCGTGTTGTCGGACATGTTTCACTCCTTGGCTCGCACCCCCTCGACGACGTGAGCGCGAACCGCGCACGTCGCCACCGGTGCCGGCTCGCCACCGCGACGAGCCCACACCGAGCGCCCGTCGCGGCGCCTGGCAACGTGCATTGCGAGGAGCGTGCCGCCGCCCACCGGCTCGATTCGCGGTGAAATCTCGCCTCCGCGATCGCACCGATCCCTGCACAGTGCATGCACGGGTGCACCGCGAACCAACTCACGCGAACGCCAATTCGCGGCTGTAGAGGCCGCTATGCACCAGCATCGCAAAGCCAATGCCGCTCCCTCGCACCCACCAAGATCAGTCGTCGTTCCCTCAGCGAGTGACATCTCTCGCTCGAGCGGTTCGGTCGACTCGCTCGTCGCGAAAGTCCGCTTCCGCGTCCGCGCAGAGCAGCGCGTCACTGGGGCGTGATGGGTGTCACCGCTCCTTGCCCGTCGATTCGCACGAGCTGCGCTCCCTCCCCCGTGTGCGCGACCAGGTAGGCCACGCCGTGGCGCGCCTGCAGCTGCACCCGGTGAACGGGCACTCCCGACCCCGACTCGTCGTGCAGGATCACGCGCTCCTCCGCCTCTCGCAGCTTCGCGATGGGAGCGAGGCGCATGCGGACGCCCTTGTCCTTCTTCACGACGAGCACCGAGTCTCCCAGCGCGATGGCGGCGCGGTTGTGCTCATTTTCGCCGAGCGAAAGCGTCATCGATTTCTCATCCTCGCAGCGTGTCTCGGTGCAGCGCTGGTACCGCACCGCGTCGACCTGAGCGGTGGCGACGGTGAGCACGCCGTCGGAGCAGCTCACGGCAGGCCGCGAGAGCGACACGAAATGCCAGCCGTAGCCGCGCGCGTCGATGCGCACCGCGCCGCCGCTGGTGAGGGCCCACAACACCTCGTTCGAGCTGCAGGTCACCACGTTGCCGACCAGCCCGTTCCCCCCGAACGGACCGAGATCGGTCGGCACGGCGGTGGTGTCGGCGAGCGGTCGCACCCAGAGGTGGCGCGGGCTCGCGTCGTCGAGCCAGAGGAGGTGCTCGCCCACGAGCTCCGCCTCGTCGCGAACGCCGGGGAGCGGCGTGCGCACCGGCGCCTCCTCACCCTCGACGCCGCTGACGAGCGCCGCGTCGCCCTCACCTCGAACGAGCGCGCGCACCTTGCCATCCGCGCCCACGAAGGCGCTGATCAGTCGCTCCTCGGGGGTCGCCCCGAGCAAGCGACGACCGTCGCTCAACCGGTGCACCGCGCCCCCCCATGGAGCGACCGAGAGCACGAACGTCTCCGTCTCGTGCAGCGTGGGCACCAGCATGAGCGCCGGGGCCGACAGCCCCAGCGTGTCGGGGACCCGCGTGCACCGGGCGTGGGGGCCGGCCGGGGGCACGAGGCAATAGCCATGTTGATGCGTGAGGCGCGTGCGGAGCACGCTCGCGCGGAAGGGGTCGGTCTCTTCGAGCCATCCTTCACCGAGGTCGGGGAGCACGCGCAAGACACGCGGCACGTCGGGCGCGATGGGCCCTCCCCCCGCCGAGGCCGCCGAGGTCGAGGGCGCCACGAAGCGCCGCGCACAGTCGAAGGCGCGGTCGACGGCGCCTTCTCTCTTCGTCGCGATGAGCCCCAGGTTCAGCGCGACCGTGTCCACCGAACGGGCGAGGCACGACCAGGCCGCATGCGAGCTCGTGCCGGCTCGAGGCTCGCTCTCGACGAGCGCCCGCTTCAACGCGGTGGCTCGCCCCTCGCAGTTGAGCGGCCACTTCGCCAGCTCCTCGCCGGCGGCCTTCCCGCGACGGGCGCCCACCGCGATGTCGTGAATCCGGTGCGAAGGCAGCTCCCCCTCCTCGAGGGGACCCACGAGGCAAGCCGCGAACGCGTGCCACTCGGGCAGCTCCCGCGGCGCTGTCGCCTTGGCCTCGTACACGTGAAGGAGCCCTATCCACACGCCCGCCGTCACCACGTAAGCGCCCACCGCGCCGAGCGCGAGCTTCCGCCTGTCGAGCCTTAGGTTCATGGTCAGAGCTCCCCCGTCATGTCGGTGAGGATGGCCGCCTCGTGGCTGTCGATCAGCGCAAAGAGCTTGTCGGCGCGCTCCTGCCACTTCGCGGCCGACACCTCGTCGCCGCGCCAGCGCGCCGCCTCGGCGCGGGCATGAGCGAGCGCGGCGCGCCCGCTCCCACGGCCGTGCCAGTGAGCGAACGCGCGATCGAGCCAGCGCTCCACGCTCACGTGGTCGGCCGGGTCCTCCACCATTCGGCCTGCGAGCACGAACGCCGCCGGCGCGCCATGGAAGCGTGCAAACACCGGAGAGGGCAGCCGCACTCGGAGCTTCGCCCGCTCCTCGGCGGGCTGGTCGATCATGCCACGCAGGGCCCACACCCAGCCCTCGTGCACCGTCGTATCGAAGCTCGACGGCATCCCGAGCGGGATCGCGGCGTCGACCCGTGTCACCGCCTCGTTCGCGAGCAGCGCCGTCACCACCTCGAGCAGGAGGGCCTCCGCGCCCTCTCCAACCGCGGCGACCCCCTCGCTCAAAGCGACCCAGCGTGCTTCCGCCCTCGCCTCCACGAAGCGCGCGAGCCCCGCCAGCGCGTAGGCCCGATTGAGCCGAAAGTAGTAATGATCGGCGTCCTCGAGGGAGGCGACGTCGGCCACCGTCGCGAGCTTGGCGAGCGCGCCCTCGTGATCGCGGGCCGCGACGTGAATCGACGCGAAGCGCCAGTGCTCGGTCGTCGGCGCCGCGCGGCTCGCCTCGCCCACCGCTGCCAACGCCTGGTCCCACTTTCCCCAGCGCGCGTAGCCCACCGCCGCGTGCCAATAGAAGAGCCAGGTCGCCTCGAGCAGCGTCTCCCGAGGCCGAAGGTAGGCCTCATCGACGGCGGGGTGGCCATACCCTGCGCGCGTCGGCACCTCCCCACGCTCCGGTGCTTTCGCAGCCAGCCGCGCGCTCAGCCGCGCCGCCGCTCGATACACGCTGGGCGCCACCCGCCCGTCGTCGTGCACGTCCGCGGGCGTGAGCAGAGCCCACGGCGACAGCACGTCGGCGGGCGCCCGCAACCGCCCGAGCACGCCGCTGTCGGCCACCCACGCCAACGCATCGCCGACGCTCAAGAGCTCGCCGCTGCTGGCGAGGGCGTGGGCCGCGAGCGCGTGCGGCTCGCCGTCGAGCCCGTCGCGGAGCTCGCGCAGCACCGCGAGGCGCCGCCCTTTTTCCCAGCTCGGATCCGCGAGACGGAGAAGCGTCATCGCCGGCTGGCCGTAGCTCTCCAAGTGGTAGGGGCTGAACCCGAGCTCGGCGCTCGTGCCGCGACACGCCGCGAGCGCGAGCCGCTGCTTTGTGCCTCCAACCCCTCGCGTGTCGATCGTGCGGCGAAACAACGCATCCGAGCGCATGAGCGCCGTGAGCCCCGCCTCCCGCTCCCCGAGCAGGCAGAGCCACGAGCCGCGCACGAGATCGTCGCTGGCGCTCATCGGGTCGGGGTCCTGTCGCCACGCGTGTCGCCGCACCGCGTCGAGATCGGCGAGGGTGGCCGCGGCCGCGAGCGCTTGCACAGCGACGAGGTCGCTCGCGGCGAGCGCTTCCCACGCGCCCTGTCGCGCCAGCGCATACGCGTTGGCGTCGTCGCGGAGGCTGCTCGCACGGGTCTCGGCGCCGTGGAGGTCGCGCGCTCCCGCCAGCCGCGCCACGTCGGCGGCGGTGCCGCGCCACTCCGCCAGCGCGTCCATATGTGTCCACGGCACCGCCAGGGGCCACAAGAGGAGCGCCCGCTCGCGACAGTCTTCCGCGCGTGCCTCGGGGCGCTCGGGCAACGTGGCCAGACACACCGACGACCGCTCGTGCGCCGTCTGTAGGAGCCACCCCGGGAGCCACGCGAAGGCGCCGTAGAGCGCCCCCAACACCGCCGCGCGCCCCAGCCATCGTCGCACGCGCGACACCATGAGCGGCACCCCCTGGGCGGTGAGCTCCACGTTCTCCCCGCGCTCCTCCGCCCCCCGAATCTGCGCCGCGAGGTTCAGCGCATCCGTCAGCTTGTGCTCATAGGCGCTCAGCGTCTCTTCACACGCCCGCACCGCCTCCACCGTCGTCTCGGTCGGCGTCAGCCCCCGCTTGAGCCGCGCCAGCTCCTCGAGCACCCCCGCCGGGAGCTTCCCGCGCGTGCGCTCGTCGAGCTTCTCCTCGCGCGCCTCCAGACGCTTCACGCTCTTTTCGAGCTCGGCCGCCGCAGCGTCGAATCCGTCTCGGTACACGATCCCTCCCGTTCTTCTGGAGCGTGCGCTCGTGCGCGGAGCCAACCCTAGTCGACCGCCTCGGACGTGCCACGCCTGCGCGCGCGTTCGAGCGTCGAAACCCTGCTGCCAGAGGCGCCGACACCCCCTCAGCGCTGATCGGCGCCCACGTCGGGGGTCGCCGGGCGCACGTCGCCGTCGATGTCTTCCGGTGCGTGCGTGGCGCCGGCGGCGACACCCGCGCCGATCGCGGAGGCGCCATCGGCCAGATGTAGATCGAAGGCGTTCACGTTCACGAACGAGCTGAGGGGCGCATCGGCGATGTTGCCCTCGCTGATCGCGGTGGCGCCGGGGCGTTCCAGCTGCACATGCGTCGTGAGGTTGTTCACGAGGGTCACGGTGGTGGGTTCGAAGCGCCACTCGATGGCGGTGAACGGCGCGCTCGTGAACACAACCGAGTTGTGGGCCACCGTCGCGTCGCACGCGTACCAGAGCGCGATGCCCGTATCGACGCCGTTCGGCGAAGCGAAGAGGCCGGTGTCGGTGGCCACGATGAAGTTGTTGGCGACGACGCCACCGTAGTGGCCCGCACCCGACGCGCCGCCACACGGATTGTCGTCGTAGGTGCGGCCGCCGCCCACGAGCCCGAAGCCGATGCCGCGAGCGTTGTTGATGAGGTGGTTGCGCACCACCACCGTGTCGCGGCTTCCGGTCCAGAAGTGGATCCCGTGCTCGGACAGATCCGCATTGTCACACCAGAAGCCGACGATGGTGTTGTCGCGCACGGTCCAGCCGCGGGCGCCGTGGGCGTCGACGCCGCCGGTGTAGCAGTTGCTGCCCGAGCTGTTGTAGCTCATCACCTGCTGGCGCCCGAGCTCGGTGAGCTCGAGGTGCGAGCAGGCGATCTCGCCATCGTCGGCATAGTTGCCGCTGCTGGTGTGGTTGATCTTGATCGCCTGCTCGCCGGGATCGACAACGCGCACGTTGTAGATCAACGTGCCGGTGGCCGGCTGCTCGCCCGCGGTCACGTGAATCGCGTGGTAGCGCGGTCGCCGAATCGTGACATCCGCGATGGTCACGTTGGAGAAGCTCGGCACGCTGATGAGGCCGCCGCCCGCCGTGTCGTAGGCACCGTCGAGCACGACATCCTCGGGGTTGCCGGTCGCGCCGCGAAGGGTGACCCCATCCGCCGCGACCCAGAGCGCCTGGCCGCTGAGATCATAGCTGCCCGCACCGAACATCACGGTGTCTCCGCTCGTCGCGTTCGACACTGCGCTTGCGACGTCGTCGCTCGGCCCGACCATGATCACGTTGCCCTCCGGCGCGGGCAGCGCGTCGCAGTCGGCGGCCGGGATGCCACCGGCGCCGCCGCTCCCGCCGCTTCCACCGCCGCCGGTGCTGCCGCCGCTCGAGGTGCCGGCGCCGCTGCCAGGACCCGACGCAGCGCTGCCGCCGCTCCCGGGGCCACCGGTGGCGGAGGGGTCGCCTTCACAACCGATGACCACCAGCGCCGCGACGCCGAAAAGGGCGATGAACGTTCTCACGCTCTCGAGCCTATCACTCGAGCTCGCTGGGGAAACACGGCGCTGAAACCATCCCCCGCCCTCGTCCAGGGGCAAGTCGCGACCCATCGGATCGCCAAGCTGGCGCGCGAGCGCTGAGGGAGGGAAGCTCCACGGCCATCCGGCGTAGCACCGGAAATGATGACCTCCGGCCCCCATGACCCGGATCTGCCGCCCGCGCTGGCCGCCGCCCAATCGTCGGCGCGCCTGGTGCCAGCGTGGATTCGCGTCCCTGTCCTCGTCGCGGCCCTCGCAGCAGCGGGCTACCAGCTCGTGGCACAGGTGGGCGTCGCCGGTTGGCTCATCGAGGTGCAGACGGAGCTGTTCGACGGCTTCTACGTCGTGCTGACCGGTCTGCTCACGCTGCTCGTCTGCATCGTGCCGGCCGCCCTCCTGATCCAAGGCCTCGCGCTGCTGCTTCCCAAGCGCTAGCCAGCAACCCCAGGTCGAGCAGGATCCCAGGGATCTCGAGCACGCCGTCGCAGTGTCGAGGAACTTCAGAGGATAGCGCCGAGCTGCATGGCGACGGGCTCACGCCGCTCTCATGGCCATGGGTGCTTGCCTTGCCCGCAAGCCGCGCGTGCTCAGGGTGTGCTCACTACGCGCACGTCCATCCACTCACCGTACGCGTGCTGCACGAGCTCGAGCACATGCCCTCCCACCGGGATGAAGCGCGTGTGGTCGAGGTGGAGGCTGTGGGTGACCTCTCGCTCTTCGTCGCCTTGCGCGGGCGTGTGGAGCACCCAGCTGATCATCAGCGGCGACGGCGGCCCACCCTCCATCGTGCGCTTGTGGCTGTGTCCGGTGAACGTGAGCTCGAGGTCGTCGGTGAGCTTGGTGCGTTGCTTCCGCTCGAGCCGCACCGTCTTCGGCAGCTGGTAGCGCCCGCCGACCGTGATCGTGGCGTGCTGCTCGTCGGGCGTCCCGTCCAGCAACGTGAGCCGGAAGCCGTACCAGGTGCGTGAGGCTGGCGCGCGGCCTCGCACGCTGAGCTCGAGCTCGCCCTCGCTCTCGTCGCGCGCGAGGTGGAGCGTCGCCTCGACGCTCGGGGGCTCACTGGCCGACAAGCCCACGAACAGCTGCTTGAGCGTAACCCGGAGCGCGTGCGGTCCGCGCGTCACCGCGCCCGTGGTGAGCGTGAGCTCCACCGGGGGCTCCGGCGGGAGCGGCTCCGCGTCCTCCGGCGCGCTCGTTCCCGACGGCGGCGGCGGAACCGTCACCAGCGCCTCCGCGGGCGCAGCCGGCGCGCCGGTGCACGCACCACCCAAGGCAGCGAGCGTCCCCCAGACGGCAAGCCACCCACAGGTCACCCCACCGCGCGGAGCAGCGCTCAGAGCTCGCCCGCCTTCGCCTTGGCCACCCAGTGCCGCAGCTCGCGATCCATGATCTCGACCGCCTTGCCCTTGAACACCCGCAGCACGAACGGCACCTCCAGATCGAACGCGATGGTGTCACGCTCGAGCTCGATGGCACCCTCCACGGTGATGCCCTTCGCGCTGAAAGAAGCACGCGCCTTCGTGTCGCTCAGCCACTTGAGGTTGGGGTTGTAGCTGGCGTACTTCTCGCGATACGCGTCGAACGCACGCTCGGCCACCAGGCGAGCTTTGTCGAGAGGCAGGTCGTGTTTCATGACGTGCTTCATGCGCATCCTTTGCCACCAACGCGCCACGAGCGCCAAGGCTTTTCTCGGGGGAGCTCCCCTCCTCGTGGTCGTTCTTCAGCCGGCGACCACGCGGTTGCGCCCCGCCCGCTTCGCCTCGTAGGCGGCGGCGTCGGCGCGCGCGAGCAGCGTGTCTTCCGTATCGCCCGGCCGCCAGGCGGCCACGCCGAGGCTCACGGTGACGGCCTCCCCGCCCGGGAACGGGTGCGCCGCCGCGGCACGTCGCAGCCGCTCAGCCATCACCAACGCCCCGTCGAGCGGCGTCTCCGGGAGCAGCACCACAAACTCCTCGCCACCCCACCGCGCGGCCAGATCCGTGTCCCGCGTCTGCCCCCCGAGCAGACGCCCGAGCTCCATGAGCACCGCGTCGCCGCCCGCGTGCCCGAGCCGATCGTTGACGCCCTTGAAGTGATCGATGTCGAAGAGCACCACGGCGAAGGGTCGCCCGTAGCGCTCTGCCTCCCGCAGCCGCTGCGCGAGCCGCTCCTCGGCGTGGCGACGGTTCGGCAGCGTGGTGAGCAGATCGGTCCGCGCGAGGCGTTCGTTCTCGGCGAGCGCGCGCTCGAGGTCGCGGTTGGTGCGCACCACGAGGTCGGAGAACACGAGCGCCTTCTGGTGCTCGCGGCGCAGGCTGGCCTTCAGGATGAGCACGATGCCCGCCAACGCGAGCCCTCCCACCAAGAACGACGCGAACACGTCGAGGAAGCGTGTGTTCCGCTCCGGATAGGGGGTCACGGGGAGCACGCCCGAGAACTCCCCCGCGAGCAAGAGCGCCGTCACCGTCACGAACAGGCCCGAGACCGCGTGGCGGCGCCAGCCCGACAAAAGGCAGCTCGTGGCCACCACCCCGAGGAGGCCCATGTAGTGGATGCTGCCGTCGAGTCCGTGGTTCGACAGCCACACGAGCGGGTAGTACACCACCGCGAGCCCGAGGAGCGACAGCACGGCGGGGAGCGCGAAGACACGACGGCAGCGCGACCAGTAGTAGAGCCCCGCGTAGGCCACCGACGCGAACGCGGTGACCGCGATGGTCTCACTGGGGAGCCCCATCGCCACGTTCGACGCGGTCGCCGGCAGCGACAGCACGGCGCCGAGGAACGCGATGCCGTTGGCGATCCGGTGCTCGACGGAGAACCCCTCTGCGTCACCGATGAGCCGATCGAGGAGCGCGCGCGGCGACCCTGGCGCGGGCGGGGTCGAGGTTCCCGCAGCCAAGCTGGCCGCGACCCCGGCGCTCGCGGTGTCCGCGCTCGCGAGCGCAGCGGCACGGGTCGGGCCGGCACAAGAGGCCTCCTCCCCCGAACGGTTCGAGGGCGCAGCGGCCAGCGTGGGAGCAACGGGCGGGAGGCAGAGGAGGGTGCGCATCGCGGTGACGGGAATGGCGACACCGATCTCCATCCCACGAGAGGAGACGGCCCGGGCTCCCCCACCTTGAGCGCCCCGCGGCGAGTTTCTCCGGGCGGCGTGGCGTCGACGCCACGTGGTGTACGACGAGAGCGCAAGCCGTCCCTTCCCGACAGCGCAAGCCCACGGAATCGCGCGCCTCTCAGCACGTATGGAGAGCGGCACGGGGGTTGCCGAAGGGCAGGCAGGAGGAAACGATGCGCTCAATCATCACCTACTTGTCCGGTCTGCTCTTGTCGCTCTCGGTCGGTTGCGCCGAGACCCTCTCTACGGAGCCGCCCGACGGCGTCGGGGGCAGCGGCGGGAGCGGCGGGAGCGGCGGCGCGGCGACCGGCGGCGGCGGCAGCGGCGCGGCGGGGGCCACGGTGGAGATCCTGCGCGACGCGCAGGGCGTGCCCCACGTGTTCGGCGACACCGAGGAGGCCGCCTTCTACGGGCTCGGCTACGCCACCGCCGAGGATCGGCTGCTGCAGATGGATCTGCATCGCCGCTACATGCGGGGTCGACTCGCGGAGACCTTCGGCGGAGCGGGCCCGAGCGATGACGCGCTGATCAACCACGATCGACACATGCGTGTGCTCGGCTTCGCGCGCCACGCGGAGGCGGTGCTCGCTCACCCCGCGTTCCCCCCCGAGATACGCACGCTCCTCGATGCCTACGCGGCGGGCGTGAACGCGCTCGTGAGCGCGGAGGGCTTCACCTTGCCGAGCGGCTTCGACACCGTCGGGCTCACCACGTTCGAGCCCTGGACCGCGGCCGACTCGTTGCTCGTTTGGGACCGCGTGAGCGACCGGTTCAACACCATCGACTTCGACGCAGAGATCGCCCTTCAGAACGCCTGCCGCGCCGGCACCTGCGAGACGCCGCTCTGTCCCGGCCCGGTGCCCATCGACGAGGAGGCCGCGGTCGTGCCCGCGCACGACGCCTGGCCGCCAAGCTCCGAGCTCGCCGCGTGTTTCCCGAAGCCCGATCGCGACACCGATCCGCTCACCTTCAAAGCGAGCCACGGCTGGGCGGTGCACGGCTCACGCACCGAGAGCGGCGAGCCCATCCTCGCCGTCGATCCCAAGCTCGAGGTGACCGCCCCGTCGTTCTGGTACGCGTTCCACCTCTCCACGCCAACCTACAGCGCGCGTGGCATCGGCATGGCGGGCGCGCCCGCCTTTCTCATCTACTGGAACGAACGCGTAGGCCACACCCTCACCGCCATGGGCGGCTTCGACATCGCCGACACCTACGAGCTCACCGTGTCGGAGGATGGCGCGAGCTACCGCTACGACGACGCCGATCACCCCTTCACCACGGTGGAGGAGATCATCGCGGTGCGGGGCGGGAGCGACGTCACGGTGACGGTGAAGCAGTCGGTGCACGGACCGGTGATCACGTCGCTCTCGCAGGAGGCCGCGCCCGGCAAGGAGTACGCCCTGCGCCACATCGAGCTCTCGAGCGAGGGCACCCACTCGCTCGTGGGAGCGATGCAGCTGATGGGCGCCGCCACCATGGCGAGCTACCGAGCCGCGCTCGAGAAGTGGCGCCTCCCCGGCGCCAACTCCGTGTTCGCAGCCAAAGACGACGCCGTCCCTGGCGGCCACATCGGCTACCACATGGCGGCCGCCATCCCGCGGCGCGCCCCCAACGTCGCACAGAGCGTCGACTACCGCGGGCGTCTCCCCTACGACGGCACCACCAGCGCTTCGGCGTGGCAGGGTTTCCTCGACACCACCGAGCGCCCCCACGTGATCGATCCACCGAGCGGCTACGTCTTCTCGGCCAACCACATGCCGGTGGGCACCTGGTACGACGACTACGCGTACACCGGCGTCACCGGTGGCGGCGACACGTTCCGCAGCCATCAGCTCCGCCGCCGGCTGGGCGAGCTGCTCGCGGGCGACAACATCGTGTCGGCGGACACCGTGCACTCGCTCCACTTCGACGGCGGCCTCGAGCCGGCGTCGATCTTCCGCGACATGCTCGCGCACCTCGAGGCCGACGGCGCGGTGGTGGTGCCAGCAGCCAACGCCGCGCCCACGAGCCCCGCCGAGAAGGCGGGCAAGGTGCTCGCGGCGCTCGACGCGTTTATCGACGCGGGCGGAGAGCTGCGCCACACGAACCCCTACGCGCCTCTCGTGAACGAGCTCATCGGGACACTCCCTTTCACGATCCGTCCGGTGGTGAACCCCGCCGTCGGTTGCCTCTACGGCGGCGGGGAAGGCGGCGCGAACTTCTTCTTGAAGTCGTTCGTGGCCGATCCCGACGGCGTGCTCGGTGTCCCCGCGGTCGCGAGCTATGTGGTCGCCGAGGCGGTGCGCGCCTGGGACACGGTCGGCGCCTCCAAGAGCGCCGACGTGAGCACCTGGCGAGCGCCCGTCACCGTGCCGCCCTTCACTGTGCTCCACCAGTACAACCAGTTCTGCCCGCCGTCGCTCACCGGGAAGTGCTCGCTCGATCCCAGCGCCGACGTGTCGGTCCCGCTCGACGGCGCGTTCGGCATCACGCTCCTGTCGAGCCACGGAAGCTCGGGCACCGGCACCGTCGACTTCGGGGCGGTGGACGCGGCGGTGTCGCTCGTGCCCCTGGGCGTCACCGAGCTCCCGACGAGCCCGTTCTACACCGCGAGCGTGACCGCCTGGCTCGCGGGCGACGCCGGTGACGCCACCTCCACCCCCAGCGCTCCGCTCGGGCGCGAAGCGATCGATCTGCTGACCGTCACCACCACCACCCTCACCCTGCCGTGAGCTCCAAGCGCGGGTCCCTCACGGGGCCCGCAGCGATCCCCCACCGCACCGATCCCCTACCACAGCGATCGCCCACCGCGGCGTCGCGGGGTCCACTTCTCGCCCCCACCCATTCTCGCCGCGGCAAACCCCCGCTATGACCCTCCCATGCGACGCGCGCTCCTCCTCACCCTCCCCATCCTCAGCGCCTGCGGGCTCTTCGGCCAGAGCGCCATGGAGGGCGCCCGCCCCGACTCTCCCACCGCTTCGGGCGCCCTCGAGGCAGGGAGCTGCGACGAGCAGCGCGGCTACGCCAAACCCCTGGTGGTCGACATGCGCGGCGAGGAGCGCGGCGACCTCGAGGTGTTGATGCGCGAGGGGGTCGCGGTGGTCATCCACGACTGCAACAAGCTCCAGCTCCTCGAGGGCTGCTACGTCGCGGGCGACTACGCCTTCATGGGGTTCTCCCCCAAGGAGGAGGTGGTGAAGATCGCCGATGAGGACGAGCTCGGGGCCAACCTCCCCATCAGCTACGCAGGCTTCGGCGCGAAGTTGGGGGGCGAGTTCGAGCGCGGCCAGAGCATCGACATCGCGATGATGATGATCGGCAAACACCGCACCACCCTCCGCAAGGCCACCCGCGGCGATCTCGTCGAAGACCGCGAGGGGGCCTGCGCCGGCGCCACCCATTTCGTGCGCGGCGCCACCGTCGGCGCCTTCGCGATGACCACCGGCGCCAAGGCCGAGCTCCGCACCGCGGCCCAGCTCTTCGGCATCCCCCACCTCGGCGAGATCGGCGCGAAGGGAGGCTCCAAGAGCGAGAAAGACGTGAGCAGCCGCGACGGCGAGCTGGACGTTTGCAAGAGCGCCGACGCCGACGCCGACAAGCCCCCCACCAAGTGCGGCGCCCTCCTCCGCCTCGAGCTCACCGCCATCGATCCCAGCAACGCTCCGCCCAAGCTCCTCACCTCCCCGCCCTCCGAGGAGGACAGCGAGATCGCGCAGAACCCGTGCCCGAGCGGGATGGTGCTCGGCGACGGCAAGTGCACCAACAAGGCCACCGCCAAGGCCTACCGCTGCAAGCTCGGCGACGTGGCCGACTGCGAAGCCCAGTGCGACGCGGGCAACGCCGAGAGCTGCACGCTCGCCGGCATGGTCTACGGCCGTGGCACCCTGCAGAAGTTCGGCGGCGACACCCCGCGCGATCCCAAGAAGGCCGTCCCCCTCTACCAGAGAGGCTGCGACGGCGGCGATCCCATGGGCTGCCTCAAGCTCGGCAACATGTATCAAGTGGGCGCCGGCGTCGCCGAAGACCACCAGATGGCGCGCTCGCTCTACGGCGCGGGCTGCAGCGCGGGCCACGCTCCCGCCTGTACGGGGATGTCCGATCTCTACGCGCTCGGCCTCGGCGTGAAGCAAGACCACGCCGAGAGCGCCCGCTACGCGCGCCTCGCCTGCAACGGCGGCGACGCCCTCGGCTGCTTCGCCCTCGCCGACATGACGGCCAAGGGGCAAGGGGTCGCACGCAACCTCAAGACCGCCGCCGGCCTCTTCAAGCGCGTCTGCGACGGCGGCCAGGTCGTCGGCTGCCTCGTCTGGGGCCAGCTCCTCGCCACCGGCGGCGACGGCCTCCAGCCCGACAAGGCCAAGGCCAAAGAACAGTACCAGCGGGCCTGCATCGACACCGGCACCCCCGAAGCCGGCGGCTGCAAGAAGCTCAAGTCCCTCCTCGACAACTGACCGCGACAGCGGCGCTCACTGCCCCGCGGTGTCCCATTCTTCGATCTCGAGAGTCACGCGAACGCGGTCGCCCGCAGCCTCGGTCGCGAGGTCTGCTGTCTTCACGCCGGGTACGTCACGAACGCGCCTCAAAGAGCGCTCGAGGGCGGTGGACGAAAACCACTGACCGCTCTTGAACGCGAGCGCGGCGAGGAGCGTGGCCTCCGCGATCGCGTCGTTGCCGCCGATCTCGATCGCACCGAAGCGCATGCGCGCGCCGCGCTTGATCTCGACGACGACCGCGCACACCTGCGTCTTCGGATCACAGCTCTTCGTCGGAGTCACCGTGGCGTTGGCAAAGCCAGCGTCGCGGTAGTGGGTCTCGAGCGCGCGCACCCCCTCCAAGAACGGCTGCCGACGCGCCACCTTGCCGGCGGGAACCGAGACGAAAGACTCCACCTTCGCGCGGCCGCCGAGGGGCGCCACCGCGCCGCCTTTCTCGTCGACCTCTTGGACGACGAGGCTGCCCCAGCGATAAAGGGGCCCCTCCTCAACGGCGAAGGAAACCGCGAGACCGCCCGTCTTCGCGACACGCAGCGTCGGGCGCGCCACCGTCACGTCGAAGAAGCCGCGGTCGTGCACCGCCGCGGTGACGAGCAACTTGCCCCAATGGAGCACCTGCCCCGGATCGTAGTCGGCGAGCGCGGCGCGCAACGCGTCGGTGCCCACCTTCCACGCGCCGGGAAACTCCAGCTCGGCGACGCGCGCCGGCTGACCGTCCGCGCCGGGGAGCTCGAGGATCGACGAGAGCAAGCGGCTGGCGAGCCGCTTCTGCTCGGCGTCGCCGTCCCACACGAGCTGCATCAAATTGCCGAGGCTCGGCACGAACAGCTCGAAGTAGGCGCCGGGGCTCCCCACGGCGCGCCACAAGGCCAGGAGCCCCGCCGCTCGCTGAGCGTCTGGGGCGGCCGCCAGCTGGCGCGCGGCGCGTTGGATGTTGCGTTGGTGAAACTGGCGGTAGGTGCGGCCGAGGTACGCGCGGTCTTCGTCCGTCAGCTTGTCTTGCAGCGCGGCGTAGCCTGGCGTGGCGCGCAGAGCGTCGTACAGCTCGATCTGCGCCTTCCCCGGCAACGCCCTTATCTCGCGCATGGCTCCGCGCGCGACGGCTCCGTCCACTCGGCCCAGCGCGAGCAGCGTGCGCACCGCGAAGCGCGCACGCGCATGATCGTTGGAGCCGAGATCGCGGTAAAGCTTGGCGGTGTAGCGCTCGACGGTCGTGACCTCGTCACCGAAGGCCTCGCGCGCCGCGCCGAGCAGCACCGCCAGCGCGCGATTCCCCTCCACCCGCGCCTTGATCGCGCCGCCAGAGAGCAAGAGCAAGGTTGGCAGCCCCTGGTTGCCCGCGAAAAGCCGCGGCTCGCGCTTGGCGATCGGGTTCTCCACGACGTCGAGCTTGTACAAGCTCACGCGCGCCCCGAGCATCATCGACAGGGAGGTGAGCACCCGACGCTGCGCGGCACACGCGCCACACCACTCCGAGGTGAGCTGTACGATCACCCTGTCGCCCTTCAGCGCCGCCTCGTCGACGAGCTCGGGGATCGGCGCGCTGAACGCACCTTCGACGGGGGCCATACCCAGCACACGTCGCTTCTCGTTGTAGACGCGCATCGCCAGCTGAAACGACTCCGCGAACGAGCTCGTGCCATCGCCGTCGAAGTCGCTCCTTTGGGCGAGCGAGCCCCACAGGTGTGGCGAGAACAGCTGACAGTGCACTTCGTCGCCCTCTGCGGCCGGTGCCATGGCGAAGGCCGACGTGCCCTGCTCGAAGAGCTGCCACGGCAGCGTCCCCGCGTAGCAGGTGTCGAACACGAACACCGAGCGGTGGCCCGCGAACGCGCCCAGCAGCTTCACCAGCGCGCCATGCCGAAGGACGCCGTCGGCCATCACCACGCCGTCAGGCACGCCGTGGCCGGTGACGTAGACCACGACGGCGTCGCCAGGCGATAGGCGGGCAGCCAGGGCCTCGATCGCTGCGCGAAGAGCGGCTCGCGTCACCGTCTGGCGCCCCTGCGAAAGGACGCGGATGCGCTGCGCCGGCACCCCGTTCGCGATCAGCGCGCGCCGCGCAGCGCGGACGTTGTCGCGGTGTCGGGTCTCCTCGTCGGGGTTCACGATCAGCGCGAAGACGCGCTTGGCTCCGACGAGCTCGGCTGGTGGTGACACGCGCGGCAGACGCCCCGCGGGCGCGCGCCCCGCGCTCGTCGGCGACTGGAGAGCCCCACAGCCGAGGACCGCCAGCGCGAGAGCACCACAGACCCACCGCCACCACAGCCGCATGGGCGCCGCCCAGCAGCATGCGTGCCAGCGCGCATCACCGCGATCCCCGGCGTCGCCCGCGCCCGCGAGCGTGCGCCTCAGTCACACCGGTGCGAACGAGCGTTCACGTGCTGGACGAGCGAGTCGGCCGCGCCCACACCCAGCGCGCCGGGCGGAGGGTGCCGCGCTCACCGCTCTTGGGCCCACGGATCCGAGAGCTCGGGGTCGGACAGGAACGTGGTGTCGGTCAGGCTCTCGAGGAAGGCCAAGAGATCATCGCGCTCGCCTTGAGTCAGCGTAAAGCCATTCACCAGCTCGCTCTTGAACGGACTAGTTCCAGAACATCGCGGTCAGGTTGAGCGGCGATGGCGCCGTCGCCGCGTTGGCGTGATTGAGCGCGAAGGGCACGCCGAGCTTGAACCGGAGGCCCGAGGAGCGCGTCCCGGCGGGCACGGTCCCGCGGACGCTCGTGTTGAGCTCCACCGTCCCGTTGGCGCAGGCCCCCGCCTTGTTCTCGAAGTCGAGGAGCGCCACGTCTTCGTGTTGCCACACCCCGTCCTGCTCGAGCGCCACCACCACCACCTCGTCTCCGGCCACGAGCTATGCCCACGGAACCTAGAGCGCCCCCACCACGCCTCGCCAGTGACGAACGGTCGCAGCGACGACGCGCCGCGCGACAAAGCGCCACACCCAGGGAGCTCTCTCGCCGATCGACCAACGGAAGAGGGGCGCGCATCGCGCCGGCCGTGTGATGCGATGCGTGCGTGCGTGCTACGCTCGTCGGCGATGCAGCGCTGGCCTTGTGTAGACCCCGGGGTGCGACGGCGGCTGCTCGACGAGGTGCGCCGACGCCAGCATCGGCAGGCGGCGCTGCTGTCGCCCCAAGAGCGAATCGCGCAGCTCGACGGCCTCTATGCGTTTGCGCAGCCGCTGGCGCGAGAGGGGCGGGGGCCGGGCTCGGACGAGTCGGTCGAGCTGTGGCTCCGGATGAAGGCGCGCTTCCGGAGCGCTGGTGGCTGAGTCCGGTGCCATCGCGGTGGCGCTGCGCCAGCTCGCCGCGCTGCTCGCCGAGTGGTCCGACCCTGCGGCCGTCGTGGGCGGGATAGCGATCGTGGCCCGCACGCGCCCACGGCTGACCATCGACATCGACGTGGTCATCGCCGTCGCGCCGGAGCACGTCGACGAGTTGCTCGCACTCACCCTGCGACACGGCTTCAGGCACGATCCGGAGGAGACCGCGCAGCTGCTCGAAGGTGGCCTCGCCCGCTTCTGGACGCCCCCCTCGCGCGAGCTCGGCGTGGGCCTCGATCTGATGTTCGTCGACAGCGATTTCCTCGAGTCGGTGGTCGCGCGGGCGACGCCGTTGTCGCTGGCCGGCACCACCCTACCCGTGGCCACGGTGGAGGACCTGCTCGTCATGAAGCTCGAGGCCGGACGGCCCCAGGACATCGACGACATCCTCGCGATCAAGGACACGTGCGACGACCTCGACCTCGCCTACGTGCGACTGCACGCCGAGCGGCTCGGGATCTCCGATCGCCTCGACCTCTACTTCGGCGACCCGCCCTGAGCGGGTCGCCGGTGCACCCCGCTCGTTCGCCCGCCTCGGCGGCACGGAGCCCACCACGAACGCCGGTGACTGAAGCCTCGAGGTCGAGCACGGGCGCCGCGAGGGGCTCGGCCTCACGAAGCCTGGCGCGCGACGCCTGGTGCCAACCCTCGCGCTGCTTCGACGGTGGCGATCAGCGTGTCTCGTTCGAACGGCTTCTGCAGGAACGCGTAGGCGCCCGCGTCGATACCTTGCCGCACCAGCTCCTCCTGCACCCAGCCGGAGCAAACGATGATGGGCCGCGCGGGAAATCGCGAGAGGAACGTGTCGATGAGGCGCGCGGCGTTCGAGTCGGGCATCACCACGTCCGTGAGGAGGAGATCGAAGCTGGCGCCGTCCATCCGGGCGACGGCCTCGGCCTCGTTGGCCGCCTCCACCACGTGGTGTCCCTCGACGCTGAGCAGCCGCGAGGTGCTGCGGCGCACCGCGGAGTCGTCCTCCACGAGGAGAATCGCGAGAGGCCCACTGGGCGGCGTCGAGGTAGGCGCCGGGGGCGCGACAGACGCCAAGGCTGCCCCCTCGACCGTGGCGTCCTCGCTCGAGCGGCGCGCTGGCTGGGCGGGAAGCAACACCGACACCGTCGTGCCGCCGCGTGCTCGGCTCGTCACCTCGACGCGCCCGCCCGCGTTCTGCACCAGGGCCTGCACCGTAGAGAGGCCGAGCCCGTTGCCCTTCCCCACCCCCTTCGTGGTGAAGAACGGGTCGAACATCCGTTCGATGGTGTCGCGAGGCATCCCCACGCCGTCATCGCGCACGGCGACGACGACCTCGTCTCCGAGCAGCGTCACCGTGATCCGGACGCGGCCGTTGGTCTCGATCGCGTCGCGCGCGTTCAGCACCAGGTTCATGACGATGCGCTGGAGCTGCCCCAAGGTCAGCAGAGCCCGGGCGCGGGGGTCACACTCGACCTCGAGGTCGATGCGCTCAGGGAGCAAGCGGCGCAGCGTGGGCGCCATCGCCGCCACCACCGCCGCGGGTTCACAGTCGGCCGCTGACTGTGTCGCTGGATGCCCGAGGAGCATCAGCTCGCCCACGATCTGCTTCGCGGCGAGGGACGCCTGGCGAACCTCGCCGACCAGCTCGCGCGCCTCGCGATCCCCCCGGAGCCGCTCGTCGAGCAGCTCCGCGTTGGAGAGCACGACCGCGAAGGCGTTGTTCACGTCGTGCGCGACGCCGCCGGCGAGGCGACCAATGTCCTCGAGGCGGCGCGAGAGCTCGAGCTGCCCCTGGAGCCGCTCGCGAACCCGATGGCCTTCACGCTCGCGCTCCAGCGCCAGGATCGCGCGCTGGCGGGCCTCCTCGAGGCTGCGCAGCAGATACGAGAGGAGCCACGCGACGGCGACGGCGCCGACGGTGGCGGTGGCGATGGTTCGAAACCACAGCGGCCAGGAGAGCATATCGACGTCGTCGAGGCGGGCCGGGCGGGTGGTGATGGCGTACGCTCCCGCGAGGACGACCCCCGTGAGCGCCAACCCCACCACCGAAAAGACGTCTCGGCGGCGATCGAAGAACACCGTGGCGCAGATCACCGTACCCATCAGCATGATGCCCATGCCGAGGAGCGGCCCGAAGTGCAGCACCGCCAAGAGCGTCTGAACCAACAGCAGCAAGGTGTAGAAGCGCCCGCGACACGGGAGCCGCCCACCCAAGCCGGCGAGACTCACGACGAAGGACAACGTCTGGCAAAGGGCGAAGAGCGCGAGCGCGAGCGAGGGGCGGCCCTCGCGCAGCGACATCGTCACGACCACGATGACGACCGGGGTCATGCCGAAGAGGCTGACGAGATCGAGGATTCGGCGGAGCTGTCGCCGCACACCCTCGTCGCGTGTCTCGTCGTCGGTCGTCGTGGCGCGCGCGAGCTCCTCCATCGTGCCATAAGGAACGGTCAACCTCGCGCGCGCTGAAGCGCGCCCACCGCTCTTGGCACAGCACCTGCTCCTCAGCACCTGCGACTCAGCACCTGCTACTCAGCGCGTGAGAGCGCCGCGCGCGGCGGCGGCGCCAGCTCGCGACACGCCGCTCATCCACCCCACGCTCCTCCGCTCTCACTTGAAGAACGGAAGGCAGAAGCGCCTGGGAGGATCGAGAAACTCCAAGAGCTTGGCGCTGTCGAGGGCGTCGGAGACGACGACCCACGGCAGGTCGTGGCGCTCGGCTGGGCCGCCGAGCCAAACCGAGTCACCATGGAGCTCGGTACGGAAGTCGATCATCTCGTGGCGGCTCGCCATCGCCTCGGGGACCGTGCCACACACCGGCTGGTCGCTGCCGGCTGGTACGCCGCACAGCGAGAGAAAGGAGCCCTTGGTGCGTTCGGCGGTCAGCTTCCCAATGAAGCTCGTCGAGGTGAAGCGGTAGACGAGCACGGAGCCCACGCCGCGCGGGCCGGGCCGCAGCGCGAGCTCGTGGACGGTGAAGTCGTAGGCGTCATCGTTCATCGTGTTGTCGCAGGCGGGGCCCCAGAACACCGTCCAGCCCGCGACGGTGCGCACGGCGAGGTTGCAGTGGACGTAGTCGCCCCCGGCATCATGGGCGACGACGCGTGCGTCGGTGATGGCGCCCGCGAGCGGGAAGCTTGGGCGGGACAGCGTGTCACCGGCCACATCGGGATAACAGACGCGTGGCGCGTCGTTCCCGGTACGCACCGTGAGCGCATGTTCGCAGATCCCTTCGAACGTCGCGAAGGGCCCTTCGGGTGGCTCCGTGTCGAGCGGTAGGGTGGCGCCGCGGCAGCGCCCCTCGGTCTCGGCCGCGGGGGGACCGAGGGGGAGCGGCGCCACCGTGACGCTCGGCGGCGCCGTCCTGGGAAGCGCAGGCCCCACACGGTCGGCGCGAGGGTTACCGCAGCCGAGCACCACCAGCCACGCCACGGCCCACGCGACCTCCACAAGCCGTCGCATCCCCCGTGGTACGCCGCGCCCGTGCGCCTCATTCCCCAGCCAGCAACAGACGTGGTCGAGACGGGCCCATCCGGTTCAGCGAAGCCCGCCGCTCCAGGGCGCAGGAAGGAACGATGCGCGGCTGCGTACCTCCGTCCATGACCTCCAGCGACAACGAAGACATCGCGCCGCTCCTCCGGGAACGCAACAAGGCCCTGCGGGGTGTGGTCATCGGTGTCCTCGCCGGCTTCGCGCTCGGCGTCCCCACCTCGTTCATCAAGCGCCGGAGCTCCCTCCCTTGGGAGCCGTCTCACATGCTCGTGGCCGGCACCATCTGGGCGGTGGTCATCACCATCTTCACGGTGCTCATCGCCTTCATGCTCCACCGCTACGTGTCGCTCTATCGCAGCGGCGCGCGTGTCACTGGGATGGTCACCAGCGAGCGCGTCACCCCGGCCGGGCGCGGGGTCGTCGTCCACTTCCAGCACAGCTCCGGCGAGCCACGCTTCAGCTGGGTGTTCCCGAGCCAGCTCCCGGTGGGGCAGCCCACCGCCGTGATCGTCGGCCCTCCTGCGACCAAGCTCGTGCTCCCTCACAACGGCGAGCGCTTCGTGCGCGGCTCCGCCCTCACCCAGGCCGAGGTAGCCCAGCTCGCCGCCCAGGTCGGCTGAGGCGATCGGCTGCCACGCAGTGTTGCCCAGATCTTGGACGAGCATGTGACCTTCGAGCTGGAGGGCATCGACCGCAAACACTCAACGCTCAGAGAAAACACGGTGACACGGAATGGCCACGCTGTAGCATCAATGCATGCGGTCGGGGTATCGGGAGGGGACGGCGAGAGCATGACGCCCAAGCCACGACCAACCGCACGCACGAGGCCACCGTGGGCGACACGCGCCCTGAGCGCCACCAGCCTACTCGCGATGCTCTCGCTCGCAGCGTGTGGCGAGGAGCGGTGCCCACAGAAGCTCAACATCTCCGACTGGTGCGGCAAGACGGGACGCTGCACCGTCGATGGCGCGACGGCAGAGTGTTACGAGGGGGGCTGCCAGCTCCCCAAGGGAGCCCAACTGGAGGTGCCCATCGAGCATCTGGCGGATCTCTTCATTGATCGTCGTGAGATCGAAGTGAGCCGGTATGGGTTTGGAGACGCCCGCGTTGACCCGAAGCTGCTGATCGCCGAGATCGACGGCGTGCGCGCGACCCATCTCCCGGGACCAGGCTGGCAGCGAAACGACGTGGCGAGGACTGTGCTTCAATGGGAGCCGTTTCCAGGGTCACCAGGCGTGTTGACGCTGTTGAATGACGCTGGGCCCGGTGGGGGCCGGCTCAAGCTCGAGCTGATCGACTACGCGTGCGAGGACGAGAACCGGGACGTAGTTCCCCTGTAGGATTCGGACACTGCATGGTCAATGGGCATACTCCGGCACGTTGATCTCGGCGCGTGTGGTGCTGACCGAGGTGCACTGCTTCGAGCGCGAAGTCGAAGCGACTGGTGAACGTACGACACCGATGGCGACGGCATCGGCGACGCTTGCAACCGGTGCCCGCTGGAACCCGATCTGACGCATCAGGACAACGACGGCGATGGACCGCATTGACACAGAATGGCGACCTTGTAGCATCCATGCATGCGGTCGAGTGTCGGGGCGGGGATCGCGAGAGCATGACGCCCAAGCCACGACCAACCGCACGCACGAGGCCACCGTGGGCGACACGCGCCCTGAGCGCCACCAGCCTACTCGCGATGCTCTCGCTCGCAGCGTGTGGCGAGGAGCGGTGCCCACAGAAGCTCAACATCTCCGACTGGTGCGGCAAGACGGGACGCTGCACCGTCGATGGCGCGACCGCGGACTGTGGTGCTGGAGCGTGTCGGCTCCCCAAGGGCGTCCACCTGGAGGTGCCTATTCACCTCTTGGCGGACCTGCTCGTCGAGCGCCGCGAGATCGAGCTCAATTTGTGGAACGGCTCGCCGAGCGACGTGGACGTAAAGATGCTAGTGGCCGAGCTCGACGGGGTCCGAGGCACTCACCTTCCACCCCCTGGCCCAATTCCGCGCGATCCGTTCCAGACGGCAATTCGATGGGACCCGTTTCCAACGTCACCTGCTGGATTGACACTGCTCTACGACACGGGCGCCACTGACACAGCGCAGGTGAACATCGTTTTGATCGATTATGCGTGCGAAGCGGAGACCCGGGAGCTTGATCCCCTCTAGTCTAGGAGTCGGACACTGTCATGATACCCCCCCCATTTGACCACATGAAAGTGTTCGTCGTCGGGGCCGTCGGGCTGTGCCTCGCGGCGTGCGGCGCTCAGGACGGCGAGGACGGCAAACGGGTGGGTCAAGTGGAGCAGGCGGTGCACGGGGGCGACCTCGACACGGGCTCGATGTTCCCCGACGTGGTCTATCTGTTCGGTGATCGGAACGATTCTGGCGAGGGTTGGGCGTGCTCCGGCACGTTGATTTCGCCGCGTGTGGTGCTGACCGCGGTGCACTGCTTCGAGAACGCGCTGGGTGGCGTCCAAGCAACGGTACGCGTGCGAATCGGCTTCGCCCCATTCGATCCAACAACCGCTGTGGAACGCACGCACACCTTCGCGAACAGCGGGGAGATCCTCGTTCGCAAAGACGACCTCGACGTCACGCCGCTCGACGACAACGACGTGGCACGCGAGATCGCGGTGGTCATCTTGGATGAGGCGGTGCCGCCGTCGGTCGCGCTGCCGCGGCCGCGGCCCACCACAGCCAACAGCTGCTCGCCGGACTTCACGGGCACGGTGGTCGGGTATGGAAGCTCCAACTTCACGGTCATCGACAACGAGAATATCTGTGGCGACGACATGGGAGCCGTGCGCCGGTTTATCTCGTCGAGCGGCTGGACGCGCTCGGACGAGGGATCTCACGGGAGCGTCTACCTCAACGAGTGGACCTTCGCAGCGGCCGTTCCCTGCACGTACGAGGGCTTCGCCGAGGGCGACTCGGGCGGCCCCCTCCTGGACGGTAAGCGTTCGGTGAGCCGCGTTCCTGACGCGGCCTCGGGATCGTCGTACTGCG
>CAYOAL010000131.1:0-30235 GCA_964401935.1 uncultured Polyangiaceae bacterium
GCACCATGGTCGTCACCGAGCAGGTCGACGCCCTGCGCGCGCTCGCCATCGATCCCATCTCCTATCTCATCGCGCCGCGCTGGATCGCCATCGTCGTCACCCTCTTCATCTCCACCGTCTTCGCCGACATCCTCGCCCTCGTCGGGGCGTCGCTGGTGGGCGACCTGATGCTGGGCGTGCACCCCATCACCTTCTTCAACGGGCTCACGAGCGGGCTGCTCGGCGTCTCCGACGTGACCAGCGGGCTGGTCAAGAGCGTGCTCTTCGGGGTGGTCATCGGCATCTCGAGCTGCCACTTCGGCCTGACCGTCAAAGGGGGCGCGCCGGGGGTTGGCAAGTCGGTCAACGCCACCGTGGTGGCCTCCGCAGCCGGGGTGTTCGTCCTCGACTACCTCGTTTCGTTCACCCTTTGAGCGGCCCTCGCGCCGGCCACCGTCCCCCATGTCCGAAGCCGCCACCTCCCCCGTCAGCGAGCCCCTCTCCCGCACCGCGCAGAAGCGCGGCGCGCTCGCCACCCTCGGGAAGACCGCGATCGGGCTCGCCGGCACCGCCGCCGCCATCTGGTCGGTGTTCGTGCAGACGCTTTACTACTGCTTCCGCGGCCGTCGCGAGCCGGGCGCGATCGTGTATTACATGCACGAGATCGGGAACAAGTCGCTGTTCTTCCTGACCGTCGTGATGGGCTTCATCGGGATGATCATGGCGTATCAGGGCGGCATGCAGACGCTGCGGATCCTGCCCGAGCTCTCGATGCTGGGTCCCACCTACTTGGAGCTCTTGATCCGTGATCTCGCCGCGTCGATCGGCGGCCTCATGCTCGCCACCCGGGTCGGCGCGGGCATCGCCGCCGAGATCGGCTCCATGGTGGTCACCGAGCAGATCGACGCGCTCCGGATGTCGGCCGCCGATCCCATCGACTACCTGATCAAGCCTCGCTTCATCGCGAGCGTGGTGATGACGATCTGCCTGATCGTCTGGAGCGCCGTCGTCGCGGCCATGGCCGGCATGCTCACCGCCTGGGTGATGTTCGACCTCAACCCCATCACCTTCCTCAACCTGTCGTTGGTCGACAGCGTCGACCTCGGCACCGGTCTCGCGAAGTGCGTCGCCTACGGGGCGGCCATCCCGATCGTGAGCGGGCAGGCGGGCCTCGCCACCTTCGGCGGGTCGGAAGGTGTGGGCACGGCCACCACGCAGGCGGTGGTGAACAGCTCGCTCGCGGTGATCATGCTCAACCTCATCATCTCGGCCACGAGCTTCGTGCTCTTCGGCTGATCGGGTGTTCTTCGGCCGATCGGGTGCTCTTCGGCTATCCGGTGCGCTTCGGGCTCGTCCGCTGCCCTTCGGCGGATCCGGTTCGGCGCCGCGGCCGGGGCGCGCTCCCTCGCGGGAGCCTGCGCGGCGCGGTCACTCGATGGGGCCCTCGGCGCGGCCGTGGATGAACTGATCGATGATGTCGTCTCCCGAGCGCTTGAACTCTTCCGGAGTGCCGAGCTTGCGCACATAGCCGTCATAGAGCATGACGATCCGGTCGCCGATCCCGAAGATGCTGGTGAGATCGTGGCTCACCACGATGCTGGTCACCCCGAGCGAGTCGCTCAGCTCGCGGATGAGCTTGTCGACCCGCCGCGCGCTCACCGGATCGAGGCTGGTGGTGGGCTCGTCGAAGAGCACGTAGCGAGGGTTGAGCGTGAGGGCGCGGGCGATCGCCACCCGCTTCTGCATGCCGTCGCCGAGCTCGGCGGGGAAGCGGTCGGCGTATTTGGCCATCTGCACCTGCTCGAGCCGCAGCATGGCTTCCTTCCGCGCCTCCTTCACGCTGAGCTTCTTGTGTTTGCGGAGCGGGAGCGCGACGTTGTCCACGCAGGACATCGAGTCGAAGAGCGTCGAGTGCTGGAACACCATCGCGCACTTCATCCGCACCTTGTACATCTGCCGCTCGCTGAAGCGGCTCACCTCCTCGCCGTCGAGCCAGATCTCGCCGTCGTCGGGGGCGAGCAGCCCGATGAGGTGCTTGATCATCACGCTCTTCCCCGCTCCCGACTGGCCGATGATGAAGAACACCTCCCCGTCGTTCACGTCGAAGGACACGTCGCGAAGAATGACCTTGGGCCCGAAGGCCTTCTTGAGATGCCGGAACGAGATCACGCTATGATCGCTTCACCTTATGGCAAGCCCGCGCTCCATCGAAGTCAAGGTCGGTTTGTTGATCCTCACCGCGGTCGTGCTGCTCGCGGGGTTCATCCTCATCATGGGCGGGATCAGCTTCGAGCCTACCTACGAGGTGGTGGTCGGGTTCGACAACCCCGGCGGGCTCCAGAGCGGCGCGCCCGTGAAGATCGCGGGGGTGAAGGTGGGCAAGGTCACCGACATGCGGTTCAACGTGGATCCTGGCACCGACCCCGAGACGAGCGCGCTGGTGTACGCCCACGTGCAGATTCAAGAGCGCTACGCGGAGAGCATCCACGACAACGCCACCTTCTACATCACCACCCAAGGGGTGCTCGGGGAGCAGTTCCTGGCGATCGATCCAGGCTCGAAGGACCGGCCCGTGCTCGAGGACGGGGCCGTGGTGCGGGGGCTCGACCCGCCTCGCCTCGACCGCCTGATCGCCGAGAGCTACGACTTGTTGCACACCACGGTGAGCGCGATTCGGGCGCACCGCCCCCAGATCAGCACGATGTTCGACAACCTCAGCAAGACGCTGAACGGCACTGGCACCTATTTCGAGCGCAACCAGGACAACCTCGATCAGATCACCACCAACGTGGTCAAGATGACCGACGAGGGCGTCGAGACCATCCAGAAGGCGCGCGAGAAGTATGTCGAGAACCCCCACATCGATCGCATCATCCTCAACGTCGACCGGCTCGCGGCGACCAGCGCCCGCGACCTCCCGGTGCTGCTCGAGAAGGGCAAGCGCACCCTCGATGGCACCGAGAAGATCGTGTCCACCTTCTCGGACGACGCCGAGCTGAACCAGCTCAAGGCGATGTTGGACGATCTTCACGCCACCACCAAGCTCGCCAAGCAGGCAGCCGGCGACGCGACGCTCATCACCAGCCACATCAAGCGCGGTCGGGGCTCGGTGGGGGCGTTGGTGATGGATGAGCAGCTTTTCGACGATCTCCAGGAGCTGGCGCGAGACCTCAAGCACAACCCGTGGAAGTTCTTCTGGAAGGAGTGAAGATCAACGCTCAGACTCGTCCGTCGAGCATCGAAAGGCCTTGATCCCACACGGTCTCACAGCCGATAAACGTTTCGTGAACCACGACCCCACAGCGACCCTTTCGTGCGTGTGTGGTGGAAAATCCCGTCCAAGCTTTACGCAAGCCGGCGGTTTGGTACTAAAATCAGGGTGGCCGGCCGGTGACGTTCATCGCGCCCGCCATCGTCAGCGCGCTCACAACGCTCGACACCCACAAAGCTCCACTCACTGGCTCTCCCGAGCCGCCTCGACATAAGAGCGTCCGCAGGAGGATTCGCGTCCCATGTCCGAAGAAGAAAGCTCAGTTCTCTTCTCTTTGAAGGAGTTGATGTCGATCGAAGAGGATCGCATCAAGTCCGAGGAAGAAGAGCGCAAGGCAGCCGACGAGGCCGCCGAGCATGCGCGCCTCGAAGCCGAGCGCCTCGCGCGCGAAGCCGAGGAGGCCCGGATCCGCGCCGAGGAGGAGCGGCGGCGGGCCGAGGAGCAGCGGCGGCGCGAGGAGCAGGCTCGCCTCGAGGCGATCCAGCGGGCCGAGGTGGAGAAGGCTCGCACCGAGGCCGAGCAGCGCGCGCGCATGGAGGCGATGACGGCGCAGCAGCAGCACGAGCAGAAGCTCGCCGCGTTGAACGCCGACCAAACCAAGAAGAAGCTCAAGATGGGCCTCGTGATCGGGGCCGCGGTGGTGGTGCTCGGAGGTGGCTTCGGGGGGTACCTCGCCTGGAAGTCGTCGAAGGACGCCCAGGCCGCGCTCGAGGCCGAACAGCGCGAGAAAGAGCGGCTGAAGGAAGAGGCCGAGAAAGACCGGCAGCGCCGCGAGGGCGAAATCTCCGACCTCAAGGGCATGCTCTCCAAGCTCGAGGGCGACTCCGAGGAGGCCAAGAAGCTCAAGGCGAAGATCGCGGATCTCGAGAAGGAGCAAGCGGACGCGGCCACCAAGGGCCCCGCTGGCCCCGTCCGACCCGGGGGTCGTGGCCCAGCGCCGAAGCCGGGCGACAACCCTCCGGCGCCCAAGCCCGCGTGCAAGCCGGGCGACCCGCTCTGCAGCGACATCGGCGGCTGATCCGTCGGCGCCTGAACCGCAAAGGATCGGGACCTGACGTCCGTGGCTGACTCCGCCCACGCGGGCCGCGACCGGCTGATCTTCGCCCTCGACTTCCCCGCTCTCGACGAGGCGGTGGAGGCGGCGCGCGGGGTGGCCGGAGAGATCGGGGTGGTGAAGGTCGGCCTCGAGCTGTTCGCGCGCCATGGCCCCGAGGCGGTGGCTTGTGGGCACGCGGCCAGGGCCCCGGTCTTCCTCGATCTGAAGCTCCATGACATCCCCGCCACCGTGGGGCGCGCGGTGGCGAATCTGCGGGGCCTCGAGCACGCGGGGGTTCGCTTCGTGACCGTGCACGCGTCGGGGGGAACGGCGATGCTCAAGAGCGCGGTGGAGGCCGCCGCTGGCTCCCTCCGCGTCGTGGCCGTCACCGTGCTCACGTCGCTCGACGCCACCGACCTCGCCGCGCTCGGCTGCGATCGAACGCCGGTCGAGCAGGTGGAGCGGCTCGCAGCGCTCGCGTTCGAGGCGGGCGTACGCGACTTCGTGTGCTCGCCGGTGGAGGCGCCTCGCGTTCGCGCCGCGCTCGGCGCGGAGGCGTGCATCATCACCCCCGGCGTGCGTCCGGTCGGAGCCGAGCACCAAGATCAGAAGCGCGTGACGAGCCCCGCTGCGGCCATCGCCGGCGGCGCCGACATGTTGGTCGTCGGGCGACCCATCCGCGACGCCGCCGATCCGGCGCTCGCCGCACGCGGCATCGCCAACGAGATCGCGGCCGCGCTCGAGGTGCGATGAGCGAGGCCCGCTTGGTCGTGGGGCTGCAGCCGGTGCGCGAGGCGATTCGCGTCCACGGGCCGGCGCTCGAGCGGCTCTGGGTGAGCCAACGCGGCGGCCCTCGCGTCCAGAAGCTCGCCCGCTTCGCCAGCGACCAAGGGGTCGTCGTGGAGGCGGTCGCTCCCGCGCACATCGATAAGTTGACCCGCGGCGCCCAACACCAAGGGGTCGCCGCGCTCGCGCCTCCGCTCGCGGTGCTCGACGCCGAGGACCTCGAGGCCGAGCCGAGCACGCTGCTGGTGGTGCTCGACGGGGTGACCGATCCGCACAACTTCGGGGCCGTCGTGCGCGCGGTGGTGGCCCTCGGCGGCACCGGCATCGTCTTCGGCGAGCACCACGCCGCGCCGCTCACCCCCGCGACGTTCCGCGCCTCGGCCGGCGCGGTGGAGCACGCGCGGCTCTACCGCGCCGCCTCTCTGCGCCGGACGCTCGCCACGTTCGCGACCCGAGGCATCACCACCGTCGCCCTCGAGGCGGAGGCGGAGGTCGAGCTGTCGGCCGTCGATCTCGGGCGCCCCGTCGCGCTGGTGGTCGGCGCAGAAGACAAGGGGGTCAGCCGCAGCGTCCGCCGCGAGTGTGCGAGCAGCGCGCGCCTCCCCATGGCAGGCCCGATCGCGTCGTTGAACGCCTCGGTGGCGTGCGCCCTCGCGCTGTACGAGGCCGTGCGACAGCGCGCTCGTAAACCACGTGAACAACTGTAAAATTCCCATTACTTCCAGCTCATTTCGGAAGTAAAACCCAAGGCCTTGGGGCGAGCGGCGGAGGGGCCCTCCGGTCTGAACGGCGTAGCAGTGGTCGAGCGCTCCAGAATCCATTCAATGGATGGAGGCTCCGCGACAATGCGGTCGTCCATCGGTCCCATCGGCATGCACACTTGGCGACGGCCCTTCTCGTGAGGGCTGAGGCGAGGCCCTCGACGTTCACGCCCTGCTTCATCTCGACAGCCGTTCAGCACTCCTCCCGAGCACGCGCTCGAAGGCTCGCACCGCGCGTTCGATCTCCGCGGCGGTGCTCGTCTCTCCGAGCGAGAGGCGAACCGCAGAGCGCGCGCGCTCCTCTCCCACCATCGCGAGAACGACGGCCGACGGCAGCGCCGTGCCCGCGCTGCACGCCGCCCCGCTCGCGATCGCAACGCCCTCGAGATCGAGCGCGGCGCAGAGCTCGGGGCCACGAAAGCCCGACCACGACTGGTTGGACACGTGGGGCGCGCGCGCTGCAGTGCCGTTGACGGTGACCGTCACCGCTGCCCGCGCGCCCACCGCGACGAGGCGCGACTCGAGGTCGTCGCGCAGCGGCCCGAGCGCGCGGTAGCGCTCGGGGCCGCTCACGGCGCGCTCGCAGGCGACCCGAAAGCCGGCCGCGAGCGCCGCGCTCTGCGTGCCCGGCCGCAGCCCCCGCTCCTGCTCCCCTCCCCCCATCTGTGCGCGAAGGCTCAACCGGGGCCGGGTGGCCAGCGCTCCAATCCCCTGCGGACCGCGGAGCTTGTGCGCGGCGAGGGTGATCGCGTCGACGCCCTGCCAGATCGCAGGCTCTATCTTCCCCGCCGCCTGGACCGCGTCGACGTGCACGAGGATCCCTCGCCCGCGGGTCCAGTCGAGCACCTCGGGGATGGGTTGGATCACCCCCGTCTCATGGTTCACGACCTGCATCGATAAGACCCCCACGCGGGGGAGCCGCGCCGCCGCCCGTTCGAGCGCGTCCACCGTGACCTGGCCCGACGCGTCGGCCTCCGCGATGCCGACCGCGACCCCCGCCGCGCGGAGCCGCTCGGCCGTCTTCAACACCGACGGATGCTCCACCGCGGTGGTGAGGAGCGCCGCGTCGGGCCCGGTCAGCGAGCCGAGCACGATGTTGTTCGCCTCGGTGCCGCCGGACGTGAGCAGCACGTCGCGGTGGTGCAGGCCCACGAGCTCGGCCACCGCGGCGCGGGCGCGGTCGAGCTCGGCACGCGCGAGCTGCCCGGGTCGGTGCACGCTCGAGGGGTTGGCCCACGCCCGCTCGGCGGCCTCCCACATCGCGCGGAGCACGTCGTGGTGGGGAGGCGTCGTGGCGTTGTGATCGAGGTAGACGGTGTCGAGCGGGCGGCTCATTCTCGGCCGCCCGTGACCATCTCGTTGGGAGCTTCCTCGGCGGCCGTCAGGTAGAACGCGGCGCCATCGAAATCGAGGGCACCGATGGTCTCCTTGGCTGGCGACACGACCCGAAGGTCGCCGCCGAGCCCGCGCGCGGTGCGACGGGCGATGGCGAGACCGACACCGGTGCCGCCGTGCGCGCGCGTCACCGAGCCATCCACCTGGTAGAACGCCTGGAACACCTGCTCCTGGCGCTCTCTTGGGATGCCGGGCCCAGTGTCGGCCACGCACATCTCGTAGTGCCCCGACGCCAGCTGAGACACGCGGATCCCGATGGCGCCTCCTTCGGGAGTAAACTTCACCGCGTTGTCGATGAGCTGGCCCATCGCGCGCGCGAGCCGATCCTCGTCGCCGCTCGCGGGCATGGGCCCGTCGAGGAACTGCTCGGTGATGCGAAGCCCAGCCTCGGCGACCCGACGCCGGTGGTTGTCGATGACCCGCGCCGCGGTGTCGAGGAAGTCGTAGCTGCGGTGCGCGAAGCGCATGCGGCCCGTCTCGAGACCGGTGACGTCCAAGAGGTTGTCGATGATGCCGCGGAGCCGGGTGACACACTCCTCCATCGCGGCGAGGGCCCGCTTCTGGGCGGGGAGCAGCTCGCCGAGCTCTTCATCGAGCAGGAGCCGCACGTAGCCGACGATGGGCGTCATGGGGGTGGCAAGCTCGTGCGTGATGTTGCGGTAGAAGGCTGCACGCGCGGCGTCTGCCTCACGCAGCCGCTCGTTGGCGCGCATGAGCTCGGCCACCTTCTGCTCGAGGTGCGCCACGATGCGGGAGCTCTGCTCACGGAGGCGGATGCTCTTCTCGGGTGGGGGCGCCTCCCGCGCGCCGGCCAGGTAGTTCGCGATGGTGTCGGCGAAGGTGCGAGCGTCGATGGGCTTCTGCAAGAAGCCGTCGCACCCCACCGCGAGGCTCGTGTCCCGATCGCCCTCCGCGGTGATGGCCACGATGGGCACGCCGGAGAGGCCCGCCTCGCCACGGAGGCGCAGGGTGACCTCGAAACCGTCGAGGCCGGGGATGTTGAGATCGACGAGCACCAGATCGGGGTCGGAGCTGCAGGCGAGACGCACCCCGGCGATGCCATCGGGGGCCTCCAGAACCTCGTGGCCAGCGCGACGCAGGAGCTTCCGAACCAGCAGCCGATTGGCCGGATCATCCTCGATGTGAACGATACGGGCCATGCCGTGTCTATGGTACTAGCTACCGCGCGTGGCTCCGAAAAGCGACAAGTTAGCCGAGGATTCCGACCCTCTCGACAGCGCGGCTTCACCTCCCGAAGACGGCGACGGCGGGGCGGCGAGCGAGGGCGAGGGCGAGGGCGACGCCGAGGCGGCCGAGCCCCCACCGAGAAGACCCAAGCAGAAGCGGTCCAAGGCGGCCGCCTCGGCACCCGACACCTCCGGCGACGGCTGGCGTCCACAGCCGATCGCGTCGCGACGCGTGGCCTGGCTGCTCGCGCTCGTGAGCATCGTGCTGTGCCCGCTCGGCTTCGCCGGGTTCGACTACTGGCCGCTCGCCTTCGTGGCGTGGGTGCCCCTCATCGTCGCGCTCCGCGGGCAGACCCCGCGGCAAGCCGCGCTCATCGGCTGGTTCGCGGGCTTCGGCATGACGATGATCGGCTTCCACTGGCTGGTGGGCATGCTCGAGGTGTTCAGCGGCTTTCCCCTGCCCGTGTGCGTGCTCTTCGCCGCCATCCTGTGTTTGCAGAAGGGGGGGCGAGTCGCCCTCATGGGCTGGCTCTACGCCCGCGCGACCCAACGCGGCTGGCATCACGCCCCAAGCTTGCTCGGCGCGTTCGCGGTGAGCGAGCTCGTCTGGCCGGTGCTCTTTCCTTGGTACTACGGCGCGGCGATGCACAACACGCCGGTGATGATGCAGACCGCCGACCTCGGCGGCCCCATCCTCGTGAGCGTGGTCATCCTCGCGGTGAACGTCGCGCTCGCCGAGCTCGCCAACAAGGCCGCCTTCCAGGTCGCGGTCGACCGGCGCACGGTGATCGGGGGCGCGGTGACGCTCCTCTTCGCGCTCGCTTATGGCGCCTTCCGGGTGTCGACGGTGGATGACGCGGTCGCCGCCGCCGAGCCGCTGAAGGTGGGGATGGTGCAAGGCAACTCCGAGCTCAAGAAGAGCCGACGACAGGCGCTGCCCCTGCACATCAAGTACACCCGACAGCTCGCGAAAGAGGGCGCCGACCTGGTGGTGTGGAGCGAGGCGGCAGCCGCATCCAACTTCGACGTCGAGAGCTACGCGCCGAGGGCCCAGGAGCTCATCGGTCGTCACCTCGGAGTGCCGAGCATCATCGGGGTGGTGCTCTACGAGCGTCTCGAGCAGCAAGCGGCGAAGGGTCGCCGCGCTCGCTTCTTCAACAGCGCCCTGATGGTCGACGACAAGGGCGCCATCACCGGCCGCTACGACAAGCAGTACCTGTTGATGTTTGGCGAGTACCTGCCCCTCGGAGACGCATTCCCCGTGCTCTACGAGTGGTCTCCCAACAGCGGCGCATTCTCCCCTGGCACCTCGTTCGCCCCCGTGGAGCTCGACGGACACAAGATCTCGGTGATGATCTGCTACGAGGACATCATCCCGAGCTTCGTGACCAAGCTGGTGGACGCCGGGCCTCCCGAGCTCTTCGTGAACATGACGAACGACGCCTGGTTCGGTCAGACCATCGAGCCGTGGCAACACCTCGCGCTCGCCAAGTTCCGCAGCGTCGAGCACCGGAAGTACATGGCGCGGGTCACGAACACCGGCATCACCGCGATGATCGATCCGGTGGGTCGCGTGACCCGACACGGCGGCTCCTTCGTGGAGGATGCGTTCGTCGCCGAGGCCCGCTACATGACGGTGGGCACCGTGTTCTCGAAGGTGGGGGAGAAGCCGTGGTGGGTGATCGCGGTGCTGGTCGCGGCGGCCGCCTTCGTGCGCCGGGATCGCGTGTGGTCATCGTGAGCGGGTGAGCGCGAAGCCCACGCCGACACGGCCGCTGCTCCAGGCCCTCCACACCTGACCCGGCGCGCTTGGGCGTTGGGGCCCCACGCGCAGCGTGGGGGGAGGCTGCGGAGCACCCTCCAGACACTCGAGACCCGACCGAAAACAACCGACGCTCTCGCGAGGCGCGCTTGGGCGTTGGGGCCCCAAGCGCAACACGGTGGGAGGGGGGCCCCGCGCGCAGCGTGGGGGGAGGGTGCGGAGCACCCTCCAGACACTCAGATGACGTCTGCCTTGGGCAGCGACTTCTTGAACCGCTTCGCGTCGGCGAACATGTCCACGTTGGTGAACACGTAGGTGGCGGTCTCGTGCGTCGCCTCGGCGGCGATCTCGCTCAGCCGCTCGATGGCCGGGTCCTCGTAACGCGACTTGTGGCCAGCCGGTCCGTGCAAGCGATAGTAGGCCACGGTGCGCTTCGACAGACCCTGGATCAGGGGGTCGCGAGCAACCACGGCGTCCACCTCTTCGGCGAGCTCGTCGCACTCGTCCAGATCCCAACCCTCGCTCGGCTCGAACACCACGTTGTCGAAGCGCTTGCGCACGTCGGCGAGAAACTCGGCGAGGACCTGCTTGTTGGTCTTGTTCGGCGTGAACTCGATCGGAGCCACGAACACCGCCGTGCGCGCCTGCAGAGCGTCGGCTACCCCTTCGATGTTGTCGAGCGCGGTCTCGGTCACCTTCCCGACGCGAAACCCCTCCTGGCCCACGTTGCGGGGGCCGAGGAGCGCGAAACGAAACCCATCGGGTGCTTCGCGTCGCCAACGCCGAATGGTCCCCCGCCCTGGGAGGGACAAGTGCGTCTCCTGCACTTCGACGAAGGAGAACTCCTTGAAGTAACGCGTCGCAGGGACTGGAAATCCTGCGCAGCCAACCGTGATCATGGCGTAGGAACACTAGCCCAGCACGGCGGAGGAAGCGAGGATTGCTTCGTGAGGCTCCGCGGCCTCGAGCTCGCCTGCCGCTCTGCTATCGAGCGTTCGGCCCTCGAGCGGCTCCCGGGCGCTCTTCGCCTCGGTGATGGACCGGCTCGACCGCGCTTGCCCGTCGCTCTCACCGCGAGCGTTCGCACCAAGGACACCCTCACCGTGAGCGCTCTCGACACGGACGCGCCCCTCCACCTTGCGTCGAAGGCGTCGCATGCGCCGCGCGTGGTCGGGACCGGCCTCCCCGGTACCCGATGTGGTCACCGCGAGGGCCCGCGCGTGGTCACGCACGTAATGTTCGTAGAGCTTGGCGAGCTCGAGGCGGACCTCCGGGTCGTCGACGCGCGCCGCGAGACGCTCGAAGTCGGCGAGGGCACGCTCCTTGTCGCCGCGGGCCTTGTTGATGTGCGCGCGACTAAGGAGGCCCGCCTCGGTGGCGCCACGCCGCACCGCCTCGTCGGCCACCGAGCGCGCCCGCTCGAGATCCCCCGCCCGCAGGATGACGTCGGCGGCGGAGGCGAGCTCCTCGGCCTCGAGCCGACGCAGCGGCTCGCCGTAGAGCGCCGTGAGGGCCACCAGCGTGAGCACGTCGAGCTCGTTGTGCTCCACCACATCCACGAGCTCCGCCTCGTTGCGAGTGTGGAGGTAGTGGAGATAACGCGCGGCCACCTCGGCGCCGGCCACGTCGTTCGGACCGCGCCGGAAACCGAGCACCTCGCACTCGAGCGTGGTGAGCGACTTGCGGAAGCGTCGTCGCTTGTGGATGCGTCGGGCTACGTGCAACAGATCGAGGTGGGGTGGCTCGTTCGGCGCGGCGAGGCCGTTCATGACGAAGCGGTTGCGGAGCAGCGGCAAATCGAAGCTCTTGCCGTTGTAGCTCACGAGCAGCGACGCACCCTCGATGTGTTGGTGGAGCCGCGCGAGCAGCGCGGGCTCGTCGTCCGGATCGCGCAGCAGATACTGCTGCACCACGAACGCGCCATCGGTCACTCCACACACGCCCATGAGGAACGGGTAGTTGCCGGTGCCGTTGCCGAGGCCGGTGGTCTCCGCGTCGAGAAACACGGCCCTCCGGACGTCGCACCCCGCGACCTCAGGAGCCAAGCCGAGCAGCGAGAGCATGAGCGGATCTGCGCGCAGCGCCCCTGCGAGGCCCACGCTGCCCACCGTCTGCGCCGGCGTGACGAACACGGTGCGCACGTGGAGCTGTCCAAAGGGCGTGGCCACCGTGTCGAACGGGAGCTCTCCGCTGCGGATGGGCGGCGGGGGCGGTGGCGGCGACGCCCCCACGAGCTTGACCAAGCGTTGCCGAAGCGAGGCGAGGCGCTCGGCGCGTGGGGTCGGGGGCGGTCGCGTCACCTGGGCGGCGAGCTCGCCGGTGTGGGCGCTCGCGACGTGAGCGTCCGGTCGCACCGGCCCCGACGGCGCGGCCTCCCCGGAGAGCGCGGTGGGAGCCGAGCGCTCCTCGCGACCGCCACCGATGGCCACCTGGGTGCGCGCGAGCCGCTTGGTGAAGCGGCTCATGGTGGGCCTGTCCCGTGCGCGGCGCGGATCGCGTCGAGCACCCGATCGGCCTGCGCGAGGAGCGCCGCGAGGTCTCCCGCGTTGTCGATCACGTAGTCGGCGAGGCGCACCTTGTCGGCGAGCGGCATCTGGGCGGCGATGATCTTGTCGGCCTGCTCGCCGCTCACGCCGTCGCGCTCGGTGAGGCGCAGACGCTGGAGCGGCGCTGGGAGCGACACCACCACGAGCGGGCGGAACGCGTCCGCGAGGCCGTTCTCGACGAGCAAGGCCGCTTCGTAACAAGCGAGGCGCACCCCGCGCGCTTCGAGCGCGGCAGCGCGGCGTCGTGTCTCGGAGGCGATGAGGGGGTGCAAAACCCCATTGAGCTGCGCGCGCGCGGCGCCGTCGTTGAACACACGCTCGCGGAGCAGCCCCCGATCGAGCGAGCCGTCGGCCGCGAGCACCCCGTCTCCAAACGCGGCGACCACCTCTGCGAGCCCGGGCGTTCCGGGAGCGACCACATCTCGGGCCACGCGATCCGCGTCGATGACGTCGAGCCCTCGCGCGCGAAAACGCGCGGCCACCGTGCTCTTGCCGGAGGCGACCCCGCCGGTGAGCCCGAAGAGGGTGAGCGCCATCCGCTACCTATACATTTGTAGGGGCCCAATGCTCAACATTTGTACAGTCATGGGGCCACCGACACCTTCTCCCTTGTTGAGGGACGCGCGCCGCGCGACCATTTCCCCATGTGCCGCTTGTTCGGCTTCCGCAGCGTCATCCCTTCTCAGGTGCACCGGTCGTTGACCGCGGCCGACAACGCGCTCGGCGCGCAGAGCGAGGTGCACCCCGACGGCTGGGGCGTCGCCTACTACATCGACGGCGCCCCTCACGTGACCCGCGCGCCCTCGACCGCCCTCAACGACGCGATTTTCCACCGCCTCAGCGGCATCGTGTCGTCGGAGACGGTGCTCGCGCACGTGCGCAAGGCCACCCAGGGCTCCCACCACGTCCTCAACTGTCACCCGTTTCAATACGGCAAGTGGGTCTTCGCCCACAACGGCGACATCCCAGCGTTCTCCTCGCAGCGCGAGGCGCTCGTTCAGGAGGTGGCCCCGCGGCTCCGGCGCTTCATCCTCGGCGAGACGGACAGCGAGGTGGTGTTCTTCGTGTTTCTGAGCCTCCTGACCGGGTTCGGTCCCCTCGATCGCCGGCACGGCATCGCCGACGTCATCGAAGCGATGCGACAAACCATCGCCAAGGTGCGGGCGGTCTGCGACACCGATCCAAACAAGCCGAGCCTGCTCACGTTCATCGTGACGGATGGGACCACGCTGGCCGCCACGCAGGGGGGCAAGGAGCTGTTCGTGTCCACCCACAAAACGCGCTGCCAGGATCGTGACAGCTGCGCCCACCTCGCCCCCGAGTGCGAAGCGCCAACCCAATCCGGCTTCATCAATCACCTCATTTTCTCCAGCGAGGTCATCGACGGCGACAACGTGTGGGAGGCGATGAAGCCGGGCGACATCATCGGCGTCGACTGGCGCATGCGCGTCGTGCGCGGGGCGGTGGACAAGCGCGCCCTCCCCACGGTGTGAAGCCCGACCGAGACCAGGCCGCCCCCGCGCCGCGGCTGTGGTGCCCCTCCTCAGATCGCGAGGCCGAGCTCGCGCCGGGTGGCGAGCACCACGCCCGCGTCGCCGAGCTCCTCGAGGGCGGCCCGGACGCCGGCGGCGGTGATGCCGGCCACCGCGTCGGTGAGCACCGCGACCTCGTAGCTGCGCTGCCGCAGCCCGAGCGCGGCCGCCTTCACGCAGTAGTCGGTCGCCACCCCGTAGACCACGAAGCGCGGCGCGCCGAGGTGCGCCGAGAGCGCCGCGACCACCTGCTCGGCGATCGGGTTGACGAACAGGCTGTACACCTCCTTCTCGAAGTACAGCCCCTGGGCCACCCCCTCGGCGAGCTCCGCGGCGAAGGAAGCCGCGTCCTGGCCCGGCACGCAGGGGACGAAGCGATAGCGGTCGGGCAGCGTCCCGTCGAGCTTCAACCAGCCGGCGGTGCCCTTCACGCAGTGATCCGGAAACCCCGGGTCCTCGCCGGCGGGGCCGCGGTTGTCGTTGGAGGCGAACTCCCAGGCGTCGAAGGCGTGGGTGTCCACCGAGCCAACGACCGGGATGTGTCGCTCGCGCGCGAGGCGTGTGAGCTCGCGAAATGCGGCGTTCGGTGAGCCGGCCACGTAGAGCGCCCCCTCGGGCTCGCAGAAGTCGCGCTGCACGTCCACGTCGACGAAGATCATCACGCGCTCGGCTCCGCCACGTGTTGGGCTCGCACGGTGTCGACGAGAGCCTCGAGCCCCTCCGACAGGTGCACCGGATAGAGGGGATCGTCGCTGGGCTCGAGCCGGTGGAGCTCGGGGCCGAGCGCGGCGAGCTGCGCCATCGCGTGGGCGCGGCTGGTCTCGAGGGTGGGCGGAGGGGCAACCGAGTGCCCCTTCGCGATCCGCGGCCGGAGCAGCGCTACTCCGCCAGGGGGGACGACCTCGTCGGCGAGCGCGAGCACGTCCTCGGCCGGCGTCTGTCCCTCGAAGTAGCGGTGCACCTGGTGTGGGCCCGGATAGGTGGCCTTTCCGTCGGACAGCTTGGCGATGGGCACCACGCGCCCCTCCCGCTCGAACTGCACCACCTTGTACACGCCCCCGAGCGACGGCGCGTCCTTGCAACACACGAGCTCCGTGCCCACCCCGAACACGTCGACGGGGGCCGCGGCGGCGCGAAACTCCGCGATCTTGTGCTCGTCGAGATCGCCAGACGCCACAATTTGCGCGGTTTTCAAGCCATGCCCGTCGAGCACACGCCGCACCTCGCGACTGAGCGCGATCATGTCGCCCGAGTCGAGCCGCACCCCGAGCAGCTTGTCGCCGGCGATGCGTGCCGCCCGCTCCGCGCCGCGCACGGTGTCGTAGGTGTCGACGAGCAGGATGGTCGCGCTCGGGAAGGTCTCCACGTAGTTCGCGAAGGCCTGCTCTTCGTCGTCGTGGGTCATCGTCCACATGTGGGCCGCCGTCCCCACCACCGGGATGCTGTAGCGCATACCTGCCTCCACGTTGGACGTGCCCGCCGCGCCGACGAGGTAGGCAGCCCGCGCCGAGTCGACGGCTTCGACGGGGTGGGTGCGCCGGGTGCCGAACTCGAGCACGCCCGCGCTCCCCGCGGCCCGCACGATGCGCGCCGCTTTGGACGCGATCATCGTCCCGTGGTTGACGGTCGAGAGCAGGAAGGTCTCGATGAGCTGCGCCTCGATGATGGCCGCCTCCACGCGCACGAAGGGCTCACCGGCGAACATGACCGTCCCCTCCGCCACGGTCCACACGTCCCCTCGAAAACGGAAGTCGCGGAGGTAGTCCTCGAAGTCTTCGGTCATCGCCTCTCGGAGCGACGGGACGGTGCGGAGAAAGGCGATCTGCTCCTCGGTGAAGCGGAGCGACAGGATGTACTCGAGCGCCGCGTCGACGCCACAGGCGACGAGGTAGCGGCGCTCGCGCGGCAAGCGGCGCACGAACATCTCGCAGGTCGCGCGGGTCTCTGCGAGGCCGCGGTGGAAGTAGCCGGCGGCCATCGTGAGCTGGTACAGATCCGTGAGGAGGGCGGCGCTTTGCACGGCGCCCGTATGCTAACGTGCCGCCACTATGACGGCGCGAAGAATCGATGGCAAAGCGGTGGCTGCCGCCTTCCGTGACCGAGTCGCCCGCGACGTGGAGCGGTTCACGAACGCGGCGGGGCGTCCCCCGGGGCTCGACGTCGTGCTCGTCGGCAGCGATCCCGCGAGCGTCGTGTACACCCGCAACAAGAAGAAGGCGGCGGCGGAGGTCGGGATCCGCGGCGCGCTCCACGAGCTGCCCGCAGACATCGGCGAAGAGGCCCTCCTCGAGTTCGTGGCTGCGCTCAACGAGCGCGACGACGTCGATGGCATCCTCGTGCAGCTCCCCCTCCCCGGCGGCCTCGATCCGGATCGGGTGCTGGACACCATCGATCCGCAGAAGGACGTGGACGGCCTCCACCCGATCAACGCCGGCCTGCTCAGCGCCGGGCGGCCGGCCCTCACGCCGTGCACCCCACGCGGCTCCATGCACCTCATCGCCGAGACCGGCGTGTCCTTGAAGGGAGCCCACGCGGTGATGCTCGGTCGCAGCAACCTCATGGGGAAGCCGATGGCGCAGCTCCTCCTCGCGGAGCACGCGACCGTCACCATCGCCCACTCGCGGACGCGCGATCTCCCGGAGCTCTGTCGAACCGCCGACGTGCTCGTGGTGGCGGTGGGACGCCTGCACCTGGTCGGAGGAGACTGGATCAAGCCGGGTGCCGTGGTGATCGACGTCGGCATCAACAAGAAGCCCGACGGGAAGCTCGGCGGCGACGTCGACTTCGAGGCGGCGCTCGAGCGCGCGGCGTGGATCACCCCCGTGCCGGGCGGGGTCGGCCCCATGACCATCGCGTGTCTCCTCGAGAACACGGTGCTCGCGGCGACCCGGCGCAGGGGGACGCGCTCCGCACCTTCGCGGTCGGGCTAGACCGCGCGTTCGTGAGCGCTCACGCGGCGGCTCAGGCCGACGGCGCTCCGACGGGGCTCGTCTGGCGCACCCTCACCCGATGGATGCCCACGGCCACCGCCACGAACAACAGGCCGATCAGCTGCGAGGTGGAGAGCCCGAGGGCGCCGCCGCGATCGTCGGCCCGAAAGAACTCGAGCAGGAAGCGGCCGACGGCGTAGAGCGCGAGGAACCACACGAACACCTCCCCGTCGTACCGCTTCCGCGGCTGCACGTAGAGCATGCAGAACGCCGCCACGCCGAAAGACATGAGCGACTCGCCGATCTGCGTGGGCAAGACCGGGTGGGACTGGGCCGCCGCGGTGGGCAGCTCACCGAGCTTGAACTGCGCGTCGCTCGCGGGGCTGTGGGGCGGAAACGACAGGGCCAGCGCGCTCTCGGAGCGGTGGCCGAAGCAGCAGCCGGCGAGCAAACAGCCGATGCGTCCGAAGCCGAGACCCAGCGCGATGCCCACCGCGCCGAGATCGTGCGCCTTCCACACCGGGAACCGGTCGCGCTTGAGCAGCATCACCCCCGCCACCCAGCTGAACACCAGGCCGCCGTAGTAGGTGAGCCCACCGGCCCAGAACTTCGCCCAGGCCCAACAGTCGGCCTCGCGGGGGTGACACAGGCCCCTCTGACCGTCCCAGATCCCGTCGTAGCGCGGGCTCTCGCACAACGCGCGGCTGATCTTCCAGTCGACCAGCCCCGGATCGGTGCAGAGGTGCACGTAGTCCATGAAGTACCCGTCGAACAACACGTGAAACACGCGCCCACCGATCACGCCCATGAGCAGGGCGGTGAGGGTGAGATCGACGATGACGTCCGGGTTCTGCCCGATCCGGCGCGCCCACATCACCGCGACGGCGGCGGCGAACGTGAAGCCGGTCAAGAGGAGGACGAAGTAGGCGGGCGCCCCGACCTCGAGAAAGTCCAGGCGGAACAGCTCGGGGCGCATCGACGGTCAGACTCCGCCGGCCGCTCCGTCGGCCTTGGGCTGAGGTTCGCCCTCGTCGGTGTCCCGTCGAGCGCTCGGCGGGTCGGCGTCGTCGCTTCCGGGGAGGGTCGTGACCTTGTCCTTCGCCTTGTCGGTCTCGCGCGACGTGAACATGTCGATCGCCATCAGGCCGACGCCGACACAGATCGAGATGTCCGCCACGTTGAACGTCGGCCAGTGCTTCGGTTTGCCATCCATCTGCATGTAGACATCGATGAAGTCGACGACGTAGCCGTAGCGGATGCGATCGACGAGGTTGCCGAGCGCGCCGCCGAGCACCAGCGGGAGGCCCCACTTGAGCGCGCCCTGTCCCGGCTGGAGCTTGCGATAGAGCGACACGATGAACACGATCGCCGCCACCGACACGATGAGGAAGAACGGCCTCCGCAGCGCCTCCGTCTCGTTCTGGAGCAGCCCCCACGCGCCGCCGCGGTTCTTGGCGAAGATGAAGTTCATGCGGTCTTCCCAGATCACGAGGCGCCGCGGGTCGCCCGGGCGCAGCGACTCGAAGTAGCCCTTCGCCCACGCCTTGCTCCAGAGGTCGGCGACGAGGTTGACCAGGGTCACGACGAAGAGGAACACGTACGAGGGCGTGTAGGTCGCGACCTCGGCGGCTCTCTGCTCCACCGTGGCGCCGCTCTGCTTCGCGCTGGGCTCGGAGGGGTCGGGGTCGCGCGAGCTCCGACGCTCCTCCTCGATCGCGTCGCCCTCGGCCGCGGCGGAACCGTCGCCGCGCGCCGGGGCGCCGGGGGTGCGCTCGCGGCGCTCGGGCTCCGCGCGCTCGTCGTCGTGGCGCTCGTCGTCGTGGCGCTCGTCGTCGTGGCGCTCGTCGTCGTGGCGCTCGTGGTCGTCGCGCTCGTGGTCTTCGCGCTCGTCGTCTTCCGCCATCACGCTGTTTCCTCGTGCCGCCGGTCGGGACGCCTCCACGGGCGGCTGGGCCGGGCTCGGCACCGTATCGATACTATCCGCGCCCTCTCCGCACAACTTGGTTCATACGGCACAGATGTTTAGTATCATCCACGACACTGAACGGATGAGCCACTCCTCCGCGCCTCGGCCTCGGCGACGAGGGCGGACGGGGCCGGAGGCGACGAGAGGACACGAGCATGCCTTCACCACCATGGAGCATCGACACCGGGATTGCCACCGCAACGCGACGCTGGGACGAGCGGGCGGAAGTGCGTGGGTGCTTCACGGCCGACCGCGCGTTCCCCGCCACCGTGGCGGAGTGCACCGACTTCCCCGCCGACGTGGATCCGCGGCTCCGGCGGGCGCTCCACGCCCGCGGCATCGACGCTCTCTACCAGCACCAGCGGGAGGCCATCGACGCGACCCGAGCCGGGCGCCACGTGGTGATCGCCACCCCCACCGCGAGCGGGAAGAGCCTCTGTTTTCATCTCCCGGTGCTCGACACGATGGCGCGCGAACCGGGGGCCACCGCGTTCTACCTCTACCCCACCAAGGCCTTGAGCCGCGACCAGGAGCAGGGCTTGCGCGAGCTGATCCGCGAGGCCGACATCCCCATCGGCGCCTCCGTCTACGACGGTGACACCCCCGGCGATGCGCGGCGCTCCGCGCGCCAGAACGGTCAGATCATCATGACCAACCCCGACATGTTGCACGCCGGGATCCTCCCCCAGCACGCGAGCTGGGCGCGCGCCTTCCAGAGCTTGCGCTACGTCATCGTCGACGAGCTGCACACGTACCGCGGCGTGTTCGGCTCGCACGTGGCTCACGTGCTCGCCCGGCTGCGACGGGTGGCGCGCTTCCACGGGGCGGAGCCCATCTTCATCTGTGCCACCGCCACCATCGGCAACCCCAGAGAGCACGCGGCGAACCTCCTCGGCGTCCCCGTCGACGAGGTGCTGGTCGTCGATCGCTCCACCGCCCCCCGCGGCGAGCGCCGCGTCCTCGTCTACAACCCCCCCGTCGTCAACGCCGAGCTCGGGATCCGCCAGAGCTACCTCAAGACCGCGGTGCGCCTCGCCGGCGACCTGATCGAGGCTCGGGTGCGCACCATCATCTTCGGCCGCTCCCGCAACTCGGTAGAAATCATGCTAAAATATCTCCGCGATCGCTTCGCGAAGAGGGCCGAGATTCGCGACGCGATCGTCGCCTACCGCAGCGGCTACCTCCCCGATCAGCGCCGCCGGGTGGAGCGCGGTCTGCGCGACGGCGAGGTGCTGTGCGTGGTGGCCACGAGCGCGCTCGAGCTCGGGATCGACATCGGCGATCTCGAGGCGGTCGTCTGTGCCGGCTATCCAGGGTCGTTGGCGGAGACCTGGCAGCGCTTCGGGCGCGCCGGACGGCGCGGCGAGGAGAGCCTCGCGCTGTTGATCTCGTCGAGCGAGGCGCTCGACCAGTTCCTCGCGACCCACCCCGAGCTCTTGCTCGAAGGGGGCATCGAGCAAGCCCGGATCGATCCCGACAACACCGAGATCCTCGTGCAACACCTCAAGTGCGCCGCCTTCGAGCTCCCCTTTCGTGGTCGCGAGTCGTTCGGCACGTTGCCCTCGGCCGACACCGAGGCGGCGCTCGAGTTTCTGGCTGGCCACGGTGTGGTGCACCGCTCTCGTGACCGCTTCCACTGGTCGGCCGATGCGTTCCCCGCGAACAACGTCAGCCTTCGGAGCGTGGGTTGGGACAACTTCGTCATCATCGACGTCGACACCGAGCAGGCGCTGGCCGAGCTCGACTGGCACGCGGCGCCGACCATGCTCCACGAGCAGGCCATCTACCAGCACGACGGCCTCCAGTACCAGGTCGAACGGCTCGACTACGAGAATCACAAGGCCTTCGTGCGCCTCGTCGAGCCCGACTACTTCACCACCGCCCTGCGGCACGTGAAGGTGCGGGTCCTCGAGGAAGAGGCCTCGCGAGACCTCGCCGCGGCGGGTGTTGGTTGGGGCGACGTCTGCGTCACGGAGAAGGTGGTGGGCTACAAGAAGGTGAAGTTCCACACCCACGAGAACGCGGGCTATGGCGACGTGCGACTGCCCGACGTCGATCTCCACACCACCTCCTTCTGGCTCAGCCTCCCCTCGCGGGTGTGCGATGAGATCGGCCGCGCCACCGCCATCGAGGGCTTGCGCGGCCTCGCGAGCGCGCTCGAGCTCGTGGCCACCGTCGCGCTCATGTGCGACCCCCACGACATCGGTCGCGCCATCGAAGACGCCGCGCCCGAGCAGCTCGAGGCGGGCCAGTTCGCCGCGACTGCGTTTCTCTACGATCACGTCCCCGGCGGCGTCGGCCTGAGCGAGCGCATCTTCGAAGAGATCGACGAGCTCCTCCCCCTCGCGGTGGAGCTCATCGCGGGCTGCTCCTGTGCGCTGGGTTGCCCGAGCTGCGTGGGGGCCACGGCCGTGGCGTCGCTCGAGACCGCGCCGCTCGACACGTTCGACCGCAAGACGTGTGCGCTTCGCCTCGTCATTGGTCTGGGGCTTGCTACACCTCCGGTGGTCCGGGTGATGGAGGGAGCAACTCGCCGCCCGACCGCTGCCGCCGACGGCCGCGAAAAGGGCGAGAAGAACGAAACCAAGCGAGCGGGAAGACTGTACTTGGTGACATAGGTCGGTATCCTCGAAGAGACATGAGCGTGAGGCAGAGGCAGCGTCTGCGACTGGCCGAGCTCGGCCTGGTCGGATTGTCCATGGCCGCGGCGGTCGCGGTCGTGTCCTGCATCGCCACCGCGCCGGAGGGGATCAACCGACGCACCGACGGTGAAGGCGGGAACGGCGGCGGACCGCTGACCACCCACACCAGCACCAGCTCCACGGCCACCGGCCCCAACACGTCCGACCCTCACGCGGTGCTCGGCGCGGCGCCGGTGCACGGCCCCTTCACCGGTGGAAACCACGTGATCGTGCACGGCAAGGGCTTTGAGCCCAACGTGAGAGTGTGGTTCGGCGACGTCGAAGCGAGCGACGTCATCGCCATCGATCCCACCCGGGTGCAGGTGAGCGTCCCCGCCCACCAGCCGGGCGAGGTCGACGTCACGGCTCAGAACGGCGACGACGTGTCGACCCGGCGCTCGCTCGCCCTCGCCTACACGTTCGACCATCTCTACGCGCAGCCCGACAAGGGCCCCACCGCGGGCGGCACCAAGATCACGGTGTTCGGCTACGACACCTCGTGGGACGAAGACCTCGAGGCGGTGCTCATCGATCAGAAGCCGTGCGCCGCGGTGCACGTGCTCGCTCCCGACGCCTTCGAGTGCACGGTTCCGCAGGGGACGCCGGGAGCCAAGCCCATCGACGTGGTCACGAGCGCAGGCACGGTGTCCGCCCTCGACGCCTACACCTACGCCGACAGCGAAGACGGTTTCAAAGGCGGCTTGAGCGGTCAGCCCCTCGACGGTCAGCTCAAGGTGCTCGTCTACGACAACTTCAGCGGCTATCCGATCCCCGCGGCTCACGTCATCGTGGGCGGTGACCTCGCGACCGGGCTCTACCAGCAGACCAACGCGACCGGCGTGGTGGTGTTCGACGACGCGGCGCTCGAGCAGCCAGCGACGGTGACGGTCACCGCCGAGTGCCACAGCCCCATCACCTTCGTCGACGTGCCGGTGGACACGGTCACTGTGTACCTCGATCCAGTGCTCACGCCGCAGTGCGCGTCGATGGGCGAGGTGCCGCCGGGGGGAGGCAACCCCGTCGTGGCGGGCTTCATCGACGGCCAGCTCGTCTGGCCGAGCAGCCAAGAGTTTCAGAAGGGTGAGTGGGGCAACATCCCCGGTGCCAAGGCTGGCGAACAGCGGGTCGCCTACGTGTTCTTCGCCTCGCGCAACAAGAACCAGCCGTTCTCCATCCCCTCCAACACCTTCCGCGTCACCGAAGAGAGTCCCGGAGAGCTCGGCTACGGGTTCAACGTTCCCGCCTTCCCCGGCAACCAGACGCTCTATGCGCTCGCCGGTCTGCTCAAGACCGACACCCAGCGCTTCACCGCCTACGTGATGGGTGCGGTGCGAGGCGTCTCCGTGGTGCCCGGACAAGAGACCCAAGCGGTGGTCATCCGGATGGACACCGCCTTGGATCAGGCGCTCACCCTCGACGCGAGCCCCCCCCCACCCGGCGTCAAGGGGCCGGATCGACTGAGCGCGCGGGTGGTGATCGAGCTGGGGCACCAGGCCTACGCCCTCCTCCCCAACGCGGAGCAGACGCCCTTCTTGCCCCTGCAGGGTTCGGTGAGCTTCATCGGCCTCCCCGGGCTCGACGGCGACCTCACGGGTGCGCGCTACCTCACGCGCGGGGACGCGGTCACCGGGCCGCAGCGCGGCGCGCCGCTGTCGGTGGTGAAGGACGTCGCCACCACGACCACGAGCATCCCCGTGGATCTCACCGGCTTCGTCGCGCTCCCAGCGCTGTCGATGCCCGTCGCGGGAGCGAGCTGGGACGGCCGGACGCTCAGCGCCAGCTTCTCCGGTGGCGGTTTCCCCGTCGACTTGAGCGTGTACGAGATCACCGCCGGAGGGGGCCTGTACCGCTGGATCATCGCGGTCCCGGGCGGCGCCCACGACATCACGGTGCCGGATCTGTCGAGCTTCCCCAAGGCCCACCTCCCCGACGGCCCCATCGTCATCGGCCTCTATGGGGCGCGTATCGCCAACTTCGACTACGGCACCATCGGCTACTCGAACCTGCGGCCCGAGGGCATGGACGCCTACTCGTTGGACTTCTTCAACGCCCACCTGTGATGGCTCGCCCTCCGGTCCCTACGAACGCGGCGGCGGGACCGCGCCTTCGCCGAGCGTTCGCCTCGCTCGGCGCGTCGTACCTCCTTCTGATGGTGGCGAGCTGCGGCTTCAACTCGGGCTCGCGGTGGTTCGCTCCCGAGCCCGACCCGCCCCCCGACCCCGTCTGTGAGGTCGGCGAGCGCCGCTGCACCCTGGTCGCGCTCGAGCAGTGTGAGGCAGGGGCCGACGGCCCGGTCTGGGCGCTCCTCGAAGACTGCGAGGCACAAGACAAAGTGTGCGCGCCGAGCTTGCTCGCGTGCACCCTCTGCTTCCCCGACGAGGAGTACTGCGACGGCCAGGACGTGAAGCTCTGCAGCCACGATGGCGAGTCGTCCGAGCACGTGAAGACCTGTGACCCGAGCGTCGGAGAGGCCTGCCGCAGCGGCGGTTGTCCACAGCTGTGCCAGCTCGCGTTTCAGGAGAAGAGCAACGTGGGCTGTGAGTATTGGGCCGTCGATCTCGACAACGCGATGATCGACGCCGCCCGCAACGCGGCGGCGCAACAGTACGCGGTGGTCGTGTCCAATCCGCAGCACGACGTCCCGGTGCGCGTCGAGGTGTTCGTCGACAACGGCGAGGTGGGTGGCCCTCCGGTCGAGGTGAAGGTGGCGTCGGCCGTGATCGCCCCACTCAACCTGCGCGTGTTCAAGCTCGGTCCCCGCGAGGTGGACGGGAGCCCCGAAGGCGAGTTCAACACCGGGACGCACACGGCCCTCACCCGCGGCGCCTTCAAGGTCGTCACCGACTTCCCCGTCGTCGCCTACCAGTTCAACCCGCTCGAGAACGTGAACGTCTTCTCGAACGACGCTTCGCTCCTCAAGCCCCGCGAGGCCCTCACCTACGACACCGCCACCGTCTCGCTCGCCTACGTGGTGGCCGGCTGGCCGCAGACGATCGCCATCACCGAAGATCCGAACACCAACTTCAGCTCCGCCAATCCCCTCAACCTGCGCGCCTTCCTCACCATCGTCGGCACCGAAGCCGACACCACCGTGCGCGTCGTGCCCTCGACCAGGGTCCTCGGCGGCGGGGGGATCCCCGCCGCCGAGGAGGGGGACGAAATCGAGGTCACCCTCGACGCGCACGACGTGCTCAACCTGGAGACGCCGAACCTGAACGCGTTCGGCGCCGATTTTACGGGCACGCTCATCTTCGCCGACAAGCCCATCGCGGTGTTCAGCGGCGGCGAGGCCTCCGACGCGCCGAGCTTCGACACCCTGAGCGAACGCCGCTGCTGCGCCGACCACCTCGAGGAGCAGCTCGATCCGGTCCGCACCGCCGGCAAGCAGTTCGCCCTCGCCCCCGGGCCGAGCCGAACGCGCGCGGTGAAGGCGGCAGGAGCCGAGATCGGGGTCACCGCGGAGCCCGAGTATTTCCGCTTCGTGGCCACGGTGAACGGCCCGACGACGATCAAGACCACGCTCCCCCCTCCCGACGACGAGCTCAACCTGTTGAAGCAGGGCGACTTCCACGAGGTCACCTCCACGCGCCCGTTCCTCGCCGAGGCGAGCGAGCCGATCCACGTGGTGCAGGTCAATCCAAGCCAGGACGCGGCCAACGTGCCCCGAGCCATGCCAGGTGGCGATCCGAGCCTCTTGGTGGTCCCCCCGAGAGAGCAGTTCCGGAGGAGCTACGTGTTCCTCACGCCCGACAAGTACGCGTTCGACTTCGTCACGGTGGTGGCCCCCGTCGACGCTGTCGTCGAGCTGGACAACACACGGCTCGACGACCAGATCTGTGAGGTGACCCCGGCCGACGGGCTCTCCAACGACGAGCGGGGCGACGACCCTCTCGAGCTCGTCATCTACCACTGCCAGCTGAGCTTCCCCACCATCGATCCCGACACCGGCGAGATCTTGCCGGGAAACCAAGACGACGGCGTGCACCGGATCGTCTCCGCCACCCCCATCGGGGTCACGGTGTTCGGGTTCGACCGCTACGTCAGCTACGCGTACGCGGCGGGCACGGATCTGCGTGAGATCTCCATCCCGAAGTGACACCCCCGCCGCCCAAGCTGCCGGCGGCTCGGCGCGCCTTCACGTCGCGGGCGGCCTCCCCCCCCAAACGGTCCGTCAGGCGAAGTCTTTCTCTTCGCGCTCCTGCTCTTCCTTGCACTTGATGCAGAGCGGGGCCTCGGGGCGGGCCTCGAGTCGCTTGAGCGAGATCTCCTCGCCACACTCCTCGCACTGCCCAAAGGTGCCCGCCTCGATCTTGGCGAGTGCCTGTTGGATCTTGTTCAAGAACGACTTCTCCCGCCCGCGCAGACGAAACGTGAACGACTGCAAGTACTCGGTCGACGCGAGGTCCATCTCGTCCGGCAGCTCGTTTGCGTCGAGCGCCATGTCCTCACTGAGCGTCTGCTGGGCACGTCGAACGATGTCGTCGCGTTTCGTCTCGAGCAGCGACTTGAACTTCTTGAGCTGCGTCTTGTTCATCGAGTCTCGTCGTCTTTCCGGCGAATACCGCCGCTCCGGAACACGGAGGGCGAGTATTTAAGGCGCAGCGCTCGACACCGTCAAGGGTCATCGCTCACACAGAGGAAGTTATAGTAATTTCAATACGCTAGCACCTCGTTCGAGGTCCCCGCGTCCGCTCCGTGGCGTGTCGGGGCCGCTCGGGGCGCGGCCCGGGGGGCGAGGCGTGATGCAGCGATCGGGAAGCCTTCGGCGTGGGCAGGAGCCGACGAGCCGACCTCAGGGGGGTTCGCTCACGAACTTGCCGTCTCGCAACACGAAGCGTGTGGGGCCGGCGACGCGACGCTCGGGGACGCTGTGCGCCGGATCGCCAGGCAGGGCGAGCGTCGGGGGATCGACGCTCACGAGCTCGGGACAGATCGGCGCGAGCGACTGGGCGGCAGCGAGCGAGAGCGCGGTCGCCACGTCCTTCGCCTCGCGCAGGAGCTCGAGCGACCGAATGGTCGGAGGGGCGAGGAACAGATCTCCTCGCTCGAACGCGGCCAGCACCTCGCTCGGTGGCGCCCACACGCTCGAGGTCGTCTCGTGGTCATCGTGCCGCCCTTCTTGGCCCCGCGGCAACGCCGTCACGAAGAAGCGCGCGTCGTAGCGGCGCGCCTCCGCTTGCGGGGTGATCCAGCGCGCGAAGGGGATGAGCGCGCGGGTGGTCAGGCGCAAGCCCGCAGCCTCGAGCACGTGGCGAAAGTCTCCCTCGCGCGCAAGTCGTGCTCGGAGTCGCTCCAGGGTGGGCGCGTCGGGCACGGGCTCCGCCGGAAGGATCGCCGCCTCCTCGAGGGCCTCGCGGCAGGCACAGGTCGCGAGCGCGTGGGCATGCACGTCGTCATTCGCGAACGCAGCGCTGCGCTCGGGCGGGCCATCGCTCGCGGCGAGGAGCGCCGCGTCGGCGTCGGCGTCGTCGAGCTTCCCACCGGGAAAGACCACAACACCTCCCATGAAGGCGCTCTTCGCGTGCCGGCGGACACAGAACACCTCCACCTCCGCCCCCTTGCCCTCGCGCAACACGAGCAGGGTGGCGGCGTCTCGGGGAGGAGCGGCCTCTCGGCTGGGGTCGAGGTTGAGCATGGCGTAGCTCGCAGCGGTCAGAGCCCATCGCGATACGCGCGCACCGCGTTCACGATGGCGTCGGCCATCTTCTGGCGATAGTCGGCCGTCGACAGTCGCGCCTCGTCCTCGGGGTTGGAGATGAAGGCGGTCTCGAACAGCACCGCCGGCATCTGGGCCCCCACCAGCACGTAGAAGCCGGCCGTCTTCACCCCGTGGTCGTGCGAGCCCGGGTAGCGCGTGGCCAACGACGCGTGCACCGACTTCTGCAACAGACCGGCGAACACGTTGGAGCCCTTGGTGTAGCTCCCGAGGCCAAGGCCAGCGGCGATGGACGACACCTGCGCGTCGATGGCGCTCGGATCGAGGACGATGCCGTTCTTGCTGCGGTTCTCACGCAAGAGCGCCCCGTACGCGCGGCGGTCTCCATCGCGACTCGGATCGAGGATGAAGATTTCGTGCCCTTGTGCCTCACCGTTCTCGGTCGCGTTGCAGTGCACGCTGATGAACAGATCCGACTGGAAGGCGTTGGCGCGCGCCGTTCGCTCCTCCAGCTCGATGAACGCGTCGTTGTCGCGCGTGAGCATCGTCTCCACCCCGAGCTCGGCGGCGAGCGCAGGGGCGGCCCGATGGGCCACATCGAGGGCGACGTCTTTCTCTCGCAGGCCAGTGGGGCCCACCGCGCCCGCGTCCCAGCCGCCGTGCCCCGGATCGAGGGTCACGCGGCGCACCAGCCGCTTCCCGGCTGGCGGTGCCGATGCCGCTGGCGGCGGGTCGTTCGGCACGCCCACATCGATCATCACCCGGAACGGGTTGGGCAGGTAGAACACGCGGCGGTGAACCTGTTGCTTGAGGTCGAGCACCACCCGCACGCCGTTGCCTCGGGTGGCCATGCGCACCTGCTCGATGAGCCCATCCGCATCCAGGGTGCGGTGCTTCTTCCCCTGAACGCGAACGTTCTCGATGTCCACGTAGATGCGGTGGCCTTTGCCGGTCGCCGCGTCGGGCTTGAGGAGCCCTGTCGAGTAGGTGGCGGGCCCGGTGAGCTCGAGGACGATGCGGCCCCCGCGTTTCCAGCTGTAGGGCTGCACCTTGGTGAGGGTGGGCGCCTCCTTGCCGAGCATGGACGGGTCGGGCTTGACGATGACCTCGCTGCCGGTGAACCCCTCACGAGGAGGATGGGACAGCGGCGCCCCCGAGCCGCTCGCGCTGGGAGGCGCTCCGCCGCCCGAAGGGGGTGCCACGGCAAGCTCGGCCCCTTCTTGCTGCAGGGCCTGCCAAGCCGTGCCCGTCGGTTTGAACAGCTCCACCCGCGACAGCATCGCGCGGAGGCGCGCGAGGCATGCCTCCGCCGCCGCGTCGCTCTTCTCCCCCGCTGCCTGTCGCTCGGTGGCGAGGAAAAGCTCCCGGTAGGCGAGCGCGGCGTCGTGCTCCACCTCGCCTGCGAGCCGCGCCTGGCGCCAGTCGGCCTCGCAGCTCACGTCGCTGCCACCCTCCTTCAGCACCTGGCGGTAGAGCTCCATCGCTTCCCGCGCGTCGGTCACGCTCCCGTCGAGGCGCCACAGTCGTTCACGGAGGCGCGCCGCCACCCACAGCATCTGCGTCGACGTGGGCTCTTCGGTGCTCGCCGCCTTCGCCTTGGACGCGGCAATGGCGAGGCGATCGGTGAGCGCCACCACCTCCGCCCGGGTCGGGAGCGCGCTGTCCGGTGCCAACAGTTGGGTGCCTCGGGCCATGTCGTCGACGCCCGCGTCGGGCAGCCTGGGATCGAGCTCTCCGCTCCGTCCATCGGCACACGCAGCCAAGAAGACCAGCGCGGCGGCGGCCCATGCTCGGCGTTGTCGGCGGTCGTCCCTCCGCATGTCTCGATCGTCGGCGCCGCTCGTGGCGCCGTGCCTTAGTTTGGATGCAAGCGGACCAAATGCCAACTTGGTCGTCGTGTCTCGGCGACGCCGGCGGCAACGACGCCGGCTCCCCGCAGCGAGGGAGCCGCCAAGCTCCCGTTGCGAGGGCGAGAACCAGGGTGCTAACGTCGTGTGGGGTGTGATGAACACGCAGCGATTGAACGGGCTCACCATCGAGCAAGCGGACGCGCTTGCCGCCACCATCGAACCGTCGTGGCACCAGTTCTTTGGTGCACCGGTCGTCTCCGCTCCGATCGGCGCTGGGAAGGGGGAGCCGTTGGCCGCGGCTCCCGACTCGACGGCTCCACAGTCCCCCGACGCCATCGTGCGGGCCGTCGACACCGTGGCCGAGTCGCCCCCGATGGCGAAGCCCCCGGTGGAGAAGGCGCCACAAGCCGCGGCTGCCCGAGCTGCCCACCGGCCCCAGCCCGCCCCACGCGCGGCCGCCGCTCTGGCCGCCCCTGCCCCCCGAACGGTGGCAGCCGAGCCGATGGAGCTGCCGACCACGGCGTCCCCTTGGGGCAAGCTCGCGCTCGGGCTCGTGGGGGTTGGCATCATGATCGCCGCCTTCGTGGCCCTCCGTGGTGGAGATCCGCCGGCAGCCGAGCCGACCACCCCCGCGAAGGCAGCCGACGCGCAGCCGACGCCTCCCGCGAGCGCTCGGCCCGCGCAACCTCCGCCCGCCCAGCCCTCGCCTGCGCTGCCCTCGCCCGCCCCCGCCGCTGCGACGGCCAGCACGCCGGCCCCCACCGCGGAGCCCGCGGTCGAGCCGAGCGCAGCCCCCCCAGAGCCCGCCCCGGGCCCGGACCCACCCCCGCCGCGGACCCCCGCCCCCCCCCCCCCCGGCCCCCCCCCCCGGCCGGCCCCCACCCCCCCGCCCCAACC
>CAYOAL010000132.1:0-29776 GCA_964401935.1 uncultured Polyangiaceae bacterium
GGGGCCCCAAGCGGAGCTTGGGGGGAGGGTGCGGCAGCACCCTCCAGAAAACTAGCTGCGCTCGATGATGAAGAACTGGACGCGCCGGTTGCGGGCGCGGTTGGCGGGGGTGACGTTGGGGGCCAGCGGACGCGCGGCGCCGTAGCCCTTCGCCTCCATGCGGTCTCCCGCGATGCCGTTCTGGATGAGCGCTTGGCGCACCGCGTCGGCGCGATCCTGGCTCAGCTGGCGGTTGACCGCGGCGGGACCCGTGTTGTCGGTGTGCCCCTGGATCTCCACCTTCTTGATGTCTGAATTGGTGTGCAGAACGTCGGCGATTTCCTGGATGAGACCCATGCTCTCGCCTTTGATGACCGCCGAGTTCAGCTCGAAGTGGATTTGCTTCAGAATCTGAATCTGCTTCCCGACGATCTTCACGCTAGGGCGGTCGGGCCTCTTGTTCAGCGTGAGGACGACGTTGACTTGCTCGTTGGCGCGCACCTCCATGTCCTGCATTTGCAGCATGTAGTCGGGGTGCTTGGCCGTGATCTTGGCGGTACCGAGCGGGAGGGTGCCGAAGCTGAACGACCCATCGGGACCCGACGTGGCGTTGTGCTTGTTGCCCTGCGCGTCGATGAGCTCGATGGTCACGCCCGCGACGCTGGTGCCCTCCGACGACTTGGCCGAGCCCTTCACGCCGCCGTCTTTGGGCAACGCCTCGAGCTCGCACTGCGTGTCGGTGAACTGCGGCCCGGTGGGCGGCGGCTGCATCCCCGGTCCCGGTCCCATCCCCGGGCCCATGCCCGGCTGCCCCGGCATCATGCCCGGCTGCCCCGGCATCATGCCCGGCTGCCCCGGCATCATGCCCGGCTGTCCCATGTCGGGCTGTCCCATCCCCGGCCCCATCGCAGGGTTGACCGTGACCTGGCACGTCCCCGGCTTGTAGCCGGGAGCGGTGACGGTGAGGTTGAGGGTGCCGGGCTGGACCTGCCGCGACAGGAAGCGTCCATCCGCGCTCGAGGCCACCGGCGGATCCGCCGAGCCCTCCACGCTGATGATCGCGTTCGCAACGCCCTGCTGAGTGCCCTTCTCGATGATCTGCCCGCGCACGTAGTACTCCGGCGGCGGCGGCAGCTGAATGGGCTGGGGCGGGGGCGGTGGCGGTTGGATCACCTGCGGCTTCTTGACCTTGGTGTCGAACGCGTAGCCGAGGCCGAAGTAGATCGTCCAGGGGGCCTGCGGCGCAACCTCCTCGATGAAGGTCGAGGTCGCCGACAGCCCGATGTCGACCGCGAACATGGCGCTGAGCCCGCGGAACGCATCCCACAGCGGGTTGGTGCGCGCGCCGATGGTGAGGCGAGACGGGATCCCCGAGTAGCCGATGCCGCCGAAGTTCGGATCCGAGAGCTGCGGATCGGCGAGGGCGAGACAGACGTCGCCCTGGGAGATGGTGCGGGTGTGGCACTCGTAGCCCTGTCGGTTGACGGGGATGTCCACGTTGTACTCGATGAACGGCTGAATCCAGCGGTAGGGCACGTCGACGCCCAGCCGGAGCTGGAAGAAATCGACGCGGTTGATACCGAGGCCGTAGCGCTCGATGCGGCTGACGGGGATGCGCGGCAGCCCGCCGGATCGGTCCGGGTCGCGCTCCGCCCGCAGCGCCTCGACGTCGGCGACGAGCTCGCCGGAGTTGTCGACGCGGTAGCCCATGTTGAGGTGCACCCGGAGGGGAGCGCCCACCCCCTTGCCCTTGATCTTCCGGAAGTCGGAGGTCGCGAGGGCGAGGAACTCGGCGCTCGTGCCTGCCCCGCTCGGGCCCACGTCCCCCGCGCCGTTGAGGATCAACAGCCGGATGTCGCCGCCGATCGTCAGGTTGTTGCCGATGCGAAACGGGGTGAACGCCTTGATGCCGAGCGTGGTGTCCCCGAGCACCTGCAACAGCCCTGGGCTGCCGAGGTTGTTCGAGTTGGCGTAGGTGCGGATCCCAACGTACGCCTCGAGGAAGCTCAGCGGCGTCGCGTTCAACCCGAAGAACGCGCCCACGTGGCTGTGGTCGTCCTCGGTCGCCGCGTCGTCGCACGGCGTCTCCGAGTTGCAGAGGAAGCCCCCCGACGAGAAGAAGTCGGTCATGAAGGCGACGCGGAACATCTGCGACACCGACGAGCCCGCGTAGGCCGTCCGCAACAGGCCCACCGAGCCGTTGAGGCTGATTTGCTCCGCGAGGTCCATCGCCCGGAGCTCGTCCTCCTCGTCTTGGCTCGTGGCGGCCGGTGGGGGTGGGGCGCCGAAGCCGGCGTTGCCGCCGAACGTGACGTTGCCCCCGAACCCCGGTCCCGCGGGCGGCGGGCCGCCCATCCCCGGCTGCATCCCCGGCTGTGGCGGCGTGCCCGGCTGCGGCCACGGCTGCTCGCCCGGCGGAGGCTGGGTCGTGGGATCCCCCTCCGGGCTGTCGAACGTCGGCGGCGGATCCGGGTCGAACGGTGGAGGCTGCGCGAACGATGGGTTTCCAAGGAAGAGCACGCCGAGCGCCGCGAGGCTCGTGTGCAGCACCCTGCGCGTGAGGTTTTGGGGTTCGCCGTTCATCGGTGGCCGTTTTATCACTCTACCGGCGGAAAAACACTGGAGCGCCACGGAGATGGACCATTTTCGTGCGGTCCGTGCCGCAGCCGTCCCGCCGCCGAGGGGGCGGCCGGTGCGGGGATTCTGCGCTCGTGCCGACGGTGCTATGACGAAGCAGGATGGGTCGTTCCAAGGTCGGCAAGCGTTCGCAGCAGCCCACGCGGCCCCGCGACGTACCCGCGAAAGGGCCCCCCCGGGCGTCCGAGGGACGCGACGCCCGCCAGGGGCGCGAGGCCCGCGAGGCCCTGATCGAAGTCTCGAAGCTCCGCAAGGTGTTCAAGACGGGGATGCTCCGCAGCAAGACGGTCGAAGCCGTCAAGGAGGTGAGCTTCCGCGTCCATCGCGAAGAGATCGTGGGCTTCCTCGGCCCGAACGGCTCCGGGAAGACGACGACCATCAAGATGCTCCTCGGCCTCATCTCCGCCACCGGCGGCGAGGCCAAGATGTTCGGGCTCCCCGTGCCCTCCAAGAAGGCACGCGAGCGGATCGGCTTCCTGCCCGAGAACCCCTACGTGTACCCCCACCTCACGCCCCGCGAGTTCGTGGAGATGAGCGGGCGCCTGTCGGGGATGAGAGGCCGCGCGCTACACGACCGCACCGAAGCGGTGCTCGACAAAACCGGCGTTCTCTACGCCGCCGACCGCCAGGTGCGGCGACTCTCGAAGGGCATGTTGCAGCGCTCCGCGCTCGCCGCCGCGCTGGTGTCCGACCCCGAGATGCTCATCCTCGACGAGCCGATGAGCGGGCTCGATCCGGTGGGACGCAAGGAGGTTCGCGACATCATCTTCGAAGAGCGCGACGGGGGGCGAACCGTCTTCTTCTCCACCCACATCCTCAGCGACGTCGAGACCCTCTGCGATCACGTGGTCATCCTCCGTCAGGGGGAGGTGGTGGTGAGCGGCTCGATCCGCAAGCTCCTCCGCGGCGAGGTGCTGCACACCGACGTCGTCCTCCACGGCGTGCCGGCCGAGCTCATGGAGAAGCTCGAGGCCTCCGAGCACCAAGTGCAGCTGCGGCCGGAGGTGGTGGTCGTGTCGGTGAAGGGGCAACACGCAGTGGCCGAGGTGCTGCGGAGCGCGCTCGACGCCGGAGCTCAGGTGATCGAGGTGACCCCCCGGCGCGACACCCTGGAAGACCTCTTCATGCGCCGCGCCCTCTGACCGAGCGGTGGCTGCGACCCGCCCGTCCGTTTGGAATCACCCTGACGCTCGAACCGCAGCTCCAAGCTGCCGCACGTGATAAACGAGAGCTCGGATGCTGCTCCGGTTCCCGAGTTGCCCGACAGCCAAACATCGAGGACGGGTCAGTTTCGCGAACAGGCTCGCTCCACTGGTCGTCGTGGTTGCGACCGCACCGGCTTGCGAATCCGACACGGACCGCCTCGAGCGGGCCAACGCCGCCGCTCGGGCGTCTGCCCACGCACGCGCCGCTCAGGTCCAAGGCGCCGCCGCCGACCGGACGCAGCGCGCCGCCGCACGGAACGAATTCGCGAGCGCGCGCCAACGCGTCGAGGCGCTCGAGGGCGACGAAGCCAACGACCGGGCCCTGGTGGAGCGTGCCCGACGGCCCGATGGCGGCGTGCAGCCCGATGGCCTCTCGCAGCTTGAATCGACGCTCCGCAACACGGAGAAGAACCTCGCGACTGCGCGCAGCGATCTTGCTGCGAAGCGAGAGAAGCTGGTCGAGCAGAAGCGGACCCTCCAACACCTCGCCGCTACGTTGGATCCCGACAGCGACGAGGGACGATCTGTCCGCGACGAGCTGCGCGAGCTGGAGGATCTGCTCACGAAGAGCTGATCGTTCGCGGCGACGGTGGGCTCGGTGGGCGGCTCCGCATCACCGTGGCCTCGCTGCAACAGGGAGTAGAAACGGCGACGAAGTGAAGGTCGTCGCCTGCGTGGAGCCTCGTTCGGTCCTGCGGTGGATGCCACGCGGAGGCGGGTGGACCTGAGATCAAAGTGACGGCGGTGGCCACCTGCGGCCTGGCGCATCTCGCAGGGGGTGGTCGTCGGACCGATGAGTGCACCGTTCCACTGCTTCGCTGCGCGTGCGAGGCTGCCCTCGGGGGGCATGCTCCGTCCACGCCACCGCGACGTGCGACCGACCGAGCGCGCGATAGCGCGCGTCAGCGGGCGCGGGGGGGCCTCGCGTCAGTGGGGGCAGGTGCCGTAGGTGCTGCCCGCGCCGGCTTGGGTGCAGAGGTCGCCGGCGTCGCAGTTGCCCTGGGAGCCGATGGGCTCGCACCAGCGGTAGCACTCGCCCATCTGCGTCACCGGGTTGCCGAAGCACCCGTGACCGGCGACGCAGTCGACGCGCTTGTCGTCGGCGGGCTCGCCTTGGCAGGGGCCACCTTCACCGATGACTCCGGCCCCCACGCACTCGAACCCGCCCTGACTGGGCGCCACCGTCGTGAGGTTGCACGTCGCGCCCGGGGTCTGGCACGGCACACGGGTGGCCGGGTTGCAGTTGGCCACGCAGAGCTGAATCCCCGGGATCTCCACCCCGTTCACCTCTAGCCACGCGACGGTGCAGATCGGCGCCTCCCCCTTCTCGCCTGTCGGGCAGTCTTCGTTGGCGCTGCAGAGCGGCTTGCACGTGCCATAGAGGGGCGAGCAGAACGTGCCTTCGGCGCACTCGCCGTCGTCGTCGCAGCGTGACCATGCCGGCCGCGAGGTGGTGGTGATGCAGTCGGTGTCGCCCGTGGCGAAGTTGACCACGCTGCACTTGCGGTTGGCTCCGCACAAGCCGAAGGCATACGGATCGCAGCCTGGCCCGACCGTGCCGCCCCCGCCCCCCATGCCGCCGCCTCCTGCGCCAGCGCCGCCGACGCTGCCCCCCGTGCCGCCGTCGCCGCCGCCGACGCCGCCACCGACGCCGCCACCTGCGGCGTCCCCCCCCGCGCCCACCGTGCCTGTCGCGCCGGTCACTTCGAAGTCGTCGCCGAGGATCTGAACGCAGGCACCGAGCGCCAGCGCACCGAAGGCCGCGAAGAGGCGGGTCCGCATGGATGATCCATACTCCGTTTTGACCCTCGTTGGGCGCGATCGAGGTGGGGGGGGACCTCCCACCCCTCTGCGCGCGATCCCTGAAGGCCGAGCGAGCGGGAAGCGGCCGTCGTCTCCCCCGGCCGCAGCCGTCACGGGGTCAGGGTGTGGCAGGGACGAGCGACTCGTCGTGCGGCGGACTCTGTTCCGACGAAGAGGCTGGTGGCGACGCGGCGGGCGCCGTCGCGGGCGCTGCTGGCGCGGGGGGAGGCTTGGGGGTCAGAGGTGCGTGGGAGGCCGCTTCGGCGGGAGCCGCGCCATCGATCGGGGTGCGCTGGAGCCGCGACGTCTCACACAGCTGACCCACGCATTCGTACTTGAAGACGGCTCGCTTCCCGCACCCTGAAGCACCGACGTACCAGACATCGGCCACCGAGAACGTGGAGCCATACAAGACTTCGACGACCACGTCCTGACAGTCGAGCTCGAAGCGCGCTCGTTCGCCGATCCGGGCCTTCGTGTCGGCTGGCGTCGTGCTCGCCCCAAAAACGCATCCGGCGCCAAGGACGGCGAAGAGCGCGGACGCGACGAGGCGACCGCGCGGATGCGACGAGGCGAGCGACCTCACGTCCTCACTCGCTCCTTACGACGCCGCGGGACCGGGCGGCCCGCCGCACCATGCAACCAAACTGATTGCAGTCGACATCGTAGACGATGCGTTTCCCGCAGCCCGCCAGCCCGAACTCGTGTCGACGCAGACCCATGTAGGTCATCATCGGGCCGATCGCCACGAGGGTGATCTCCTCGCAGCTCAGCTCGAAGATCGCACGCTGCCGAGCCAGCTCCGCCATGGGCTCGACGGTGGCCGCCTCCGGCTGCTCGACAGCCGCGGCACAGCCCACGACGGCGGAGAGGACCACGACGGCGGAAAGGACCACGCCGGCGGAGCGGACCGCGCCGGCGGAGCGGCCCACGCCGCGGGGGATGGAGCGCGCGCTACTCCACCTCGACATCACAGTAGTCTCCCACACACGTCAGCACGTAGACGGCACGCCGGCCGCAACCCTCGGCCCCGAGCACTCGTGCGTAGCTTCCGAGGAAGGTGAGCTCGTCGCCGAGGGGAACCATCCGCACGGAAGAGCAATCAAGCTCGTATCCCGCGATGGCCTCCACCGCGGAGCGGGCCGACTGGCGGCTCTCGCCGACGCTGCAGCCGGCGACCCCTACCGCGCTCAGCAACACGAGCGTGGGCAGCCTCTGAATCACGGGCACGGAAATCGGGTAACAGGTTGCACCGAGAGCGGCAACACCAACCGAGCGATGCGCGCTGGCGCGGAGGCCATGAGGTCGAGGACGCTTGCGAACATGATTTTGCGCTGCGGCGAGCTCCGAATCCCCTCTTCTCGAGACAAGGCACGTGTCGTCATAGGAGGCGCGATGGAGAGGGCGCGCGAATTGGTCCGGCTCACGCACTGGCTGATTTACACTCGCGGCCATGACGCTTTGGTCGGCGGACCACTACGCAGACGCCTGGCGCTTCGCCGCCGCCGCACATGGGTCGCAGAAGGTGCCGGGCACGGAGCTGCCCTACATCGAGCACGTCGCGAAGGTCGCGATGGAGGTGATGACCGCGGTCGCCACGCGCGGGGGCCACCCCGACGCGGAGCTCATGGTGTCGTGCGCGCTGTTGCACGATGTCGTGGAAGACACGGAGGTGACGCTCGCCGAGCTCGCCGCGCGCTTCGGGGCGGAGGTCGCCGCCGGCGTGTCCGCGCTCACGAAAGATCCCACGCGCGGCGACAAGGGCGCGCAGATGCGCGACAGTCTCGAGCGCATCCGGCGGCTGCGCCCGGCGGTGTGGATGGTCAAGCTGGCGGACCGCATCACCAACCTCGAACCGCCGCCCTTCTACTGGGACGAGGCGAAGGTCGCCGCCTATCGCGACGAGGCGCGGGTCATCCACGAGGCGCTCGGGTCGGCCTGCCCGGTGCTCGGCCCACGGCTGCTCGCGAAGATCGCCGCGTATCCGCCGACCCCTTAGGCGCCGCTCGGAGCGCCGAAACACGGACCGACGGCAGGCTGCCGAGCTCGCCCCGGTCGAGCCACCCCCACAGGAGCAACGGCCGTCGGGTCGAGCGAGGAGCCGCTCGGGCGTCGGGTGCCGCTCGGCCGCTGCGCTCAGCTCGCGAGGTCGCGGGCGGCGGCGGACACGATGCGACCCGCTTGCTGCTTGCAGCGGCCTTCGTCGTAGCCCTCCACCATCACCCGCAGCTTGGGCTCGGTGCCGCTCCAGCGCACCACCACCCGGCCGCGCGCGCCGAGCTCTTTCTCTACCGCGGCGATGGCCGTGTTGGTGTGAGGCATCCGGGCGAGCTGCCGCCGCTCTTGGAACGTCTCGCTCACCAGCACCTGCGGCACCGGCTCCATGGCCGCGTCGGCGAGCACGCTGAGCGGCTTCTGCTCGGCGACGCAAATCGCGAGCAGCTGCAGCGCGGCCACGATGCCGTCGCCGGTGGTGGCGTGGTCGAGGAAGATCAGGTGTCCGCTCTGTTCGCCGCCGAAGCGGAAGCCGCCGCTCCGCATGCGCTCCACCACGTAGCGGTCGCCCACGGGGGTGCGGACCACCTTGCCCCCCGCGGCGCGAATGGCGTTCTCGAGGCCGAGGTTGCTCATGATCGTCGTCACCAAGGTCTTCTTGGGGAGGCTCCGCTGGGCGATCATGCGCGTCGCGCAGAGGGCCATGATCCGGTCGCCGTCGACGATCTGGCCCCGATCGTCCACCACGATCACGCGATCCGCGTCACCGTCGAGCGCGATGCCGAGGTGGGCCCGCCGCTTCACCACCTCGTGCGCCATGGGGCCAGGGTGGAGCGCGCCGGTCTTGTTGATGTTGCGCCCGTTGGGCTTGACCCCCAGCGGAAACACCTCTGCCCCGAGCTCCGCGAAGACGGCGGGGGCCACGCGGTAGGCGGCCCCGTGACCGGCATCGACCACGATCCGCACTCCGTCGAGCGTGAGCCGATCGGGGAAGGTCGACTTGCAGAAGACCACGTAGCGCCCGGCCGCGTCTTCGATGCGCGTCGCGCCGCCGATGCCTGCCCCCACGGTGGTCCGTCGATCGATCTCGTCGCCGGCGAGGAGCGTCTCGAGCTCCTCCTCGAGGGCGTCGTCGAGCTTGAAGCCATCGTGTCCGAAGAGCTTGATGCCGTTGTCGGCGAACGGGTTGTGGCTGGCGCTGATGACGACCCCGGCGTGGGCGCGCATGCTCACCGTGAGCTGGGCGACGCCCGGGGTGGGGATGGGCCCGCACAGGAGCACGTGACCCCCCATCGCGCAGATCCCGGAGGCGAGGGCGGTCTCGAGCATGTAGCCGGAGAGCCGCGTGTCTTTCCCGATGAGCACGCGCACCCGCCGCCCGTGGTGGCGCTGCGCGACGTGGGTGATGGCGCGCCCGAGGCGCAGGCAGAGCTCGGGCGTCATGGGGTGGACGTTGGCTGCGCCCCGGATGCCATCGGTGCCGAACAGCTTGCGGATCGGTGCGGTCATAGACGCGGGGAATCTAGCAAGGCTAGCCCGAGCGGTCAGCTTCCGTCGCGCGGTGCGGGGCGGGCGCGCTCGAGGTCGGCCACCGGGAACCGTCACAGCGGGATGGGGTCGTCGGCGGGGGTGCCGGTGACGTGCGCGCGCAGCGCTCCCACGAGGAAGATGGATCCCGTGACGAGCACCGTGTCGCCGGGGCCCGCGGTGGCGAGCGCGGCTTCGAAGGCGGCGAGGGGCGAGGCGTGGGGCACGCCCGGCAAGCGCGCGGCGAGGGCGACGGGGGACGCGGGCAAGCGGCCCGCGAGCTCGCGGAGCGGAGGACAATAGTGTCGCTCGCTCGCGAGCGGCTCGAGCAGGGGGAGCATGTCGGCCCACGCCTTGTCGTCCATGGCGCCGAAGACGAGCCGGGTGCGGGTGGGGTCGGTGTCCGCGAGCGCTCCTCGGAGCGCGAGCACCGCGTGAGGGTTGTGGGCACAGTCGAACAGGACGTCGACGCCGCGATGGGAGAGCCGCTCGAGGCGACCGGGCCAGCGGGCGCCACGGAGCCCCTCGACGATGGCGGCGTCGGGGATGGACAGCGCCGGCGTGCGGGTGCGCAGGGAGGCGAGGGTGGTGGCGGCGACGGCGGCGTTCTCTTGTTGGTGGGCCCCGGCGAGAGCGAGGGGGGTTGGAACCGAGAGCTCGACTGCCCCCCGCAAGACGAGCCGATCCGGCCTCGTCTCGAGCCGCACCACCCGCACCGCCGCTTCGGCCTCGAGCCGCTGCGCGTCGTCCGCGTCGAGGGCGACGACGGTGACCGGTCCCGCGCCGACCCGCCGCGCCACCTCCACGATGGTGTCCCTCGGACCGGTGGCCATCGCCCCGACGACGACCGGGGTGTCGGGCTTGACGATCCCCGCCTTCTCGCCGGCGATGGCGACGAGATCGGCGCCGAGGATGTGGGTGTGGTCGAGGCCGATGCTGGTGATCGCGGCGGCGAGCGGCGGCCCGATGACGTTGGTCGCGTCGAGTCTGCCGCCGAGGCCCACCTCGAGCACGCCGAGCGTGATCCGCGCCTCGCGCATCGCGACGAAGGCGGCGAGGGTCATCGACTCGAAGAAGGTGAGCTCGGGACCGGCGTCGAGGGCGGTGGTCACCGCCGTCGCGAAGGCGGCCTCGTCGATGGGTTCGCCGTCGAGGCGGATGCGCTCCTCGAGTCGCGCGAGGTGCGGCGAGGTGTACATCCCGGTTCGCAGCCTCGCCGCGCGGGCAGCGGCCTCGAGCATGGCGGTGACGCTGCCTTTGCCGTTGGTGCCCGCCACGTGGATGAGCTGCAGCTCGCGCTCGGGGTGTCCGAGGCGCGCGAGCGCCGTCTGCATGCGCTCGAGGCCGTAGACCGCGCCCCGTCCCGTCCTCGCGAGCAGCCTCTCTTTGACGCTGCGTGAGCTCATCTCTTCGACGCCGCCTGAGCCGTCAGGGCGCCGCGCGACCGGCGAGATGCGACAGCACCGTCGCCACCTCGCGCTTCATGTCGAGGCGCGAGCAGACCATGTCGACCATGCCGTGCTCGAGCAGGAAGTCGGCGCGCTGGAAGCCCTCCGGGAGCTTCTGTCGGATCGTGTTCTCGATGACGCGCGGCCCCGCGAAGCCGATGAGGGCGTTCTCTTCGGCGATGTTCACGTCGCCGAGGAACGCGAAGCTGGCCGCCACCCCGCCGGTGGTGGGGTGGAGCAGGCACGAGACGAAGGGGATCGAGCGGGCCCGAAGCCGCTCGAGGGCGGCGACCGTCTTGGCCATTTGCATGAGCGAGAGGATGCCCTCCTGCATGCGGGCGCCGCCGGACGCCTGGAGGAGCACCACCGGCAGGCCCTCGTCGGTGGCCCGCTCGAAGAGGCGCGCGATCTTCTCGCCCACCACCGAGCCCATGCTGCCGCCCATGAACGCGAAGATGAAGCTGCCGTAGGCCACCCGGCGCCCCTCGAGGTGCCCCGCGCCGATCTCCACCGCCTCCATGGCGCCGGTCTTGCGCTGCGAGGCGGCCACGCGCGCCACGTACGGCTGATCGTCGGTGAACACGAGCGGATCGACGGGGACGAGGCGCTCGTCCCAAGCCTCGAGGGCGCCGTCGTCGAGCATCAGCTCGCGCCAGCGGGCGGCGGCGAGCGTGTGGTGGTGCCCACAGCGCGGACACACCGCGAACGACTCCTCGAGCAGCTCACTCGCGAGCGTCGCCCCGCAGCCCCGACACTTCTTGAACACGCCCTCGCCGAGCGTCCGCTTCTCGCTCGCGTCGGTCGACGGGGCAGTTTTCTCCGGCCAGCTCATCTCGACTCCGGGCCGAACGTAGATCGCATCACGTCCACGCGCGAGCTGATCTTGAGGGTGGGCTCCGCCGTCGCTTGAAAATCGCGGGCGGACACGGACGGGGCGAGCGCCACGATCACGAGGCCGTCACGGGTGACCTCGAGCACCCCGAGCGGACAATACACGCGCTCGAGCCGAACCGCGCCGGGGAGCGGCGCGCGCGGTCGGTGCTCGATGGACAGCGACGCGGTGGTCACGCCCCACAGGCGCTCGGCGGGCGGGGTGTCGGCGGCGAGCGTCACCTCTCCGGAGGCGACCAGGCGGTCGATGGGCACCACCGCGATCGCCCACGGCGACGGCGCGGTGGCAGCGTCTGCGGGGGGCTCCAGCCCGAGCGCGGCGGCGAGCTCGGGCTGCACCCACACCCGGCAGCGCGGGGGGAGATCGGCGGCGACACGCGCCCCGATGGCCTCCGCGGCGAGACCGCGCTTCATCCGTCGTCGCGCCCCGTCATGCGCAGGCGCGCCGCCCCCGCGAGCTGACCGCAGGCCCCGCCCACGTCGCGCCCTCGTGGCCTTCGAACGAGGGTCGTCACGCCGTGCCCGCGGAGCCGGGCCACGAACGCGTCCACCAACCGAGGACTCGGCGAGGCGAGGCTCGGATCGGGGCCGGGGTTGGCGGGGATGACGTTCACGCGGCAGCGGATGCCGTCCACGAAGCGAGCCACCGCGTCGGCGTCCTCGAGGGCGTCGTTGAACCCCGCGAAGAGGGCGTACTGGAACAGCACGCGGCGACCCGCGGGCAGCGCCCCGACGAGCGCGGCGCGGAGCGCGGCGAGGTTGAAGCGCTCGTTGATGGGCATGATCCGCGACCGGCGCGCGTCGTCGGGCGCGTTGAGGCTGATGGCGAGCTCGGCACGCGTCGAGGCGAAGAAGCTGTCGAGCTTGTCCGCGCAGCCCACGGTGCTCACGGTGATCCGCGACGGCGCGAAGGCGAAGGCCTGCTGGGTGCTCAAGAGGGCGATCGCCCGCGCCACCTCGGGCAGGTTGTCGAACGGCTCCCCCATGCCCATGAACACGATGTTCGAGATCGGCTGATGAGCGGCGCGTCGCGACGTGGGCGCGTAGCGCGCTCGACGCGCCGCGGGGTCGCCCTCGGCCCGCTCGTCGATGGGGCGATCCGCCTCGGCGCAGATGCGGCGAGCGAGGCGATACTGATCCACGATCTCTCCGGCGCTGAGCTGGCGCTCGAGCCCGAGCTGCCCCGTCTCGCAGAACGAGCAAGCGCGGGCGCAACCCACCTGGCTCGAGATGCACAGGGTGGTGCGGGGACGATCGCGCCCGCGCTCGGCGGGGATGATCACCGACTCGACGAGGTGCCCATCCACGGTGCGGAACAAAAGGCGCGTGGTCCCATCTACCGAAGGCGCTCGTTCATGGAGCACGAGGCTCGGCGCGGGGGAGAGCGGCAACAGACACGGCCGCACCCAGGCGCCGAGCGCGGCCGCCTCGAGCGCCGCGTCGGTCCACGTCGCGTCGCGGCTCGCGTCGTCGGCAAAGGCGTGACCCAACGCGCGATGGGCGGCGCGCTCGGCGCGGGCGTGGGCCGCGCCGGTGTGCTCGACGATGTGCGCGGCGAGCGCCGCGGCGTCGTAGTCCGCGAGGCGCGACCGTTTGGCGACTGCCATTGTCGGTAGCTTTCGCACCGTGGCGCGTACGTAGCACGAGCGTGTCACCATCGGGGTTGTCGTCATTGAGGATATGACAATAGCAATATCCTCAAACCCTTCGGTCGCCTCTGTGAAGAGCGGTAGTCTTGTGATTTCAAGCAATTGTGGAGAACCTGTGGATAATCTTGTGGCGAAAAAATGTGGCTCTCCCGAAAAGTTTTTGTTTGCAAATAGGGCGGCTTTCGACGAGAACTGTCCTTGGAAGTTCCGCGGCACATCAGGCCAACGAACACTCCAGACGTAGAAGCCCGACAGGGCACTGCGGCTTCCGGAGCCAAACCGCCGCTGGCGGTCCTTGGTGCAAGGAGGTCGAGCCTGCGGCACGACAACCTCGTCAGGGTTATCGCGCCCCCAGGTTTCAAAGGTGTCGAGGGTCCTGCCAGCACGGGAGACCGAGCTGCGTGGGGCATCACTGGCGTCCTCTCTGCTCCGCAACTCTGCGGGGAGGGCAACGGTCTTCGGGTGGAAGGCACCTCGGGTGCGGCCCTGCGGGGAGAGCTTTCGCGAGCAAACCTCGGTGGGCGGCCCTACAAGCGCATCGCGTTTCGGCGCGGTGAGCCCGGCACGTCGATCTCCTCAGGGCGGCGCGGGATTCGTCTCGCTTCGTCAGGGAGGACCCAGCTCGTGTGGCCCTCAGTGCTGAAAAGGCATCGTAGGTCGCGTCTCGAGCTTCCGTTGGGTCGGAGAATTTCGTCACTTCCAGGCGGATTCACCATCGTCGCGCGACAGGGGGTGTCCGTGATTCGAACAGGTTGGGGAACAATCCGCAGGGGCGAGAACGGACGTCTTTGTGGTCGTGGTGAGGCGCATCGCGTCAGCACCACCCCTGAGCTGAGAGGATCTGGCTGGTGTCACCTTCACGGGTGGCTCCACTCGCCGTGCGACTTCGGTCGCAAGCTCGGCGAGGTCTGGACTTCGTGGGTCGTGCTCGGAAGTCCACACAATTGCGGAAGTCGACAGGCGGCGCGTGGCCTGGGAAGCGTCGGTGAATAACCGATCGCCCTCAGACCTAGCTTGCAGCGATGCAGGTGAACGCGCGTCGGAAGCTGACCTCTGGCGGCCAAGCCAAGAGGATCAGTGGCGGCCCCCAAGGCTCGTTCTCAGCTCACGCTGGGACGAGGCGGAAGGGACCTGACGATGGAAGGCGCTTCGGGCTCGGGAAACAGGTGCGTTGGCGCGTGCCTGCGGAAGGGGCTCTCGGTTCCGGGTTGTGCTCCCTCGCGACAGCGAGAGAGGCGGCACGGCGCGACAGGAAGCGTGCGTGGTCACAACATGCGGCTACCACCGCGGGAGATAACCCCGAGGTGGCGGTTGACGCCCCCCGAAAAACGGGGCGGCCTCTGCTGAGGCAGAGGTGGACAGGTTGCGGGCCACGGCTGGTGCTGCGGCGCCAATTCGCGGCATCACTCGAGATCGGCGACGCCTTCGGGCAAGTCGATGCCTCTTCGGAGGACGTTGGTTCAAACCCCTTTCAAGCGTTTGGGCGGCGGCCAACAGCCGAAGGAGAGGTCGGTGAGATGAGAGTCTCGCGCTCGGGAATTGGTGGGCTTCAGGGGTGCACGTTGACAACTAGTCGATTGCAGAGGTAGGCGAGAGGCATCTTGTCTCATGTGGGTGGTGTCGTGCGAGGCGCAAGCCGAGGATGACGCAACACGGGTGAGACCAGTCGAGGACGGCGTCCCATCACCGTGACAGGCGGGAGGCTGGAGCTCGACGGCAAGGGTGTCCCAGCTGTGCGGTCGGTCTCATCACGAGCTCGACTCAACGGCCACTCCTCATCGCGAGGTGAGGATCGAGCCTATCGAAGGCATCCTGGGTCGGGAAACCGTGAGCTCTAACCAGCGAGCGGCAGACCGGTCCTGGCTTGTGCGGCACGCGGGCGGCGCCCTTCGGGGTGGCGTCATGCCGGGCGGCGAGAGGTGGAAGCCTCGTCGGTCGACCGCACGGGCGACAGGGGATGTCAGAGTCCGAGAGGGACGGGCAGGCTCGCTCAGCCGAAAGGTGCAGCGAGTTGGCGCGGGGTGAAAGCCACCGGCAACCAACCTTGTTCGGACGAAGCTGGCGCGGCGAAAAACCGTGTCATCGGAGTGAACGCAGAGCGGCGCGAATCGCGGCTTCACCCCGAAATCGGCAGTGTCCGATGATGCCTCGTCGGCACCCAGGCTTCGCTCCGGCGACCTGGACCACGGGGTGGCACGCAGCGGCAGAATACGCCGTGGGCGGTGATTACCGGAATCACCCGCGTGCAAGTGGACCTTCTATCGAGGGCGGCTCGGGTAACCGAGTTCGCCCTCGAGTCTTTTTGTGCTCCGCGATCCGCGGCGCGTGTTCGTGGGGTTGCGTCGCGGGGCACACCCGTGAGAAACCGTCGTCGTGACGACTTCGGCCATCGCCCTCGCCGGGTTCGACGGGCCGCTCCTCAGCGGCGCCGCGTACTCCGCCGCCGAGCTGAGCAGCGACGACGGGCGTCTGTTCGTGCTCGATCAGCGGCTCTTGCCAGGGAACGAGGCCTACCGCGTCTACGACGACGTGGCCGGCGCCGCCGCGTCGATCCGCGACATGGTCGTGCGCGGTGCGCCCGCCATCGGGATCACCGCGGCCTACGGCATGGCGCTCGCCGCGCGCGAAGCGGAGGCGAACGACGCGCCTGCTTACCACGCGTGGATGCAACGGGCCGCGGCGCTCCTCGACGCCACCCGCCCCACCGCGGTCAACCTCACTTGGGCCACCCGCCGCTGCGTCGCCCTCGCCGACGCTCACGCCGCGGACGATGGGCCCTCCCGGAGCCGCGCCATGGCCGCGCTCGCCCGTACCATCCACACCGAAGACGTCGCCGCGTGTCGCGCCATGGGGGCGCTCGGCGCGTCGTGCCTCGCGGAGGCGGCGACGGTGCTCACGCACTGCAACGCGGGCGCGCTCGCCACCGGCGGCTACGGCACGGCCCTCGGCGTGCTCCGCGCCGCGCACGCGCAGGGCACGCTCCGTCGGGTGTTCGCCACCGAGACCCGACCCTACCTGCAGGGGGCTCGCCTCACCGCGTGGGAGCTTCAGCGCGACGGCATCGACGTGACGTTGATCACCGACTCGATGGCGGCCCACTGCATGCAGCGAGGTCTGCTCGACGCGGTGGTGGTGGGCGCGGATCGGATCGCGGCGAACGGCGACGTGGCCAACAAGATTGGCACCTACGCGCTCGCCTGCCTGGCCCAGCGCCACGCGCTGCCGTTCTTCGTGGCGGCGCCGTGGAGCACCGTGGATCTGGAGACCGCGGACGGGGGTGGCATCGTCATCGAGGAACGCAGCCGGGAGGAGCTCACCGAGCTCGCCGGAACCCAGCTCAGCCCGAGCGGTGTCGACGTGTACAACCCGGCCTTCGACGTGACGCCGGCAGACCTCGTCACCGCGATCGTCACCGAGCGCGGGGTCTTCGCGCCGGAGGCCCTCGTCGGCGGTAGGTGACGCGTCGTCGTGCTATGCCCCAAGGAGCCGTCATGACCGCCACGCCGCCACGATTTGCGCCGAAGCCGCCCTGGCTCAAGGTGCGCGCCCCCGGGGGAGAGACGTATCACGAGCTCAAGCGCACCCTCCGCAAGCTCGACTTGCACACGGTGTGCGAGGAGGCGCGCTGCCCCAACGTCGGCGAGTGCTGGCGCGAGGGGACGGCCACCGTGATGTTGCTCGGCGACGTGTGCACCCGTGGCTGTCGCTTCTGCGCGGTGACCACCGGCAATCCGCGGGGAGCGGTCGATGGTCGCGAGCCGGAGCACGTGGCGCGCGCCATCGCCTCGATGCAGCTCACCTACGTGGTGCTGACCATGGTCAACCGCGACGATCTCCTCGACGGCGGAGCTGGCCACGTCGGCGCCACCGTCGCGCGTCTGCGCGAGCTGCGCGGCGACATCCTCATCGAGACGCTCGTGGGCGACTTCCTCGGCAGGGCGAGCGCGATCGACACCGTGGTCGACGCGGCGCCCGACGTGTTCGCGCACAACATCGAGGTGACGCGCGCGCTGACGCGATCCATCCGCGACGTTCGTTGTGGCTACGATCAGAGCCTCGCGGTGTTGCGGCGCGCCAAGGAGCGCGCCCCCGAGCGCCTCACCAAGAGCTCGATCATGGTCGGGATTGGCGAGGACGACGCGGACGTGGTGACGACGCTCGCGGAGCTGCGGCAAGCAGGGGTCGACATCGTGACCATCGGCCAGTACCTTCGCCCCACCCCGCGCCACGCGCCGGTCGAGCGCTTCGTCACCCCCGACACCTTCGACGCGTTTCGCCGTGAGGCGCTCGCGTTGGGCTTTCTCTTCTGCGCCTCGGGGCCGCTGGTGCGTTCGAGCTACAAGGCGGCCGAGGTGTTCATCCGCACCGTGCTCACCCGCGCGGCGGAGGACGCAAGCACGGAGCGGGTCGATGGCCTGCTCGAGGCTCGGGTGGCGGAGGCGCGGCGGGCCGCGGAGCGCGTGGTCGAAGGGGGGCCGGGGGGCGAGTCGTCGCGACCGGTCGGCGAGGCGCACCTCGCCGCCGCCATGGCGCGCGTGATCCCGGCGCGGTCGCTCGTCCGCCGCTGAGTTTCCTTGAGGGTGCTGCCGCACCCTCCCCCCACGCTGCGCGTGGGTCCCCCCTCCCACCGCGTTGCGCTTGGGGCCCCAACGCCCACGCGCGCTCGACGAGAGCGGCGGTCGTTTCCGGTCAGGTCTTGAGGGCGACGCCCGGGCGAGGGCTGGCTCGTAGCCGTCGATCCACGCGCTCGAGATGCGAACAGGGGCGACGCGCGGCGGGGTGTTTGGGAACCGCGAACCGGATGTCAGCCTACGGAATTTTCGGCTAGAGTGCCCGCATGGCCACCGATGGTGAAAGCCTGCTGAGCCGGGTCGTCGCGTCGATCGCGGCGAGCGGAACCGGCCCCAACTCGTCCGGCACGGCGCAGAAGTCCATCTTGAGCCAAGCTGCGGCCTCCTACGCTCGCAAGCCCGACGGGGCCGAGTCGACGATCCCCACCGGTTTCGACCCGCGCGCCGCCTCGCTGTTCGAGGCGGTCGTGGAGGCCGCGTTCCTCGTGGCCAACGCCGACGGGGTGTTCGACGAGACCGAGCGCCAGATGTTCGAGCAGGTCGTGCACGAGGCCTGTCAGAACACGGTGCAGCGCGGGGAGGTGGCGGAGCTGGTGAGCGATCTGCTCGATCAGCTGCGCGAGGACGGCATCGAACAGCGGATCGGCATGATCGCGTCCGTCGTGCACAGCGACGACCATCGCAACGAGGTGCTGCGGATCGCGGCCCTGATGGCGCACATCTCCGGCGGTGTGGACGACACCGAGCGCGTGGTGCTGCAGCAGATCGCACGTGGGTTGGGCCTCGGCGAAGACGCGGTCGCGCTGGCCATCGAGGCGGCCACCGGCGCGCTCCACGCGTAGCCGGCCACGGGCGAGAGCACCCCGGCCAGCGGCGCGGCGCGAAGAGGCTCGCGGCGCGGGCGGACGCTCGGCTCGAGCTCCGCTCCGAGGAGCGCTCCGGGTGAGAGGGGGGCGCGGGCCGCGAGCGGCCGGTGCTCGTTTCACGTCGACACGCGCTGGTCCCTCAGCGCGCTCTTTAGTAGGGTGCCGCGCGATGAGTACGGACGCGACGACGAGCCCGTCGGAGGCGCCCGGCGAGCGGGCCGCGGCCGCCGTCGAGCCTGCGGACGCTGTCGCGCCCGAACACGGTGGGGAGCTCGTGTCCGTGCTCGGGCCCGACGGCGTCGTCGTGAACCCGGCACGGGATCCGCTCCTCTCCGACGAGGAGGTGGTGAGGCTCTATGAGGCGCTCGTGCGCGCCCGCGCCTTCGACGAGGCGGCGACGAGGCAAGCGGCCGAGGGGCACATCGCGTTCCACGCCAGCTCGCGCACCGACGTGGCCGCCGTGGTCGGCAGCGCCTTCGCCCTCCGCGAGGGAGATTGGGTGTTCCCGTCCCACCGGGAGGTCGGGGCTGCCCTCGAGCGGGGGCTCTCCGCGCAGGCCTACGCGGATCAGCTCTTCGGCAACGCGGACGACATCGCGCGGGGTCGGCAGCTGCCCGACCACCTCAGCTGCCGCGGCGCGAGGATCGCGAGCGCGAGCTCTCCGAGCGGGACCCAGATCACCCACGCGGTGGGCTTCGCGTGGGCGGCCAAGCTCGCGGGCGATCCCCTCGTGGTGTTGGTGTATTTCAGCGACGGCGCCAGCGCGAGCGGCGACTTCCACAACGGCATGAATTTCGCCGGGGTGTTCAAGACGCCCGCCGTGTTCTTCTGCCGAACCGGCGGCGGCGGAGAGAACGCACCGAGAGCCTTCGACGCTGGCGAGACGGTGGCCGACAAGGGGATCGCCTACGCCGTGCCCGCGGTGCGCTGCGACGGCCTCGACGTGCTCGCGGTGCTGAGCGTGACCCGAGAGGCGATCGCCCGCGCGGCCCGCGGCGAGGGGGCGACGCTCGTCGAGGCGGTGACGCGGCGCGCGGGTCGGGGAGGGGAAGGAGAGCTCGGGGCCATCGATCCGGTGGCGCGGATGGGGAAGTACGTCGACGCGCGCCTCCGTTGGGGCCTCAGCCGTCACGAGGAGCTTCGAAGCCGCGTGCGTGCCGAAGCCGAGCACGCGCTGGCGGTCGCCGCGGCCAAGCCTCGGCCCGCGCTCGCGACGATGTTCGAGGATGTGTTCAGCGAGGTTCCAGCGCGCCTCGACGACCAACGGCGCGAGGCCGAGGCGTGCCCCCGGCGCCCCGAGAGAGGCTGACACGGAGATTCCATGGCTCAGATGAACATGGTGCAGGCGATCAACGACGCGCTTCGTTTCGAGATGCGTCGCGACGATCGGGTGGTGGTGCTCGGTGAGGACGTCGGAAAGGTGGGGGGCGTGTTTCGCGTCACCGCCGGCCTCTACGACGAGTTCGGCGACAACCGGGTGATCGACACGCCGCTCTCGGAGGGAGGTATCGTGGGCACCGCGGTGGGCATGGCGCTCTACGGCATGCGCCCCGTGCCCGAGATCCAGTTCGCCGATTTCATCTTCCCTGCCTACGACCAAATCGTCAGCGAGATCGCCAAGTACCGCTACCGCTCGGGTGGAGAGTACAGCTGTCCGATCGTGATCCGCACCCCGGTGGGAGGGGGGATCCGCGGCGGGCACTATCACTCCCAGTCGCCCGAGTCGCAGTTCATCCACGTGGCCGGTCTCAAGGTGGTGTGCCCCGCCACGCCGGAAGACGCCAAGGGCCTGCTCCTCGCCTCGATCCGTGATCCGGATCCGGTGCTCTTCTTCGAGCCCAAGCGCGTGTATCGGGCGGCGCGAGGCGACGTCCCGGAGGGAGACTACGAGGTGCCGCTCGGGAAGGCGCGGGTGGTGCAAGAGGGCACCGACGTGACCGTGATCGCCTACGGAGCGATGCTCTACGAGGCCCTCGACGCGGTGAGCAAGGCGGACGGGATCGACTGCGAGGTGATCGATCTGCGCACGCTCTGGCCGCTCGACGTCGACTGTATCGTCGCGTCGGTGAAGAAGACGGGGCGGGTGGTCATCGTGCACGAGGCGCCGAAGGCGTGCGGCCTCGGCGGGGAGATCGTGGCCTTGCTCAACGAGCGCGCGTTCCTCCACCTCGAGGCCCCGCCGCGACGGGTGACCGGCTTCGACACGCCCTTCCCCTACACGCTCGAGATGGAGTATCTGCCGCTGTCCCACCGCATCCTCCCCGCGATCGTGGAGACGGCCAGGTTCTGATCGGCTTTTCTTGGATCGAAGGTTGTTCGAGGCTCACGGATTTCAGGGATGAGTAGATTCGAGTTCAAGCTCCCCGACATCGGGGAGGGCGTCGTCGAGGGCGAGATCGTGAAGTGGCTCGTGGGCCCCGGCGACGCGGTCGCCGAAGACCAGCCGATGGTCGAGGTGATGACCGACAAGGCCACCGTGACGATCACCTCGCCGAAGACCGGACGCGTCGTCGAGCTCGGGGGGGGGGAAGGGGCGATCATCGCGGTTCACAGCACGCTGGTGGTGCTCGACTTGGCCAACGGGCAAGGCGCGACCGCCGAACCTCGCCCCGAGCCCGCTGCGACCGCGGTCGGCGACATCAAGGAGTCGCTGCCGGGCACTCAGCTCTCTTCGCGCTCCGCGCCGTCGACCGCGTCTGCGCCGGCTGCGTCCGCTGGGGCTGCGTCCGCTGGGGCTGCGTCCGCTGGGGCTGCGTCCGCTGGGGCTGCGCCGCGAGCGACGGCTCCGGTCGCGGCGGCGAGCGCAGCGCGAGCGCCCGCGTACTTCAACGACAAGCCGCTCGCGACGCCGGCGACGAGAAAGCTCGCGCGCGATCTCGGCGTGGAGCTCAAGCGCGTGCCGCCGACCGGCAAGGGAGGACGTGTCAGCCGCGCCGACGTCGAGCGGCACGCTGGAGCGGTCGTGCACGGCGAAGCGTCCCCCGACGCGGCGCCGGTCTCAGCCCCGCCGACCGCCGCGGTGCGTGGCACGGGGGGCCTCGAGCCGATCGCGGTGCCGGTGACCGAGCGCGAGACGCGCACGCCGCTCAAGGGCGTGCGCAAGCGCATCTTCGAGAAGATGGCGCGCTCGAAGCACACCGCCGCGCACTTCACGTTCGTGGAGGAGTGCGACGTGACGGCCCTTCGGGCGGTGCGCGAGGAGCTCAAGCCGCTCGCCGCCGAGCGCGGCGTCAAGCTCACGTTCTTGCCCTTCTTCGTGAAAGCGGTGGTGGCGGCGCTCAAGCAGCACCCGGCGCTCAACCGGGCCTACGACGAGACCACGGACGAGATCGTCGAGCGCCAGTACTACAACGTGGGGATCGCCTCCGCGACCGACGCGGGGCTCGTGGTTCCCGTCATCCATGAGGCGGATCGGCTGAGCCTGCTCGAGATCGCGCGCGAGATCGAGCGGCTCTCGGAGGCCACCAAGACCGGCCGTGCCTCGCCGGAGGATCTGCGCGGCTCCACCTTCACCATCACCTCGCTCGGCAAGCAGGGGGGCCTGTTCGCCACGCCCATCCTCAACACCCCCGAGGTGGGGATCCTCGGGATCCACCAGATGAAGCAGAAGCCGGTGGTGCGGGACGGCCAGATCGTCGTCGGCGACGTGATGCTGCTGTCGCTGTCCTTCGATCACCGCATCATCGACGGTCACGTGGGCGCGGCCTTCGCGTACGAGATCATCGGCTACCTCGAAGATCCCCGCCGCCTCTGGCTCGAGATGGGCTGAGGAGGGCGCACCCGGCCCCGAGCCTGCTGGCGCGCCATCGAGCGTGCCGGCCGAGCCTGCCAGCCGAGCGCGCCTCCCGAGCCTGCCAGCCGAGCCTGCCAGCCGAGCCTGCCAGCCGAGCGCGCCAGCCGAGCCTGCCAGCCGAGCGCGCGTGAGCGCGGCGGGCCGTCGCGGACGGACGCTGCCCGGAACGCCGGGGCTCGCGGGGCGGTTGCTGATGAGCTGGCGCGAGGAGGCGGATGTAGGTTATTGTGGAAGAAGCACCGGGGCGCGTTCGTCGGGCGAGTTGGCAGTGGAAAGACAGGATCCGAACGAGGTCGAAGCCTTGAGCTCATCATGAGGGTCCTGACCGCTGCGATGTTGGCCACGATGACGCTCACGAGCGCCATCGCGGCTGCGGAGTCGCCGCCCGATCCGGAGGCGGTGAAGAAGGCGGCAGCCGCGTTCGACGACGGCTCTCGGGCCTACAAGGCGGGCCAGTTCGAGCTCGCCGCCTCTTTCTTCGAGGCCGCCGACGCGGCCGTCCCGAGCGCCCGAGCCCTCCGCATGGCCATCCGCGCCCGCGACGAGGCCGGTCAGCCGGCGCGGGCCTCCACCCTCGCCGAGCTCGCGCTTGCGCGGTATCGCGACGACGCGACTACGGCGAGCTTCGCGCACAAGACGGTGACCGCCCACAAGGCCACCCTCCACCGCCTCACCATCCAGTGCACCTCGCCCTGCGTGCTCGCCCTCGGCGCCCGCTCGGTTCCGGGGCAGGCCGCCAAGCGGCGGGTCATTTGGGTGTCGCCGGGCGACACCAGCATCGGCGCGAGCTTCGCCGACGGGGGGGGCGCCGATCAGCAGGTGATCACCGCGCGGGCCGGAGGCGCCAACACGCTCACGTTCCTCCCGCGCGTTGGAACCGAGCCCCCGCCCCCCCCGAAGCCCCCCACCCAGCCGAGCCCGTCGCCGACCGAGCCCCAGAGCCCGGCGCCGAGTCAACCCGCGGCCCGTCCGCCGCCGCGCGGCGACGTCGGCGAGGACAGCGACGGCCCGAGCTTCATCGAGCACCCCGCCGTGTTCGTGGTGAGCCTCCTCGCCACGGCAGGGGTCGGCGGGGTGTTGATCTGGAGCGGGATCGACACCTTGGCCAACCCGGGAGTCGACACGGTGCGCGAGGTTTGTGCAGGCCAGGGCCCCGCCTGTCCCGAATACCAACAGGGGCTCGACAGCCAGCTCCGCACCAACATCCTCATCGGGGCCACCGCGGGGCTCGGCCTCCTCACCGGGATCCTCGGCATTTTCGTCACCGACTGGGGCTCCGACGACGCCAACCAGACCTCGGTGATGGTGTCGCCGGCGGGCGGCATGTTGACGTGGCAGCGGAGCTTCTGATGGGCGCGCTGACCCTCCTCCCCGAGTCGCAGCAGCTGGATCGGTATCAGCTGCTCGGCGAGATCGCGTCGGGGGGTATGGCCTCGGTGTTCCTCGCCCGCCTCGCCGGCGTCGGGGGCTTCCAGCGCTTGGTGGCCATCAAGCGCCTTCATCCTCACCTCGCCAAGGAGCGCGAGTTCGTCGAGATGTTCCTCGACGAGGCTCGGCTCGCGGCCAGCATCCACCACCGCAACGTGGTCCCCATCCTCGAGATCGGCACCACCGACGCCGGCTACTACCTCGTGATGGAGTACATCGAGGGGGTCACCCTCGCGCGGCTCATGACGCAGGCCGCTGCGCTCCGTCAGCCCGTGCCGCAGCCGGTGCTCTTGCGGCTCATCGTCGACACGCTGAGCGGCCTGCACGCCGCGCACGAGCTCACCGACGATAACAAGCAGCCGCTGGGGGTGGTGCACCGCGACTGCTCGCCACAGAACATCCTCGTCGGCCTCGACGGCTGCACGCGCATCACCGACTTCGGCATCGCGCGGGCGTCGTCGCGGCTGCACTCGACGCGCGAAGGCGCGATGAAGGGGAAGCTGGCGTACATGGCCCCGGAGCAGACCCAGGGCGACGAGTTCGATCGTCGCGCCGATCTCTGGAGCGTGGCGGTGGTGTTGTGGGAGGTGCTCGCCGAGCGCCGACTGTTCAAGAGCAAGACGGAGGCGCAGACCCTCAAGCGGCTCTTGCACGATCCCATCCCGCGCCTCACCGACGTGGACAGCTCCATCTCCCCGGCGCTCGCCTCGGTGTGTCAGATGGCGCTCGAGCGCGATCCGGACGATCGTTTCCAGACCGCGGCGGAGATGGCGGACGCCATCGAGAGCGCGGCCAAGGTCGCGGCCCGGGCGGAGGAGCCGGTGGCCACCGAGCGCACCATCGAGGCGTTCATGAAGGAGCGCTACGGGGGCGACGTGGACGCTCAGCGCGAGGAGCTGCGGTCGTTTCTCCAGGCGACGCCTACCATGGTCGGGCCGCGCAAGGGCAGGCCCACCGATCCGGGTTGGGTGGGACCCACCGCGTCCGAGCCGGGGGTGCTGTTGCCTCAGGGGGAGGCGTCCAAGCGCGAGGTGGCGGTGCCGATGGGGGAGGGCTGGGAGACCTCGTCGGTGCGCGAGCCGGCGCCGGCACCAGTGGTGTCGGAGGAGCGGGCGCTGACGGAGGCGCGGGCGATGTCGAAGACCAGCCGCTCGTGGCCCGCCCCCAACCTGGTGGCGGCGGCGGCGGAGGCCGAGGCGCTGGCCCACGACGACCCGGCGGCCGTCGAGGACGAGACCGCCATCTACGATCCGACGAGCACCACCGGGGTGACCGCCGATCCCGAGCACACCGACTGGGTGCCGCAGCCGACCAACGAGCTTCAAGCCAGCGCGGGCCTGCCGCTCGTGCGACGCCGGAGGAGCGCGCTGCCGCTGGCCGTCTTGCTGCTGGTGAGCGCGGTGGGGGTCGCGGCGGTCGTCGCCTACCGCTCCGGCGGGCGCGCGCCCGAGACCACGGTCGACACCTCGCCCCGCGAGCCGGCTCAGGCCCGCACCGAGGATCGGCCCGAGCCGAGCACGGCGACCACCGCCGGTAGTCCGCCCGCCGACCCGACCTCGGGGGCGAGCGCGGAGCCCACGACGTCGGGCGACAGAGGGCCGCTCGTCGCGCGACCTTCGCCGCCGCTGCGCCCGGGGCCTGCTGCGAAGCCGGCGCCGGGGCCCGCGCCCGCGCCGGCCCAAGAGCCCAAGCCGGAGCCCAAGCCGGAGCCGAGTCCCGTGCCCGCGCCGCCCCCCAAGCCGCCGGATCTCGACGATCTGTCCAATCCGTACCGCTGAGCTGATATAAGCCGCGCCGATGTGCGCTCGGCCCTCGGCGACTGCGTTCGGCAAGCTCATCCTCCTGGGCGAGCACGCCGTGGTGTACGGTGCCCCCGCCCTCGTGCTCGGCGTCGAGCGGCGCTGCGTGGCGGAGATCGAACCGGGCCCCGCCGGTCGCCACCTCATCCTGCTCGAGCACCGCTGTGACGGAGCGGGGCCCGACGAGCTCGCCCGCGCCTTCTCCGCGCTGCTCGAGCAGGGGGGCGCACCGCAGGACATCACGGTGCGGGTGAGCGGCGATCTGCCGCCGGGGGTGGGGCTCGGTTTCTCGGCGGCGGCGGCGGTGGCGGTGGCGCGGGCGGTGGGAGCCGTCATGGGCGACGCGTCCGACGCCGCGGTCGAGGCACGGGCGATGGCCTGGGAGCGCGTGTTCCACGGCAACCCCTCCGGCGTCGACGTGGCCGCGGCCATGCACGGCGGCTGCACGCGCTTCGTGCGCCTCGAGGGCGGCGGGATCGAGGTGCGGCGCGTCGGCGTGCGCGTCCCCCTGACGCTGTGTGTCGGCCTCACCGGGACCCGCTCCTCCACGCGGGAGATGGTGGAGGGGCTCGCCGAGCTGCGGCGCAAGCAGCCGGAGATGGTCAACCGCTCGGTGTCCGCTGTGTCCGCCTTGGTCGAGAACGCGGTGAGCGCGGTGGAGGCGGGGGAGCTCGGAGCGCTGGGGGAGCTGATGAACATGAACCAGATGCTCCTCGCGGGTCTGATGCTGTCCACCTCCACCATCGAACAGCTCGTGGGGCTCGCGCGCGACGCGGGGGCGCTCGGGGCCAAGCTCACCGGGGCCGGCGGCGGCGGCGCGGTGGTGGCTCTCGCCGGCGGAGGGGAGGGCGCCGACGCCGTCGCCGCTCGGATCGTCGCCGCCTGGAGAGACGCTGGCTTCGAGGGCTTCGCGACCGAGCTCGGCCGGCCCCGCTCCGAGGCGGCCCGTCGCGAGGAGCAGGGAAGACCATGAAGCCCACCCAGCGCAGCATCGCCCACCCCAACATCGCGCTCGCCAAGTACTGGGGCAAGCGACCGTTCGGCCACAACCTCCCGGCCGTGCCGAGCCTGTCGGTGACGCTCGGCGGGATGAGCACGATCACCGAGGTGACGCTCGATCCCGAGCTCGACGAGGACGTGCTCGAGCTCGACGGCCGCCCCGTCGTCGGCCGTCCGGTGCACCGCGTCAGCCAGCTCTTCGATTTGCTGGTCGCCGAGGGACGAGGGGGCCCACGGCCGCGCGCCCGCGTGAAGAGCCGCAACGACTTTCCCACCGCGGCGGGCCTCGCCTCGAGCGCTTCGGCGTTTGCGGCGCTCGCGGTGGCCGGCGACGCAGCGTTCGAGACCGGCCTCTCGGCTGGCACCCTGAGCTGCGTGGCACGGCGCGTGTCGGCCTCGGCTGGGCGCAGCTTGTTTGGCGGCTTCGTCGTGCTCCCCGCCGGTGAGGAGGGGATGACCACCCTGCAAGCGCAGCCGCTCGCCCCCGCCGAACACTGGGATCTGCGGCTCACGGTCGCCGTCACCGCCGAGGGGGCCAAAGACGTCGGCTCCACCGAGGGGATGGTGCGCACCGCGGCCACCAGCCCGCTCTACGAAGGCTGGCTGAGGGGCGCGACGCCGATCTTCGAGGTGGTGCGGGAGGCGGTGCTCGCCCGCGATCTCGAAGCGCTCGGCCCCGCCATCGAACAGAGCGCCCTCGTGATGCACGCGAGCGCGATCGCCGCCAACCCCGGCCTCTTGTACTGGAACGGGGTGACGGTGGAGGTGATGCGCGCCGTTCGTCGGCTGCGCGCCGAAGGGCTCGGCGCCTACTTCACGATCGACGCCGGACCCCACGTGAAGGTCGTCAGTCGCGCCGCGGACGCGGAGGCGGTGGGACGCGCGCTCGCCGCGGTGCCCGGCGTGTTGCACACCATCACCGCGCGACCGGGCCCTGGGGCGCACCTCGCCGCCACCGACGCCGGTTCCGACGGCGCCTCCACCGACGGGGGCCCGCGGTGATCGCGAGAGCGCCGGGGAAGCTCGTGCTGAGCGGCGCCTACTCGGTGCTCGAAGGCGCGCCGGCGCTGGTCGCGGCGGTCGATCGCTACGTCGTGGCCGACGGCGCGGAGCGGCCGGAGCTCGAGACGCCCGAGGTGTTGGAGGCCGTGGCTCGGGGGCACCTCCCCGCCGCGGTGGGCTTCGACGCCAGCGCGCTCCGCCGCGACGGCCGCAAGCTCGGGCTCGGCTCGAGCGCCGCCATCCTCGTGGCCTCGATGGCCACCGCCTCCACCGCCCCCGACGACGACCTCGGGGCCAGCCTGTTCCCCGCGGCGCTCGCCGCGCATCGCGCCGCCCAGGGTGGAGGGAGCGGGGTCGACGTGGCCGCTGCCTGTTTCGGGGGCGTGGTGCAGTGCCGCCTCCGTGACGACGAGCTCCACGTGACGCCGCACGCTCTGCCCAGCGCGCTCGAGATCACCTGCTGGGCGTGCCCGAGCGAGGCCTCGACGCGGGCGATGCTCGCCGCCGTGAACAACCTCGCCGCTCGCGAGCCGAGGGCTCACGCCGACATCCTGCGGCGGGCGCGCGGCGGCGCGGAGGCGGCCGTGGTGGCGACCGACGTGGCGGCGTTCGTGGCCGCCATCGAGGCGCAGCGGCTCGCGCTCGCGGAGCTCGGCCGGCGCGCGGGCGTCCCCATCGTCACCCCCGAGGTGGACGCGCTCGCACCCCTCGCCCACGAGCTCGAGGGCAGCTTCGCGCCTTCGGGGGCCGGCGGCGGCGACGTCGCGCTGCTCTTTCGGCGTGCCACCGGTCCCGGACCGCTCGCCGATTTCCGCGCACGCGCGGAGCGGGTGGGGTTAATCCATGTGGCGATGCAGGTGGGCGCCACCGGCGTGCACCGCGTCAGGCCCTCCGCTTGAGCTGCTCCGAGTCTGAGGCTGTCATGGGTTTGACCCTCCCCCCGACGCGTCACCGCGCTGCTCTCCTCGGCCTCCTCGCGGCGGCCGCGGTCGCCTCCGGCTGCGCGGGGGGCGAGGTGGTGCGCGTGTTCGACGGCGTGGTGGTGCGAGGGCGGTTCATCAACGACTGGGCCTACGCCTCCTACGCGCGCGGCGCGGAGTGGGAGGCGCGCGGCCAGCTCGCCGAGGCCCTCCGCTTCTACGAGGAGGCGGCCGCGGAGGATCCCGACAGCCCCGAGATCTGGAGCCGGATCGGCGCGGTCTCCTGCCGCCTGGGCAAGGGCGACGGAGAGCAGGCGTTCGAGAAGGCGGAGGCTGCGGAGGCAAACTACGAGCCCTTGTGGCGCGCCCGCGCCACCTGCGCACAGGCGCGAGGTCGTACCGACGACGCGCTCGCCCACGCGCGCCGGGCGGTGGCCCTCGATCCGACGCGGGACGAGACGGTGATCCTGCTCGTGCGCCTCCTCGGAGCGGCCGGCCGACACGACGAGGCGGAGCGCTGGTTGCGGTCGCTGGCGGTCGCGTCACCCCGCTCGACGCACGTGTGGCAGGCGGTGGCGGAGCTCGCGCGAGGCCAGAACCCTGCCTGGCTCGCGCAGGCCGAGCACGCCCTCCTCTCGCTCCACCCCACGCTCGCTGCACCGCCGCCGGAGGTGACGCCTCGCCTCGACGGCGCCGCGCGCTGGCGCGCGGTGGACAGCGCGCTCGCCGCCGGGACCCTCGAGCTCGCTCGCACCCGGGTGCGCGAGGCCCACCTCGACATGCGCCTGCTCGCGGCGCGGGCCATCGTGCTCGGACGCCCGGCGCTCGCCCTCGAGGAGGCTCAGCTGCGGCTCGGGGCCGACCCCGACGACGACGACGCGAGGATGGCCGTGTTGCTCGCCGCCGATCTCCTCGATCAGACGATGGTGGTGGAGACCGCCCTCGCCGGCGCGGTAGGGGCGTCGCTGTCCGAGGCTGGGAGGTTGCTCTTCGCGGAGCTGCTCTTGCGCCGCGCCAGCCGCGAGGCGGCGGCGGCGTGGCTCGGGGTCGAGCCCGGCGCGCTCGACGGCGTCGGTGGTCCGCGCCAGCGGCTCGCCGGGTTGTTCGAGAAGGCGGACGCGTGAGCGGCCGAGGGCCTGCCCAAGGCGGGGAGGCGGCCGCCGCGAGAGCGACGGAGCCGCTCACTCCCTACCAGCGCAAGCTCTTCGTGTTCCTCAGCGTGGCCACCTTCTTCGAGGGCTACGACTTCATCGCGCTCACCCAG
>CAYOAL010000133.1:0-1643 GCA_964401935.1 uncultured Polyangiaceae bacterium
GGTGGTCATGCGCCTTCGCCAAGCTTCGATGACCTTGGAGTCTTTCTGGTGCCCGCCGGGTTCTCTTCCGGTTTCTTGACGCTCCGGTCTTCGGTCAGGTCTTGAGGCAGGAGGGCGAGATAAATGAGCCGTCTTTGCGGAGCCAAGGCACTGCGTGATGTGACCCTCCCCCGCGCCCCCAAGAGCGGGACCTTCCCCACGCCCCGGTGGTTCGGTGTGCTCCCTCTCGGTCGGGTGTGGATCACCGAGCGCCTGCCGATCCTCGCGGTCCTCCTCAAGGCGACCTACCCGGAGACGATGCGCGCCCACGCGATCTCCGGCGACCGCGCGCCGACGCCTCCGGGGGACTCCCTCCAACCGCCCGCCGAAGAGCCCCGCCGCAGCGCCTGAGGCGCCCGCGGTTTGGGTCGAGAACGGGCGCGGGCGTTCGCGCCTCGCCAATTTTCCTGAGCCATCTTCCGGACTTGAACCGGAGACCTGCGGTTTACGAAACCGCTGCTCTACCAACTGAGCTAAGATGGCATCCGGCACTTCGCCGGGGCTGATTCTGTAGTCGGACCCGCCCGTGGAGTGCAAGCAAAAGGCGCGGTTCGGATCGCCGCCGGGCCCTCGAGCGGAACCGGAAAAGACGCGGGATCTCGCCAGCGCTTGGGGTGGGGGCCGCCGGGGGCCCTCAAGCGCGACCCTGTGGGTGGGTGCGGTAGCACCCTCCAACGCCCAGGCTCAGTGATACTTGAAGGCGCGCTTCTGGACGTCGCGCTTGCCGTCGGGGTTGACCACGGCGACGTCCATCAGGGCCCCCTTGCGACCGCCATGGACGGTGACCTCCAGGGTGGTGGCGTCGACGAAGCGTACCTTGGCCACCGGGGTGTCTCCGATGTGGACCGCGGTGTCGCGCACGAAATTCTTGCCGATGACGCTGATCTCGGTGCCGCCGGCGGCCGCCGCATAGGTGGGGGTGACCGAGTCGATCTTGGGCGGCGGCAACGTCTCGTAGGTGAAGCCGTGCTTGATCACGCGTTCGTCGGAGCTCGGGTTCTGCACCGAGACGTCGACGGCGCCGGGCGCCGCCACCGCGGGCGCGAGCACGCGGATCTCCGTGGGCTCGCGGGCTCCGATGGTCTGCGCGAGCTCGCCTCCGAAGCGTACGATGGACACGCGATAGAGGTGCTGGCCGGTGAGGGTGACGCGGGTGCCTCCGAGCGTGGGCCCCCGCTCCGGCGTGATGTCCTCCACCCGCGCCTGGGGCCGCACCGTGGGCTCGGGGGCGGGCATGGGCACCGGCACCGAGTGAGGTGGTGGGATGTCGGGCTCGTCACAGAAGGGAGAGCTGAGCTCATCGGGTTGCGGAGGGGCGAGCTCGGCGGGCATGGGCGGAGGGACCGGCGTCACCGGACCCGGCTGCGGCAGCGGGGGGGGCTGGTGAGACGGCGCCTCGGCGACCAGCGCCATGATCGCGTCGACGTCCACCTCGCCCGCCGGCGGGGATGGCGCCCGAGGAGCGGGAGGGGGGGCGGGCGATGGCGGGGCTCCCGAGCCCGCGGCTTGGTGAGCCGCGGCGTCCGTCGCCGCCGGTGGCGCGGGCTGTTCGTCGGCGGGTTGCTCGTCGCCGGGCTGCTCGTCGCCGGCGCCGTCGTCGGCGG
>CAYOAL010000133.1:1743-29259 GCA_964401935.1 uncultured Polyangiaceae bacterium
TCGTCGGCGGGTTGCTCGTCGCCGGGCTGCTCGTCGCCGGCGCCGTCGTCGGCGGTCTCATCGGGGGGCGGGGCGTCGGAATCGTTGGCCATGCTCCTGCTCCTGCAAAGCGATTGTCCGAAAGGCCCGGCGAGAGGTCAACGACCCCGGTCTCCGAGAGCGAAGGTGGCGATGGCGTCGGCCACCGCGGCGGGCTGCGTCCAGTGCATCATGTGACCGGCGCCTTCGAGCACCACCACCTCGGGCGGCGTGGGAAACGCAGAGAGGCGCTCCGCTTCATCGGGCGGATGCCAGCCGGTCGTGCCTCCACTCACGAACAGCACGGGGCAGTGGATCTCGCTCAAGAACGCGCGGAAGGTGTCGGCACGAAACAATGTCGGTGCGGTGGTGCGATGCAGGTCGTCGAAGGCCCAAGAGAGCGCCCCGTTCGCCTCGACCACGAGGTAGCGGGCCACGCCGAGGAGCGTCTGCCGATCGACGTTGGGGTGATTCTGCGCCAGGCGACTCACGGCCTGCTCCAGCGACTCGAGCGGCGCGCTCGCTTTGGGCTGGGCGAGCTGCCGGAGCCAGCTCCGCATGCGCGTGGGCCCGCGATCCGGCGTCATGTCGGGGGGGCCCACGCCCTCGAGGAGCACCAGCCCGTGAACGCGCTCCGGACGCGCCGCGGTGAAGTAGCTCGCCACGGTGCCACCCATGGAGTGACCCACCACCACCAGCCGCTCGGGAGCGAGCTGGGTCCACAGCGCGTCGACGTCTGCGACGTAGTCGGCGAAGTGATAGTAGCCCCCTCCCGACACACGGTCGGAGCGCCCGAAGCCACGGAAGTCGGGGGCAATGACCGACAGGCCGCGAGCGCACAGCGGCAACGCGACGTCGGCGATGGTGCCCCCGGCATCCATGAACCCGTGGAGAAACAGGATCAGCGGCGCCTTGCCGTGCGGCGGGGCGTCGGGTTCGAACCGGTGCACGTGAAGGGTCAGACCGTTGCCCTTCAGCTTCTGCGTCTCGTGGATCACTCGCCGCCGTCACCTGCGAGGTCGTCGCGTCGCTGCACCTCGCCGTCGTAGCGCAGTCTCCGGATGACGTCCTTGATCCAGCCGTCGAGCTCGGGGGCCATGCCTACGTGACAGGTCTTGCACTTCAGCCGCTTGCCATTGCGTTCCACGAACTGGGTGGTCATCACTTCGTGCATCCACTCCTGCGCGAAGGGTCGGTCGCGGGGCTCGCGCAGGATCTTGGCCACGGCCACGTCGCTCCCGTCGTCTCGGCGCGCGTGACAGCTCGCACACATCATCTTCGAGCCATCGGTAGGTCGCAGACCCTGGACGAAGGTCTTGTACATCCAGTTGGCGATGCGCTTTCTCTCGGTGAACTTCGGATAATCTTCCTTCTTCGGATCGGTGGGGTGGGGCACGTGACAGTGTTTGCACTCCACCCCGAGGGCCTGGGCGACGCGCGCCATCGTGATGAACTTCTGCTGCTCACAGCGCGCGTTGCGCAACAGACCGGTGTAGCGCCCCTCTTCGATGGGGTTCTTCAGCGAGCCGTCGTCGTTCTTCTCGCAGATGTCTTCGCCGGGGAGGATCACCCCCACGTGCTCCACGCCGTACTCGGCGAGCGGCACGCGCTCGGTGGGCTGGGGGGCCGGCTCGGGCGACAAGGGCACGGCCGAGGCCGACGGATCCGGGGGGGTGGGAGACACCGCCGGGCTGCAGTCGAGGCCGGCCGCCCCGGCGAGGAACAGCGCAGGCAGGAGGTGACGAGCGCGCATGGCGGCCCGACCTTACAACACTCGTGGGCCGCGCGGATCGGCGGCGCTCGCGACGGGCGATCCCAGTCACCGACGGGCTGTCACGGCGGGGCCGTCACGGTGGGGTTTGGGGTGGGGCGGGCCACGCCAGCGTGCCGGCGTCGTCGAGCGCGAGCAACAACGTCCCGGTCGCCGGTGGCATCGTAGAGCGCGGCCAACGCCGCGAGGGCGAGTCCGTTCTCCTCGGCGTACACGTGGGTGTCGATTCGGGGCACGCCGCGGGCGCGGCGCCCGGCGTCGTCGAGCTGGTAGAAGACCTTGCCTTCCACGCCACGACGAGACCCAAGAGGCAGCTGGTGACGCGCAGCGACGAGCTCACCAGGTTGCGTAGGCCGGAACCTCTGGCTTGTTTCGAACGTCAGCCGACCGGCAGCGGCCAGGCGCGGTTCCCATAGGTCTTGCGGAGGTCGCGGAAATCCTGCCGCAGGCGCGACATGCTCGCGCGATTGTGGGGGCTGTAGCGGAGGCACTGGTAGAGGAACATCGCCAGCGGCTGCAGCGTGGGCGACTGCGCCATCTGGTTCACCGCAGGAGGGAGCCCGTCGTGGGTGATGTGGGCCGAGATGATGGCCACGTCGCTGTGGCCGTCGAACAGCGGTCGGCCAGTGAGCACCTCGTACGCGAAGCAGCCGAAGGCGTACACGTCGGCCGCCGTCGCCGGTCCCGGCGCCTGCGTCCCGGGCGCGGTCTCCCAGATCTCGGGTGCGCCGTAGATGAGGGACGCGCAGCCGGGTCGCACGTTGCGCCCGGAGAGCCCGAAATCCACGAGCACCGGAGCTCCCGTCTTGTCGCGTATGATCGCGTTCGACGGCTTCACGTCGAGGTGGGCGATGCCGGACTGGTGCATCGCCTCGAGCCCGGCCATGACCCCCTCGATCACGTCGAGCGCCTGGTCCATGTCGAGGCTCTGAGAGCTCACCACACGTTCGCAGCTCACCCCCTCGATGAGCTCCATGACCAGGATCGGCTTGGGGCGCGCGCCGGCGTCGAAGGTGACGAACTTGGCGATGTTGGGGTGCTCGGGGATGGACAAGAGCGCGCCGGCCTCCTCGCGGAATAGCTTGAGGAACTCGCCCTCGCTCATGGTGCGCGCGACGGTGGCGTTGTACTCGGGCACCTTCAGCGCGAAGCGCTCCGCCTCGTTGTCGTGACGCTCCTCGGCACGCTTCACCACGAACACGGTGCCGACGTTGCCGCCGCCGAGCTGCTTGATGACGTAGAAGCCCCCGAGGATGCGCCGCGCTGGCAGCCAGTCGGGGAGGTTCACCCGCTTCTCGGTCACGAGCGGGATCGCCTGCACCTCGGTGGGATCGATCGGCAGCGTCGACAGCCGCGGCAGCGCCGAGGTCACGATCTCGGCCAGGTGGGGCGGCAGCGCGGCCTCTGCCGCGCGCGCGGTGGCGGTCAGCGCATCGAGCAGATCGTCGGCGACCTCGGTGTTCACCGCGTTCTCCACCGCGTGGGCGAGGGCGTGTCGCCGCGGCATGACGGTGCGCTCGCGCCCGACCTGATCGCTGCACCGGCGCTCCGCACCGACCACCAGCTGTTGGAGCTGCCCGATCGCGTCCTCCACCGCCGCGAGCGGGCCGGCGTCGGCTGCCGCGCTCTCGGTGGGCACCAGGCCGCGCAGCGAGCCGGCGCTCATCATGCTCTCGAGCGCATGGACCAGGGTCCAGGCGGTGGTGCGGAACGCCTCGCTCCGCAGCGTCGTCTGCGATGGGAAGGCGTGGAGGAACGCCTTGAACGCGTCGATGCGCAGCTTTGCACGATCGCCGGGGCTGCCGTCGGCGGCGACGCGGATGAAGTCGAGGTAGTTCGAGAGGAGCTGCACCACGTCGGGGTGCATGCTCGCCTCCGCCACCACCCCGATCTGGAGCGGATCGGTGAAGCAGACCGCGGCGTAGAGGAACACGTCGATCGGCTCGGCCGCGCCGTCTCGCACGAGCGCGTCGAAGGCCCGTGAGATCGTGGCGATGATGGCGCGGGTCAGCCGCGTCTTCGGCTGCTCGCGCACCCAGGTAACGAAGAGCCGGATCGCGGTCGACCAGCGGGCCCGCACGCGCAAGCGCCGATCCTGATCCTCACCGAAGTCGGTGTTTCCTCCGTCGATGAGGTGCAAGAGCGTCCTCAGCTGTCGCTGGTGCAACGTCGCCTGTTGCGTGATCTCGTCGGGGCTGGCGCTGCGGCGCTGGGGATCGAGCAGAAAGCGGCACATCCGCGCGTCGAGGTCGTCGATGGCCTCCACGCCGGTCGCCTCGGACCCCGGCGCGCGGTCGAGCAACAGGAGGTAGTTCAACATCCGGTTCTCGAGCAGCGTCGCGTCCAGATCGCGCAGCAGCTCCATCGCCCGTTGTCGCGGCTCACCGCTGCCGGCGCCAGCGTGGTAGGTGACGTCGAGCGTCTCGAGCTCGCCCACCCTGCGCGACGCGATGTGGAGGGCCTCGCGGGCGAGCCGGTGGGCCTCGAGCGTGCCCTGATTGCCGAACGCGTCGAGCGCGTCGTCGACCGCGTGGCGCAGCTCGCGGCCCTCGCCGTCGGTCTCGAGGTCGTCGAGGATCGCGCGGGCGAGCGCGCTCAAGCCGTCGTCGAGCTCGGGGCGCCCGAGGCTGCTCCGCAGCGCGTTGGCGCAGATCTCCACCGCTTGCGAGCCGAAGCCGTAGGCCTGGTGACGGAGCTCCACCAAGCTGTCGGCGATGGTGATGGGCGAGATGTTGGCGATGGCCTCCACCAGCTCTTCCGCAGCCTCCGGCTCCACCTCGGTCACCGGACCGAGGCCCCACAACATGGCCATGGCCACGCCCGGATCCCGCTTGAGCAGCGGTGAGTCGAGCAGCCGCATCGCCTCGGTGAGCCCACGTTCGCGGTCGACGGCGATGCGTGCCACGAGCGACGTGGTGGCGCGCCGCCACTCGGTGGGGGAGAGATCGGTCGCGAGATCGGCGCGAATCTGTCGGATGAACTCCGGGACCACGCCGCACAAGAGACCGCGCGCCACCGCCACGTGCCGCCACACCAGCGTCTCGCGATCGTTGAGGAGCGACTCCCAGGAGTCGGCCACGCCGTTGGCCTCGTAGCGCGCCACCTTGCTGATGGCGGCGCGAAAGACGCGCAGCGGATGGATGTCGCCCGAGTCGGCGCGTTTGGCCGCTTCGCGCGCGGCCCGCTCGAGCAGGCGTCCAGCGAGCCGTCGCTCCGGCAGGGAGCCGATCGCGTGCTGGGCCACCCACTCGACGGCGAGCTCGCGCCGCGTCACCAAGGCCAAGCACAAGCGATCGACGGAGGCGTCCGCGCTCGAGCGGAGCGCCGTGGCGAGCGCGACGCGGGCCCGAATCCCCGCCCCCCGAAGGGGGCGCGTCGAGCCGAGGGCCATCCGCGAGGCGAGCGCGGCGAAGGTCTCCGCGTTCCCCTTGTACAAATAGTTGAGCACCTTGCGGCCGATGGTGCGGCGTTCGGAGCCGAGGGGGAGCGCGCTCGCGATCTGATAGAGGGCCACTGCGGCCGCGGACGGCGCGATGAACTCGAGATCGTCCAACAGCCCGTCGGCCCACACCATCTGCACGCTGCGTCCGAGCGCCTTGGGATCGACCCCGGCGAGCGACATCGAGCTCGTGGCCTGGTCGCCGAGCCCGAGCGCGGCCACGGTCTGGCGAAACACACCGCGCCGCACGTCTTTGTCCTGCACGCGCGGAAGCTCGAGCAGGCGGGCGAGGAAGTGTTCGCGCGTCGTCATCGGCGTGGTCTCACTCCGACGGCGGACACCGTTTCCAGGCTGTCGGCAACGCTTCCTTCATCTCCGTACAGGCGTTTGGCACGATAGTGGCTTTTTTCCTGCGCGGGAATCTTTGCGAGCGGCTAGAAAGGCACCCGCATGACCACGCCAGAGACGAGCTCGTGCGTCGCGTTCGGGCGGTGGGCCGCGCGCGTCGCCCTCGGGCTATCGGTCTGGGGCGCGGCGGCATGCTCGAGCTGCGAGGCGGAGCCGACGCGCCCAGTGCCGAGCGCGAGCGCGAGCGCCTCCGGCGCGCGCTCCTCGGCGCCGCTCTTGCCGCCTGTCACCCTCGGCTCGAGCGAGCCGTCACGCACCCTCGCCGCGTGGCCCGAACAAACCAAGCCGCTCACGCCGTCCCAGGTGACGGCGCTCCTTCCCCTCACCGAGGGGGCCCGCGTCGAGCTCCACGATGAAGGCCTCGAGCCGCGCGTCACGCGAAGCCACCAGCTCGCGGCCGGGGCCACTCAGAACATGACGCTCGAGATCCACCTCGCGATGAAGGTGCGCCGCGAGGGGGAGACGACGATTCCGCCGGTGCCGGCCCTCACCGTGGCGGTGAAGCTCGAGACCCTCGCCGTGGAGCAGGGGGTCGCCTCGGTGCGGCTCACCATCACCAGCGCGAGCTTGCGCGCGTGGGGAGAAGAGGCGATCGACCGCGAGGTCCAGGAGCAGGTGGCTCCGCTCGTGGCGAAGCTCCCCGGCACGAACGCGAGCTTCTCCGTGTCGCAGCAAGGGCTCCGCAGCCACTCGCCGAGCCCGCCCGCCGACATGCCGGAGGAGCTGCGGCAGCTGTGGGCGAGCGTGTCCGAGACGGTCGCCGACGCGGTCGTGACGTTCCCCTCCGAGCCGATCGGGGCCGGCGCCCGCTGGACGGTGCTCGATCGCCAGCACCGCGGCGGCGTGGTGATGCTGCGCAAGACGCTCATGACCTTGCTCGACATCACCGACGGGAAGCTTCGACTCAGCGGCGAGGTGGTCGAGGCCGCCATCGACGGCACGGCCCAGGATCCGGCGCTCCCCAAAGAGATCACGATGGAGGTCCTCGAGGGGGTCACCGTCGGCAAGCGACGTCACACCGTGGTCGAGGGCGAGCTCTGGCCCCTCGCGAGCTCGACCGAGCTCTCGTGCGAGCTCGTGCTCCGGGTGACGGCGACGGCCGGTCACTTCAGCGATCAGAAGACCTCGGAGATCAAGCTCACCGAGGTGCTCAACGCGGTTCGGGCGGACGCCGCCGCCGCTTCCGACCGAGAGAGCCCACCCGCGCCATGACGACACACACGGAACACCCCGACACCCACGCCATCCGCGCCGCCTACTCCCGCTTCCTCGGTGCGTCACCGGGGCGCATTCTGCTGTCCGGTCACTCCCACCAGGCGTGGCCGGACGTGGCTCGCGACGCCCAGCTGGCCGTCTTCGACGACGCCGCCGAGCTCGTCGACGACAAGTGGGAGCGGGTCTTTCGGATCCAGCGCGAAGTGGGGGAGGGGATCCTCACGCGGATGGGCTTCGAGGCCACGGACGCCATCGCGTTTGGGGAGAGCACCCACCAGCTCGTGTACCGTCTGCTCTCCGCCATCGACGTGTCGCGCGCGCACGTGGTCACCACGGGCAGCGAGTTTCACTCGCTCTACCGGCAGCTCACCCGCCTGACCGAAGAGGGGCTGCGCGTGACCTGGGTGGATGGCCAACCTCGGGGCGACCTGAGCGAGCGACTCGTCGCTGCCATCGACGACGGTACGACCCTCGTGGCGGTGAGCGCGGTGCTGTTCGAAGACGCCTACGTTCTCCCCGAGCTCGAGCGCGTCCTCGCGCGTGCACGCGAGGTGGGCGCCATCCCCCTCGTCGACGCCTACCATGCGTTCAACGCCGTGCCGCTCCAGTGGGGCGCGGAGAGGGAGAGCGTGTTCGTCACCGCCGGCGGGTACAAGTATGCGGGCTTCGGCAACGGACTGTGCTGGCTGCGTATCCCGCGCGACTGCGCCCTGCGTCCGGCCTACACCGGCTGGTTCGCCGACTTCGCGAGCCTGGCCGCGCCTCGCACCGGCGCGATCGCCTACGGCCCCGCGGGGATGCGATTCGCGGGCGCCACCTTCGACGCGAGCGCCACCTACCGCGCGCAGGCGGTGCTGCGAGAGCACGAGCGCCTCGGGCTCGACGTGGCCACGCTGCGCGCGATCTCGCTGGCGCAGACCCGGCGCATCCTCGCCCTGCTCGACGCCGCCGAGCTCGGCCGGCTGGTCGTCTCGTCTCGCGATGACGCGCGGCGCGGCGGCTTCGTGACGCTCCGTCATCCGCGCGCGGCCGCCATCGTGGACCGGTTGCGCGAGCGCAACGTCCTGATCGATGCGCGCGGGGAGCTCCTGCGGCTCGGGCCCGCCCCCTACCTCCTCGACGACGAGATCGAGCGCGGCGTGGCGATCCTCGTCGAGGCGCTGCGGGACGTGGACGCGGCGAGGTGAGCGAGGGAGCGCGGCACACCCATCCCCAGGCGATCCGAGGTCTGTTATGGTGACCTCATGGTGCGCGTGGTGAAGCTGCCCGCCGAGGGCCGACTGATCGTCGGGACCGACATGCAGGGCAACCTCGCCGATTTCGAGCGCCTCACGGCGGTGTTCGAGGACGCCGCCGCCGAGCCGGGAGGGGCCACCTTGGTCGTCACCGGCGATCTCGTGCACGGACCCGAGATCCCGCGCCACCGCTGGCCGGAGTACCTCGGCAGCTTCTTCATGGCGAACTCGGTGGAGGTGCTCGATCGCGCCCAGCGTCTGGCGGAGCGTCATCCGGGGCGCGTCCACTACTTGCTCGGCAACCACGAGCACGCCCACGTCGGGGGGCCGGTGGTGAGCAAGTTCTTTGCCGATGAGGCGGTGCGGCTCGAGACGCTGCTCGGGAGCGAGCGCACGGCGGAGGTGCGCGACTGGTTCAAGAGCTGGCCGCTCGTGGCCTGCGCCCCGGAGGCGGGGATCCTGCTCACCCACGGGGCCCCCAACGCGGTGATCCGGTCGCCCGACGACATCGAGCGAGTGCGGCTCGATCCTCCGGGCGGCGATGACGGCGTCGTCGATGAGCTGATCGCCGAGCTCTTGTGGGCACGCACCGCGTCCGAAGAGCGGGCACGCGCCTTCATGGGGGCCATCGATCCGTCGCTGCGGGTGGCCATCTATGGCCACGACGTCGCACGGGAGGGCTACGCCATCGATCGCGAGCCGCTCTTGTGTATCTCGACCAGCTTTGGCTGCTTCGACGGCGACAAGCTCTACTTGAGCTGGGATCTCTCCCAGCCGGCAGAGAGCGCCTTTGATCTGGCGACGCGTGGTCTGCGGCCGCTCTATCCGGAGGCGCCGGTGGTGTACCGAAGGCGCCACACCGACACCCTCCCGGTGCAGGCAGAGGTGGTGCGTGCGCCGGGAACGCAGTAACAACGGCGCATGAGCACGAGGTCGGACGAGAGCGGGATGATCCCCGAGATCGGGGAGGCGCTGCGCGCTCGCGTGACCGCCGGTGAGATCGAGCGCATCGGCGTGCGGTGGTTCTCTCCGCTCGTGAGCCTCGGCAGCGGCGCCCGCGTCGGTCTCGCTGCCCGCGACGGCGACGACGCGATCCCCGCCTGGGCCATCGTCGAAGGTGAGGAGCTCGTCGAGTTCTCGCCGGAACGGGTCGTGCGCTTCGCGGAGGTGATCGAGAGCGATCGCGCGACGTTCGACGAGCAGCTGGAGGCGGCGGCCGGCGCGCTCGGCTATCCCGCCGAAGCGGTGTTGTTCTCCTTTCCTGCCATCGCGCTGGTGCGGGCCATGCTCGAGAAAGACCGCGCCCACTTCTCGCGGCTGGCCCTTTTGTGGCTTCTGCCCACGGAGCTCAGGCTCCTGCGGTCCGACATCGCGCGCCTCGTCGACAACGAGCTGTTACCGCGACAGCTCCGCGATCTCGCGGAGCGGCTGGTCGTCCCGGAGTGAGCCTTGCGACGACGATGGTCCTACGCGCTCCTCGGGTGCGCGTTCGTCAGCGGCTGCGAGCAAGCGCCAGGGGGTGGCGACGAGACGACGGTGGCGAGCGCGACGCCCGCCGCCGTGGCCTCCGCGATCGCGAACCCCGACGGCATCCTCTTGCCTCCCGAGGTGGCGCCGGTCACCAACCCCCTCGAGCTCCCGGAGCCGACGGGGCAGCCCACTCCTGAGAAGGGGCAGCGGATCTTCGCCGTGCCCCGCGAGATGCTCGAGACGGCGCGTCTCGGCTCGGCGCTGAAGCTCGTGGCCGCCGAGGTGCTCAGTCGTGAGGGGGAGAACTTCATCGTGGAGGTGGGGTACGGCGCTCCCTACCAGATCCACCCGGCCTACGTGGTGGTGCCGCGCGTTGGCGCCGTCCGTCGCGATGCCTACGTCGTGGCGAGCTACAACGGCGAGATGCGGCACGGGGTGGTGAAACACGTCCTCGGCGATCGCGCCACCGTGCAGTTTACCGATCTCGGCTTCAAGGCTCCCGATCAGAAGCTCGATCCCAAGCGCGTCGGGGTGCTCCCCGTCGGGCTCGCGCCGGGGGGCTATGCCGCCTACCTCGACGAGCACGAGTACCGTCACGTGGTGCTGCTGTCTTCCTCGAGCGTGGCCGGCAAGGAGCGCTGGCTCGTGTTGCACCACACCGGCGAGTGCGAGCTCGTCCCCGCCGAGAAGCTGAAGGCGCTGCCGGTGCCGCGCTTTCAGCCCAAGATCGGCGCCCCCGTGCTCGCGGCCTACCGCGGCACCATGGTCCGCGCTCAAGTCACGGAGATCGAGCGACCTGGTCTCGTCACGGTGACGCGAGCCCGCGCGGGCCGTCCGTTGGTGGTGGGTCCGGGAATGATCATGCCCACCGAGTGAGCGAGCTCCGAAGGGACCGATCGGAACGGGCGAACGCAGAGCGGCTCGATGCACACCGACGCGGGCCTGCCGTCCTCGCGCCGCGTGCGTGACGCGTGCGTGGCGGCTTGGAGACAGCCCACGAGTTGAGGTAGAGGTAGCCATCTCTGCCATGGGGATCGAAGAGACGATACGGTGGGCGAAGACGGAGTGGGGGATCCTCGCCAAAGGCGATCAGATGTCGCTGCCCGAGCGCATGCGCTGGCTGCGGCAGTGGGTGCCCTTCGGAGCGCGCACGGCGGCTTACGGCACCCTGTCGCTCACGCTGGGCCCACTCACGTCCGACCACCGGGCGAGCCTGTGGGCGATGAAGCAGTGGAGCAAGTCGAGCCTCACCGCGCTGAGGATCCCCTACGAGGTGGAGGGCGCCCACCGTGTTCCTGCGGGCGGCCTCATGTACGCCTCCAACCACCAGAGCCTGCTCGATATTTTGGTGCTCGGGGCGGCGCTCCCCGGGAACCTCAAGTGGGCGACGAAGCGCTCTATCATGAAGGTCCCGTTCCTGGGCTGGCACCTCGCCATGTCGGGGCACGTCCCGGTCGATCGCAACGCCGGCAGCCGCGCCGCCGCCGAGGCCATCAAGCGCTTCACGAAGGTGCTCGAAGAAGACAAGCAGCTCTTGATCTTCCCCGAGGGGACACGCACCCAGACCGGCGACATCCAACCCTTCAAGAACGGCGGCTTCTACGCCGCGGTGCGGGCGAACAAGCCGGTCGTCCCGGTCGCGCTCGACGGCACCTTCTTTCTGATGGGCAAGCACGCGGTCGACACTGGGGGCACCACCGACTCCGAGCTGCGACGGGTGCGCGTGAAGATCGGAGAGCCGCTCATGCCGCAGCGGGAGGGGAAGGAGAAAGACCGGGTGTTCGAGCTGCGTGACCGCGCTCAGGAGGCGGTGATGGCGCTGCACCGCGAGCTCCGCGCGCTCTCGCCTTGGACCGAAGAGCAATGGCGCAGCGCGTCAGAGGCGGCGGTCGCGACCGATGTCGAGGCACGCGCCTAAGGCGCGTGGTGGAAATCGTGGACTCGTGAACAAAGGCGCGCCATCGTTGCCCCGCCCATGCCCAAACCCTCACCGAAGGCCCTGCTGAAAACCGCCGCCAACTACTTCAAGGACCACCCGGAGGAGATCTTCCGCACGGTCAAGGACGCGTTCGGTTTGCGGTTGGGTGTGCCCCTCGATGCGTTGCGCTTCCTCGCCAGCGAGTTCGGCGCGGGCGCCAAAGCACCGCAAGACGTGGTGCTCGAAGCGGTGCCCCCGGGCCTGCGCATCGCGATGACGGTGAAGGCGATGGGCACCACGCTGCGCGTGAAGCTCACCGTTTACATCGAGCAGCTCGCCATCTCCGCCGACGAGGCGCGCATCACGACGCGCATCAAAGACATGAAGCTCGAGGTGCTCGACGGCGAGGACACGCCGGTGGCCGGCCTCATCAAGAGCGGCGCGCTCGATCTCTCCAAGCCGGGCAACCTCGTGGCCTACATGCCCAAGCGCCCGGAGGCCCTCGTCGATGCGAAGGACGACGTGGTGGTGCTCGATCTGTTGAAGGTGCCGAGCCTCGCCGCCAACAAGAAGCTGCGCCACCGCCTGAGCGTGGTCACGCCGGTGCTCACCGTGAGCCGGATCGACACGCGTCACGACCACCTCTACCTGCAGCTTCGGGCCACGCCGAGTCGCCTCGGCGAGGCCATCGCCGCCGCACAATCGGCCGCGTGAGGCGCAGGACACGCGCTCCGCTCGCGCTGACGGGGCGGGCGCGTCGAGCGGCGCCAGGGTCGCCTTCGAGGGCGGTTCGTTGCTAAGCTTCGAAAGGGATGCACCAGTCCGACCCCTCGCAGGGTGAGCTCTCGTTCGAGCTGCTCGCGGAGATCGCGGTGGGCACGACTGCGCGCATCGAGCTCTGCCGCGTCACCGAGGGGCGCACCCGAGGCGAGCTGGTCGTGGTCAAGCGCCTCCACCCCTACATCGCCGAGGACCCACAGTTCGTGGACATGTTTCGCGACGAGGTGTGGATGACGGCGGCCCTCAAGAACCCTCACGTGGTGGAGGTGATCGGCTGGGGCCAAGACGCGCGGGGGCCGTGGCTCGCGGTAGAGTTCGTGCGGGGGGTGTCGCTTCAGCGCCTGATGAAGACCGTCTTCGAGACCGGCGAGCAGTTCACCGAGCGGATGGTGGTGTACCTCGCGCGCTCGATGTGCGCGGGCCTCGCCGAGGCCCACGGGCTGCGAGCGGCGACCGGAGAGCACCTCAACCTCGTCCACCGCGATCTCACTCCAGGCAACGTGCTGCTCGGCTTCGACGGCCAGGTGAAGATCACCGATTTTGGCCTCGCCAAGGCCACGCAACGCCTCACCAAGACGCTCACCGGGCTCCTCAAGGGCCAGCCGCAGTACATGTCGCCCGAGCAGGTGCACGGACAGCCGCTCGACGGCCGCAGTGACATCTTCGCCCTCGGGGTGGTGCTGTTCGAGCTCTTCACCGGGCGCCGCCCGTGGAACGCGACCTCCGATCTCGACGCGATGCGCGCCATCACCGACGAGGAGCCGGCCGATCTCGCCTCGCTCCGGCCACGCATCGACAAGGCGCTGGTCGAGATCGTGCACCGGTGTCTCGAGAAGTCGAAGGAGCAGCGTTATCAGTCGGCGGCAGAGCTCTGCGACCGCTTCCAACACTGGCTCGACGCGCACGGCTATCGCGGGGACAACCACCTCACGCTGGCCCGCTTCGTGCGACGGAACGCGATGCGTCAGATGCGTTGGTTCGAGCGCGCGATGGCCGGTGAGTTCGCAGAGGAGGCCCGCGCTCAGCAGGCGTCGCTCATGGTGGGCCAGCCGATCTTGCCCCACGCTGGGGAGGGCCCGCTCTTGCCGTCTCGCGAGGCGCCGCGGGCCACCGAGGAGAACACGCGCGATGAGCGACCGAGCGTCGCGCGCCCCCCCACGCCGCGCAGCGAGGCCAAGACGCAGGTCGCGATCCAGGACCCTCTGGACGGCGACGACGACCCCGACTCGATCGACTGGGGAGACGACGGGCCCACGCTGGTCAAGAAGTCGAGCGCCACCCGCGAGGAGATCCAGCGGGCCCGGCGCAAGAGCGAGGTGGAGGGTGTGGCTCGAGCGTCACGGCGTCAGCGGCTGCCGAGCGCAGGGGACATGACCACGAAGCGGCGGCGGGTGCGCAAGCCTCTGCCGCGCGTGCACCACGACATCGAAGACGAGGACTCCTCCGAGATCGCCACACGGGTGGGCAACGCAGCGACGGTCACCTCGTCTCCGGGCGATGTCGGCGGTGAGGACGAGGAGGGCGCCGACGCGACGATCCAGCTCGACGAGGCCCGCGAGCGGGTCCGGGGCAAGCTCGAAGAGCTCGACCGCCGCCGCGCGCTCGGGAGGGTGGCGCCGCCCGATCCCGACGTCCCGCCGCTCCCCGGCGGCGCTCGTCCGCCCGGCCAATCCGCGCCTCGGTACGAGCCCCCGGCGGTCACCGACACCGCCGCCACCCGGCCGCTCGCGAGCGACGACCGCGAGCGCGCGAGCGAGTCCCCGGCCGTGCGCAGCCGACCGAGCCGCCCCGTCGCCTACACCCAGCCCATCGGCTTGCCCGACGCCGAGAGCCTCGAGGTGCCGGTGATCGGCGCGCTCCCCGTTCCACGATTTCCTTCCGATCCGTCGTTCACCGGCGAGGTGCTCTCCACCGATTTCGGGGGTGAGGCGCTGCGGCTGTCCCAGCTCGCGCGGAGCGCGGCCGACGAGGCGCGCTCCGCGGCGGCCCTCGCCCGCGCGGCGACGCACGCCCAGCGCCTCGCCCAGGGGGCCGCCGCGCTCGCCCACGGCGGTCAGCAACATCAGGCGCTCGTGCAGCTGCGCGCGGCGCAGACGCTCGGCGAGGCGGTGCAGCGGAGAGAGCTCCCGGCAGACTGGGAAGACGACCTCGAGGCGGAGGTGCCGACGTTTCATTCGCCAGCGCTCGACCTGCTCGCGCGACGCCTGCGCACGCGCGAGGGGGCGACGATGGCCGCGCTGGTGGGGATTGGCGCGGTGCTGGTGGTGCTGCTCGTCATCGTCATCGTGTGGTGAACGGGCTCTGCCGCTCGCGGCCAGGGCCCGAGGAGGGGGGTGCGCGCGCCCCTGGCGTCACTCGATGATCCGCGTTAGAGGCACCCATCATGAGCGCTCCGCGACTCCGTTTTGCACCGTCACCTACGGGTTATCTCCACATCGGCGGCGTGCGAACGGCGCTCTTCAACTGGCTCTGGGCCCGAAAGACCGGCGGCACGTTCATCCTTCGGATCGAGGACACGGATCGGGAGCGCAGCACCGACGAGAACACCCAGCTCATCCTCCGCGAGATGCGCTGGCTCGGGCTCGGGTGGGACGAGGGCCCGGAGGTCGGCGGCGACGCGGGCCCGTACTTCCAGATGGAGCGCCTCGAGACGTATCGCAAGTTCGCCGACGAGCTCATCGAGAAGGGCGCTGCCTATCGCTGCTACGCCACCAAGGAAGAGCTCGACGCGGCCCGGGCCGCCCTCAAAGAGCGCGATCCCAAGGCGCAGTTTCGCTATCCGGGCTGGTGGCGTGACAAGGGCCCGAGCGACTGGCCCGACGACCAGCCCTACGTGGTGCGCCTCAAGGTCCCCGAGGCTGGCAACACCGACTGGACCGACCTCGTGTTCGGCGAGCAGAGCGTTCCCAACGCGGCGCAGCAAGACGTCGTGCTCATGCGCTCCGACGGGGTGCCCCTCTACAATCTCGGCTGCGTCATCGACGACATCACGATGGGGATCACGCTCGTGGCGCGTGGCCGCGACCACATGATCAACACGCCCATCCAGGTGATGATCTACCAGGCGCTCGGGCGGCCGCTGCCCCAGTTCGCGCACCTGCCCATGATGCTCGGCAAGGGCGGCGCCAAGCTCAGCAAGCGCCACGGGGCGGTGTCGGTGGCGGAGTATCGCGATCAGGGCTTCTCCCCGGCGGCCCTGCTCAACTACCTGGCGCGCTTCGGCTGGTCGTTCGGCGACCAGGAGGTGTTCGCGCTCCACGAGCTCGTCGAAAAGTTCGACTGGGCGCGCTGCAACAGGAGCGACGGGCAGTTCGATCCGCACAAGCTCACCGCCATCAACTTCGAGCACCTCAAAGAGCCGCAGCTAACCGCGGAGGACGCCTACCTCGAGCGGCTCGACCCCTTCCTCGCCGAGCGCTTCGGAGCCGTCGACCGCGAGCTCGTGCGGCGGGTCCTCCCTCAGATCCGCCCTCGGGCCAGGACGCTGCGGGAGGCGGCCGAGAGCCTCGACTGGCTCTTCGCCACCGAGCTCGTCTACGACGAGAAGGCGAAGCAGAAGTTCCTCGCGTCGGACAAGAGCCAGCACCTCGAGCCGCTGCGCGCCCTGCTCGCCGCCCAAGAGCCGTTCGTGGCGGAGACGCTCGAAGCGGCGGTGAAGGCGTGGGCCGAGCAGAACGACGTCGGGCTCGGGGCCGTGGCGCAGCCGGCGCGCGTGGCCCTCACGGGGAAGACCGCCTCTCCCGGTATCTTCGAGGTGATGGAGATGCTCGGGCGCGAGCGCACGTTGGACCGACTGGCGGCGGGGGCGGCCATGGGGCAGGGCGGGCCCAGAGGAGCGTGATCGCATCATGACCCCGTGGCTCGCGTGGGCGCAGCCACGCCAGGACCTCGGCATCCTTGGTATCGAGGGGGTCTACGGGGCGATCGCCAAGATGCTCCTGCCGGTGGTGGCGTTCATCGCCATCGCGCCGGTGATCTGGGTGTTCTTCCGCAACACGTGGCGCGAGCTCGACGCCGAAGCCGCAGACCGCCGCCAACAGGCCCGGGCCGCCGGTGCCTACGACTTTCGCCCGGTCGCGGTCTTCGCGCTGACGGGCCTCATCCTCACCGCGCAGGAGTACTACGGGGGAGGGCAGTTCTTTGGAGCCTACGTGAGGCCGTGGCTCCGGAGCGTGGAGCTCGAGCAGATGACGTCGCCCGGTGGGCTGGGGCAATACGTCGACACGCGCTTCTACGGTGAGCTCTACAGCTACGCGTGGTGGGCCGGGACCCGGATCCTCGGCTACACGCTGCTGCCGTTTGCGGCGTGGAAGCTGCTCTTCCCCAAGGACAGCTTGCTCGACATGGGCCTTCGCACCAAGGGCCTGGTGAAGCACGCCTGGATCTATGGCCTCTGCCTCGTCGTCGTCATTCCGTGCGTGTTCGCCGTGTCGCGGAGCCCCGAGTTCGCGAACTACTACCCGTTTTACAAGCTGTGCTCGCGGTCATGGGTCGATCTCCTCGTGTGGGAGGCGCTCTACGTGGCGCAGTTCTTCGCGCTCGAGGTGTTCTTCCGCGGCTTCATGTTGACGCCGCTGCGGGGCAGCCTCGGCACGGGCGCCATCTTCGCGATGTGCGTGCCGTACGTGATGATTCATTTCGGCAAGCCCTACCTCGAGGCCTCGGTGGCCTTCATCGCGGGCGTCGCGCTGGGCTCTCTCTCGATGAAGACCAAGTCGATCTACTCAGGGTTCTTCGTCCACGTCACGGTGGCGCTGCTGATGGACGCGCTCGCGCTGCTCGGTGGTCGCGGCTTCCCTACGGAGCTGTGGCCACGGTGAGCTCCGCGCGAGCGCGATGTCCAACGCGCGCGCGATCGGGGGCGGCGAGCACCGCCGTCGGTTCGATAAGGAACAAAATCCCGTGGGAGCCGGTTTGCGAACTGGCGCAAGTGCGTCGCCGCCGCATATGATCCTCCTCGGGTGATGAAGACCACAAGACGACGCTGGCTGCCCCTCGTGATGGGCGCGACCCTCTTGGGGGCGATGGCCGTGGTGCCAGCGGACGCGTCCGCCGACATCTACACGTGGACCGACGCCAAGGGCGTGGTCCACTTCAGCAACCAGAAGCCGGCGGGGGCAAAGCTCTTCATCAAGTCGACGCCGCGCAAGAAGAAGGCGTCGGGCGTGAAGCCGGTGATGCCCTCCGACCGCAGCGTGGAGCGCTTCACCCGCTTCAACCCGTGGATCCGCGAGGCGGCCACCCTCTACCAGATCCCCGAAGAGCTCATCCGCGCCGTCATCAAGGTGGAGAGCGACTACGATCCGCGCGCGGTGTCGAGCGCCGGCGCCCAGGGGCTCATGCAGCTCATGCCCGAGACCGCGCTGCGGATGCAGATCCACGACTCGTTCGATCCGCGCCTCAACATCTTCGGGGGCGTGCGCTATCTGCGCGTGCTGGCCAACCACTTCAACGGCAACCTCGAGCTCACCGTCGCTGGATACAACGCGGGCGAGGGGGCGGTGATGCGCTACGGCGGCATCCCGCCCTACGAGGAGACCCAGCACTACGTGACCAAGGTGCTCTACTACTACCAGCGGTTCCGCACGAACCGAGACGTGGTCCACGCCGCGCAGGGGAACTGACGGTCCGACCGACATGGCCTCGCGGGGCCCCTCGAGGCGCGGTCCGGCGAGGCTCGGCAGAGCGGGCCGCGTGGGCAGGCGGTCCCCGAGGGCTGTCGGGGTCGCGGTCACTCGTTTCGTGAAGTGCGAAAGCGCGGCGGTGCCCTCCGCGCCCTGGCTCGTGATGAGCTGGCGCGGCGAGGGGGGGCAGGCGGTCGGCTCAGGAGCGTCGCACGCCGAGGTGACTCAGGAGCTTCGGGCCATGCGCGAGGATGTTGTGCGGTCAGCGCGGCCAAGAGGGCCGCGCACGTCACATTCTCGAGGGCCGAGTACGCCGAGCGCATGATCGCCTCAACCTTCTTGGAGGGTGCTGGGCGTGGGGGGAGGCTCAGCGATAGCGTTCGAGCGCGCGCTCTAGCTCGCGCTGCACCCGGTCGGAGAGCTCCGTGGGGGCGAGGACGCGCGCCAAGCTGCCGAAGCCGAGGATCCAGGTCACCACCTCGGTGAGATCGCCGATCTCGAAGGTGAGCCTCACGCCCCCGTCGACGGGCTCAACGCGCTGGGTGGGATGCACGGTGCGCGTGAGCACGTTGTCCGCCACCGTGGCGTCGAGCTCCACCACCACCTCGTGGACCGCCCCCTCCGTGCGCCACAGGCCGAACTGCCCCTGCACGTAGTCTTCGAGCACGAAGTCTTCGGGGATCTCGAACGACTCCTCCTCGAGGGTGCGCGCCGAGCGGACCGAGTCGAGCGCGAGGGCCGTGACGCGCTGCGTCCTCGGATCCTTGGCGATGCAGTAGATGGCGTCCTTGTAGAGCACCAAGGCGAGGGGATGCACGGTGCGGCGAACGAGCTCTCCGTCGTCGTCGGCAGGGTAACGCAGGCTCAGGGGACGCAGCTCGGCCACCGCCTCGAAGATGGCGTCGAGGTCCTCCACGTGGCTCCCGTAGTCTTTCGGCGCAAAGGGAACGTAACGAAAGCGCTCCTCGAGATCTCCGCCGTGCACCCCGGCGTTGGGGCCGCGGCCGGGCCGGCGGGCGACCGCGAGCAACGTCTGCGCAGCGAGATCGATCTCCTCGTAGAGCGTGCTCCCAAACATCGTCGAGAAGAGGGGCTTGGCCGCGAGGAGGGCGTAGGCCTGCGTGCGGCGCATCGACACCCGCCGTGGCAGATCGACCGCCGGAATGCGCCAGCGCTTCTGCCCGCTCGGGCGCTCCACCTCCGACTCCAGATCGAAGCTGAGCTCGGCCAGGTAGCGCCGCGCCGAGCGCTCGGTGACGTGGAGGTGGGCCGCGATCTCCTCGAGGGTCACCCCCTTGGGGTGCTGGACGAGCAGCTGCCGGAGCTCGCTCATGCGCTTGTGCTGCGTGAACTTCCCGCTCGGTCGCCCGCGACCGGAGGACGGAGGTCCCCCGAAGCCGCGCCGCGGATCGGACGACGGCGGTCGCGTGGACGGCGACTTGAATCGGTCGCAGAGAGACACGTCGCCCCTTATCGATCAGTCGGCGTGCGTCGTAAAGCCGCCGCGGTCACAGCGTCGCGGCACGGCGCATGAGCTCGGCGAGACCGCCGTCGTCCTTCTTGCCGTCGGCGCTGGGGGCATCGCTCGGGGGGCGCTTCGGGCCCCAAGGGGGGGGTGGCGAGAGTCGTGCGTCGAGGGCGTGGGCCTTCGCGAACGCGGCCTTGGTCTCCTCGCCGAACTGCAGGCGCGACGCGGCCATGCCGAGCAAGTACCAAGCTTCGGCGGTGGCCAAGGGGTTCTGTGTTGCGATCTGAGCGAGTTGGTATGCCTCCGGCACACGCCCCGCGTCCGAGAGCGCGTAGAACAACGCGGTGCCGCCTTGCAGGCGCGCCCGATCCACGGCCGCGTCGAGCTCGCCCCAGAGCGCCTCGTCGTATTTCACGTCGACCCCGCTCGGGTAGGCCGCGAGCTCGTGCGCGCGGGAGGGGCGCGTCACGCTCACCGTCCAGGTGCGCTTCTCGCTGACCCGCCAGGTGTCCTTTTGCCGGAGGAGCGTGTAGCGCTCGCCGTACACGGCGCGGTGCACGCCCTCCGCTTGCTTCCAGCTGGTGCTCACGTCCCAGCGGAGCGTGGCCTTGTCGCCGTCGAGCGACTCGGTCTCGCTCTCGTAGCGCTGGGTGTAGCCCTCCAAGGCCGGAACGCGCCCACGAAACTTCGCAAAGTCGCGGCTGCGTTTCGCCGGCACCACGAAGTCGTAGGGGTGGGGGTGCTCGGCGCGCGCGGTGACGACCTGTCCCTCGTCGGTGTAGATCCGCCAATAGCGGTCTTCGTCGCCCTCCACGAACATCGCGTGTTGAGCGTCTCGGATCCACGTCTTCAGCTCTCGCAACACCTTGCGCTCGTCGGTGGGGCCGCGTTCGGCGCGGTCGTCGTCGGCGGCGTCACGCTTGCGCTTCTTGGACCGCTGGCTGCGCTTGTCGTCGGCGTCGCCGTCGTCCTCGCTCGCAGTGTCGCGTTTGCAAGCAGGAGCCCCCGCCGTCACCGCCCAACAACCGGCGACCAGCAGAGCCCGCCCCAGCGCCCTTCGGGCCTTCGCCCACGTCGACATGTCGTGAGGATACGTCATGCGCGCGCGATCCTTCCCCGTCGTCGCGGCCCGAGCAAGACCCATGTGTGTTGATGTCTCCCCTTCGGCGCCGCGCCGTGGTACGGGCCGCCCGTGAAGGTTGCGTGGCTCTTCCCAGGTCAAGGCGCCCAGCAGGTGGGGATGGGCAAGGACGTCCACGTCGTCTCGGAGGCGGCGCGGGAGGCGTTCCGCGAGGCCGACGACGCCCTCGGCGAGTCGATCTCCGGGTTGTGTTTCGACGGGCCGCTCGACAAGCTCTCCCTCACCGCCAACACCCAGCCCGCCATCGTGGCCACCTCCGCGGCGCTCCTCGCGGCGGCCAGGGAGCGCCTCGCGCTCCCTCTGCCGGTGTGCGCCGCGGGCCACTCGCTCGGCGAGTATAGCGCCCTCGTCGCGGCCGGGGCGCTGTCCTTGGCCGACGCGGTGAGGTGCTGCCGGGTGCGCGGCGAGGCGATGCAGAGCGCGGTGCCACCAGGCCGAGGGGCCATGGCCGCGGTGATGAACCTCGACGGCCCGGTGGTCGCGGAGCTGTGCGCCGAGGCCGCCGCTGGCGACGACGTGGTCAGCTGCGCGAACTTCAACGCCCCAAGCCAGACGGTGATCGCGGGCACCCAGGCCGCGGTGGAGCGGGCGAGCCAGCTCGCGCAGGCGCGCGGGGGCAAGACCATCCCCCTCAACGTGAGCGCTCCCTTTCACTGCGCGCTCATGGCGCCGGCCAAGGCGCCGCTCTTGGCCGCCCTCGAGGCCGCGACGCTCTCTCAGCCGCGCTTCCCGGTGCTCGCCAACGTCGACGCGGCCCCGCAAGAGGGGGAGGGGGCCGTCCTCGACGCGCTCGTCCGCCAGGTCGACAGCCCCGTCCGCTGGGTGGAGACGATCCAGGCCATGAGGGCGCTCGGGGTGACCCACGCGCTCGAGTTCGGACCCGGCCGCGTCCTCGCCGGCCTCGCGCGCCGCATCGACCGCGACCTGCAGGTCCTGAGCGTCAACAGCGCCGCCTCGATCGACAAGATTCAAGACTTTCTGGAGACGAAATCATGAACGACCTCAAGGACAAGGTCGCCCTCGTGACGGGCGGCTCGCGCGGCATCGGGCGCGCCATTTGCGAGACCCTCGCGGCCCGTGGGGCGCTGGTGGTGGTGGGCTACGTGCACGGCGAGGACAAGGCCCGCGAGGTCGCCGACGCGATCCAGGAGGGGGGCGGCCAGGCTGACATCTGCGGCTTCGACGTGGCCAACATGGACGCGGCGGAGAAGGCGGTGGCCGGCGTCGCCAAGGACAAAGGGCGCCTCGACATCCTCGTCGCCAACGCCGGCATCTCGATCGACGGGCTGCTCCTCCGCACCAAGGAGGAGGACCTCGATCGCCTCCTCGCGGTCAACGTGAAGGGCGCCATCGCCTGCGCCAAGGGGGCGCTCAAGTCGATGATGCGCGCGCGCGCCGGCCGGGTGGTCTTCGTGTCGAGCGTCGTCGGTGAGATGGGGAACGCGGGTCAGACCGGCTACGCCGCCACCAAGGCCGCCCTGCTGGGGGTCACCAAGACGCTCGCGCGCGAGTACGCGTCGCGCAACATCACCGTCAACGCGGTGACGCCGGGCTTCATCGAGACCGACATGACCAGCGCCATCGCCGGCCCGATGCGAGAAGAGCTGCTCAAGGCCATCCCCCTCGGCAAAATCGGCGTCGCGAGCGACGTGGCCGCCGGGGTGGCCTACCTGGTGAGCGACGCGGCCGGGTACGTCACGGGGCAGGTGCTCCGCATCAACGGCGGCATGTACATGTAACTCGGCCGAGTCTCGGCGCCGGAGAAACATCAATCAAATTGGCACGGTAAACGCATGTCGACGGCGTGGCACATTGGTCGTGCAACGTGGACGTCGATGGGGTACACGGGGCGCCGCTTCCGCGTCCCGCGTACGAGGACCGAGCGAACCAACCAGCCAGGCCATCCAACAGGAGGAACCCCATGGGCGAAGGGCGAGACATCACCAAAGAGGTCAAGAGAATCATCACCGAGCAGCTCGACGTGGATGAGGGCGACATCAAGCCCGAGTCGACGTTCATCGACGACCTCGGCGCCGACTCCCTTGGGCTCGTGGAGCTCGTTCTGGCCTTTGAGGAGGCCTTTGAGATCGACATTCCGGACGAGGACACGGAGAAGATCCGCACCGTCCAGGACGCGATTGACTACATCGAGAAGAACGCCAAGGGCTGACGAGCCGGCCAGCGAGCCCCGCTGACCATGGAACGTGTCGTCATCACTGGCATCGGCCTGATCACCCCCTGCGGGGGGAGCACGGCCGAGACCTGGGAGAACATCCTGGCCTCGAAGAGCGGTGTGGGTCCCATCACCGCGTTCGATGCCGCGGAGTATCCCGTTCGAATCGCCGCCGAGGTGAAGGGCTTCGACGCGAAGACCCACCTCTCGAAGGTGAAAGCGCGGGAGATGGGCCGCTTCGCCCAGCTCTCGGTCGTGGCGTCGCGGGCCTGTCTCAGCGACGCCGGGCTCGAGCTCACCGATGCGCAGCGCGAGCGTTGCGGCACCTTCATCGGGGTGGGCTTGGGCGGGCTCGAGTATCTCTACGAGTACTCCGTCACCCTCCGTGAGCGCGGCCCCAAGCGGGTGTCGCCCTACTTCATCCCCCAGGTCATCGCGAACCTCGCCGCCGGACAGGTGGCGATGGACCTCGGCCTCCAGGGACCAAGCTACGCCACCACCAGCGCGTGCGCGTCGAGCGCGCACGCCCTCGGTGACGCGGCCGACTGGATCCGCCTGGGACGCACCCCGATCATGCTCGCCGGCGGCGCCGAGGCGACCATCACCGGGCTCGGGGTGGCCGGATTCGCGGCGATGTTCGCCCTCTCGAAGCGCAACGACGAGCCCGAGCGCGCGAGCCGTCCTTGGGACGTCGCCCGGGACGGCTTCGTGGTGGGGGAGGGGGCCGCGACGCTGCTCCTCGAGTCGCTCACCCACGCCAAAGCCCGCGGCGCTCGCATCTACGCGGAGCTCACCGGCTACGGCGCCACCTGCGACGCGTACCACATCACCAAGCCCGACCCGTCCGGGCGGGGCGCCCTGCGCGCCATGCGCATGGCGCTGGCCGACGCGAAGCTCGATCCTTCGGCCATCGACTACGTGAACGCCCACGGCACCTCGACCCCGGCCGGAGACATCCAGGAGGCGCTGGCGGTCGCCGAGCTTTTCGGGGCGCGGGCGACCGACAAACGGCTCTGGGTGAGCTCCACCAAGAGCGCCATCGGACACCTCCTCGGGGCGGCGGGCGGCGTCGAGGCGGCGCTCTCTGCGCTCGCCATCCACGACGGGCGCGTCCCCCCGACGCTCAACCTCGACGAGCTCGACCCCGAGGCTCCACCCCTCGACTTCGTGCCCCACGAGGCCCGCGAACGGCGCCTCGAGCACGTGCTCAGCAACTCCTTCGGCTTCGGCGGCACCAACGCGACCGTCGTGCTTTCCCGCTTTGACGGCTGACAGCGCCTGATCTACCGACTGAGTGACCCATGTCCGACCGTGACGCCGACCTGCAGTTCATGCAGAAAGCGCTGGAGCAGGCCCGGCGTGCGCGACCGTCGCCCAATCCGCCGGTCGGCGCGGTGGTGGTTGGCCCCGATGGGCAAGTCGTCTCGAAGGCTTACCACGAAGAGGCGGGCGCCGAGCACGCGGAGGTGGCGGCGCTCGCGCGTGCGGGCGACGCGGCCAAAGGCGGAACGATCTACGTCACGCTCGAGCCCTGCAACCACGAGGGCCGCACCGATCCGTGCGTCGACGCCGTGCTCAAGGCGGGGGTGAAACGCGTCGTGGTCGGTTGCATCGATCCCAACCCGCACGTCGCCGGCGGGGGGGCCAAGCGGCTCGAACAGGCGGGCCTCGACGTCGAGGTCGGCGTGGCAGGGTCGGAATGCCGCGCCCTCATCACTCCGTGGACCAAGTTCATCACCAGCGGGATCCCCTACGTGGCCCTGAAGCTGGCCCTCTCGCTCGATGGGCGCATCGCGACGCGCAGCGGGGAGAGCCGCTGGGTGACGGGTCCCGAAGCCCGCCTCAAGGTGCAGCATTTGCGGTCGCTGCACGACGCGGTCGGGGTGGGCATCGGCACGGCGATCACCGACGACCCTCGCCTCACGGTCCGCGACGAAGCCCTCCTCGCGGGTGGCAGCAGCCCCGTGCGGGTGATCTTCGACACGAAGCTGCGCCTCCCGAAGGGGGCCCGCGTGGTGGAGACGGCCACGGAGGTGGCGACGTGGATCTGCGCTGGAGAGGACGCCGACCGCGACGCGGAGAAGACGCTCGCGGACGCCGGCTGCACGGTGGTGCGCGTCGACCAGACGGCGGAGGGCCGCATCAACATGCGCTCCGCCCTCAAGGTGCTCGGCGACGCAGGCGTGGTGAGCATCCTCATCGAAGGAGGGGCCGAGCTCGCTGGCAGCTTGCTCGCGTCGCGCCTCGCCGATCAGCTGCACGCCTTCATCGCGCCCATCGTCCTCGGTCCTCGAGGGCGTCCGGGCGCCGTCGACTGGGCTGGCCCCGACACCCTGGCCGAAGCGCCGCGGATCACCAACCCGAGCTGGGAAGTCTGCGGTCAAGACGCCTACGTGCATGGCGCCATGGCCTATCCCGAGAAGGGGTGAGGCGCCCGCGAGGTTTGCGCGGAGGCCCGTCCCGACCTACGCTGTGAAGGTCAGGAAGCACTCATGGCGATTCGAACGATCCTGCACTACCCAGATCCTCGCCTGCGCGAGAAGGCCACCGACGTGACCGAGGTCACCGACGAAATCCGTGCGCTGCTCGACGACATGGCCGAGACCATGTATGCGGCGCCCGGGGTGGGGCTCGCGGCGCCACAGATCGGCGTCGCGAAGCGGATCTTCATCATCGACATCGCCGGCGAAGACGACCCCAGCGATCTTCGCGTGTTCATCAACCCCGAGCTGGTGAAGAAAGAAGGCACCCAGCTCTGGTGTGAGGGCTGCTTGTCGTTCCCCGGGGTGTCGGAAGACGTGGAGCGGGCAGAGGTGGTCACGGTGCGCGCCAAGAACGAGAGAGGCGAAGACTTCGAGCTCACCGCCGACGGGCTCCTCGCGGTGGCGATCCAGCACGAGAACGACCACCTCGAGGGTGTGCTGATGATCGATCACCTCGGCATGCTCAAAAAGAGGATCGTCCACCGCAAGATGGTCAAGCGCGACAAAGAGGGGAAGAACAAGCGCTCCTCGGCGTCGGCGCCGTAGCGCGCTGGGTTCCTCCCTGCGCGCGGCCGGCTCGCCTCGCGGCTCAGGTGCCGGGCTGGCGCCTGAAGATCGAGGTGTCGAGCGGCATCCCGCGCGCCGCGATGTCCTCCACGATGCGGGGCACGGTGCCGCTGGCGTAGAACGTCCCCTCGACCGAGCCCCCCGCCGCGGTGCGGTGATAGGCAAACGTGAAGATGTCCCGGATGGACGTGTTGCCGTTGCTCGAAGAGCGGAACTCTGCGAGCCGCACCACCCGCAGCCGTCCGTCGCGGAGACGCGTCAGCTCGAGCGCGATGTCGAACGCGGCGTGGATCCACTCGCGCGCCACCTGGGCGCCGATGGTGGAGCGAACCGTGGCCAAGTCGGTGCTGAGCCGCGCGACCGCTTGTCGCAGCGTCGCAGAGCTCGCACGCAGGATGACGCCCTGCGTGCCCCGTGTCACCTGCTCGAGCAGCGTCGCCAGATCTTCGCCGTGGAGCGCCGGCACCACCAGGTAGTCGGGGCGCATACGCGCCGACGCGGTGATGACCTCGCGTCGCCGCTTGGGCGTGCCGTCGAGCACGAGGCGCACCGCCTCGTGCGGCAAGAGCTCGTGGTCGTTGGTCTCCGCGAGGTGGATGGACTGGCTGTGTTTGGGCACCGCCGAGGCCAACGCGTCGACCAGCTCGTCCACGCCGGCGGGGGCCGACCCGGTGACCAGGATGTTCGCGCGAGCCGTCACGCAGTAGGCCAAGAGGGTGGCCATGCCGCGCGAGATGGCGCCGGCACGAACCAGGTTGTCGAGGCTCCCCCGGGTTTGCGCCGTGCGTCCGATCATCACCAGGTGCTGATCGCCGGCGACGGGGGGCCTCACCACGAACAGCTCACGGCCGGCGTCGAGGCGGCCCTCGAACGAGGTGCCCGGTGTCGGGGTGATCCCGGCGCGGGCTGCGAGACGGCTCACCGCACGTGCCACCCCCGCGTCGCTGGCGAAGCCGAAGCCCGCGGTGCGGACACGGGCACCGCGACGATGGACCACCACGCGCCGCCGCATCACCTGGATCTGGGTGTTGTTCTCGTCCTCGAGCAGGGCGGCGAGGGGCCCCACGTCGAGGAGCTCGCGCTGGGCAGCCTCCCGCAGCACCCCTCGGTCCACGTTGACCGGCAGGGCCCCCTGCTCGGCGAGCTTACCGAGCTGGGCGTCGACGGCGGCCTCCACCGTCTTGGTGAGCTCGGGCGACGGGGTGGCCGCCGCGAGGGGCTCGGCCCCGATTTGCGCCTCGACCGCCGCGACGACAGCGTCGAGTGCCCCTTGTTGCAGCTCGCGGAGCCGCTCGTCGAGGTCGGGCTGACTGCTGCGCAGGGCCTGCGGCGTGTGTGGGTCGGACGCGGCGGGGATCGAGGCCGAGGGCGCCCGCCCCGACTCGCTCGTGAGGGGGGGCTCGACCGAGCTGATGGCCGGGTTGGAGCCGGTCTGTGAGCGCAGGCCTGAAGGCACCCGCGGTGGCCCGGGGACATCGAGGCTCGGTGACGAGTCGTCGGGGTCGTGCTCGATGGGGAAGTGGCTCACCACGTCGGCCGGGCGATCGGGGGGGGCCGAGAACGCCGAGACGCCGAGGCTCGAGCTGGCGCGGAGGTGGGAGCCGGAGTTGGAGTTGGAGTTGGAGCCAGAGTCGGGCGGCTCGAAGCCGGGGGGATGTTCGCTGTGCTTCAGGCCGTCGGGCTCGATGCGAAGCACGAAGTCACCGATGTAGATGCGATCCCCCTCCCGCACGAGCGTGGCGTGGGTGATCCGGCGATGGTTGACGTAGGTGCCGTTGGTGCTCTTGAGATCGGTGACGATGTAGC